>NZ_JASJOO010000002.1:600000-1200000 GCF_030070105.1 Bermanella sp. WJH001 | reverse complement strand
CCAACGTACGTCATGGTTAAGGGGTGGTTGTCTGGGTTTAGGCTGAGTAATTCTTTTACATTGTTGATGGCTTCTTCTTGTTTTCCTGTGTAAAAAAGCACCCGTGTATAAAGTGTTTGATAACTAATTCTTTGGGCGTTGATTGCCAGTAATGTCTCTATGTGGCTTAGGGCCTCATCGTATTTTTTTTGATGAGCGAGCAATAACGCTAATGCGTAATTTATTACTTGTATGTCTTGCTCTTGCGTGGCTTTTTTTAATTGGCTTTGGTAGTGAGCTAAATTGTGGCTTTGTTTTTTGTATTGCAAAAGCGTATATGTACGCATTAGTTGATATTCGATATCTTCTTGGCTTTTTGTCGGTTTCATTGCGTCTACACGGCCAGCGGCATCACTTATGCGATTTTCTGTTACTGGGTGAGTCAGCAGAAATTCTGGAGGGCGTTCGCTGTATTTATGGGCTTCATACATTTGCCTAAACATGTCAGGCATGCCGTGAGGGTCTATTTCTGCGTTAACAAGTGTGTGCATTCCTAAGCGGTCGGCTTCTCTTTCCCAGTCACGGCTGTAGTTTAAAGACCATTGTGTGGCAGCAGCTTGACTGGTCATTAGGCCTGCAAATCCCGCTTCGGTATTATTAGTGGCTAACAACATAATGCTGCCGAGCAATGTTGCAAGTGCAATAGGGGTTTGCTTGCGGCTTTCGTCAATTTGGCGAGCGAAGTGTCGCTGGCTTAAGTGTGCAAGTTCGTGGGCAAGTACGGCTGCAAATTGTGATTCGTTTTTGGCGTGTAAAAATAAGCCAGCGTTAATACCAATGATACCACCTGGTACGGCAAAAGCGTTGAGTTGCTTGTTATCTAAAATAATAATTTCAAGTCTGCGGTCACTGACCTGGCTGTTACTGGCTAAACGGTAAATGAGGTTTTCGGTGTATTCTGTTAATTCGGCATAGTGAAGTGTGGATGCTTGCGATCTTAAGTTTCTTAACCACGTGCGCCCAAGTGTGTGTTCTTGTTCGATTGAAATTAAGCCAGATGAGGCATCCCCTAGACTGGGAAGGTCATTATTGGCACTTAGGCTTGGAAAACTCGCTGAGAGTAATAAACAAGCTAAAATAAAATGCATACACTTCCTTATAGATTAAATTCGCCAGCTAAAAGGTTTTAGAATAATATTAGCTCGGTTTCTACTTTTTGGGCGTATAAATGGTATCACAGTCATTCGATGTATTATTAGATGTTAGTCATTTGCGTTGCCCAATGCCGTTATTGAAAACGAAACAAGCACTTAGTTCCATGACATCGGGTCAGATAGTCAAGGTCGTATGCACTGATGCTGGCTCTTGGCGAGATATTCCTGCGTTTGTTGAGTTAACTTCTCATACTTTATTGTTTAGCGAACAAAGTGAAGAGTATTTTATTTTTATGATTCAAAAAGGAGAATAGACTTAATATGTCTATGATGCGCCTAATTAGAGGCTGGGTAGAGCAGTATTTTTCAGATGAAGAAGCACTGTTTCTTTTGTTGCTGTTGGTGGTTGGTTTTGTCATTGTCTTATCTTTAGGCAGTGAGTTAGCGCCTGCTATTGCCAGTGTCATTGTTGCTTATTTGTTGCAAGGACCTGTATTGGCGCTTAAGCGATATGGTGTTGGCCATACCGCAGCAGGTGTCATTGTATTTGTGCTGTTTATAGTGGTTTGTTTGACCATTATGTTGATTATCATTCCTGCTGTGTGGGGGCAGGTTACTCAGCTCTTTACTGAACTGCCTAAGATGTTGGCAAAAGGCCATGAGCTAATGGTTATTTTGCCTGAGCGTTACCCGCAAATTTTCGACCCAGATCAAATCAAGGCGTTTACAAAAACCATTGGAGAAGAAATTGGTCGGGTAGGGCAGCTGGCTTTATCGTTTTCATTATCAAACTTACCAAACGTTGTGGCGATTCTCATTTATTTGGTTCTAGTGCCAATTCTGGTTTTCTTTTTTTTGAAAGACGGAAACATGATGGTGCGTTGGTGGGTATCCTTGATGCCCTCTAAGCGGGTTTTGATTGGCCGTGTGTGGAGAGAAATGGACCAACAATTTGCCAATTATATTCGTGGCAAGGTTGTTGAAATAGGTGTGGTTGGAGTTGTCACCTATGTGGCTTTTGCCATCATGGGAATTCGATACGCCGCTTTGTTGGCTATATTGGTTGGGTTGTCAGTGGTGATTCCGTATATAGGGGCTGCAGTGGTGACCATACCGGTTGTATTGATTGCCTATTTCCAGTGGGGGTTAAGCTCAGATTTTTATTATCTTGTTGCTGTGTATTTTATTATTCAGGCTTTGGACGGTAATGTGCTGGTACCCTTGTTGTTTTCTGAGGCGGTAAACCTTCACCCTGTTGTGATCATTTTGGCGGTATTGTTATTCGGTGGTTTGTGGGGCTTGTGGGGTGTGTTTTTTGCAATTCCTCTGGCCACCATCTTTAAGGCGGTGCTGACAGCTTGGCCAAAAGGTGTGCAAGCCGTTCAACAAGCTCCAGATACTCAAGCGTAATTTTCAAAACATCTATTTTAGGGTGTGTATAACACTCAATATGGACTGGCGGGCCTTGCCACAAAGGGGCTGCGCCAGTACCATTGCGCTCTATTTTTATATCGTTCTCGGAGAAGGTACATGATCACCGGAAGCATCGTAGCTTTAGTGACACCAATGGAAGAAACAGGGGCTGTGGACTGGGATGCCCTACAGAAATTGGTTGAGATGCACATTGAGAAGGGTACTGCTTCTATTGTGGCGGTTGGCACCTCTGGCGAGTCAGCAACATTGGATCCTGCCGAGCATCTTGAGGTTATTGGTCAGGTTGTAAAATGGGTTAATGGCCGTATTCCTGTGATTGCAGGTACGGGTGCTAATTCAACCTCTGAAGCCATTCACTTGACCAAAGAAGCACAGCGCCTTGGTGCCGATGCGGTATTGTTGGTGACCCCGTATTACAACAAACCGACTCAAGAAGGTTTGTATTTACATCACAAAGCCATTGCTGAAGCGGCGAGTATTCCTCAGATTCTGTATAACGTACCAGGGCGTACAGCTTGTGATATGTTGCCAGAAACGGTTGAGCGTCTTGCGCAATTTGACAATATTGTTGGTATTAAAGAAGCCACAGGCGATATTGATCGTGCCCGTGATGTGATTGCCCGTGTGGGTGAAAAAATGGCTGTATATTCTGGCGATGATGAAACTGCTTATGAGTTAATTCTTGCTGGTGGTAAAGGTAATATTTCAGTGACTGCTAACGTGGCACCTGCTCAAATGGCGCAATTGTGTGCATTGGCTCTTGATGGTAAAGCCGATGAAGCGAAAGCACTAAACGATGAGTTAATGGGGCTGCACAATTCTATGTTTTTAGAATCTAACCCTATTCCGGTTAAATGGGCGTTGCATGAAATGGGTCTAATTGGTCCGGCTATTCGTTTGCCTTTGACGCCATTATCTGAACCATTGAGGGAACCTTTGCGTCAAGCACTGGGTCAATGGAAGCTAGTTTAATAATTATAAGATTGGAGTACCTAATGCGTTTAGGTGTGTTGTTTGTCCTGTTTTTGGGATTGAATGGTTGTAGTTGGTTGTTCCATGACCGTACAAACGATTATTTGTCTAGCGAAGTTAACAGCAACATTGAGGTGCCTAAAGAGGTGGCTCAAGTTGCATTGAAGCCGCAGCTCCCCATTCCTGATGTTGATGGGAAATTAAATATAAAAGAGTTTGTTTTACCAAGGCCTAAGCCATTGGTATTGGCATCAATGGATGAACCTGAATCTGCCAGTTTGTCTGAACTAAGCCAGGTAAAGCTTGAAACAGATCTATTAAAAGACGGTAACGGCACGCCAATTTTACGACTAAATATTGAATTTGCTCGCGCTTGGGCAGAATTAGGTGAGGCTTTGAAAAAAGCTGAGATTAATATTACAGATTTAAATCGCAGTATCGGTACCTATTATATTGAGCTTACAGAGCCTGGTAACCCAGAAGATGTGGGCTTTTGGTCTGGTTTGTTTGGCGGTAAGCCAGAACCTGTTCAAGTGCCCTTGCAGGTTAAGCTAAATCAAGCACGTTCCGGTGTGTATGTGGCGATTCATCAGGATGCAGATAATCTTGCTGAAGATGCGCAAGCACAAAGCTTACTGGAAAAGATTCAAGATAAACTCTAGTGCGTTTTTGTAGTATAGGTAGTGGTAGTAAAGGTAACGGTACCTTGATTCAAAAGGGTGATACCTGCATCTTAATTGATGATGGTTTTACCCTGCGTGAAGTTGAAAACCGTCTTGCCCAAAAAGGGTTAACCCCTTTAAATTTAACAGCTGTGCTTATCACTCATGAGCACAGTGATCACATTAAGGGGGTTGGCCCCCTTGCTCGTAAATATCGAATCCCAGTTTATTGTTCACACGGCACTTCTTTGCATGACGGTCTGGGAGTGATTCCAAGTTTAAAAGTTATAGATAGCCATAATGATTTTCAAATTGGAGAGCTTAGGGTTTCCCCAGTTGTGGTTCCTCATGATGCCAGAGAGCCCACGCAATTTGTTGTGACGGATGGTGAGTTTACCGTGGGGGTTCTCACTGATTTGGGTAGTTTGACGCCTTATATTTTAGAAAAGTATCGTCATTGTCATGGATTGTTAATCGAAACCAATCATGATGTGGGGATGTTACGCCGTGGGCCTTATCCGCCAAAATTAAAGGTGAGAGTTGAGGGTTCGCTTGGGCATTTAAACAATGAACAAGCGGCGCATTTTTTAATGCAAGTGGAGCAAGAGCAGCTTCAGTATGTTGTAGCCACCCATATCAGTGAGCAGAATAATCAGGCTGAACTTGCCATTCAAAATATTTGTTCAGCTTTGCACTGCGAGCCGGACTGGGTGATTATGGCTGATCAAGAAACAGGCTTTGATTGGTGTCAGCTTACATCTGCACAACAAATTACCAACAAAAAAGTCACAGCATGAGTGAAAATGCTCACATATAGCCTTTAGTGTGGCTGTGTTTTGCTTGCAGTTGTGATTAAATTTGGTCAAACCTAATGATCATGGTAGCGTTAAGCCTTGGTTAATATAAAGTTTACTTTTAAAAGGAAGATAACAATGAAAAAAATCCTTGCTGCGGCCGTTGTTGCTGCGTCTTTACCTCAGGCAGCCAGTGCACTGCCATTAGTTGATTTTTATGCCGGTGGTTATTACTGGGATCAAACCGTATCGGGTGATGTGGTAAATGGTTCGGCCGACCTTGATGATAATCTTGGTTTAAAGGCAGATGGGCAGAGCGTTTTATATGTGGCGTTTGAACATCCAATCCCTGTGATTCCAAATGTTAAAATTAAACAAACCGCTATGGACGCTGATGGCAGTGGTGCAATTCCTGATGCCTTCAATTTCAATGGCACGAGTGTTGATGGAAGTGTTGATAGTACTTTGGATTTAAGTCATACCGACTTCACACTATACTGGAGCCTGCCTCTACCGATTGTCACGTTTGATTTTGGTCTAACTGCACGTCAGTTTGATGGTCAAATGACAGTGGTTGATAACACTGGATCAGATACTTTTAATGCATCTGCTGATTTTGATTTTGTTGTACCTATGGGTTACTTGAATGCGGGTATCGATATCCCACTAACCGGTCTTTCTGTTGCGGCTAACATCAATACCATCTCTTATGGTGATACAAGCCTGACCGATTTTGATGCTAACTTAACATATGTATTACCTGTAATTCCTTTATTGGATGTGGGTATTACTGCTGGTTACCGCAGCTTTGATCTTAAACTAGACGAAGCAGACTTTGGTGATTTGTCTGCTGAAGCAACGGTTGCTGGCCCATATCTTGGTCTAAGTCTTCACCTTTAAGTTTTGAGTTAATAAAAGCCAGCTTGCTGGCTTTTATTTTAAGTGTTGTTTGGCTTGATTTTAATGGATTGGTTTGGCTTATGTTGGATGGTAAATCTAAAAAACTAATGCTGATGGTTTTGTCTGTGTGTTTACTTGGTTGCGGTAACGAGATTACGCGTTTAAGTGATGATGATTTAAGGCAAAAAATACATGAGTGTGATTACGCTGTGGGACTGTCTACTGCAGAGCATCAAGTTTGTGAGAACTACCACCGAGAATGTAAGCGTCGATTAAATGAGGGTCGTTTTGTTTGTAATTAATGATAAGAGAATGAAAATGCGTAAATTACCTATGGTTGCCCTAGTATCTGCGGCACTTTTAGCAGGTTGTGGTGAAAAAGAAGTTGCTCTTGAAAGCAATGTAGACAAAATGAGTTATGGCATTGGTATGAGTATGGCGCGTAGCGTAACTGGCCAGCCAATTGAAATTAATACACAAGCCATGATTGCAGGTCTTCAAGATGTGTTAAATGAGAAGCCTGCTCGTCTAGAAGAAGATGCCATTCGTGAAGCGTTTGCCGCGGTACGTGAAGAGCAGATGGCTAAGCAGCAATTAGAATCTGAAGGTGTTCTAAAAGAAGGTGCGGATTACCTAGCCGCAACAGCGCAAAAAGAAGGTGTTAAGGCTACTGCAAGCGGTTTGTTATATGAAGTGATTTCAGAAGGAACAGGTGAAGCACCTAAGGCTACTGATACGGTTGAAGTGCATTATCAGGGTACTTTAATTAACGGTTCTGTGTTTGATAGTTCTATTGAACGTGGTACGCCAGCGAAGTTTCCGGTTAACCGTGTAATTGCTGGCTGGACTGAAGCGCTGCAAATGATGAAAGTAGGTGGTAAATGGCGCTTACATATTCCAGCGGAATTAGCGTACGGTGCTCAAAGCCCTAGCCCTAAAATTCCTGCTAATTCTACTTTAGTATTTGAAGTTGAATTGTTGTCGATCGAAAAGTCTTAATTTTAGGCCTGATTGATACGAAAAAACCCTAGCTTGCTAGGGTTTTTTTATGTCTGCTGATTGGCAAGATAACAGTAATGCTTTGATGTAATGAGGGCGATCAATCGACAGAGTTCAGAGTAATAAGGGGGGGTTAAGAAATAAGTAATTATGGTCGGAGCAGAGAGATTCGAACTCCCGACCCTCTGGTCCCAAACCAGATGCGCTACCAGGCTGCGCTATGCTCCGACAGATATATATAACAAAGGAATTGTTAGATACTTAAAGATTTTACTGAGATAAAAAAGATGGTCGGAGCAGAGAGATTCGAACTCCCGACCCTCTGGTCCCAAACCAGATGCGCTACCAGGCTGCGCTATGCTCCGAAAGTGGCTCCTCGAACTGGACTCGAACCAGTGACCAATAGATTAACAGTCTACTGCTCTACCAACTGAGCTATCGAGGAACTACAGTGCTGTCTCGGCGTTGCCTTGACTGCGGGGCGTATATTATTGGCGAAAGCGTATTTGGTCAACCTTTTTTTTTATTTTTTTTAATGTAAATACAATGACTTACAAGGTCATGACTTAAAAAGGGGTTAAATCATAAAATCTTTAAGGTTTATGCCAAAGTCATTAGGGTCTAATACCTGAGTCACTCGCTCCTGAATATCATCTTGGCTTAAATCTTTTGTGGTTACTTGGGTGTAATTATTATTTTTAAGGTTGTATATCACTTTCACAACGGGCTTGAGGCTATCTTCATTCTCCTCAATGACAACACCCGCGGTATCATTATTAAGTTTGACCAATGAACCCACAGGATAAACGCCAATGGCTTTTATAAAGCTATGGACATACTGTGTATCTAGGTGAGGGCCACACCACTCCATCATTCTTTTTAATGCATTAGAGGGTGTCATGCCCTTGTGATAAACCCTATCGGCGGTAATCGCATCATATATATCAACTACAGATGCCATTCTGGCTTCCAACGATATTTCATCACCTTTTAAGCCAAGTGGGTATCCGCGGCCATCCATTCTTTCGTGATGTTGGGCAGCTACGTTAATGGATACCTGAGAAAAGCGCGCATTTCTTTGTAGGATTTTCTGGCTGTAGGTGGCGTGTTTTTTCATGATGCTGTATTCATCATCAGTCAGTTTGTCGGGTTTATGTAAGACACTGTCAGGGATAAGAATCTTGCCAATATCATGCAAAAGGGCACCGGTTACACATTGATGCAGATATGCGCGCTCCAACTCTAGGTGTTTGCCTAATATGGACATGAGAACCGCAACATTAACGCTATGCTCCATTAGGTAGTTATCTTTCTTTCGAATACGCGATAAGCATGCAAGTGCATTTTGATTGCGAACGACTGAGTCCATGAAATTATCAGCCATGTTCTCAAACGGTGTAATATCAACCGCTTGACCGGATTTGGCAGATGACATGGCGTGGTTAACTAGGCTTAAGGCTTCGCTGTGTAATTTGGTTGCTTTCTCAAGCTCTTTATCAAGATCCGTTGATTTTGTATCTCTTTCTGCCGGTTTTTGTTGAGCGATATCGATAATTTCGGTATTTAGCTTTTCTTCGCTGGCTTCTTTGCTTATGGCGTGCGGGCTGTCGCCGCCTTTGTCAGTGTCAATATAAAGCTCTTTGACACCACGTTTTATCAGCATATTAATGGTTTGCTGGTCCGAAATTCGTCCCTCACGCTCGTGTTCATGCAGGCTGAGGCCTTGCTGTGCGATATTCGCCACATACATGCCAGGCTTGAGGTTTTCGGTTGCAATTTTTTTTAGCATTGGATTTCTTGATTGGGTTTTGTTTGAGTATAGAAGAGCTGCAATACATATCGAATTTATCAAAAGCTGTTAGTATCTAATTAAGTTATAAAAAAGGTATCGGTATGCGCAAAATAGCATTTCAGGGGCAGTTAGGGGCCTATAGTCACTTGGCGTGCACCCACGTTAGCCCAGAGGCGCAACCGGTTGCCTATGATAGTTTTGTTCAGGCTATTGCCGCGGTGGAATCAGGTAAGGCGGATTGGGCCATGATTCCCCTTGAAAACTCCAGTGCTGGGCGGGTTGAAGAAATTTATCGGCAAATACCTAAAACCCATCTAAATATTGTGGCTGAGCACTTTCAGCCGGTATCCCACTGTTTGATGGCTTTGCCGCAGGCTAAGCCCACTTGGGTTATGTCACACCCACAGGCTTTGGCTCAGTGCCATGACAAAATTATCAAGCTAGGTTTGGAGTCTCGAGCTGAATTTGATACCGCAGGGGCAGCAAAATTGCTATCTCAGAGTAAGGACTTAAGTGGCAGTGTGGTTGCATCAGAGTTGGCTGCACAGCTGTATGGGCTTGAAATTATTGAACGCCAATTTGAAGATATAACAGGTAATACCACGCGGTTTATTGTGCTGATGAAAAACCCTGAGATGCCTGCTTATGAACCTGACACACAATACATTACTTCGATTTTATTCACCTTGAGGAATATTCCTGCTGCACTGTATAAAGCGTTAGGGGGCTTTGCTACCAATGGGTTAAATTTGATAAAAATAGAAAGCTATTTGGATAATGCCACTCTCAAAAGCAGCCAGTTTCACATTGATATTGCTCAGCACATAGAATCACAAGCCATGCAGCAGGCGATTGAAGAACTGAAGTTTTACGCCTCAGAGTATCGCTGGTTAGGTACATTTGAGTCACACCCATTTAGAGTAAAATGATGCAAGCATTGCATCTGGATTGATTGGATAAGGGGAAGTCAGTGGATTGGAAAACATTACTCAATGCCAAGCGCTTTGGCGTGTTGGATGCGTCAGAGTTAAGTGAGTCACGCACCCCGTTTCATAAAGACCATGATCGAGTTATTTTTTCTAGTAGCTTTAGACGGTTAGAGCGTAAAACTCAGGTGCATCCACTAAGTGATAATGACCATATCCATAGTCGTTTAACCCACAGCTTAGAAGTGAGCTGTGTGGGACGCAGCTTAGGCGCGCAAGTGGGTGAGATGCTGGAGGAAAATTTACCGGCTCATATTACCCCAGCAGATTTAGGTGCCATAGTTCAAGCGGCCTGTTTAGCCCATGACATAGGTAACCCGCCGTTTGGTCATACCGGCGAAGACGCTATCCGTCACTGGTTCCGTGATGGTAAAAATGCAGCATTTTTGTCAGGGCTAAGTGATTCACAAATTAAGGACTTTCAAACATTTGAAGGCAATGCACAGGGCTTGCGAATTTTAACGCAACTGGAATACCACCGTTTTGATGGCGGCATGCGCTTGACCTATGCCACCCTCGGCAGTTTTTTAAAGTACCCTTGGCACAGTGGTTATCAAGACCCACTGAAAGGTGAGAAATTTGGGGTATACCAATCAGAGCTGTCTTTCTTAAATGAAATTGCACAAGAGGTTGGCCTAATAAAGTTAGACGAGGATCGTTATTGTCGTCATCCTCTGGTGTATTTAATGGAAGCGGCAGATGACATTTGTTATGCCATTATCGATTTAGAAGATGGTGTAGAAATGAATCTCTTGCAATATGCCGAGGTCGAGTCACTTTTGTTGGGCTTAATTGGTGATGACGTACCCGCTTCCTACTTTAAGACTACAGCGGAAGATCCCGCGCGAAGACGATTGGCCATTTTACGCGGTAAAGCCATTGAGATCATGGTTAACTCGGTAGCTCAGGCATTTGTTGAGCAAGAACAGGTATTATTGCAGGGTAAGCTAAGTGGGGACTTGATCTCCTTAGCTGACCCTAAAGTCTCTGAGTGTATTTACCAAGCGAAATCATTAGCGCGTGAGAAAATCTTCAAAGACCCTAAAAAAGCTTTAATTGAAATTGGCGCCTACACCACCCTTGGTAGCTTATTGGAATCTTTCCTCACGGCAATTGATGAAGTTCTAGAAGGTGGGCAAATCAGTTATAAGTCCCAACGCATTTTAGACCTAATTGGTCGACATGCCCCTCAAGTGGGCTGGGATAAATATCGGGCGTATTTACGTGTGGTGGATTATATTGCTGGGATGACAGATGCCTATGCGGTTGAACTTGCTCAAGCAATACGTGGTCTGAGGCATTAACATTTGCGAGATATTTATTAGGTGAGATTCTGCTCCAGATTGGTAGAATGGCTCCGCTTTTCATATACACAAATATAACAACGAGATGTTCATGGATATCGATTTTCCCTTGGTTTTAGTATTGGCTACCTTTGCCACTGGCTTAGTAGCTTTGGCAGATAAATTGTATTTTTCAAAAAAACGTATGGCCATGGTGGCTCAAGCGCAGCAGCAAGGTGCGACTGACGAGCAGGTTGAATTGGCAAGCAAAGAGCCTTGGCTTATTGAGAATAGCAAAGGTTTTTTCCCTGTCTTAGCGTTGGTTTTAGTGCTTAGATCATTCTTGGTTGAGCCATTTCAAATCCCATCAGGCTCCATGGAGCCTACGTTGATTAAAGGGGATTTTATACTTGTTAATAAGTTCTCTTATGGTTTTCGATTGCCAGTGCTTGGAACAAAAGTGATTGAGGTTGATGACCCTGAGCGTGGTGATGTGATGGTATTTATCCCACCCCATGACCCTCGCTATTTCATTAAACGCGTCATAGGTTTACCGGGTGATCATATTCGTTATAGCAATAAGCAGTTATTTATTAATGGTGAGCAAGTACCTCAAGAGCTCATTGGCGCGTTTCCCCATAACGCCCCGCGAATAACGACCTATGAAGAATTTGATTATCCTATCCAGCAGTATGTGGGTATCCCAAGTCGAGGTGACGGTGAATGGATTGTGCCTCAAGGGCATTATTTTATGATGGGTGATAACCGCGATAATTCAGGCGACAGCCGCTTTTGGGGATTTGTGCCAGATAAAAATATCGTAGGTAAAGCCTTTGCGGTTTGGATGCATTGGGAAGACTGGAGCAGCATTCCAAGTTTTTCACGCAATAAGCTAATTCACTAAACTTGGCTACACTTATAAGACTCATGGGAGGCTGATAAGTGAAAGCAAAAAAAGTGTGTCGGCGCTGCATCATGGCCCGTTGGATGATGTTTTATTGTATTTGCATAGGTTCATTGGTGGTATTCGCACTTAATCGAATAATACTGGTTTAATTCTGACTAATTGGGCTGGTATTTTGAGTTTTGAGCAGTAGAATAGCGCCAAACCTATGAAGCTGGCTTGGCGTTTTTATGTATTGGTACCGAAAATTTTTGGCATCTTGCTCTTCAGTTATAACCCCCCCAATAAAACGCAGCTCACTTGAGCAAAAAAAAGTTGACCGACAGGCCTGTTGCTTGACGTTATACGATTGCCAACAGCGCCCTTTTAGTAACAAGCTTCAGCGTCACATCAAGCACCTAAATGTCCCTGTTACGGTTAAAAACCTTAATCGTTGCCATGCTTATCAAAAAGAGCTGCTAGCAGGTGGCGGTAGGGCTCAAGTCCCATGTTTACGTATTGAAAGTACGTCTGGAAGCCGCTGGCTTTATGAATCTGAAGATATCATTCGATATTTAGACAAAAAATTTGCTCCTAAACCTCATTCTAAGCGATTAGAACGAGCGCATTAATCAAGTATTAGGCATAATGCTCTACTACTATTAAGTTCAAGGTTAAATAATTGGGAGTGGTAACTTAGAGCATGGGACGCTCAATCAGCCGTTTTATAAGAGCCATAACATTATTGGGTATGATGCTTTCTCTTCCTACATGGGGGAGTACGGTAGGTCTGCTCGTGGACGCTTCAAGTGATCAGATTTTAGCCTTCAAACAACAGCTAGCCATTCAACTACCCTCAGATACTGTTCAAGTAGTCACTGTTTCTGATCTCAATAGTTTAGATCAGGCCAAAATTGATAAATGGTTGACCCTAGGTCCCAACGCTCTTAACCAGTTATTAATGAGATTTAACACGCTTAGCAGCCCGGTACTGGCTATGTTTTTACCAGAGGCAGCGAGAGTGAAGTTAAGCACTCAATATTCGCAGAAATTTACCACACTCGATAATTCACCCGATATGGTGAAACAACTCTCCTTGATTCGAGCCCTCGTACCCCAAGCAAGACAAGTGGGAGTATTCCATTCAAGCCAGTTAAATATCAACAAGCCCGAGTTTAATAAAGCAGCTAAACGCTTTGGTTTAAGTTTGCATTGGGCAGAACTTAAAGACCCGTTAGATTGGGATCGGCACGCGTTAAAGGTGCTGGCAGATGTGGATCTTGTACTTGGCGTCAATGATGATGCGCTGTACAACACCACAACCATACGTAGCATCCTTATGCGCTTGTATCGTTCAAGCAAAGCACTTATCGGCCCGGATAAAGGATATGTACGAGCTGGCGCAGTTGCCAGTACCTACTCAGGTATTGAAGAGACGCTTTTAGCCGCGGCCAGCTGGAGTCGAGGTGAGTTATCAGCGGATTCAATTCTGGAAAACCCGTATTTTAATGTCAATGTTAATACCCAGGTGGCTCGATCACTCAATATCGTCGTGGATGACCCAAACGCCTTAATTCAACAAATTAAGGAGTCCACTCATGAAAGGTAAGGGCTGGAGCCTATATACACGGACCTTAATTTTAGGTTTAGGCCCTGCGCTTATATTGTCATTTGTATTAAGTGGCTATTTTATCAATGTCCGAATTCAAGATGTGAAGCATGAGCTTGATAATAAAGGGCAGCTAATCGCGGTGCAGCTAGCTTCCACAGCGGATTATTTTGTACTGACCGGTAACCCTTCCATTATCTCTCCGCTTACACGTGTATTGTTAGACGACAAAGACGTTGAATTTATAGAAATTGAAGACATTGCCGGTGGGTTATTATTCAGTCAAAGTGACATGAAGTTTAACCAAAGTCCTGACCAACGGGAAAAAGGGCTACTACGTTGGTATCAAGCTGACATTATTCAATATGATGTTTTGGCAGATGATGACGATTGGTTTGCTAAGCAAAAACAAGAAAAAATATTGGGTCAGGTGCGCGTGGGTTTATCGACCAGTTTCGTGGAGCATCGACAAAACGAAATTATCATAAATGCCTTTTTAATTGCGACGGTCGCCATGGGTATTTGTGGATTAGTGGCTTGGTTAAGTGGCGCCCGTTTAGCCACACCTATATCTCGACTTTCTGTGATTGTGGAGCGAATGGCTCAAGGTGATTACAGCGCCAGAACAGCAGAGACAGCAAATGGAGAAGTAAAACAATTGCAAGAGGGGGTCAATACTCTTGCAAAAGAATTGCAGAAATCAGAAGAAGTTCAACAGCATTATGTAGAAAGCCTCATAAAAGAACGAGAAGCCTCAGAACAAGCCAATAAGGCGAAAAGCGAATTTTTAGCGGTCATGACCCATGAATTGCGAACGCCAATGAATGGTGTATTGGGGATGTTGCAATTAATGCAATCCACCGCGTTATCAAAAGAGCAAGATGAGTACGTTGAAATAGCGCTATCTTCTGGGGATCATTTATTGGGCTTGATTAACGATATCCTAGATTTTTCAAAGATTGAGCAAGGAAGTATTGAGCTTGATCAAAAGTTTTTTGACTTACACCACAGTCTTCGCCGAATTGCCGATAGTTTTAAAACAATTGTGACAAATAAAGATTTAAAATTCGAAGTGGATATTTCTGCGGTTGAAAATCTAAATGTAAAAGCCGATGAAACTCGACTTCACCAAATATTAGTTAATTTATTAGGAAATGCGGTTAAGTTTACGAAAAAAGGACATGTTGGTTTAACCATTGGAAGTGTTGAGCGAATCAATGATCAAATCAAGCTGAGTATTGTTGTCAGTGATTCAGGCAAGGGTATCAGTGAAGATAATATTGAAAGAATTTTTGATGCTTTTCAGCAAGAAGATGCATCCATATCACGTCAATACGGCGGAACCGGTTTAGGTTTAGCAATTTCAAAGCAATTAGTTGAAAAAATGAATGGTAATTTGATTGTGCAAAGTGCCGCTGAACAAGGTTCGCGATTTATTTGTCAATTTACGTGGGATGTGGCTAAAAATAAAGTAGATGCACACCCTGTAATTCCAGAAGAGCTGGCGGCGGAAAACTTTTTATCTCGGGTGTTGCTGGTCGAAGATAATGAAGTTAATCAAAAAGTAGCACTTAAGATGCTAAAAGATTTTGGCTTGTATTGCGATTTAGCCGAAGACGGTTTGCAAGCGGTTCATTTGGCAAAACAAAATCAATACGATTTGATCTTGATGGATTTACAGATGCCAAATATGGATGGTTACCAAGCAACGAAAGTTCTACGGCAAGAGGATGGGCTTAATAAAGTCACCCCCATCGTAGCGTTAACGGCCAACGCACTTTACGATGTAAAAAATCAATGCCTGCAAGCTGGCATGAATGATTTTTTAGCAAAACCCTATAAAAAGGCCCTGCTGCAACAACTACTAACACGTTGGCTTAAAGTAAAAGTGTAGTGCTGTTTTGCACTAACCTTTAGTGATTAAAACCTCATTGAGTGGCGCGCGAGAAGTTCTAGTTGTATTGGCGTTGATGTTTTGATCTTCATAACCAAAACTGATGCCAAACAAAATCCCCAGATCGTCATCAACTTCAAAGTAATCTCGCACAATATTTGGATAATAAGCCGTACTAGCCTGAGCACAGCTACCAATACCGTGTGCGGTCATAAGTAACATTAATGTTTGAGCATACATGCCAACATCTACTGCTATGGATGGGCTAAAGTCTTTCTTCATCGCAATGAATAAAACATGTGGTGCATCAAAGAATTCATAATTACGGGCAGTGGCTTTCATACGGGCAATTTTGTCCCCTCGTTCAATGCCCATTGCGCCATATAATGCTTGTGCGCATTCTACTTGCCGATTTCGCATTACCCCCTCAAATTTTGGTAGCGCAGAGAAGTCAGGGTTCATATTCTGGCCATGCATAAATGCATGATGCATTTTTTGTTTTAATTCAGAGCAAGCATCACCCGTTGCCAGTAATACTTGCCAAGGTTGAACATTACAATTGGACGGGCTCAGTTGTGCCGTTTGTAAAATATGTTCAATTAACTCAGGCTCAATTAAGTCAGGCTTGAACCCACGAACTGAGCGGCGTTGACGAATGGCGTCTTCAAGTGACAGGGTGCTGTTAATAGTCATGCGGAACTCATCTTATTTTTAGTATGTATGGAGCATAACAATCTTAGGGTGTCTTATCCATTGGCGGAAATTGACAGAGTTACTTGCTTTTTACTGCGCAGTTTCGTTATCAATAATATTTAATGGGAAGCTAGGCATCCAGGCTACTGGTTGAATGCTTATGGCAATATCACTGGATTTAATGCCAAATTTAGGTAGGTCAATTTGGAATTCAATATCCATTGCATGCCCTTGCAATACACCAGCTCTTTTAAGAGATGAAACTTCAGAGTTAGAAGCTAAAACACTAATGTTAAATGCCACCCAAGCTTGAGGCCAAGGGCCATGCCGCGTATTTTCAAGGTGAAGTTTGCACTTTAATATTGGGTTAAAGCCGGTTTCATCTATTTCTTTTGTGACACCAGAAAGTGTTAATGATAATTGGTGTATATCGGTATAGGCAAAGTTTTCATTGTCATGGGTTGGAACGCTTGCAAAAAAAACTTCAGTATCAGTTTCGGCGCACCCGATTAACATGCCAATAAAGGGTGCTAATAAAAAGACTGGGAGGCTGCGCTTAAAGTTGGCCATAACTTTTCTGTAAGCTTAATACTTTATTGACGTAATCCCGTGTTTCAGAACTGGGCATCTGCCTTACAAGCTTTCTCAAAACATCATTTGGCTGCATACGATTAATCGCATTGGTTGAACTGCTAATACTCGATTGGCCAGTTAAAGTACGCATCACGCTGCTGGTACCTGCGTTATATGCAGCAATTGCACAGTACAGTCGAGATTTTGGATTTTCGATATCTCGTAAGTAGCGGTAATATAAAATATGCAAATACGCTGCACCTACCTGCACATTTTTTCTGGGGTTATATAAGTAGCTAGGTGACAACACTCTACTTTTATTGAACAGCATATGAGTGGCATCTTTACCTGCTGAATGGGGTACGATTTGCATTAATCCGAAAGCTGGAATCTGTGAGCGTGCCAAAGGGTTGAATGAACTTTCAGCATGAATGATCGAAAATATTAAAGACGGTGGTAAATTGTAATTTTGTGCATATTCATAAATGAATGATTTATAGCGTTTTGCTTTCATACGCATGCGTTTTTCAGGCAATGAAATGATATACGTTGTACGATCATTAAACGCAAACGAGAGGTTAAGTGATGCAACAGCAGGGTATCGAATGTAAGCGGATTTGGTTAATTTTTTAGCCATACGCTCAATGGCTTTAATACTGGGGCGCTCATCTTTAAATAACTCAGATAGCAATAAATCTCGGCCCAACTCTCCCAAATCATGGGCATATCGAATTCCAGATAAAGACTCCATTTTTTTATTAATGGGATCCTTGCTAATGGCCGTTTCTAAATTAGTGCCTAGTAGCTCAATCAGGGTTTCATTTAAGTTTTTTTGCATTTGACGATAATTAAGCACCTTTCCAGTGTGGATGCTGGGCATGGTGATTTGGATTTCATTTGCTTTGAAATCAATGGCACTTTTTTTCTGAAAATTATCACTGTAAAGCACAAGACGCGTTTTACTACTGACTTCGGCGTCAGGCCAATACGCGCGTAACTCAGAGCGATAGGCTTTCATGGCTTGCTTGAAGTGGGAGGTCAGCTGCTGTTCCGTTAAATGAGTATCGGAAGCCTGAGAATCATTATTGTCTTGAGATTTTTGATAACCTTTAGGTATAACCTGAACGGCTGAGCTATTTGCCGCCGGCATGAGAAATAAGCTAATTAGAATAAAAGGTAAATAAAATTTCATAAATATAATGGCTCAATTAGTTATCTTATAAAGCTAGATAGAATGCTTGCTGTAAGCAAAAAAAAACCTTGCTTGTGCATAAAAGATATAAAGATCATCGTCATTGTTGTGAATCAGTTGACGTTTTAAGTTGAATGATTAATTACTCTGTTCGATGTTGTATCTTTTAAGTAACGCTCGGTAATCATCACTTTTCAAATATATTTTTAAGTAACGATTAAAGTCCTTTATTACCTCTTTAGCTGCAGGGTGTTGTTTGATCATACTGATGTGCAAAGGTTTAACCTCTAAGCTGGTAGTGGTTACTTGCAAACTGTTTTTAAGAGCGGAAGTTTGCTCTAAATAATGCTTAGCAACATATTGATCCAATAACGAAAAATCTAAATCTTTAGCCGCAATCATTCTAAAAAGTGCATGGTATTGTTTGAAATAGCGTCTGTTCGGATATTGCTGAATTTTCGAGCTATAGGCGTAGTCGTCCATTAAGCCAATAGATAAAGACTGGTTGAGTGCCTTGTCTAAATCATTTAATTCAAATTTCGACTCCTTATGTTTCACCCCTATTAATTCGTTGTAAAAATAAGCATCGCTAAAATCCAAGTATTGCTCTCTTTTAGTGCTTTTCCACGCAGCGACACTTAAGTCAAATTCACCTTGTTTCATGCCCTTCATAACACGCTTCCAAGGGGCGAATACCATGTTGACCTGATAGCCTGCACGTGTGAGGACTGCACTGACGATTTCAACGCTTAGACCTTGCCCTGGCAAACTTCGCGCGATAAAAGGCGGCCATTGAGTACCAGCAATGGTTAGCTGTTTAATGACCACAGGGTATTGCTGGCAAATTTGTGCCAGTGTTTTATTGAGCCCTTGATTGTTGATCTTTACAGCGTAATTATCTTTGAAGTTTTTTAATAAGCTGATGCCTAAATATGCGGCATCATAAATAAGCCATTGGCCATTTATGAGATGCAAGCGAATGGTAAATTGGCGTGTTTCTTGTGGCTGCATAAGTGATATGACAACAGCCGCTTTGGTTTGATTATCGTTAAACTCTTGATTAATAACTTTCCAAGAAGTGGGCTGCCAGTCAAATAGCGCTTGCGCTTGAGTGGCTCTGAATTGACGTTTAAAGCACTCTAAAAAGCGTTGTTTTTGCTCGATACTCGCTCGCTTCCAATGTCGACCAAGTATGAGCTGGCTCATACTCAGTACGTCTATTTGAGGGCTAATATGGGTGGCAATTAAGTTTTGATAATCATAGAGGCTTTGATCTGATATTTGTTGTATATCAGAGAACATGCGGTCTAGAGCACGAGTAATTTGAATATCTGGGTTACTTTGGGCGCTTAGTGAAAGCAGCAACAAAATAATAGCGCTGATCTTACCCATGTAGCCCTTAATCCTAAGTATTCCTCACTGTATTAAAGATAGCAGAGCTTGTGAGGTTCGCAGGGGTAAAGGGGGATTTAAGTGTTATTTAATCATTAACCACATGAGGGGTCTTGCTTGCACTGTGAATCAGTCATAAGTTCGACAAAATCATTCATTAATGCGGCACGGCTTTTAAGGCTGTCGTGATACATGGCCATATTTGGGTACTGGCTTTCAGGGATGGCGACATAATCTTTTAACAGCGAAAGGGCATGCCGAAACAGTACCCTTTGTTGCGCTAGATTTTGAGCTTGTTGTTGAGCAGGCAAAGCAGGGTATTGCGTAATTAATTTCTGTAATGAAATTTTGTCTTTTAGTAACAATAATAAGTTGTCATTGTGACCGCTATGGTCTTGGTCAGCGACACTTATTATTGAAACAAACAGGCAAAGTAGCAGTAAGATGGGTTTAATCATCTAGACAAATTCCAATTTGGCTCACACCTTGATCTTTACTTAAAGGTAATAGTTTTTTAACCATATCCGCGTGACTGGTTTGGCTCGTGAGTAATTCAAATAAAGCGTTTTCAAAATCATTCTGTCTTAACCACAGTTCGCTTTCAGCTTGATCAATATCTTGCATCTCAAGCACTTCAAGTAAGCGTTCATGTGTCATTTTTTGGATATTTTCAGCATCTAAAATGCTGCTATCCAGAACCCCTTGCAGGCAACTTTGTAAATTGACCATGGTATCCATTGCCGGATACACCCCAAAGTGTTCATAACGATCAGGGTCGGGAATGATGTCATTGAGAATATCTAGCTGGTTTTCCATGTTTTTAAGACTGGTAAGCTGACCGCGTAAGAATTCCCATACTTTATTTAGGATTTTTCGTGCTTGTCTAAAGTCGCTGTCTTTGTTTTCAATTTCACAAAATAATTGAAAATTGGGCATGCTGCGTTCACATAAGGACGCGCAAAAGGCCAGTTGTTGCCAATGATTTAAAACTGAAAAATCCATACATACTCCATTTCGACTGTGCCTGATTATAGCGATTAACTTGTGATATCTACAGGTTTTGATCAGCTCAATGCATGAAAACGAATAATTAAATTGGCGGTAACTGTCTATGGGGAGGTAAACATCTATAAGCTATTGTTTTTTTGCGCATTTGAAAAATCCGTCTAGGTTTATAAAAGGGATACAGGTTTAGCAGTACTGTAAGAAACACAGTGATAGGAGAATCCCAGCATTAGGCTTTTATTTGAGCGCTAACTGGGCTGTTAAATCATTAGAGCCAGCTCTAATGGATGAGAGGTAGAAATGGCTAATCATATTTTTATATTGGCAACTGTAATGCTGCTTGCAGGCATTTTTGGCGGCCTTGTTAACTACTACATGTATGGCGACCATGATCCTGACGCCACCAGTTTACCGCGTTGTCTAGTGGTGGGCATTGGCGCTGCGTTTTTAGTACCGGTGATTTTAGACTTGGTAAATAGTGAATTAATTCTGGAAACCCAAGGAGACCCATCGAGATTGTTGATCTTTACGGGTTTTTGTCTGATCTCATCCATTGCTAGTCGATTCTTTATCACCAATATGTCAGATCGTATTTTGGATGCCGCTCGACATGCTAAAGAGCAGTCGGACAGTGTGCACCATGATTTACGGATTATTAAAAATGAATTATTGCCTTTAATCGACACTGAAACAGAGCAAGATCTGGAGCCAGATGAAGAGCCTGCCATCATTGATTACAGTGAAGATTTAGATGTCACCAGCTCTAAGGCCTTAAAAATGTTATCAACTGGCCGATACATATTTAGATCACTTGCTGGTTTATGTCGTGAATCTAACAATGATGAAGCGACCATGTTGCAAACCTTAAGTGTATTGGTTTCTCGCAGCTTGGCTGGCAAGGTCAGTGGTAAAAATGGTGTGCGCTGGCACATCACTGAAAAAGGTCGTCGTGTGTTGGAGAGCCAAATGTAATTTGGTTGCCACAATGACACCAAGGACTTGTATTTAGGATAGCCGACAATGATTTACCAAATTAAAAAGCCATTGATGATTGTCGGTTTTATCTTAAGTTTCGTACTGAGCCCATCTGTTTTAGCCGCTGATGAAATCACGCCGGCAAGTGAAGCCCCATCACAAATTGGGGCGATTACGCCGCCTAATTCAATTGATGGTTTGAGTCTGCCCGAAAATGCTCAAAGCACCATTATACCTACCAGTAAAGCTACCGATGTTAGGGTCATTATCGATATATCAGGCTCGATGAAACAAAATGACCCCGATAACCTACGCATACCTGCATTAAATTTAATCGTCGAAATGATTCCACAAGGCGCAAGAGCAGGGGTATGGACCTTTGGGCAATGGGTAAACATGTTAATACCGCCGGCCACAGTGGATGCGAAATGGCGAGAAAACGCAAAACAAAGCGCCAAAGAAATTAATTCATATGGTTTAAGAACCAATATTGGTCAGGCCATGGAGCAGGCTACTTGGCAATTTGAGCGCGATGGTGAATATGAACAACATACTATCTTACTTACCGATGGTTTGGTTGATATTGCCGCCGACAATGACCCACAACAGCAAACAAAAAATGCAGCTGAACGTCAGCGAATCATTACTGAAATCCTAAAACAATATAAAGATTTGGGCGTCAAAATTCACAGCATAGGGTTATCCAATAATGCGGATAAAGTGTTGCTTGATAAGCTCGCATTAGAAACTGATGGTAGCAGTGTAATTGTTAACTCCCCTGAAGAGTTGGTAAAAGCATTCTTAAAAGCCTTTGAAAAAGCAGCACCAGAAGTTGCCGAGCAAGTACCATTATCAAATGATAATACCTTTGATATCGATACAAGTGTTGAGGAGTTCACCGCGCTTGTTTTTCGTAAAAAAGGCACGCCAGCATTACAATTAACGTCGCCATCAGGTGTTGTAATCAGTCAAATTAAATCCATAGAAAACGCCCGTTGGTTTGGTGAGTCAGTTTATGATTTAGTGACAATTACCCAACCAGAAGCGGGTACCTGGAAAATAGAAGCCGATTTAGATCCTGATAACCGTGTGACAGTGGTCAGTGATTTGAAAATGGAAATTCAGAACTTACCAAATTCATTATTTCCAGGTCAGCAAGTTGATTTTGAAGTCTACTTACATGAAGACGGCAAGGTCATAAATAACCCTGACTTTTTAAAATTAATGACCTTCGAAATGACCATGACCGCAGAGTCAGGTCGAAGTGGCACTAAAGTCATTAGTGATCCTGACAACCTTCCAAAAGACGGGCGATATAAAGAAAGTATTTCTCGCTTATCGAAAGAAGGTCAGTACGAACTGAAAATTGAAGTAGATGGTAAAACCTTCAAGCGAATGCGCAAAGATTATATACAAGTGCGCCAGCCCATTGGTTTTGAAATCAGAAAAACCGAGTCGGGTAAAAATCAATCCTATTCTGTGCGTGTTATTCCCCAGGTGGCAGATGTTGAAGTTGCCAAAACAAGAGTGATTGCAAAATTAAAAGGCCCTGATCAATCATCAATTATTCAGGCTATGCCTTGGGTTGAAGAGGGTGTTTGGGAGGCGGTTATTTCCCCCGATAAAGGCCCTGGTGAATATGAAATCACGATGAACATAAAAGGCAGCCTTGGTGAAAATCAAGAGTTTCGAGTTAAGCCTGACCCCATTAAATTAATGTTTCCGATTCCGGCTGATTTTACCCATGAGTATTTAACTCAAAGTGAAGAAGCCGTTAAAACAGAAGAAGCGCCTAAACAGGCCGAGAAGTTAGAAGAAAAACCAATAGAAGAAGTAACACCTGTTGCGCAAGAAGAGCCACCAGTAGAAGAGGTATCACCAGAGGTGCAAGAGCCTGTGATGCCCAACTTAGAAGATAAAATGAAATCGCAAGAACAAGCTGAGCAAGAAAAAGCGGCAGAAGAAGCGCCAGAAGAAGCGCCAGTAGAGCAAGCGGTTGCTGACGAGCCTGAAGAAGTATTAGAGCCCATACCTTACTGGTTATATGCGGCCATACCGATAGGGGTTTTATTGTTCGGTGTGGGTGGCTTTTTTGTTTATCGTAAAATTATGAACAAAAAATTAGCGAGTACTCAAAACGATGCACCAAAAGAAAGTTTAGATAAACCAGATGTGGCATTAAATGATGGTTTAGATGATGAAGACTTTGATGAAGACTTTGATCTAAGTGGAGACGATGATGATGAAATGGCCATTAACATGGGCAGCGAAGATGAGTCTCAAGACACCAGTGCCTCAGATGATCTAGACGGGTTGGATGACTTAGATGATATGGGAATGGACGAGCCAGAGCCTGAGGTGAGTGCGCAACCAGTTGCAGATGATATCCCTGATTTTGATGAGAATTTTGATGTGGATAATAACCCACAAGCAGATGACAGCACGATTGATGAAACGGCCAGTGCAATTGATGAGTTGGACAGCGTATTAGATGGTCTAACAGATGAAGATGAGGAAAATATTCCTCAACTTGATGAAACAATTAGTGACGATCAAAGTGAGATTAGCGGCGAAGATTTGGCCGCTGAGGAGTCAATGGCTGAGTTTGATCTTTCTAATGAAAGCGATGCTCAAACAGAGCCCGAGATGGAGGAAGAAGATGATAATTCCATCGATGCAGCGCTTGCTAATTTAGAAAGCGAGCTAGATGATATAGATGTGGATGCCCTTATTGACGAAGATAAAAAAGAGTAAATATGGATAAATTTATGCAGGCCGCCATTGAAGAAGCCAAGCTAGGAATGCAAGAAGGTGGGATACCGATTGGCTCTGTACTTGTGCATAAAGGAAGAATAATTGGTCGTGGGCATAATCGACGTATTCAAAAAGGCAGTTGTGTACTTCACGGTGAAATGGATGCCTTAGAAAACGCAGGGCGCCAAAGTGCCAAGGTTTATCAAGAATCGGTGATTTACACCACGCTTAGCCCATGCTCAATGTGCTCGGGTGCCATTGCCTTATATGGTATTCCTAAAGTCGTGATCGCCGAAAATAAAACGTTCATGGGTGAAGAGGCCTGGTTGGCCAGCAAGGGCGTTGAACTTGAGGTGCTGCAAGATGAAACCTGTATTCAATTGATGACTGATTTTATTGAGCAAAAGCCTGAGTTATGGAATGAAGACATAGGCGTTTAGTGTTGTGGTAATATGATTGAATGTAAGCCCAAGCCAGTTCTTGGGCTTTTTTATGCCCCAAAGACTGCCAACAACTGATCTAATTTGCTAGGCAAAGCGTAAAATCAAGCCATGTACAAGGGTGTAAAATCCCTTATCCTGAGTTACCATTCGGTGCATTAATATCGCTAAATTGAGTATAAATATGAAATTTACAGGTACAGAAGAATACGTAGCCACGTCAGAACTGCAAATGGCAGTGAATGCGGCGATCACTTTACAGCGTCCGCTATTGATCAAAGGTGAGCCGGGTACCGGTAAAACCATGTTGGCAGAACAGTTAGCCGAAGCATTGGGTACTCCGCTGATTCAATGGCATATTAAATCGACAACCAAAGCCCACCAAGGCTTATACGAGTACGATGCAGTTTCTCGTCTACGTGATTCACAATTAGGCAATGAAAGCGTTAAAGATATTTCTAACTACATCAAAAAGGGCAAGCTTTGGGAAGCCTTTACCGGTGACAAGCCACCTGTACTTTTGATTGATGAAATTGATAAAGCGGATATTGAATTCCCTAACGATCTACTGTTAGAGCTAGATAAGATGGAATTCTTTGTATACGAAACCCAAGAACGTATCGTAGCTAAGCATCGCCCAATTATTATTATCACCAGTAACAACGAAAAAGAATTACCAGATGCATTTTTACGTCGTTGTTTCTTCCATTACATCGACTTTCCAGATAAAGACACCATGCAGAAAATTGTTGATGTGCATTTTCCTGACATCAAAAAATCCTTATTGGCTGAAGCGATGGATGTGTTCTTTGATCTACGTAAAGTGCCGGGTCTTAAAAAGAAACCATCAACATCTGAGTTGGTAGATTGGCTTAAGTTACTATTGGCTGACGACGTAGATCCAGAGACGTTGCGTAGCAAAGAAACCGCTATTCCACCGCTATATGGCGCAATGGTTAAAAACGAACAAGATGTAGAGCTGCTGCAAAAATTAGCATTCATGTCTCGTCGTAAAGGCTAAAGCTATGTTGGTTGATTATTTCCAAACCATGCGCGAATACCGAGTCCCTTGCTCGATTCGCGAATACTTGGATCTCATAAACGCTCTTAAGAATCATTTGGCGTTTGCTGATTTAGATGACTTTTATCAAATCAGCCGTATTTGCTTGGTCAAAGATGAGCGTCATTTTGATAAGTTCGACAAGGCATTTGCGCACTACTTTGAAGGTATTGATCGTTTAGATGAAATTTTAACCAGTGCCAAGGGCATACCTGAAGACTGGATGAAATCAGAATTTGAACGTTTATTTAGCAAAGAAGAGCTAGAGGCAATCGAGTCTCAAGGTGGCTTCGATGAGCTGATGAAAAAATTCCGCGAACGTTTAGAAGAGCAAGAAAAGCGTCACCGTGGTGGTAATAAAATGATCGGCACAGGTGGTACATCACCATTTGGTGCTGATGGCTTTAATCCAGAAGGCATGCGCGTTCAACAAGGACGCAGTCGTCATAAAAAAGCCATCAAGGTTTGGGAACAACGTAACTACCGTAACCTAGACGATGACGTTGAACTGGGCATTCGAAATATCAAGGTTGCCCTAAGGCGCTTGCGTAAGTTTGCTCGTCAAGGGGCTGCTGAAGAGCTGGACCTAGACGACACGATTAGCTCAACGGCTAATAATGCTGGTTTCTTAGATATCAAGCTGGTGCCTGAACGTCATAATGCGGTGAAAGTCCTGTTGTTCTTTGATATTGGCGGCACCATGGATCCATTTGTGCGCATTTGTGAAGAACTGTTTTCAGCGGCTAAAACCGAGTTTAAGCACATGGAAACCTTTTATTTTCATAATTGCCTTTATGAGAGTGTATGGAAAGATAACCGCCGCCGCAGTAATGAGCGCACACAAACCTGGGATATTCTGCGTAAGTTCACCAAAGACTATAAAGTGATCTTCATCGGTGATGCCATGATGGCACCTTATGAGGTAACCCATGTTGGTGGCAGTGTCGAACATTGGAACGATGAGCCTGGCTCAGTTTGGCTTGAGCGAATGAAAGAGCATTTTTCCAAAGTGGTTTGGTTGAACCCGGTGCCAGATAACCAATGGGGTTGGAGTGGCTCGCTAAATGCCATTCGCGATATCATGAAAGATGATATGTACCCATTAACCATCAATGGTCTTGAAGATGCCATGCGAGAGTTGAGTCGATAGGCTTGAGTCTCGCGATAAAAGGGAGCCTTTGGTTCCCTTTTTTCTTGGCTAAAATGTGCCGAATTACACGATTTGGCTGTTAAATAGGCATTTTGGTACTTACGACTCACTAACCTAGGTTGCATCCTTTAAAACCCTAGGTAACAATACGCCAAGACGCAGCATTCTCAAAAAAAGCGTCCTTATAATAAAAATAAAAAATAAGGGTCAACCGTGAAGGCAATCCAATCTATTGCAAATGGCTTTGTGCTATTTCTATCTTTATTTGCGTCCAGTTCATTATTCGCTGCTGAGCAAGCGGGCTTAGATGCGGAAATCGAAGAACTAAAAGCGGAAGTAATCGAATTAAATCGCGAGCTTTTTGATTTAGAAGAGCAGTTGCTTTATCCCGCAACCACCTCATTTGCCGTGTTTGTATCCATGGATGCCGTACCTGACTTTGAAATTCAATCGGTTAAGTTGAATTTAGATGAGCAAGATGTCACCTCTCATATATACCGTGCCGAGCAAGTGGAAGCATTGCGTCGTGGTGGCATTCAAAAAATTTATGTTGGCAACTTAAAACCAGGTCTACACAAGCTAAAAGCAGAAATTATGGGTAAAGATCGTGATGGTCGCCCAGTTAAGCGTTTGGTTGTAGCCGAGTTTGGTAAGGCACGTGCCAGCAAATACCTTGAAGTAAAAATCAGTAGTAATCCAAATCAAAACAAACCAGACTTCGCCATCGTAGAGTGGAAGTGATATGCGCTGGTTTATTTGGCTACTGCTACTAGCGCCAGCTACTTATGGCGCAGATTTATTACCTGACGAGCGTCGTTCGATTGCTCGCGATCCTATCTATGGCCAAGCTTTATATAGTCTACATTCAGGTGAGTACGACAAAGCCCTAGGTTTGAATTACCAATTGCGTAAAAATGGCCGTAAAGGCTACGGTAAAATACTCGACATACATGAAGCCACTGCTCAGCTTGGCTTGGGTATGAGCCAGCATGCGCAAAAGCAATATAAAAAATTGTTAACCGATACTCGTGTTAGCTTTCTCCCAGCCTCTGCCCGAGCACAAGCTTGGTTTTATATGGCTAAGCATTTTTATAACAAAGGTTTATGGGCGAGTGCTTTAAGTGCCATTAGAAAGGTAAACGGCAGTCAACTATCCGCTGAATTAAAAGATGAATATCATTTCTTAGCGACAACCCTTGAGTTATTTAAGGGCAAGCCACAAAAAGCTGATCAACATATATTGGCAATTAATCCAGAAAGTAAGTGGGCTGTTTATGCTTATATGAATCTTGCGGTGAGCTACACCGAACGAGATGTGCATATTAGTAAAGTAGAGGCCATATTTAATCGAGCCTTGTTGTTAACCAGCAATACTGAAAAAGCCGAGGCGCTGGCGGATAAAATAAACTTAATGGCAGGTCAGTTTTTTTATGCAACAGGACGTGGTCGTAGTGCCATTAAACACTTAAAAAGTGTTAGTTTAGATGGAGCTTATACGCCTAAAGCCCTGCTAACGTATGGCTGGGCATTAACAGAACAATGGCAGTACCATGATGCATTACAACCTTGGTACATGCTTAAAACCAGTCATTCCCCGCTTAATCAAGACGTACAAGAGACGCTTATTGCGATTCCTCATCTATTAGAAAAACTCAATGCAAAAGTGATGGCGTTAGGCGCGTTTGATTATGCAACTGCGCAATTTGACGATATTTATCTTCAACTAGGTGAAAGTGCAAAGCGTTTAAACAGTGGAGAATTTATTGAACCTTTAATGAAGCAACAAGTGCCTGACCGCTGGGGGGCATTTGAAACAGTGGATTTGTCATTACCAAATCACCCAGATCAAGTGTACTTAAAAGAAGTGATGAGTCAGGGTTATTTCCAGGGTGAATTAACCAATCTACGAGATTTACATGTTATGCGTAATCAACTACAGCGTGCGCTGGAAGATTTAACCGCCTTAGATGAAACCGCAGATTTACGTAAGCAAGAGTATCTCCAAGTTAAACAAGAAGAGCAGGTTAGCAAGCATAAATCACATCTATCAACATTACAGACGCGATATAAAAAACTACTGACGCGTATTAATAAAGCCTTTAAAGATCCGGATGGCTCAGGTCTAGCCTCTGAACCAGAGAAAGAACAGCTTGAGTCATTTACTCAGGTAACCAAACAAATAAAAAATGTTGCAAAATTATCTTCCCAAAATATTCAGAGTTATAAAGATCGCTTACGCCGTGTAGAAGGCGTTTTAAAATGGACACTATCCGAGCGTTATAGTGAACGTAAGCAACAAGTCTCTCAAAGTTTAGCCTTATTAGAAGAGAAAATTAGACAAGCTAAGAAGCAATATAATGCAACTGAATATGCTTACACCGTTTCACCAAAAAGTTTTAATGGTTTCAAAAATAAAATCGAAGCCTTAAGACAAACCTATCAAAAACAGCTTGTTAAGCTTGATAAAGTTTATTATCAGCAGCGAGAAAAAGTAGGCAGTATTGTTAAAGTTGACATTAAAAAACGTCAAGAACGTGTTATGGATTACCAAATGCAAGCACGTTTAGCGGCGGCTCGTTTATTTGACGAAACATCAAATAAACAGCGTTTGGTTGCAGGGGAGGTAAGACAATGATCAATAAATGGATCGTACCCACTGCATTTGCTGTTTTATTATCGGCATGTGCGAATCAGCCAGAACGCAATGTGGTCAGTGTTGAAGAAGACCTAACGGGTAAAAGTATTGCCAATATTCGCCCTGTAGGCGTGCGATTGGCAAAAATGCCAGCCCCTGAAGCAAATACAAAAAAAGCCATTGAAAAATATCAACGCTTCTTGGAAATAGCCCCAGTAGGTGAAACCCGCGTGCATGTTATGCATCGATTAGCGGACCTTAAACTGATGGATGTGGAAGAGTTACTGGCAGATAATCCCGAGCAGCTTGATGCCACACAGGTGCAAACTATTTATCAAGAAGCGATAGATACGTATTCTCAAGTCTTGACCATGTTTCCCAATCGTCGTGATAGCGACATGTTGCTTTATCAACTAGCAAAAGTTTACATGCTCAAAGGCGATGACGAACAAGCTTTAGCGGTTTTAACACGCTTGACGGAGGATTTTTCAGAATCTGAACTTATGGCAGAAGCACAATATCGTCGCGGTGATATTTTATTTAACTTAGAGCGGTTTATTGAAGCCAATAAAGCATTTGCTTATGTCAGCATGGGTAAAAAAACAAACCGTTTTTATATTAGTGCAAGCTATATGCGTGGTTGGAGTCAATTTAAACTGCGTGCCTATGACAACGCATTACTGTCATTTGTTAAAGTAATTGATGAGCGCTTTGCTGATACCACTGCTATCGTAACGGCTTCAAAAGGTGATAAAGAATTACTCGATGATACTGTGCGAGTTATGAGTATGATATTTTCGGATAACAACGGCCATAAACAAATTGCGCAGCTTATTCAACGTATCGGTAATCGCCACTATGAGTATTTATTATATGACTCCTTGGCTGAATACTATTTATCTAAGCAGCAATACACAGATGCTGCACGAACTTTCAAAGCGTTTGTACAAGCGAATCCTACAGATGTGCTAGCGCCTGCTTTTTATAGCAGTGTTGTTAATAGCTATAAAAAAGCGGGTTATGTGGATTTATTACTGAAACATAAAGTGGCTTATATCGAGCAGTATGGTATTCGCAGCACTTATTGGAATCTATACGGTGAGGATATTCGGGATATGATTCGTCCAAATATTAAAGAATACACCTCTCAGCTTGCACAGTACTACCATTCACGTGGTCAAAAATCGAAGGACCTTAAAAGTAAGTTTAATAGCTTATTGGCATCCGCTCGTTGGTATCAAGAATATATAGACACTTTTCCAACAGATGAAAAAGTGGGTCAAATGTATTTCTTAAAAGGTGAGGCTGTTTATGAAGTAGGTCGTTTTGAAGAAGCAATTCTAGCCTACACCCAAGGTGGCTATGAAACCCCTAAACATGATAAATCAGAAGAATCAGCATATGCGGCTTTAGTCGCATACAACCGTATGATTGATAGGGCGAAAGCAGAAGAAAAATCATTTTGGTTGGAGCGCAAAGTAGATAGCGCACTGCGTTATGCCTTGGTTTATCCAGAAAATAAAAACACCTCTCAAGTTTTGGCTAGAGCGGCAGAAGGTCTGTTTAGTTTAGGGCAGTTTAAACGAGCGGTTGATGTGAGCGCCAGTGTGCTTGCCCGTAAAGACGCAAATCCACAGCAGCGTTCCGTGGCGAACCTAATCAAGGCTCACTCTCACTTTGACCTAGCCCAGTACGAATTAGCAGAAAGTGCTTATGTAGCAGCTTTAAATAGTAAGCAGCTTAAAGCCGATGACATTGCAGCGGTAAATGAAAAACTAGCTGCCAGTATCTATAAACAAGCAGTGGCTTGGGTCGAAAAAGATGTATTAGATAAAGCCATTACGGACTTTATGCGTGTAGGTAAAGTGGTGCCTAATTCACCAATCCGTATAACGGCCCATTATGACGCTGCCTCATATTTAATGAAGAAAAAGCAATGGGAAAAAGCCGAAGGCATTCTATTGAGTTTTAGAGAAAAATTCCCCAAGGATAAACTAGCTAAAGACATTCCTTCTAAACTTATTATTGCTTATGAAAATACTCAGAACTGGAAAAAAGCGGCTTATGAGTTACAAAACATCTGGCGTTTTTCTCGTGATAAAAAGGAGCAGCGAATCGCGCTTTATCAAGCTGCTGAGTACTATGAAAAAGCGGATGATATTGATAACGCCATGGTTATGTTGAAACGATATGCACATAACTATCCTAAACCGTTTGATGCTCAATTAGAGGCAATCAATAAACTTGAAGGTTTATATTTGAAACAGAATGACCATGAAAAACGTCGTTACTGGTTAGAGAAATTGATAGCGTCAGACTTATCCGCTGGTAAGGCTCGTACCGAACGTTCGAAATTCCTAGCAGCAAAAGCCTCATTTGAGCTGGCGGACTATGAGCGTCAGACTTATGCGAGAATCGAGTTAACATTACCCTTACAAAAAAGCTTGGGTAAAAAGAAAGTGGCTTTAAAGAGAACGTTGGATGCCTATCAGCGTACAGCTAAAATGGAAGTGCAAGAATTTACCACAGCGGCTACGTTTCAAATTGCAGAAATTTACGGCGAACTTTCCCGTGACCTGATGGCCTCTCAGCGCCCAGCTGGGTTAGACGAGTTAGAGCTTGAAGAATATGAATATCTATTGGAAGACCAAGCGTTTCCATTTGAAGAAGCGGCCATTAATATTCATGAAACCAACATTAAACGTAGCTGGGATGGTTTATACGACAACTGGATTTCAAACAGTATCTCTGCGCTAGCTAAGCTAATGCCAGCGCGATATGCGAAACAGGAGGTGAGCTATGATGCGATTGCTGAAATTCATTAATTGCGCGGTATTGTTCTCATTGCTGGGCGCCTGTGCTGGGCAGCAAGTGAAATCAACAGTTGATGCTAATGTAGAATCAAAAATCATTGAAATACCAGATCAAGCGGCGGTTGATTTTAAAATTGCCATTGGCTTAATGAATCAAAATAAACTATCAGAGGCATTAACGGCTTTTGAAAGAATGACCCAAGCTTATCCAGAATTAGCCGGGCCTTATGCAAATATTGGTGTGATATATGGCCGCAATGGTGACTGGGAAAAAGCACGCGATGCTTTGTTAATAAGCAGCCAAAAGAACGATAAAAATACAAAAGTTCTCAATCAATTGGGGCTAGCTTATCGTCATTTAGGTGAATTTAAACAAGCGGAAGCCAGTTATTATAAAGCCATAAAACTGGATGCCAGTATGGCGCAAAGTTATTTAAATCTAGGGATTTTGTACGATATTTATATGGGGCAATTTGTTAAAGCCAGTGATTATTACCAGAAATATCAAAGCTTACAAAGTGAGCCTGATCGTCAAGTGGCTGGCTGGATTGTTGACATTAATCGCCGTGCAGGCATCAAATCACAAATAGCAGGAGATGCGCCATGAAAATTATCATGATGTTGCTGATGCTATTTGTCACTATTTGCGTGCAAGCGAAAGATAAAACCATTCGCTTAGAAGGCATTAAAATTAAAGCCGATCATGAAGCGCCACAGGTTATGCATATTATTCCTTGGCAAAATCCGGAAGGGGCTGAACGCCTGTATTCTCCGGTTCGAGGCGCCGAAATTGAGCGCCTAAAACCCATGGATCCCTATAGCTTTGAATTAGAAACCACCTTGCATGAACAATGGCAAGCAAACAAAAATACGGCCATTGACCTTGCTCATGATTAAGTTTCTAATGGGCTAATAGCGACACAGCTTATAATAAAAACAATAAAAAATTATTCTTAAAGATAATTCACACAATAATAAAATCTATTCCAATAGAGGATGTACACAATGGATACCATTATTCGATTTTTCCAAGATGGCGGCATGTTCATGTACCCAATCGCGGTCATATTAGTGGTCGGTCTTTCTATCGCTATCGAGCGATTAATCAGCATTTCAGCCGCAAAACGAAAAAACCGTGCTGCATTTGAAGATATGCTTCCTATGATTCAGCGTAAGGATTACAAAGCAGCGTTAAACTACGCCGGTCAAAGTGACAGTGACATTGCCAACATTATAGGTGCAGGCATAGCACGCATGCCAAGCAGTTCCCGTCGCGAAGATATTGAATACGCAATGGAAGAAGGCCTAATGGAAACCACGCCTAAACTTGAAAAACGTACTGCTTACATTGCCACACTTGCGAATATATCTACTCTAATGGGTCTATTGGGTACCATCATTGGTTTGATCGCAGCATTTACTGCGGTAGCAACAGCTGCACCATCTGAAAAAGCCACATTGTTATCACAATCTATTTCGGTTGCGATGAACACAACTGCATTTGGTTTGATTTCGGCAATTCCACTACTGCTTGCACATACTGTCTTGCAAAGCAAAACCACTGAAATTATTGATAGCCTAGAGATGGCAGGTGTTAAATTTTTAAATTTAATTACTGAGCGCAAGCCCGCAAGCGCGGCTCAATCTCAAGCTACCACTTCTAACGCTGCGAAATAATTGCACTTAAAAGTGGAGGTTGGCTATGAGACGCCATAAGAAAATTCAAGAAGAAGCCGAATTAGATATCACCTCCTTCATGAACCTGATGATTATTCTGGTTCCTGTTTTACTTATTAGCATGGTGTTTAACCACATCACGGTATTAGAGTTAAGACTGCCCCTTGAAGAAGAGTTGCAAAAGCAAGATCTAAATCCGGATGATTTATCATTAGAGGTGATTGTGCGCCAAACAGGTTTCAATGTGATGCTTGGGCCACTGCCTATTGAATCCATTGATAAAAAAGACAATAAATTTGATTTGAATCGTTTGTCTACCGTGTTACAGGGCATGAAAAAACAGTTAGGACGTGAGCGTACGGATATCGTGATTTTGTCCGAGCCGGATATTGATTATCAAGTATTAGTCGGTGTCATTGATACTGCGAAAACATTCCCTGCTGTTGTTGCAGCAAGTGTTGTGGATGCCGTGTTGTTTCCAGATGTATCCCTAGGGGATGCCCCTGAAGTGGAGGCTGCATTATGAAATCATCTCGTCGCGCTAAACGTATGTCACGAAGCCATGGTCGCCATAAAAAGCAAGCCGGCTTAAACCTTGTATCATTGATGGATATTTTCACCATCATGGTTTTCTTCTTAATGATGAACCAAAGTGATGTCGAGGTAATGAGTAACGACAGCATAAAACTGCCAAGCAGTGTGGCACAGGCTCAACCACAAAATACGATTAACTTAATGGTTAGTAATGATGATGTGGTAGTACAAGGTCGCCCAATTGCTTCAGTGAAAGATATTTTAGCTATGAATGCAGATGTTGAAATTATTCCAGGGCTACAAAAAGAATTGGAATATTTAGCTTCTCGTACTCAAGCTTCTGCGCAAGAGCTGGAACTGGGTCGCCCAATTACCATTATGGGGGATCAAGGTATTCCTTATAAAGTGCTAAAACGCATTATGGCTACGTGTCAAAAGGCGAAATTTACGCAAATATCATTAGCGGTTCAGAAAAAAGACAGTAAGGAGGCGTAATGAGTAGTTTAACATTTCGCAGTACCGAGCTGCCTTGGTCTGACAGCAAGCAAGAGCATTTATTTAATAAGGTGCTAATAGCCTTATTAATGCTGACCTTAATTTTGGGCATTGCAGTGCCTAATATTACGTTACCTGAGTTAAAGCGAGAAAATTTAGAAAAATTACCGCCGCAATTAGCGAAAGTGATTAAACGTAAAAAAGAAGCACCCAAACCAAAACCTGTACCGAAAGTCGAAAAGAAAATCGAAAAGCCGGTAGAGAAAAAAGTTGAGCCTAAAAAAGTTGAAGCCGTTAAAGCTAAGCCCAAACCAAAACCGGTTGTTGTTGCTAAGCCTAAACCCAAGCCAAAACCTAAACCTGTTACTAGGCAAGAGCGAACCCCTGAGCGCATCAAGGCAGCTAAAGAAGTAGCTAAGAAATTGATTTCAAATTTTGCTCCTGATTTAGCAGATATGAGGAACATGGTGGATAATATGTCGGCGTTGACAATAGACAGCTCAGTTCTGACTAATGCAGGAGCGGCAGCTACCGATGTCGGCTCTGTGGTCGACCAGGCCGCAGTGGATCGTGTGGGTGGGATTGATGAAACCCAATTAACTCGCGCCACGGGTGCTGAGCAGTTGGCCACCGCGCAACGAGACACAACCGAGGTCAAAGCCGTTACTAAAGATGAGTTGGTTGATGCGGTTGCGGATACCAAAGTGGCAGGTATGAGTCGTACTCAAATGCAAATTCGTCGAGTGTTCGAACAAAACAAATCTCGTTTTGATCGTATTTATCGCAAAGCATTACGTAGCAACCCTGTGTTGCAAGGTACAGTGACATTAGGAATTGAAGTCGCCGCTTCTGGTGAAGTAAGTGACTGTAATGTTAAGTCCAGTGACCTTGAGGATGCCAAAGTCATTAAGCGTATTACTATGACGTGCAAAATGCTGGCGTTTGATGCGGCAAGTAAAGAAGATAAATTTGAATATCCACTTACATTTGCCCCTTAAACATTGGTTTTAAATATAAAAAAACCGAAGGTATGAAAGTATCTTCGGTTTTTTATGTATGAAGGTTGGGTCTCAAGAAAATTTAATATGAGAGTTTAACCAATTTGCAATGTCGGCATAAACGTCTGCTCGGTTGGTTTCATTGAGCATTTCATGGCGACCATTCTCATAAAGTTTACAGGTTACGTCAGCTTGCCCAGATTTCTCGTAAGCTTTAGCCAGTTTAGGCACTCCTTTACCCATTTCACCTACAGGGTCTTTATCACCGCCAAACAATAAAATAGGTAAATTCTTCTGAATGCGTTGATAGGTTTTGTTGCCATATAAATCAATTAAGCCCGCAAACATATCTAACCAAAGTTGAATTTTACAATCAAATCCGCACAGCGGGTCTTGTATGTATTTATCCACTTGTTGGTTATCCCGGCTTAGCCAATCAAACGCCGTTCGATTTGGCTTAAACGCGTTATTGAATGAGCCAAACGATAAAAATTGAAGCAAGCCACTGGTATTCATGGGGCCTTTACGTACGCGCTCAAGCTGTGCAACAACACGGCCAGCTTTCAGTAACATGCTTGGTTGAATATTTGAGCCAGACAAAATAAGGCCATCAATGGCTTTGGGCTCAGTTGCTAAATAAGCTTGGGTTATAAATGTCCCCATGCTGTGGGCAAACATAATATAAGGTTTGTCATCGGGAATCTCGCCGCGCACGCAATCAATATCGCTGAGCAGTTTTTGCCAACCGTCACTATCGGCATAAAGGCCAAGGGTTGTAGATGGGCTGCTTCCGTGGCCTCGGTGATTATGGGCAATCACGGCAAAACCAGCTTGAACTAAGTGCTGAGCAAACTCATCGTAACGGCTCACGTGTTCGGCCATACCATGCAGAATATGCACCCACGCTTTTGCTTGAGGGTTTGGCCAAATCAAAACCTCTATTTGATGGCCGTCATCTGCGCTAATTAAGCGAGTTTCCATGTGGAATCCTATGTCATTATTATTGTGCAAAGATTGTATCCAATAATGGCCACAAAGGTATCGCCTACATGGATGAAACCTAGTAAATGAGCGCTAAACAGCCAATATTTCGTTATATCCGTTCATAAAGTAGCCAGTTGCATAAAAGTGGTTGGATTGGGACTTTGCGCGGGTTTCTAAAACTGGTAGTCTGCCCAACTATCCAAATTCCTGCTGTATGTAAAACATACAATATCTAATAAAAAAGACAGGCCAATTGAATTAGGCGGAGGCGGTATGAACGAGAATTTCTTTAGCGACAAATATCCTGAAGGTTTACCTGCAACAGTAGATGTTGATAAGTATAAAAGCGTTGTTGACGTATTTAACCAGAGCGTTAAAAAATACGCAGATCGTCCTGCTTTCACTGCACTAGGTCAAACTTTAACCTATGCTGACGTTGATCGCTTGTCTGGTGACTTTGCTGCTTACTTACAAAATAACACGGGTTTGCAAAAAGGCGACCGTATTGCAGTTCAATTACCTAACTTACTGCAATATCCAATCGTAGTATTTGGTGCCATGCGCGCAGGTCTTATTGTGGTGAACACAAACCCACTTTATACCGAACGTGAAATGGAACACCAATTCAACGATTCTGGTGCAAAAGCCCTTGTTGTTCTTGCGCAAATGGCAGGTAAAGCTGCTCGTGTTGTGCCTAAAACACAGATCGAAACGGTTATCGTGACTCAAGCTGGCGACATGTGTAGCCCGCTTAAGCGTACCATTGTGAATTTTGTGATTAAAAACATTCGTAAAGAAGTAGAGCCATTCACGATCCCTGGTCACATTAAATTATTAGATGCTCTTAAAACGGGTACTAAATCTAGCTATACCCCAGTTGAAGTTGCACCGGAAGATATCAGTGTTCTTCAGTACACAGGTGGTACCACAGGTGTTGCTAAAGGCGCGATGCTGACTAACCGCAATATCGTTGCGAACATGTGTCAGGCGCATCCATTATTCATGATGGGCTTGAACAAAAGTGGTAAAGACGAAGGCTCTAAAGTGGTGATTGCACCGTTGCCGCTTTATCACATCTATGCATTTACGGTTAACTGCATGGTGTTAATGGAAACCGGTAACCACAACGTGCTTATTCCAAACCCACGTGATCTGCCTGGTTTTATCAAAGAACTTAAAAACTGGAACTTTAACGCGTTTCTTGGTTTGAACACTTTATTCGTAGGTCTTTGCAATAACGAAGATTTCCGTGCTTTAGATTTTAGTAATCTACAACTAACGATCTCAGGCGGTATGGCGTTAACTAAGAGCGCAGCTGACCGCTGGCAGGAAATCACTGGTTGTGAAGTGTCTGAAGGTTATGGCATGACGGAAACCTCACCGATTGCATCTTTTAACCCACCAGGTCATACACAGCTAGGTACCATCGGTATGCCTGTATCAAACACATTGTGTAAAGTGATTGATGAAGACGGTAAAGATTTACCAGTTGGCGAAGCGGGTGAGCTTTGCGTGAAGGGCCCACAAGTGATGAAAGGTTACTGGCAGCGCCCTGAAGCCACTGCTGAAACCATCACTGAAGACGGTTGGTTAAAAACCGGTGATATGGCGATTATTCTTGAAAACGGTTACATGAAAATTGTTGATCGTAAGAAAGACATGATCATCGTTTCTGGTTTCAACGTATACCCTAACGAAATCGAAGACGTAGTATCTAGCCACCCTGACATCGTTGAATGTGCAGCGGTCGGTATTCCTGATGAAGTGGCGGGTGAGCAAGTTAAAATCTTTGCTGTTTCAACCAACCCAGCACTGACGGGTAAAGAAATTACAGATTTCTGTCGTGAACGTTTAACGGCATATAAAGTACCTAAATTGGTTGAGTTCCGCGATGAGCTACCTAAAACCAACGTAGGTAAGATTCTTCGTCGTGAGCTACGTGACGAAGAGACGGCATAATTACCTATTAGTGTAATTTGCGTATAATAAAACGCCCTCTAAGGAGGGCGTTTTGCGTTTCATAAGAATGAGTTTGGCATCTGTGACTAATGACATCGCTCAGCTTGAGCAACTAATATCTCAAAGCATGATTCAACAGCGATTTGGCTTTTCTCGCCAGTTGTCTCAAATTAAAAAACGTTTGAAGCATAAACAACCTGTTGATCAATCTATTGAGAAATTATTAACTCAAGTTGTGGCCAGTTGTGAGCGTGCACAAAAACGTGGGTCATCATTATCAACCATCACATATGATGATAATTTGCCCATTAGTCAAAAGCGCAGTGACATTTCAAATGCCATTCGTGATCATCAAGTGGTTGTTATTGCGGGTGAAACCGGTTCGGGTAAAACCACGCAAATTCCTAAAATATGCTTAGAGCTTGGGCTTGCCCAATATGGCTTAATTGCACACACTCAGCCTAGACGTATTGCTGCGCGCTCGGTGTCACAACGAATTGCGCAAGAGCTGAGCGTCAATTTAGGTGAAGAAGTGGGTTATCAAATCCGCTTCAACGATCAAAGTAATGAGCAAACCTTAGTTAAGCTCATGACGGATGGTATTTTACTAGCTGAAACTCAAAATGATCGTTTTTTAAATAAATACCAAACCATCATAATTGATGAGGCCCACGAGCGTAGTTTAAATATTGATTTCTTGTTGGGTTACTTAAAACAACTGCTGCCTAAACGTCCTGATTTAAAAGTCATTATTACCTCCGCCACCATTGATGTGGAACGTTTTTCGAAACACTTTAATGATGCCCCTGTGATTCAAGTTTCTGGACGCACCTTTCCTGTGGAAACACGATATCGTCCTTTGATTGATTTGGATGAAGAAGGGGAGGAAAGAGAAGGTGATTTATATGCAGGCATCATAGATGCGGTGGAAGAGCTTCAACTTGAAGACAGTAAACGTGGCCAAATAGGTGATGTACTCATATTTTTAAGTGGTGAACGTGAAATTCGCGAAGCCGCGTTAGAACTTAAAAAAGCGAACCTTAAAAATAGCGAAATCTTGCCATTATATGCGCGATTAAGTAATGCCGATCAAAACAAGATATTTAATCCCGGTGGTGGCGCACGCCGTGTAATTTTATCCACTAACGTGGCAGAAACCTCGCTAACGGTACCGGGCATTCGTTATGTGATTGACAGTGGTTTAGCACGAATTAGCCGGTACAGTTATCGTTCAAAAGTACAGCGCTTACCAATCGAAGCGATTTCTCAAGCCAGTGCCAATCAGCGTAAGGGTCGATGCGGTCGAGTAAGTGAAGGTATTTGTATTCGCTTATTTAGTGAAGAGGATTTTAATGCTCGCCCAGAATTCTCAGATCCTGAGATTCAAAGAACCAACTTAGCTGCGGTTATTCTGCAAATGCTGTCACTTAAACTGGGTGATGTTTCTGAGTTTCCATTCGTTGATGCGCCCGACAACCGCTTTATAAAAGATGGTTATAATTTATTAAAAGAATTAGGGGCGGTTAGTAAAGATAATCAAATTAACCAAGTGGGTCGCGCATTGTCAAAACTGCCCGTTGACCCTCGTATTGCTCGAATGTTGTTTGAAGCGAGTAAGCGCAAAGCATTGAATGAAATTTTAATTATTGCATCTGCCCTTAGTATTCAAGATCCCCGTGAGCGACCACCTGAAAAGCAACAGCAAGCGGATCAAAAACACGCAGAATTTCGCCATGAAGAAAGTGACTTTTTAACCCTGTTGAATGTTTGGAACGGCTTTGAGGAAGCGCGCCAAGAGTTATCCAATAAACAATTGCGCCAACACTGTAAAAAACACTTTCTAAATTATATGCGCATGCGTGAATGGCGTGATGTGCATTATCAATTACGCTTGCAATGTAAAGATTTAAAACTGGAAGAAAATAAACAGCCAGCAAGTTATGAAGCGGTGCATCAATCAATTCTTTCTGGTTTTTTAAGTTATATTGGCCAAAAAACAGAAGATGGCGATTACCTTGGTGCTCGTAATCGTCGATTTATGTTGTTCCCTGGCAGTGGTATTTTTAAGAAGCGACCTAAATGGGTTGTGTCAGCAGAGATGGTAGAAACCTCTCGTTTATACGCACGTATGAATGCTCGAATAGATCCAGAATGGCTAGAGCCATTAGCTAAGTCTTTGGTAAAACGTAAATACCTTGAGCCTTATTGGTCTATAAAACGTGGTCAGGTAATGGCTTATGAACAAGTTAGCTTGTATGGCTTAGTGATCATACCTAAGCGTAACGTGGGTTATGCCAAAATAGACCCTCAGGTTAGTCATGAAATTTTTATTCGTGAGGCATTAGTTCAAAAACAAATAAAAAGCAGAGCGCCCTTTTTAAAGCATAATCAAGATTTAATTGAAGAAATTGAAGAACTTGAAGATAAGTCTCGCCGACGTGACATTGTGGTGGATGAAGAGCGTTTATTTCAGTTCTATCTTGAACGTGTGCCTAATGAAATTAGCGATACCGCTTCATTTGAAACATGGTTGAAGGCTCAGCCTCATGATTTACTAAAGATTAGTAAAGCAGATTTAATGCAGCATGGCGCTGAGAATGTCACACAAGCTCAGTTTCCGGATCACTTTACTCACGGTGCGGTGGTCTACCCACTTACCTATCGATTTGAGCCAAATCATAAAGAAGACGGTGTCAGTGTGCTGGTGCCAGCGGCTATGCTTAAGCAGCTGCCTGTTGGTCGCTTGCAGTGGCTTGTGCCAGGCATGTTGCGTGAAAAAGTCATCGCTTTACTAAAAGGATTAACAAAATCCATTCGCCGTCAATTAGTACCAGTACCGGATTTTGCCGATGGTTTTTTGATTAAACACCAAGCCAGTGATGAATCTTTGTTGGATGTGCTTGCTCAATATATCTACCAGCAAAAGCGTATTAACATTGAAAGCCAAGATTGGAATATTGATCAGTTAGATCCCCACTATAAAATGAATATACAAGTCATGGGTAACGATCATGTACTGCTTACCCAAGGGCGTGACTGGCATCAGCTGATAGAAACAATTGGTGATCAAATAGAACACCTATCACAAGATAATAATAATGATTTTGAGCGTGATGACATTGTGTGCTGGGACTTAAATGCGTTGCCTTGCGATTTTCAAGTTCAGCAAGCCGGCATTCAAGTAACCCTTTACCCTGCGTTAATTGATGAAAACACCAGTGTCAGCCTTAAATTATTATCCCGAGCGGATGAAGCGCTAGCGCAATCTAAACAAGGTGTTTTACGACTCCTTAAGCTTGAGCTCTCTGAGCAAGTGAGTTGGGTGCAAAAAGAAACACAAAAACGCCTTGTGCAAGAGATGATTTATTTTGGCCATATCGGCAATAAAGCCCAATTATTAGATGCGGTGACTCACCGTGTATTTAGTATGAGTTTTGACCTAACCGTTATTCCAAGGGATGAGGCCGCATTTAAAGTGCTCAAAGATCAGGGGCGTGCTGTAATTGGAGAAAAATTTGATGAGGTGATTCCGTTAATTAAACAGATTCTGCAAAGTTATCATCAATTAAATAAAAAAATGAAACAGCAAAACCAATTGGCTTTCGCATTGGCTGTAGGGGACATCAAACAGCAAGTGAATGAATTAATGCCAAAGGGATTTTTGGGTTTGGTTGAATATGAGTGGCTTAAGCAATATCCACGTTACTTTAAAGCCATGATGCTTAGGTTAGATAAGCTGCAAGGCAACTTACAAAAAGACAAACTAACACAATTAAAAGTGGCACAGTGGATTGAGCAATATCAAGCGGTAGTATCACAATTGCCCGCAAGTGAAGAGTGTTTTGAACAGGTCTTAGCCTTGAAGTGGATGATTCAAGAGTATCGTGTGTCATTGTTTGCACAAGAGCTCGGAACCTCAATGCCCGTATCCGACAAGCGCTGGAAGGCTCAAATAACGGATGCGAAAACCAGTATTCAACAGTAACCCATTAAAGTGGCCGGCTGTGGTAAATATACGCTGGCCATTTTAGCGTTTTAATTGTCCAATTAGGCCGTTTTTTTAGCGGTAAATGTGAGTCATGACTCACCCTGTAAGTGGCATAAACTCACATATTCAATTATAGTTTTGCTCTAATTATGAGTGTCAGCCAAAGGATGGGTAGGCCGTTAAGCGTCCGTGCAGAATATAAAAAATAGGGGATCAAAGTGAAACAAGTAGTTATTAGTGGTACCGGTTTATATACCCCAAGCCAGTCTATATCCAATGACGAGTTGGTATCCGCATTTAATACATATGTAGATGAATTTAATGCCGAACATGCCGATGAAATTGCAGCCGGTTCGGTGACAGAACTAGCACAAAGCAGCAGTGCCTTTATCGAAAAAGCGTCAGGCATCAAAAGCCGATTTGTTATCAACAAAGACGGTATCATCGACCCTAAGCGCATGACCCCGTTTATTGCTGAGCGTTCTAATGATGAGCCATCATTACAATGTGAAATGGCCATTGCTGCAGCAAAACAAGCCCTAGAGCAAGCGGGTAAAACCGTTGAAGATGTAGATGCCGTGATCGTGGCTTGCTCAAATTTACAGCGTGCTTACCCTGCTGTGGCGGTTGAAGTGCAAACGGCTTTGGGTATTCAAGGGTTTGCATATGATATGAACGTTGCCTGTAGCAGCGCAACGTTTGGTATTCAGGCGGCGGTAAACGCCATTCAAACGGGATCTGCCCGTTGTGTGTTGATGGTAAACCCTGAAATATGCACCGCTCATCTCAATTTTCGTGATCGCGACAGTCATTTTATTTTTGGTGATGCTTGTACCGCCGTTATCTTAGAAGACAGCGAATTAGCCAGCAGTGACCAACAGTTCAAAGTATTGGGCACTAAACTGCAAACGGTGTTCTCTAATAATATTCGAAACAATGCTGGTTTCTTAAACCGTTGTGATGAGTCTGGTTTGAATAACCCTGATAAGCTGTTTATTCAAAACGGTCGTAAAGTGTTTAAAGAAGTATGCCCAATGGTGGCTAAGCAAATCACGGCGCATATTGGTGAGTTGGATATAGAGGCGAATAACCTAACTCGCATGTGGTTGCATCAAGCTAACTTAAGTATGAATCAGCTAATTGCTAAGCGTGTTCTGGGCCGTGAAGCCAGTGAAGTAGAAGCACCGGTTATCTTAGATACCTACGCAAATACTAGCTCTGCCGGTTCTATCATAGCTTACCATCTAAATAAGGCAGATCTGAAAGCCGGTGATAAGGGCGTGATCTGTAGTTTTGGTGCGGGTTATTCCATAGGTAGTGTTGTAGTTGAAAAACTGTAAGCGCTGGTCCCAACTAGCCATTTCGATTAAAAGAGGCCTTGAGCCTCTTTTTTTTGTTTGCAAATGAACTATCTTGGTAGCCACTGCTCAAAGCAGGCATGAAAATAGAACCGCTATTTTCAAATATAATCGCTAATCGAGGGGACTCTCATGGCTAAAACTCAGATGAAACCACTGGCAATGGCACTTGGTGCAACTCTAGCAGCCTCTATGGCTACCACGGCACTGGCGGCTGAAAATCCATTTACTTCTCAAACACTTGAGTCTGGCTATAAAGTAATGGCCGAGGGTAAATGTGGTGAAGGTAAGTGCGGTGAAGCCAAGTCTAATAAAGAAGGCAAGTGTGGCGAAGGTAAATGTGGCGAAGAAAAAGCTAAAAAAGAAGGCAAGTGCGGCGAAGGTAAATGTGGCGAAGATAAAACTAAAAAAGAAGGTAAGTGCGGCGAAGGTAAGTGCGGCGCTAAGTCTTAATTAGTTGTAAGGAATCACCATGGTCATCAATGGTTCAGGTTTGGGTTTGCGCAGAGGCATGTTAGAAGAAATGTCTGAGTTATCTGTGCAGCAAGTGGATTTTTTTGAAGTAGCCCCTGAAAATTGGATAGGCCTTGGTGGTCGCTTTGGTAAAGCGTTCAGAGCATTAACTGAACGCTTTCCTTTTGCCTGTCATGGGTTGTCATTGTCCATAGGCAGTTCAGACCCGCTTGATGTTGAGTTTGTTAAAGCAGTTAAGCAATTCTTAAATACACATCAAATCGAAACTTACAGTGAGCACTTAAGTTATTGCAGCCATAATGGCCATATGTATGATCTGCTGCCGATTCCGTTTACGCAAAAGGCCATCGATCATGTGGTTGGGCGTATTCATCAAGTTCAAGATATTTTACAGCGCCCACTTATTCTTGAAAACGTATCTACGTATGCCAAATTTGGCGATATGAGTGAATTAGCATTTACCCTAGAAATAGTTAAGCGCTCAGGGTGCAAACTTTTATTGGATGTTAATAATGTCTACGTAAACAGTATTAACCATCAATATGATTCACAAGCATTCATTCAATCCCTGCCCACAAGTGCCATTGAGTATATTCATATTGCCGGTCACTTCGATGAAGCCGATGACTTAAAGGTCGACACCCACGGCGCACCAGTCAAAGACGATGTATGGCAACTGTTGAAACTGGCTTATGAAATTCATGGTGTTAAACCTACGCTATTAGAGCGTGACTTTAATTTTCCGTCTATGGATGAATTACTGGCAGAGGTTAATCACATTAAAGCCTTGCAAGAGGTGGAATATGCCTGAAGCTGAATTTTACAATCTACAAAATGAATTCACACAAGCCATACGTTCAGAAAAGTTTCAGCATTTAAGCGGTGTAGAAGATAGACGCTTAAATATTTACCGTGAATTGTTTTATAACAATATTGAAAGCTTTATAAGTGGCACGTTCCCAATCTTAAAAGAGTGCATGCCCTTAGATAAATGGCACAAAATAGTCAGGCGATTTTTTATCGAACACGAATCTAAAAGTCCCTACTTTTTGGAAATCAGTGAAGAGTTTTTAAATTATTTATCCGCAGATACTCAAAACACCTTAGAGCTTCCCGCCTATGCTTATGCTCTCGCCCATTGGGAATGGATGGAGTTATTTGCAGATGCGTATGTTGCAAAACAGGCCAGCCATTTTTCTGAGATTGATTTACAAAACGATATTCTAACCACAGTTGAATGTGCTTGGCTGCAAGCATATGAATACGCGGTACATAAAATCGAAGCACAGCAGAGCATTGAACCAGCACCGACTTTTTTACTGATTTATCGTGATGCTAATGAAGAAGTTGGATTTATTGAACTAAACCCCTTGAGCTATCTGTTATTTGAAGCGTTGCAAACAAACACCCAATCGAACATCGAACAAATTGTGCAAGAAATTGCCACCAATCATGGTGTGCCGTTACAGCAATTACTTGCCGGTGCCTTTGAAACCATCAACCAGTGGGCTGATCTTAAGCTAATACAACAAGTTAATTAATGATGATGACATTTATAAAAACCCTTTCCAATTGTATGGATAACATTGAAAAACTAGATTTTTTACCTTTGCTTGCTCTTAGGTTGTATTTAGCGCCCGTATTCTGGGTGGCTGGTATGAATAAATTAAGTGATATCGATAGTGTTGCCTCATGGTTTGGTAATAGCGATTGGGGTTTGGGTTTACCTTTTCCTGAGTTGCTAGCTTGGTTGGCTACCTTAACTGAAGTGGGGGCGGCGGTTTTATTGGTTATTGGCTTGGCTGTTCGCTGGATCAGTATTCCATTAATTATCACCATGCTGGTGGCGATTTTTGCAGTGCATTGGCCTAATGGCTGGCAAGCAGTTGCCGATCCTAATTCACCTTTTGCATCAGCCGATATTGAAGAAGTGATGCGCCGTTTAGGCTTTGCTAAAGACATTTTACAAGAACACGGTAACTACAACTGGCTAACTGAGCGGGGCAGTGTCGTTATTAGTAATAACGGCATTGAGTGGGCAACCACATATTTATTAATGTGTTTGGTTTTGTTGTTTAAAGGGGCTGGACGTTATGTGAGTCTTGATTATTACGTCAAGCTATACCTCAACTCTCAAAAATAAATAAACCCCAAAGGTGCTAGCTGTTCATTTGTACCAGTTAGCGACCCCTTTCTATGATTCCCTTTCGTTTATAGTGAATATTTTCTCTAAAGCATCATAAACACTGTGTTATTGTGTATTTGCTTGTCTATATTTTAAGCATATTAGGTAATTGGCGCGTTATAGCGTTTAATTACCATAAAAAATTCATCAATCTGTCATTTAAGTGAAAGAATGTAACAAAACTGTCATATGAGCTTTGTAACATAACTGTCACTAAAACTTGAAAACAAAAAAGGTGAACACGAATGAAAAAGCCCCTAATTGCTGCCGCTATCTCAATGGCTCTTGTTGGTACCGCTCAAGCTGAATCTCAGTTTTACGGCAAAATGAATGTTTCTTTTAATTATGCTGACACAGATCCAGAATTAAGCTTAAACAGCAATGCTAGCCGTCTAGGTGTTAAAGGTTCTGACGACCTGGGTGGCAGTAAGGTAATTTACCAAGCTGAGTTTGAATTGGCTGTCGATGATGGTTACGCAACAAGCGGTGCTGATACAAACACTGTAAAGCCACGCGATACTTATATCGGCCTTGAATATGGTAATGCTGGTACAGTTAAAATGGGTTTGATGGATACGCCACTTAAAAAATCTCAGGGTAAGTTCGACCTATTTAATGATGTTGTCGATATCAAAAATGTCCTGGACGGCGAAAAACGAACTGCAAATAGCATTAACTATACAACCACTAAGTTTGGTGCGGTTCAGGCGTCTGTATCTTATCTTCTAAAAGAAGATGACACTAAAGACGATGGTATTTCAGCAAGTGTAACTTATAGCCAAGATGCAATTTATGCATCGTTAGCGGTGGATAGCAAAACTGAAGATGACGACACATCAACAGTACGTGCTACTGTTATTTATAATGCAGGTGACTTGTCTGTGGGTGCATTATTAAACAATGTGGATGCTTCTGATACAACGGATGAAGAATTAGGTTTTGCTGTAAATGCTTCTATGAAAATGGGTGTGAACACGGCTAAGGTTCAATTTGAATCTGGTGATCAAAACTTACAAGGCGCTACCAGTGCGACTGTTGGTGTGGACCATAAACTAGCGAAAACAACTAAAGCTTTCGTTTATGTTAATCAATTTGATCATGATGGCGGCGATCAATTGACAGTAGCCCTAGGCCTAGAACACAAGTTCTAATTTAAGCCTTAAACCAAACATTAGCCCCTTAATTGGGGCTTTTTTGGTTTTAAAATAAGCTGTTTCATTGAGTTTGCGTGACGCCCTTGGTTTAATGGCCCAGCTTATTGATAAGGATGGTTTTATGAAAATTGCCGGTTTGCTCTTGGCTGCTTTTTGCTCTGTGGTATTAGCTGTGCCCAGTGTGTTCGCGAACGATCAAGACCCTTGGGAGTCTTGGAATCGTAAGGTGTTTGAGTTCAACGAAACCGTCGATTATTACAGCGCCAAGCCATTAGCGATGGCTTACCGTAATGTGACGCCCCAAGTGGTAGATGATGCCATTACCAATGTGTTCAGTAATCTAGGTGAACCATTGGTAGTAGTCAGTGATCTTGCTCAAGGTAAGTTTTTACAGGCATTGTCAGATACCGGGCGTTTTTTAGTGAATAGTACGGTGGGTATTTTAGGTATTTTTGATGTTGCCCGACATTTAGGAATGCCTAAACACAATGAAGACATGGGGCAGGTTTTAGCTACATGGGGTGTTGAGTCTGGGCCTTATTTGATGTTGCCATTATTGGGACCAAGTACTGTTCGAGATGCCACGGGTTTTGCAGTGGACACATGGGCTTTAAATGCCTTAGACCCGCAAGCTCAGGCATTGGATAATACGCAAGTATACTATTCCAGTGTGTTTATGGAGTATCTTGATTTACGTGCTGACTTGGTGCCAGCGGAAGGGATCATCAGTGGTGATCGTTATTCATTTATTCGAAGTTTATACCTGCAGCGCCGTGAATTTTTAATTAATGACGGTCAGGTAAAGGACGAGTTTGAAGATTTTGACGATTTCGAAGAAGATTTTTAAGAAAAAACAGCGCCAGTCATCACTGGCGCAATGAAATGGTAAGTACCTACTAGCCTAGTAGCTCAATAATCTCGGCACCATAATAGTTTAAGCCATTATCAGACATGTGGCGTTTAATACTGATGCAGGCATTCAGTGGTGCAAATTGATTTTGATAAGAGGGTAAGTAAGCGACCGCTTCATCATCAATATTAAGTGTTTCTTTGGTTTCAATACACATGCCGGTACCACTTAAGTCTATGCAAATGCATTCGACGGTACGATCCCCTAAAGTTAAGGTTAACGGTGATTCAACTCGCATACGGATGAAGTCACGTTTTTCTTCATAGGCTTTGGCTAGGTTCATTGTTTTTATTCCTCTTCCACGGGCCACAACTCTGTGGTCACTGTGTCAAACTTCAGTAATTCATGCAACTGTATAATAACTATGCAAAAGCTGTGACAATTTTCACACAAAAATATGAGATTTGCTTAATTAATGCATGCCTTTGTTCGCACCTTGGTGTACCTTGCTAACAAGCTATTTGCCATGTAAGGTGGCCGAGCCAAAACAATAACAAGTCTGCGCAGGCATCCATGAGTGTGGTAAGTGGTCGAGTATTAGTCATTGATGATGAAGCTATTGTCCGAGAGAGCATTGTTGCTTATCTTGAAGACAGTGGCTTTGATGTTATAGAAGCGGAAAATGGCTATGAAGGAGTGGCGTGCTTTAATAGTCAGCAGCCAGACATCGTTCTGTGCGATCTTCGAATGCCCAATATGGACGGATTGACCGTCTTAAAACAAATTAATAAAACCCACCCTAATACACCTTTCATTGTTGTTTCTGGTGCAGGTGTCATGGCTGACGTGGTACAAGCCCTGCGACTAGGGGCCAGTGACTATCTGATTAAGCCCATTCTTGATATGGAAGTGCTTGAGCACAGCATTGTTCGAAATCTAAAGCAAAGACGTCTGATCGAGCAAAATAGTGCTTATCGAGCTCAATTAGAAAGTAATAACCGTGAATTAGCCGCTCGTTTAGAAGAGCTGCGAATCGACCAACAAGCCGGTCGTGAAGTGCAAAAACGCATGCTGCCTGAAAACCAAGCCCAAATGACGGGTATTGAGTTTAATTATCATATTATTCCTAGCCTTTATTTAAGTGGCGACTTTGTTGATTATTTCCCCGTTAGCAGTGACAAGGTTGTGTTTTATATTGCTGATGTGAGTGGCCATGGTGCTTCTTCTGCCTTTATTACGGTATTACTTAAAAACCTCAGTAATCGATTAAGACGTAACCTGAAGCGTCAATCTAGTGATGATTTGTTAACCCCCCATAAGGTGATCAAACGCATTAATAAAGAGTTGGTTGAAGCCCAACTTGGCAAGCATGTAAGTTTATTTTGGGGGATGATTGATTTGCCATCCACCACACTTTCTTATAGTGTGGCGGGCCAATTTCCAATGCCCATCTTAAGTAACGAAAATGGTGTACACTACTTAGAAGGGCGTTCGCAGCCTGCTGGTTTATTTGCAGCGGCGCAATATGAGACTTATGACGTTAAATTGGGGCAGTCGTTTCAATTGGTGGCGGTCTCTGATGGTATATTAGAAGTGTTACCACACACCTCATTGGCTGAAAAAGAAGCCTGTTTATTGGAATGGGTAACTCATGGTCAATTGACCATAGAAAACTTGGAATCCTTGCTTAAAATTGACACTGGCAATGAGATACCAGATGACATTACATTGCTAACATTGTCTAGGACAGAATGACTATGAATACGGGAAAAATTCTCGTTGCTCAAAGCCAAGGTATATACATAATTAAATTCGTCGGTGATGTACGTTTAAATTTGTGTAGCACACTTGATCAGTACACTGACCACATGTTTGAAAGTGAAGAATTTAAAACGGTGATTATTGATTTAACTGAAACCCAGTGTATCGATAGTACCTCTCTTGGTCAGCTTGCAAAAATATCAATTTTATATAAAGAAAAATACGGCCAACTTCCTACCATTATTTCTACTCAAGATGATATCAATCGAATCTTATTAAGTATGGGATTTGATCAGGTATTTTATATCGTAAAAGAACTGGTATCCCGTGTGGAATACCTAGACGAATTACCACTTAAATCCGTTGATGAAGCAGAAATGAAACAACGTGTATTAGAGGCTCATAAGTTATTGATGGATATGAACCAAAATAATCGCGATGCATTTCAGGATTTAGTTAATAGCTTAGAAGAAAACTGATTTTCCTATGACAACACAAGAACCTTTAGTACAAAAAGCTACCGTACTTGGTGGTGGTAGTTTTGGTACTGCAATCGCAAATATACTTGCTGAAAATGGTTTTCAAGTGAGCTTATGGATGCGTAACCCTCAGGCGGTTGCAGATATCAATAACACGCATGAAAACAAACAATATCTACCAGGTGTGCAACTGCATACTGGCATAAATGCTACGGACGACTTGGCCGATGCTATTCAGGGCAGCCAAGTTGTTTTTTATGCTATTCCAAGTAAATCGTTTCGCGAAATCGTTGAGCGAACTCTAGGTTTGGTTGATAAAGAACAAATTCTTATTAGCACCACAAAAGGGATTGAGCCAGATGGCTTTAATCTTATGAGCGATATCTTACGAGGGGTTTTCCCAACCAATCCAGTGGGTGTTATTAGCGGACCTAACCTTGCAAAAGAAATTGCACAAGGCCAGTTGGCAGCAACGGTTATTGCAAGTAAAGATAAGCGTGTGCGTGACTTTATTCAGCAAAGTTTAAGCTGTAAATTTTTTAGAATTTACGTTAATGCCGATATGTATGGCGTTGAACTTGGTGGTGCTTTAAAAAACATATACGCCATTATAACCGGCATGGCGGCAGCTCTTGGTTTTGGAGAAAATACCAAAGCCATGTTGATTACGCGTAGCCTTGCAGAGATGAGTCGTTTTGCGGTTTCCCAAGGGGCTAACCCAATGACCTTTTTGGGTTTAGCGGGCGTCGGTGATTTAGTTGCCACCTGTGTATCGCCGTTAAGTCGAAATTATCGAGTGGGTTATGCGGTAGGTAAAGGCGAGAGCCTAGAGCAAGCCATAGAGTCATTGGGTGAAGTTGCTGAAGGTATTAATACTTTGCGCTATGTTCGTAATGAAGCCAATGAAATGGGTATTTATATGCCATTAGTGAATGCTTTATACGCGGTACTGTTTGAAGGTGTGAAAGTGGATGAAGTAGCAAACGCATTAATGACAGGTGACCACAATACGGATGTCGAATTTTCTTTACCAAGAGGTGCCTAGCATGGACAAGCAATGGAAAGACAACATTAAATCTGAATCATTTTGGTTGCGCAGTTTATTTATGGTGCTGTTTTTTATTGTATACCGCATTGTGGATATTCTTGTGTTGTTAGTAGCCATTAGTCAGTGGTTTTATGTATTGTTAAGCGGTGATGCCAATCAAGGGTTAAGTAATTTTGCCAAAGGCTTAAGTATGTATGTGGCTCAAATTATTAATTATTTGAGTTATAACACAGAAGAGAAGCCATATCCGTTTACTGATTGGCCGGTCGAAGAAGTAGCCGTTCCTAAAACGGTACGTAAAACCACACGTAAAACGGCCGCTAAAACCAAAAAAGCAACTGACGACAGCGATGCATAAGCTTTGGATTATGCGTCATGGGCAAGCTCATTCGGTTGCTCCAAGCGATGAGTTACGACCTTTGACAGATGAAGGCTGTCGTCAAGTAAGTGTTAATTCTAAAGCCCTTGCGGATGAAGTGTTCACCCATGTTTTTGTGAGCCCATATTTACGAGCACAACAAACATGGGAAATCCTAGTTAAGCAAGGTGTTCGTTTTCAAAAATGTCAGACGGTAAGTTGGATTACTCCTGATGTCTCCACGCAACCCGCGTTAGATCAACTTTTGTCTTTAAAGGGTGACTCCCTAAATGTATTACTGGTTTGTCATCAAACCTTTGCGGGACGTTTGACAACTCATTTTTGTGATGGCAATACCGGTGGTCGACATATTGAAACGGCAGCCATTGTATCAATTAATGCAGAGGTGTTTGCAGGCCAATGTGGAATGTTGCAAGGCATCTTGTCCTCTTATTAACGTTTCTATTTTCAACCTTTATTCAGGCCCAAGTCGGGCCTGGTTTGTTGTGGCGTATTAGCAAGCCGCAGCAACCGTCCTCTTTCTTATTTGGCACCATTCACATTGACGACAAGCGGGTTAAAGATCTGGATACCCAAGTTATGCATCGCTTTAATGAGGCAAAAACTTTGTGTTTGGAAATCTTACCTAATCGTGAAACACAAGTGGGTATCGGTCGTGCAATGCTGTTGCCAAAGGGGCAATTTCTCGATGAAATTTTGGGTGATCGCTTATTTAATCGTTTAAGTTTGGAGTTAAATAAACGGGGGATGACACCATTGGAATCTGTTTATTTAAAACCTTGGGCAGCTATGATTGTGTTAAGTCGACCACAGAGCCAAGGGGGCTACGCACTGGATGAGCAGCTGTATCATTGGGGGATTCATCAATATAAACAATTGTGCGCCCTTGAAACACTGCAAGAACAATTATCGGTTTTTGATTCTTTAGCACGTGATGATCAGGTGACATTATTAAAGGACTCACTTGATTTTTTACCAGTGGTGCAAGAGTTAAATGAAAAACTCGTATTGGCGTATTTAAAAGGTGACCTTGATGAAATATATCGCCGAAGTATGGAGTTACAAAGTCAAGATGATGAGCTGGCGAAGCGTTTAATGAATTCGTTGATTGATCAACGCAATTTAAAAATGATTGAACGCATGCTGCCGCAATTAGAAAAGGGCAGAGCTTTTGTGGCAGTGGGTGCGTTGCATTTACCGGGAGAGAACGGTTTACTTAACCTCTTACGTCTACAGGGTTACGCTGTAACACCGCCTGATCTAAAAGTTAGCCCGTGGTGATATAGTCATGAAAGTACATTTTTGTCATGCCAATGGGTTTCCTGCAAAAAGCTATAGTGTCATGTTGGACCGCATAGCTGAAAACTTTGAGTTAAGCTTTTTAGATATGCATGGTCATCATCCAAATTATCCCATATCGAATAACTGGCAGTATCTCGTTAATGAATTAATTGATGAAATAACAGTATTACATCATGAACCCATTGTCGCGATAGGTCATAGCATGGGAGGGGTTTTGATTTTCTTGGCTGCTCAACAGCGCCCAGAATTATTCAAGCATCTCATTTTATTGGATCCGCCTTTACTGGATACTATGGCATCAATGATGATTAGTCTTGCTAAGCGATTTAAATTTATCGATCGAATTACACCAGCTGGAAGAACCAAAGGGCGCCAGGAAGTGTTTGAGGATCATCAACATGCATTTGAATACTTTTCTAATAAATCTTTATTTAAAAGAGCAGATGCCAGATGCTTAAAAGATTATATTGAATATGGCACTGCGCGTTTAAATCAATCATTGAAATTAAAGTATGGAGTCGAGAATGAAGTCGCTATCTATCGTACGTTACCGAATAATATTTCTTTCAAGAATTCAATCGTGCCTTCCACTTTGTTGTACGGTGATAGCAGTGATGTGATCCGACCTGCATTACTAAGACAGTTAAAAAACATTCCTTCAATGGATGTGAAAGCCGTTCATGGGGGACATCTTTTTCCACTAGAGTTCCCCGAACAAACGGCTGATCACATTCAAGCAATTATCGAGGCCTTATGAACCCTTCGATCAAATTACACATCAAGGGCATTGATGTGCATGCTTTACAATGGGGTAATCCAAAAGGCCCTAAAGTTTTAGCATTGCATGGTTGGTTAGATAATGCTGAAAGTTTTTCAAATTTAGCACCGTTATTATCCGATTATCACATTGTGGCAGTTGATTTGCCCGGCCATGGATTGAGTGGTCATTGGCCTGCTCATCACCATTATCACTTGTGGGCTGGGGTCGAAGACGTTGAACATATTCTTGATGCTTTACAATGGAAGCATTGCCATATTATTGGTCATTCAATGGGAGCGGCTATTGCAACCTTGTATGCAGGTACCTTTCCTCATCGTTTGAAAAGTTTAACGTTGATAGAAGCCATTGGTCCTATGGCGGGTGAAATTGATACGGCACCTGAACGTTTAGCACAAGCTATTGTTAGTATGAAAAAACATAATCCTGAACAAAAATCGCGACATGACACTCAAGGATTTATTCATGCACGAATGAATGGGCCATTAAAACTTTCACATAGCTCAGCCGAAAAAATAGTGGAAAGAGGTTTAACCAAAACCGAGCATGGTTATGCTTGGTCTAACGATAAACGTTTAAGGTATACCTCCATGATGCGTTTACCTGAAGCGGTTATCATCAGTTTTATAAAACAAATCACGGCACCTGTGTTGGGTGTTTTTGCCAGTGATGGGTTGTTTTCAGAGTCGCTCGTAAGTGAACGTTGGCAATGGATCCGTGGTGAGCAAAAATTAATCTGGTTAAGTGGTGGCCATCACTTACACCTAGATGGCGATGTCAATAAAATCTCTCATGTGATTAAAGACTTTATGTCGCAACATAGCATTTAACCTCATCCCTCTCATGCTTAGCGTGAAAATTCATCATTGGTAAAAACGGCATATATCGTCCAAACTTCTATGATTGAAAATGGAAAAGACTATGACGTTAGAAGAAATCATTGCTCATCGTAAAACCCTTGCAAAAACTCATGTAACAAAAGCTGTGTTCCCTGATACCACTAATCATCACGATACGTTATTTGGTGGTACTGCATTGCAGTGGATGGATGAGGTGTCATTTATTGCTGCCACTCGTTTTAGTCGTCAACGTATTGTAACCGTGAGCTCCGATAAAATAGATTTTAAACACCCAGTGCCCGCGGGTTCGGTGGTTGAATTAATTGCGCAGGTCATTCATGTGGGGCGCACCAGTTTGAAGGTTCGCGTTGATATGTATGTGGAAGACTTGTATCAAGATGGTTGTGAAAAAGCCATTTCCGGTGTCTTTAGTTTTGTGGCCATAGATGAGCATAAACAACCCACACCGGTATTGCCCCAAGACTTTATTGATCTGTGTATTGCCAATAATTCTGCCACGCCTAGCCATTAGTTAAAAAGGCGCTTTACTCTCAAAGTGAATACGCTGGTTAGTAATGGGGTGGTGAATGGTGAGTTGCTTAGCATGTAAATGTAGACGGTTACTCATATTAAGTGCCTCGTCTTGGGCATAAAAATAATCCCCAATAATAGGGTGTCCTAAGCTTGCAAGGTGCACCCTAAGTTGATGGCTTCTTCCAGTGTGGGGAATTAATAATACCCGACTGCGTTTGCTTGATGATTCAATGCAATGCCAGTGGGTTTGCGAGGGCTTGCCTTCTGGGTGAACCTCTTGTTTTGGCCGGTTTGGCCAGTCACAGCGCAAGGGTAAGTCGATATGGCCTTTGCTTAATGGTAGTTGCCCAAATACTTCCGCTTCATATACTTTAAAAGTGGTGCGAAATTGAAACTGTTTAGCTAGGTGCGATAGGGCTTTTTGATTTAACGCAATCACCATAATGCCGGATGTGCCTTGATCTAGTCGGTGCACAATGCCTAAGAAAGGGAATTGTGACTGTAGACGATGGGTGACACTGTCGTCTAAGCTACCTGGTTGAGACAACAGCCCACTGGGTTTGTTGATCACAAGTAAATGTTTATCCTGATATAAAATCTGCATTGAGCAATATGCCAAGAAAATTATGTGAACACTGTCAGCGACCGCTAGCAGTTTGTATATGCCCGTATTTAGTGAATTTGCAGGCCCCTTGTCGGTTGTTGATTCTACAGCACCCCAGTGAGCAAAAACAGGCGTTAGCGACGGTTCCCTTGTTACAGTTGTGCATTAAACCGTTAGATGTATTGGTTGGTGAAGAATTCGAGCACCTTGATGTGGTTCAAGGGCTGCTAAGAAACCCTAAGTCGTGTCGGGTGCTATTTCCTGCAGCTAATAGTGAGGAGTGGAATTTAACTGAACAGGCCAATAGTGTTGAGGGAATTGAGACATTAATCATTATTGATGGTACTTGGCGAAAGGCTAAGCGTATTTGGCACATGAACCCTTGGTTGGCTAAGTTGCCTTGTGTGCATTTATCCAATATTCCTTCGAGTCAGTATCAAATTCGATCCAGTTCGATTGAGGGGGGAGTATCAACCTTGGAAGCGGTGATGCACGGTTGCCATTATCTAAGTTCAAATAAGGGGGGCTTTGATGAATTGCTTAAACCGTTTAATGCAATGGTTGATATGCAGATAAAAAAAATGGGCCAAGAAGTATTCTTAGCCCATTATGCAAAGCAACTACAAGATTAAATTATTGCCCAGCTACTTGGGTATTTTTCTGTTCGCGATTTAAGCCCAAAATATCATCTTTAAATGTACGCCCAACTGGGTTATCACCAATCCAAATAGATAACATTGCACGGTAATAATCTTTACCTGGAATAACACCTTTTACTTGATTATTAATGGTGATTTGAGTGCCTTTACCGGGAATGTAGTCAAAGATGGCTTCTTCGCCACGATGCATTTTACCGTCAAAGTAGCTTAACATTTGCTCAATTTCTTTTGCTAATTGCTTGTGTTGTTCTTTGGTCACATTCATGACAAGTGCCTCTTGCAGTGCATTGGCAATGCGTCGAGCGCCTACTTTTTTCATCATTACATGGAACACCATACGCTTATGGGTTTCGCTGTCTAAAATCTCTTGAGGGTTGCTCGAAGGTTTTTCTAAATACAGGGCACCGACATAGGTTTCTATTAATAGATAAAGTTCACGAAGGGAAGCACCATTTAAGTGTAGTTCCGGTCGCTCAGCATTGGCTGGCACCACCTCACTTAAGTTTACATCCGCCACATCATATGCATTTGCGTTAGAGATGAATAAGGTTGATGTAATTAACAGGAATATAGCGTAAATGAGTCTCATAGGTGGGCTCTTATTTTTATTTGTGTGGGCCACTTATATCACTTAAGCGTGACGGCATTCAATTCTATTTTGTGACGCAGTAGAGGTTTTGTGTAAACAAAGGTACGCCCAAACAATGTTACCAATAATAAAGGTCCTATTAGGCCATTGATGCCAATAATGGCGCTATAAACACCCTAATGTTTCAAAATGAGCGATAACACGGCTCTGTGAAATGATGGCCTCTTTGGGCATAATGCGCGGCTACTAAGAGGTCGTGTATGCAGGTTAAAAATTTTTATTGGTATGTCTTAAATAAGCCTTTGCCAGCAGGGGATGCGTTAGACACAAAGTTATCAAACAAGCCATTTGAGCCATGTTTGTCTCAGCAATTATCATCACAAGGCTGGGTCAGTGCAGTGGATTCAGGGGAGCGTGTGTATGAAGCACACGGAGCTCAATTGTTGATGCTGAAGCAAGAAAAACGCTTGTTGCCTGCGTCTGTAGTGAATGAGCACTTACAATTGAAAGTTGAAGAGTTTGAGCAGGCCGAGGGTTACAAGCCTAGCCGTAAAATTCGCCAGCAAATGAAAGACGATCTTACTCAAGCACTATTGCCAAAGGCCTTTACTAAGTCGAGCCGTTTACCTATTTTGGTTTTTCCAAAACAAGGTTGGTTAATGGTGCTTTCGGGCAGTGCAAAAAGTGCGGATGATGCCACTGCGTTTTTGCGCGAAACCCTAGATGGTTTACCCGTTTCACTGGTGAACTCTGATAATTCCCCCAGCCATGTGATGACTTCTTGGTTAAAGAACCCGCTTTCTTTGCCTCAAGACTGGGCATTAGGAGAAGAAGTGGAATTGCAAGATGCAGAGGGAGCCTTAGTGCGAGCTCGTAACCAAGACCTGTTAACCGATGAATTAAATGTCCACATGGATGCGGGTAAAATTGTCAGTAAATTGGCTTTAATTTGGCGTGAAAACGTCAGTTTTATTTTGCAAGATGACCTATCAATTAAGCGCATCAAGTTATTACTCGAGCAAGAAGAAGCCCCTGACAGCTCTGAAGGTCAAGATGCACGCTTTGCCCATGAGTTCGCCCTTAGTTGTAATTGGTTGGTGCCATTTTGCCAAGCATTGCTGCAGGTGATGGGTGGCTTAGATAAAGCGCTATTAGCCAGTCAGGACAGAGCTTTCTCTGGTGCAGACAAATACTGACAATAAGCGGTGTAATCATGGCAAGCTGGCCAAAGCTTGCTAGATTTTATAAAGGCAAGGTAAAACAAGGTCAGGAAGTTCGATAGTCGGCTTTGTTTTATCTTTGTCTTTCCCTCTCTGGTTTTGTTTTCTTTTTTTCTGCTGTTACAGTGTGGTTTTTGTTAAAGCTACTCAATCATGTTTGCATTTATTCAACGATACTCCCTGTGCGTTTGGCCTTTGTGTTTGGCTGTGTTTGTTATGTTGCTGGTGGCACTTAACCCTTGGTTGAAGTCGTGGCTACGATTTGATGAGGGGGCGCTCGAGCAGGGTCAATGGTGGCGTCTATTAAGCGCCCATGTGGTGCATTTGGGTTGGGTGCATGGGTTACTCAATTCAGCAGGCTTGGTTTTAATTTCATTAATTAATCCTGCTGGGCGTGTATGGCTTTGGATGCTGTTTTCTGTTGTCTGTAGTGTGTTGATTTCTGTGTATATCGTTATTGATGGTATGACGTATTACTACGTAGGTGCATCAGGGGTATTACACGGACTGTTTGTCATTGCGGCTTATTTTAGTCAGAGCCTTACCCTTTGGCGCCGCTATGCCTTGATTGGGTTGGTTATCGCTAAGTTATTTTGGGAGCAAAGTATTTATTATCAAGATAATGGCCTAAGCGATGCAATTGGTGGCTTTGTTTATGTGGATGCCCATTTAATCGGTGGCTTATGTGGTTTAGCGGTCGTGTTGTTTTTTTTGGTGAAAAATAGACTCAAATTTCCCACGTATAACTGAACACGTTCTACACTTTTGTAGTGACCTGCTGAATTGGTCACCACGGGGAGAGAATGAAGTTTTGTATTGGGGTTATCTTATTTTATTGGGGTTTGCTGGGGTATGCCGGCGAGTGGGAGTATGAGGTTGACCCTTATTACAGTAATGTTGCCTACTATCAAACATTAGATGAATCCCCAATACCTGAGTTAGGCGAGCGCACTGAAGCGCAAGTGTATTCTGATTTATTCTTTAGTTCCTACCTTCCTCGCTTTTTTCTGTTAGAGGCGAGCTTGAATCCTATGCCCGTTCTTGGGGTGATGCTTAAAAGTGATGAAGCGGAAAATATCTATGATGATATGAGGGTGACCCAAAAATTAAATTTAGTTGAGGTGGTCACAGCTGGTTTTGAAGAGCCATATGCCTTGTCGGTGTTTTTGGGCAACATGGTGAAGTACCGCACAAAACATTCAGACAATGAAGTGGATTCACAAAGTAAGGGGTTTATGGGCTACCTTGCCAGTTATGGCCATTTGCATATTCGTAAAAATGAATTGGTGCAAGATCGTTGGGGAGAATTTGAATGGAAAATAAAAGGCGATCGTATTACTCAAGGTCGACTGCTAAGTTGGTCCTTTAGAATAGGCACCAAAATACACGATAACCCATTTGTTACCGATGAATATTATGTGGCAGTCAAGCGTGAACGAGTCGAAGAACAAGGGGATATTTATTCGTGGATAAAAAATGGCGGACTTGAATTTAAATACAGAGTGAGCCAGCAAACGGGAAAGACCATCGGCCAACAAATTATTCTAGATAAGAAAATTCCGTTAACGGACTTGGGGTGGGTTATCTCGTTAGGTGTCGGTTTTGTGCGTGAGACCCGAGAGAAATACTCTGGCCCCTTAAGTTTAGAAGAATCCAATACCGCTTTTGTGCTCCGACCTAGCATTTCTTTTTAAGCTTGGCTGGCCAATTATCATGAACGATCAAATAGCGCCTACTTTCTATTTCTAATTCGTTACTTTCTGATAAAGCCACTAACATCAATGCAAATGGATACTCAGAGTCACTAAAATGATGAGTGATAATGGCTTGTATTTCACTGCATGAATGCACGTCAATTGTGCTGTCTGCGTGGTGTTCATAGGGGCCAAGCCAATAAGCTTTTGGTAACAGGGCCCAGCGCAGCTGTTTTGTTGCCTTTGTTTGTGTTTGGAGTAATGCTTGTACTTGTTGCTGATGTAGCCAAAAAGCGGTTAGTACGTTGGGATTAATGCTCTGGTGCAGACAGCTTTTAGTCTCACTCCATGGTTCAAATAAATAACCTTTAAGGATGAGTCTTTGTTGCGGTTTATTGGGCAAGTTTCTCTGTATTAGCTGACGTTGAGTAGCGGGGTTGTGTAAAAAGGGTAACTGCTTATCGTTTAGTTTATTGAGCTTTAAATCTAAACGATCATGGCTTTGTGGTCCTAGCCAGTCTTGTAGTTCATTGCCTAGTTTGTTCGGGTGTCTAAGGTAAAATTTTACAGCAAGTTCTATGTGGTAATCGCACTTTTTGGTCAGCTGCTGAGCAATAATATCCAATTCCCCCAGTGTTTGTTTTCCGTCGATCACTTGTATGTGGTGGTCGTGTAGTTGCCATTGGGGGTGGTGCGAAAAAAAGAATTGCCACAGGCACTCAAAATAACTACCCAGTAAAACGCGGTTATGATCATCAAGATAGGCCTCTAAAGGCTCGGGATTGTGATCTAATTCAGCCAGCCAGTTTAACAGGTTTTGGCTAGGCTCTATGGTGAGAGCGGGTGCTTGCTCAACAAAAGCCATAGGTTCGCTAAACAAACACCATGCTAGGTGTCGAACTGAGGGATTTTTGTAGTTTTTCAGCAAAGTCGGCAGTCCAAATTCAAGCGGGTTTGTGGTATAAACAGCTCATATTCAAGTAAGGTTTTGGTATTCAAATGGATGAATTTCGTAATATTGGCATCATCGGCCGACTCAACAGTGCAAAGGTGATTGAAACTATTAAGCGTTTGCGTCGTTTCTTAGCGGATGAAGGTATCAATATCATTCTCGAAGAGCAAATAGCCTCAGTGATGATGGGCCATGGTTTGCAGGTATGTAGCCCTAAAATGATGGGTGAGATCTGTGACTTGGTTATTGTAGTGGGCGGTGATGGTAGTTTATTGGGCGCCGCTCGTGCGTTAGTTAAATCGAATGTGCCTATCCTGGGTGTGAACCGTGGTCGTCTTGGTTTCTTAACAGACATCAACCCTGATAACTTAGAAGAAAAAGTACGTGAAGTGCTTGAGGGTAAATACATTACCGAACGTCGTTTCATGCTGGAAGCGGAAGTAAAACGTAATGGTGAGCCGATTGGTTATGGTGAAGCCCTTAATGATGTGATTTTACACCCGGGTAAGTCAGCCCGAATGATCGCCTTTGATTTGGCCATTGAGGGGCAGTTTGTCTATCACCAACGCAGTGACGGTATGATTGTTAGCACGCCTACCGGTTCAACGGCGTATTCACTAAGTGGTGGTGGCCCTATTATGCACCCTAAACTGGATGCCGTAGCCTTGGTGCCTATGTTCCCACATACCTTAAGTTCTCGACCGATTGTTATTGATGCGAACAGCGAAGTTAAAATCACCATTAGCGAAGACATTGATGTCTACCCGCAAATAAGCTGTGACGGTCAAGTGCATATTACCGGTGCACCTGGTGATACTGTAACCATCCGTAAGATGGCTCATAAAGCGCGCTTGATACACCCAATCGACCACGACTTCTATGAAACTTGCCGTACAAAACTAGGCTGGGCGACCCAGTACGGAGAAGCCTAATATGGCCTCTGTACAAGGCTATGATCTGATCGGTGATGTTCATGGCTGTGGAATGACGTTATGCCATTTGCTTGAGCAAATGAGCTACCGAAAGGTCAATGGCGTTTATCAGCACCCAAAGGGCCGAAAAGTGGTCTTTATTGGGGACATAGTTGATAGGGGGCCGAATATCCGCCTGGCGCTGAATGTTGTGCGCGACATGGTTGATAACGGTCACGCTCATTTAATCATGGGTAACCATGAATACAATGTATTGGCGTTTTGCACACCTTCACGACCGGGTAGTGAACACCCGTTTCTACGTGAGCATACTTCTCGAAATGCGTTTATCGTTGAAGAGACCATGCGCCAGTTTGAGCCGTATCCGCAAGAGTGGCGAGATTATTTATCATGGTTTTTAACCTTACCGCTTTATAAAGAGTTCGAACATTTTCGAGCCGTACATGCTTGCTGGGATCACCAACTCATAGCTGAAATGAAGGGGCGCTATAACCGAAATTACATGGATGAAGAGTTTTTGCATGCGTCCATGAATCGGGAGTCTTTTGAAGGCCAGCTGGTGGATCGTTTAACCCGTGGCACCGCACTAAAATTGCCAGGTGGTCGCAGTATTACCGCCAAAGATGGTTTTGTGCGTCACTTTTTCCGTACTAAGTTTTGGGAAAAAGAGCCAGAAGTGTATGACGACATTGTATTTCAGCCTGATCCACTACCACAGGATATTGCTGAAAAAGCCATAACTAAAGCGGACAGAAAAGAGCTTTTGTATTACGGCCCGAATGAAAAGCCGTTATTTATAGGCCATTACTGGATGAAAGGCATACCTGGCCCAATCACCCATAATATTGCGTGCATTGACTACAGTGCCGTGAAGTATGGACGTTTAGTGGCCTACCGTATGGATGATGAAACTCGACTGGATCCTGATAAGTTTTGCTGGACTCGGGTTGAACGGAAAGAAGACTAACTTTTATGCTGTTTGCTTGTCACTTTGACGAACGTTACCCAATAGAGCCGTTGCTAAATGAGTTAACTCAGCAGGGAATCGTTTATGAAATCAAACAGGCCAATGGCATAAGTGAACTTTGGCTTGAAGATGAACAGGTTATTGAGCCTGTAAGAAAAGCTTACGAAGCTTATAAACAAGCTCAACAGCAACAAAAACAGCATACACTCATGATTGAAAATCTAAAGCAGCTGCCAATCACCACCGCGCTTATTTTAATCAGCTTGGTGGTGGCCTTTGTTACGCAACTGGGTGAGCAATTTTTAGATTTGTTCTTTATCGCACAAATTCAATACTACCCAAGAAGCTGGATTCCTTATACTGGAATAGCCAGTGTCTGGCATAGCATTAGCCCTATATTTCTACACTTTGGTATCGAGCATTTAATTTTCAATACTTTGTCTTGTTGGTATTTAGGTTCCATTCTAGAGCGTAAATTATCGGCTATTAGCTATTTTTCATTAGTGATTATTCTTGCGCTGGTGAGTAATTATAGTCAGTTGTGGGTGTCGGGCCCTTTGTTTGGCGGACTCTCAGGTGTGGTATATGGCTTAATAGGTTTTGCTTTTGTTTATCAACTATTTTATCGCTCGCTGGCTATTCCAAAAGGATTATTTTATTTAGCCATCGGTTGGATTTTATTTGGTCTTACTCCGGTTTTTGTGTGGATTGGCCTTGGTAATATGGCAAATACGGCGCACGTGAGTGGTCTTATTTGTGGTGCGTTTTTGTTTCTCCCATTTTATTTATTTGTTAAAAAAGAGAATCTATGAATATTGAAGATTTGATTGCGTCTATGACGCCTGCGATTTACAACAATATGAAAGAAGCCCTAGAGCTTGGTCGCTGGGGTGATGGTCGCAGTGTCACGCCAGAACAAAAAGAATATAGCCTTGAAGCGTTAATTCGATATGAGCATCTGCATAATATCCCCGAAACAGAGCGAGTAGGGTATGTCGATATGACCAATAAGCGTAAGAAAAAAAGCCAAGATGGTGACGATACGCAGCCCATTAAAATTATCGAATAATAAGAATAAAACTGAGTAAGTATTATCTATGAAGTACCAAGGCCACCTTAAGAAAATGGGTATATCGGCTGAGACCGAAGATGCCCAGTATCAGATACGCTTAGACGATCAACTGATTTCTCTAAATGAAAAGCTCGGTCAGCCGATACGTATAGAGTACTTAGGGGATATTCATTGCCAAGCATGTGGCCGACAAAGCAAAAAAAGTTTTGCTCAAGGTTATTGCTACCCTTGTTTTAGTCGTTTAGCGCAATGCGATACCTGCATTATGAGTCCGGAAAAGTGCCATTTTGATAAAGGCACGTGTCGTGAACCAAAATGGGGGGAAGAGTTTTGTATGCAAGATCATATCGTTTATCTTGCAAACTCTTCAGGTATTAAGGTGGGTATAACTCGCCATAGTCAAATACCGACCCGATGGTTAGATCAAGGAGCCATGCAGGCCATGCCTATTGCTCGAGTCGCCACGCGACAGTTATCAGGTTTGCTTGAAGTGATTTTTAAACAGCATGTGGCGGATAAAACAAATTGGCGGACACTGCTTAAGCAAGATGCACAAGATTTAGATTTAGCCGCTAAACGCGACGAGTTATTTGAATTGTGCCATGAAGAAATTGAAGAGCTACAAGGCCACTATGGATTGCAAGCAGTGCAGCTTATTTATGATGCTCAGCCGCAGGCATTCAAATACCCAGTCACGCAGTATCCAACAAAAGTCAGTAGTTTTAATTTAGATAAAGACCCAGTTGCTCAAGGCACGCTAATGGGGATTAAAGGACAGTATTTAATTTTGGATACAGGCGTGATCAATTTACGTAAATATACATCGTACTTAGTTTCAATTGAATGCTAATGGCGGATTAAGGAAAACCCATGAAGAACGCAGAACCGAAAGCCATATATTTAAAAGACTATCAAGCGCCCGCATTTGAAATTGAATCTACCTATTTAAATTTCGACTTGTATGATGATTACACGTTGGTAACGTCAATTTTGAAAATGCGTCGCACCACTGGTTTGGATGCTGAAAATTTATTTTTAAATGGTCAGGACTTAGAGTTACGTTCTGTATCAATCAATGATGAAGTGATTTCTGGTGAGTATTACGAATTAACAGATGAAAGTTTATCGATTGCTGCCAGTGTTGTACCTTCTGAATTTACCTTATCAATACAAACAAAAATTAAACCACAAGAAAATACTGCCCTTGAAGGCTTGTATAAATCTTCGGGAATGTTCTGTACCCAGTGTGAAGCAGAAGGCTTTCGTCGTATCACCTACTTTTTAGATCGCCCCGATGTAATGAGTGTGTACGAAGTGCGCATTACAGCGGACAAAAAAGCTTATCCAGTGTTACTTTCAAATGGCAATTTAATTGATGCGCAAGACCTTGAAGGTGGTCGCCATAGTACTACATGGCAAGATCCACATAAAAAACCGTGTTATTTATTTGCGCTAGTGGCGGGTGATTTAAAACATATCGAAGATACATTCACCACTATGTCTGGAGAAAACGTTACGCTGCGTATCTTTGTGGAACCACAAAATATTGATAAGTGTGACTTTGCCATGGGAGCATTAAAACGCTCTATGAAATGGGATGAGGAAGTATACGGTCGTGAGTACGACCTGAATATTTTTAATATCGTGGCGGTTGATGCATTTAATATGGGAGCTATGGAGAATAAAAGTTTAAACATTTTTAACTCTTCATGCGTTTTGGCAAACCCAAAAACCGCGACAGATGCGACATTTCAACGTATCGAGTCGATTGTTGCCCATGAATATTTTCATAACTGGTCTGGTAATCGTGTGACGTGTCGAGACTGGTTTCAATTAAGTTTAAAAGAGGGTTTCACGGTTTTCCGTGATTCTGAATACTCGGCTGACATCGGGTCTCGTACGGTCAAACGTATTGAAGATGTGTCGTTACTGCGTACTGCCCAATTTGCTGAGGATGCAGGCCCTATGTCGCATCCTATTTTACCGGCATCGTTTATAGAAATTTCTAATTTTTACACTTTGACCATCTATGAAAAAGGCGCAGAAGTCGTGCGCATGATTCACAATATTTTAGGTGCGCAAGATTTCAGAAAAGGTTCAGATCTTTACTTTGCACGTCATGATGGTCAGGCGGTCACTACTGAGCACTTTGTTAAAGCCATGGAAGACGCCAGTGGTAAAGATTTAACTCAGTTTAGAAATTGGTATCACCAAGCCGGTACACCTGAGATTTTTATCACAGACCACTATGATGAAAGCGCAAAGTCTTACGCGCTAACCATCAAACAAACATGCCGTGAAACACCTGAAACCAAAGAGAAAAAACCATATCACATTCCGTTTGAACTCGGTTTACTAAACGATAAAGGCGACGATTACCCGCTTATTTGTAAAAATTCAAAAGTAAATAGTGAAACCGGTGTGGTTAATGTAACTAAATTTGAAGAGACGTTTGTCTTTGAAAATATAGATACTAAACCAGTGCCATCTTTACTGCGTGGTTTCAGTGCGCCGGTTCGAGTGCGCTATGCATATGAAGCTGAGCAGCTTCAATTTTTAATGGCAAATGATAGTGATGGTTTTAACCGTTGGGATGCGGGGCAAACCCTTGCCACTAATGTCATCTTAAGCTTATCGCAAGATGTATTAGCAGGGCGAGAGCTGGTATTAGATGAAGGTTTATTTAATGTTTACCAGTCGCTGTTATCGACCTTGATGAGCGATCTTGCCATGCAAGCTCAAATGCTGAGCCTTCCGAGTTTGGCATATTTGATTGAGCAACAAGATCAAGCGCAAGTTCATGCTTTATATACGGCTAGAAGTTTTGTTAAGCAAACATTGGCTGATCGCTTACATGACTCGTTTAGCAACGTGTATCAACAATGTCTTGATAGCCGTGAATATGAACCCTCGCCAGATGCCATTGCCAAGCGCACATTAAAAAATCTGTGCCTGCAATACATGACGCAAACCCATAATCATGACTACTCAGGTATTGCCCAGCAGCAGTTTGATCAAGCCAACAACATGACGGATCAATTTTCAGCATTAGGCGCATTGGTGAATAGTCATCACCAAAGCTTGGCACAAACAGCTCTTCAGCGTTTCTATGAGCAATGGCAACATGACGTATTAGTGGTGAATATGTGGCTGTCCTTGCAAGCTTCCAGTGATCATATTGAAGGCGTTGCTGCGGTGAATGAACTTTTAAACCATGATGCGTTCGATATTAAGAACCCAAATAAGGTGCGTGCGGTGGTGAGTGTGTTTGCCGCGCAAAACTTAAGGCATTTTCATGGGGCTGATGGGAGTGGCTACAATTGGCTAGCAGATCGAATTATTGAACTTGATGCATTAAACCCACAAATTGCCTCTCGTTTAACCGGTCCGTTAACGAAATGGAAGCGCATTGCACCGCCAAATGGCCCTTTAATGATGCAAGCTTTAGAAAAAATAGCAGCACGCAGTAATTTGTCGAAAGATGTCTATGAAGTTGTAACGAAATCTCTAGTAAGCTAGGAACTCGGTACAAATTTACAAAACCAGTGGCGTATTCGGTTGTACGTCACTGGTTTATTTTATATGCTTGGCTAATAACAAAAATAAAAGACTCTAACTGGTACTCCTGTACTGGTTATCCAGCAACAGCCTAGGCACCTTGATCTTGGCTGGGGGAATAATAAAAAATGAAGAAATCAGGTCTACTTGTATCCACTTTTGTATTGGCGTGTGGCTTATCTGCTGCGACCCAAGCTCAAGTCAGTCAAAAAGAGGCAGACAAACTGCGTACAACTCTTACACCATTGGGTGGAGAACGTGCCGGTAATGCTGATGGTTCTATTCCTGAATGGCGTGGTGGCATTCAATTTCCACCGGCAGGTTATAAACAACCTGGCCAGCATCATGTTGATCCGTTTCCTAGTGACCAGCCAATCTTCGAAGTTACCGCTCAAAACATGGCTAAGTATGAAAAATTCTTAACCGATGGCCAAAAAGCGTTACTTAAAACCTATCCAAATTCTTTTAAAATGCCTGTGTATCAGTCGCGCCGAACGGCCGCTGCTCCACAGTGGGTTTATGACAACACGTATAAAAATGCCACCAAAGCAAAATTAGCCGAGGGTGGTAACGGTATTGAAAATGCAATCGGTGGTACGCCATTTCCAATTCCATCAAGCGGCTTAGAAGTTATCTGGAACCACAACACGCGCTGGCGTGGTGAGTACGCTGTGCGTCGTGCATCGGAAGTAGCGGTTCAGCAAGATGGCACATACAGCTTAATCACGACTCAAGCCGAAGTGGACTACAACTATTATCATCGTGGTATCACGCCTGCGGAACTTGATAACGTATTAATTTACTACCTCTCTTTCACCAAAGCGCCTGCACGTTTGGCCGGTGGTGCTGTTTTAGCCCATGAAACCCTAAACCAAGTAACCGAGCCTCGTCGTGCATGGGGTTATAACGCGGGTCAGCGTCGTGTACGTAAAGCGCCTAACTTAGCCTATGACACGCCGGTTGCCGCAGCTGATGGCCTTCGTACCATTGATGAAACCGATATGTTTAACGGCTCTCCGGATCGTTACAACTGGAAATTAGTGGGTAAAGAAGAAGTCTTCATTCCTTACAACAGCTATCGCGTTGGTTCTCCTGATGTGAAATATGCGTCTTTATTAAAACCAGGCCACTTAAATCCTGAATATACGCGTTATGAAAAACACCGTGTTTGGGTTGTAGAAGCGACATTGAAACCGGGGCAGCGCCATATTTATCACAAACGTCGTTTTTATATCGATGAAGATACATGGAGTGCAGCGGTAATTGATCAGTATGACGAGCGTGGCGAATTGTGGCGCGTGAGCATGGCTTATCTTAAAAACTTCTACGAATTACCTGGCACATGGACAGCAATGGATGTGTTCCATGATGTACAAGCCCGTCGTTACCACGTACAGGGTATGGATAACGAAGAACGTAGCACGATTGATTTTAGTCAGGTGTCTCCTGGTAGTCGTTATTTCACTCCGCAAGAGCTTCGTCGTCGCGGACGTTAATGTTTCTTAAGCACGGCTGATTATTTAGTCGTGCTTAAACTTACTTTGATTGATTCTTTATATTTTAGATTGGAGATTTACTGATGCGTACACTGTTTTCAGTGCACGCCGTGCTGAGATCTGCTGGCCGATATTTATCCGCTAGTATCTTAGCCTCGGTGGTAGGATTAACTGCAACAACCGTTCATGCACAATGGCAAGACCCTTTAGATACACCAGCCATGAGCACATTAAAAGCACATAAATCACTGTTATTAGATGTAACCAGTGCGGGTGAGCGTTTAGTGGCGGTTGGTGAGCGCGGTCATATTATTTTTAGTAACGATGAAGGCCGTACTTGGCGTCAAGCTAAAACCCCTGTGATCACCACATTAACAGCGGTTTATTTTGTCAATGAAAATACAGGTTGGGCGGTTGGCCATGATGCTGTGGTATTGAATACTCAAGATGGCGGCCTAACTTGGGTGAAACAATTTGATGGTTTTAAAGCCAATGAAATGGTTTTAAATTCAGCAAAACAAACCAAAGAGCTTTATGAAAGCGAGCTGAGTAAAGCAATGGTACTTGGCAGTGATGCTCGTATTTCATTAGCAGAAGAAAATCTAGAAAATGCGACTTACGCATTAGAAGATGCTCAAATTGACTTCGAAGAAAAATCCACCAAGCCACTTTTAGATCTTTGGTTTAAAAACGTAAAAGAAGGTTTTGTAATTGGTGCCTATGGCATGATGTTTAAAACCATTGATGGCGGTAATTCTTGGTTAGCATGGGCTACACGTGTTGAAAACCCTGATCGATTTCACTTGAACAGTATCACCAAAATTGATGACCAACGTTTAATGATGGTTGGTGAAGCCGGCTTAATGTTGCGCACACAAGATGGTGGTGAAACCTGGAACCAAATGTTAAGTCCATATGATGGCTCTTTCTTTGGTGTGATGAATTTATCTAATAACGTGCAACTGGCATTTGGCTTACGCGGTAACTTAGCACGATCGGATAACTTTGGTTTGAGCTGGCGTTTAGAAGACACAAACACACAACAAACGTTAATGGGGGCAACGGATCACTTAGGACGAATTGCTTACATTGTTGGTAATGGTGGTGTGTTTCTAAAAGGTATTGATTCTGGCCGTAAGTGGGAAAGCCAAACTAGAACGGGTCGTAGCAGTGCTTCTTCGATCATTGAAACTTCTTCTGGCGATTTTGTAATGGTAGGAGAAAACGGTGTTGAAATTTTAGATAAAACCGGTGAACGCCTATCGGTAGAGATCAAGAGCATCGAAGGGTAATTAATCATGAATAAAGAAAATATGCCGAAATCTGAACCGGAACATTACATACTGACACCTAATGCAGAGCCTTTTCTTGAACGGTTGCTATTTGCCCGTCGAGGTTTGTTCTTAATTGTATTGTTATTGCTAACAGGGTTTTTAGCCTACAGTGCATCCAAAGTTGGTTTGGATTCACGTTCTGAAAAATACATTCCTTTAAAGCACCAATACATTGAAAACCACATGCGTCATGCAAATGACTTAAGCAGTGGCTTGAATAACATTAAAATCGTTGTTGCCAATAAGTCTGGTGATATTTTTAATGCCAAATATATGGAAACCCTTCGTCAAATTAATGATGAGGTTTTTTATATCAAAGGTGCTGACCGTTCAAAGCTTAAATCCATGTGGACACCTAATGTTCGCTGGACAGAAGTAACCGAACAAGGTTTCCAAGGTGGTCCGGTTATTCCTGCTACTTATGATGGTAGTGAAGAAAGCATTAACCAATTACGTGAAAATATCTTACGTTCTGGTCAGGTCGGTCGTTTAGTTTCAAACGATTTCACATCAACCATGATTGATGTGCCCTTATATGAAACAGACCCTGAGACCGGTGCGCCGCTAAATCCTAAAGAGCTTGCTAATACTTTAGAAGAAAAGATCCGCGATAAATTTTCAAGTGAAGATATTTCAATTCACATTATCGGCTTCCCTAAAAAAATGGCTGATTTAATGGCGGGCGCCTTAAATGTTGGTTTGTTTTTCCTAGGTGCAATTTTTATTACATCGATTTTACTTTACATGTATTCCCGCTGTATTAAAGGGACATTGATTCCGGTTGTATGCTCGATAGTGGCGGTTGTATGGCAATTAGGTTTACTTAATCTGATTGGTTTTGGTATTGACCCATACTCTATGTTGGTCCCATTTTTAGTATTCGCAATTGGTATTAGTCATGGTGTTCAAATTATTAACGGAATTGCAATTGAAGCGGGTAAAGGTGCTTCAAGAGAAATGGCTGCGCGTCTAGCGTTCCGTGGTTTGTATGTACCAGGTATGCTTGCTTTGTTATCTGATGCGATTGGTTTCTTAACCTTATTATTCATTGATATTACCGTAATCAAAGAGCTGGCTATTGCAGCATCTGTTGGTGTGGCGGTGATCATTGTAACCAATCTATTATTATTACCGTTGTTAATGTCTTATGTTGGTATTAGTCGTTCGGGTGTTACTCATGCGCAAAAAGTTGAGCAGTCTGAGCCGAAACTATGGAAATTTATTGCTAACTTTACCCATAAAAAAGTTGCGGGTACGGCCATTGTTGTGGCTATCGTATTAGCAATTGGTGGTGTGATTGGCAGCCAAAACTTAAAAATTGGTGACTTGGATAAAGGGGCACCTGAACTGCGTCAAGATAGCCGTTACAATAAAGATAACGCATTTGTTGTTGATAATTACTCAACCAGTTCTGATGTGCTTGTATTGATGGCGGAAACCCCTCGTGAGCAATGTGCAAGCTATGAAGCGTTAGATGCCATAGATCGCTTAATGTGGACAATGGAGAATGTAAAAGGCGTTCAATCCGCTGTTTCAGTTGTATCTGTATCTAAGCTTGTATCGAAAGGGATGAATGAAGGTAGCCTTAAGTGGTCTGCTTTATCACGTAACCAAAATATCCTGAACTCAAGTATCCAACGTGCACCAAGTGGCATGCTGAACCAAGATTGTTCAATGGTGCCAGTTATCATTTTCTTGAATGATCATAAAGCTGAAACGTTAGAGCGTGCGGTAAATACAGCGGCAGAGTTTGCTAAAAAATATGAAGGCAACGAAGCGGTTCAATTTAAGTTGGCATCCGGTAACGCGGGTGTTGAAGCGGCAACTAACCAAGTTATTGCTGAAGCACAAACCTTGATGTTGATATTCGTATACATTGTTGTATCTGTCTTATGCTTTATTACGTTCCGTTCAATTCGAGCCATCATTTGTATCATTACGCCTTTAGCACTGACTTCAATTTTGTGTCAGGCGCTTATGGCTCAAATGGGAATCGGTGTGAAGGTGGCTACATTGCCGGTAATTGCACTGGGTGTGGGTATTGGTGTGGACTACGGTATTTATATCTACAGTCGCTTAGAGGCCTTGTTGATTGAAGGTAAAAACCTACATGAAGCCTTTTTCCAAACCCTAAAAACCACAGGTAAAGCGGTAAGTTTCACCGGTTTAACACTGGCAATTGGTGTTGGTACTTGGATCTGGTCTCCTATTAAATTCCAAGCAGATATGGGTATTTTGTTAACCTTCATGTTCTTGTGGAATATGTTTGGTGCGCTACTGTTGTTACCTGCATTATCTCGTTTTGTGTTGAAGCCAGAGCGTATTATTGCAAAGCATCAAGCAAAACATGGTGAAGTATCACCTGCTGAAACTCTGTAATAATTAAAGAGTGAATAAAACCGCGCTAGTCGCGGTTTTTTTATGGCTGTACACTTCGCTAAATGAATCTTAATTGGATGAATGCGTTGTTAGAGATTGTATTTGAACATCATGATTGGTTAATCGCCTTGAAACCCGCGGGTATGAATTTTCATAGTGAAGAGGGTGAATTAGGATTTGTTGTCCAGCTAGAAAAACAGGTCAATCTAAAACTATGGCCGGTGCATCGCTTGGATAAATTAACATCAGGTCTACTGGTATTAGCCAAATCAAAAGAAAGTTGTCGAGTCTTAAGTGAAATGTTTGCGCAGCGATTGGTCGAAAAATATTATTTAGCAGTTTGCTCATCAAACATGAAGAAGAAACAGGGGCTCATAAAAGGAGATATGGCACAAGCTCGCCGCGGAGCGTTTAAGTTACTCAAAACCCTCGATAATCCTGCGATTACTCAATTTTTATCCGTCAGTTTATTACCCGGTTATCGACTGTGTTTACTCAAACCAAAGACAGGTAAAACACATCAATTACGAGTGGCGTTAAAATCACTAGGCTCGCCTATTGAGGGGGACGCCTTATATGGTGGTAATACTGCAGATCGCTTATATTTACACAGCTATGTATTAGGGTTTGAATATAAAAATGAAGTGTATAAGTTTCAAAAAATGCCTGAGCCTTCACATTTATTTGAAAAAGATAAACTAGAGTCGCTTCTTAAGACTCAAAACTGGATTGAACCTTGGTCATTAAAATGGCCAGTTGTATAAACCGATTATTTAATTCTGGAGATTACCATGGCTTTTCCACGTCCGGTTGCCATTGTGGCAGCAAATCGAATTCCTTTTGCAAAATCGAATACCGCATACTTTGGTGTATCGAACCAAACCATGCTGACAGCAGCCATTTCAGGTTTAGTTGATAAAACAGGGTTAAAAGGCCAGGCAGTGGGTGAAGTGGTGGCCGGTGCGGTGATGAAACATAGCCGTGATTTTAACCTAGTGCGCGAAGCGGTTTTAGATACATCTTTATCGGCAGCAACCCCATGTACCGATATGCAGCAAGCCTGTGGCACGGGTTTACAGGCGGTGTTTAGTGTTGCCAGTAAAATTGCCTTAGGCCAGATTGAGAGTGGCATTGCTGGTGGTGTTGACACAACATCTGACGCACCCATTGCAATAAGCGATAAATTTCAATCTATGTTGATGAAATTAAATAAAGCAAAAACAGCTGGTGAGCGTCTAAAAATCTTGGCGTCATTTCGCCCGAGTTTCTTAGCACCTAATTTACCGCGCAATGGCGAGCCTAGAACCGGCCTGAGCATGGGTGGGCATACGGAGTTAACCGCAAAGCGCTGGGACATTCCTCGTACTGAGCAAGACCAGTTAGCATACGACAGTCATCAAAATCTGCATAAGGCCTATGAGTCTGGATTCATGGATGACTTGATCACACCTTTTAACGGGTTAGATAAAGATAATTTATTACGCCCAAGTACCAAACTAGAAAAATTGGCCAGTCTAGGCCCTGCGTTTGATAAAAACGGCGGTACATTGTCTGCTGGCAACAGCTCGGCATTAACCGACGGTGCATCTGCTGTCTTGCTTGCCAGTGAAGAGTGGGCAAAAGAGCGCGGTTTACCCATCCTTGCGTATATCACCGACTATGAAACCAGTGCCGTAGATTTTATTGGAAAAGATAGTGATTACAAAGAAGAGCTCTTATTAGCGCCAGCCTATGCTGTACCAAAAATGCTTGCGCGCAATAAAATGTCACTGCAGGATTTTGATTTTTATGAGATTCACGAAGCCTTTGCAGCGCAAGTTTTAGCAACCCTTAAAGCATGGAATACGGAGTCATTCTGTAAAGAGCGATTAGGCTTAGAAAACCCATTGGGAGAAATTGATTTCACCAAGCTGAATGTAAACGGTAGTTCATTGGCAACTGGTCACCCGTTCGCAGCCACTGGAGGTCGTATTGTTGGTAATCTAGCTAAGTTGTTATCAGAGAATGGCTCAGGTAAAGGTTTGATTTCAATTTGTGCAGCAGGCGGTCAAGGCGTGGTGGCAATGCTTGAGCGTTAACAATATGCAAAAATTTAAAATGGGCCAAAGGCCCATTTTTTTTTGCTTAATGCTTTTTAGGTGGAATAACTAAAATCAAGCGATTTAAAACAAGATAAATAACAATACCTAACACGGCAATTAACCCGCTTATGGCACCAAATAAATCAGGTGCTTTCATCAGAACAGTCATTAACGATTCTTGATAGTAAAAAAACCATTGATGATTATCAGGGAAAATCCATATGTGTAATGCGTAAAATACTTTTACAGGGCCAATAATTAGAATAGCCGTAAAGCTGATAGCGCTAAACACTAAGATGCCGATTAACTGTTGTTTTAGAGTTGGCAGTTTAATGTTTTTATATTTAAACCCTGCGACTAAAAGACAAGTAATGATCAGTGTAATGATGGACACGGTATAAAAATGATTAATCAGATGTGCCACATCTTCTAAATGTATGACTTCAGCTTTGCGCAGTAATAAGTTGATCGGCTCACCCTTAGGGGTGTGATAGGTGATACTGTCTAATCCATTGCCATCATCATGAATGGCATCAACTATTTCACTAAATAATCGAATTTGTTCGGGTTTATTGGTGAGTTCAAAGTTATCTTTATAGCGATTTTGTGGCCCGTATTTGTCTATATGTTGATCAACATTCATGAGTGAATGCAGAGCCGGATAAGCGAAATTCACCTGAGCGAGCACTATCCAGCTTATGAATAGTGAACAAATGATTAGGCATAAGCTTAATAAGGTAGAGCTTAATTTTTGTGAGAGGTTGTCACGCAAAAGCATAAGTAAGTTTCTTGATTTATTTGTCTATAGCTTTACGGGTTTGAAGGGTAAGGTCAAGGCCATAAATTCATGCATATTATACCGTTATCTATATATGGGTTGTGCTCATTATATTCCGTATATTCATTCTGCTCTTGGGCATTTGTCTAATCTGTGAGGCAACCATGAAAATGACACTCTAGTTGCCTAAAGGCTTGTCATACAAGGGTTCTCAGGTTAGTGTGTGCGCTATTTTAAGATAGATTGTTAGAGTGATTATGGAACAAAAGAAATTCACGGCTACCGGTTTTCTACGCATTTTTAATGCGACGGGTTATTCGTTCAAAGGGATTAAACGCGCTTGGAAAACAGAAGCAGCGGTTCGTCAAGAATTTGTACTGGCTTTAATTTTAGCGCCGATCGCTTTATGTATTGCACAAAGTATCACTCAATTTGCCATTATGCTGATGTCTTTGTTTATTGTTGTTATCACTGAGTTACTTAATACTTCGATTGAATATGTTGTCGATCGTATTGGCAGTGAACGTCATGACTTGTCTGGTGCCGCTAAAGATATTGCCAGTGCTGCTGTGTTTTTCAGTCTGGCGCAAGTTGTGTGCGTCTGGGGTAGCATCATTTTGTTTAATTTCGGATTGTTTAGTTTGCCACTTTTTTAGTAATAATCAGGCAAGTTAAGGAGAGATTTGTTATGGCGATGATGATTAAAATGAGTTTAATACTCGGCACGTTATTAGGAATCGTACATCAGTGGCCTGCAATGTTAGAAAACGGTTCCGTTAACTGGTTTGCTTGGTTGATCAGTTATGCCATTTGTATGGGCGCGTTTTATTTTCTTGAAAAAAAATACAAAAAAGAATCTGAAAAAACTGAAGATGACGCCCCGCTGGGCACTATATCACCAGCAAAATTAGATGCGTTATATAAGCAGTCGATCATCGTCGAACGAAATGCTCACAAAGCGAACGCTGTGTTTAGTCAGCAATTAGCTTATGTTCGCAAGCTATTGAGTAAAGCTCAGAATTTATCTCAAGGGGATGATTTTGAGCCTCTTCACCGCAGCTTGGTTCAAGAGCTTACGGTACTTGAGCAACACATCGAACGCCTACTTGAAGAAATGAATAAAAACGTAAAGCTTGGGGAAAAACTCCAACAAAGCGTCGCCAACATAGATCCTGAAATTGGCGTGCTATAAAATCGGTTTACTATTTATTGGCTAAATCATTTTTATGCATAGCCGCAGCGGTCACATCATAAATAATCAAACAAATATGGTCGGTAGTACCTTCAATATTATTTAAAGGAATCATAGTTGAATTTTGATACATAAATTCTGCTCGACCCGTTATTGGGTGATTGTTTTTAAACTTAAATAGGTAAGGGCGTTGCTCACTAATAGTAAATGCCCTTGTATTGAGTAAAAAAACAGATTCTGCTTTTTTCTTAAACCATTCTTTGTCTATTTCAGTAAATAACTCAAATAGGTTGTTGCCCTTTGCTTGGTCTGGTCGAATCCCGCTGTGGTTTTCCATGAAACCATTCCACAGTTTTATATTGTAATCTCTATCTAATACCACTAAGCCTGCATCTATGGTCTGTAGAATATCCATAAACCAGTGAAACTCAGTCATGTCTGTATCGTTATTACTCATTTTAATCATCCAATAAAAAGCTGATTAAACGGTTCATGTGAAGCACGCTGTCCTCGGTAAATAACAGCAATAAATCGCAATTTATATTGTGATCTTCAATGGTGTAATTTATTTCAATAGCCATGGTTCGTTGCCATGTGTTTTTCTTTTGTGATAATAAATCGGCAATAGAGCAGTGCTGTCCAAGTACCATTGGATGACTTTGGCTGAAGTCGATATCGAGTTGACCGCCAATACCTTGGATGCATGCGCCATTTAGTACGTTGGCCACATCCATTAACATTTCTAATTCTTCGTGTTGATCTAAGTTACCTGGGTAATTTAACAGCTTGGCAATATCAGAAAAACTGGCGTCGTTAAAAATCAATAATGCTTCACCTGCAATGCCCGCCCCAATAAAACCTTGGCATACCGCGCTTACTGTGGCGTTATGCTCCAGTGATTTTAACGTCATTTTGAATTCATTAATTTCAATGATGTTAACGTTTGGGATGGGTAACACCACATACACATTGAGTAAGCGGGCTAAACGATCCGCCGCTTGTCCCATGGCCACATTAGTAATCTCTTGATAACAATCCCGTTCGTCTTCGCTCAGCTTAATGGCTTCATTCATCGGAGTTACCCCCAATGATGCCGTATTCTGTTAGAACATTTTGGATGCGTTCTTTATCAACGGGTTTTTTTATAAAGTCGATGGCGCCTAATTTTTTGACTCGGTCTTGGGCTTCAGGCTGTATATCACCGGATACCACAATCACCATAATAGGCAGGTCATCTTTACGAATGGCTTCTAGGGTTTGATAGCCATCCATAACTGGCATGGTTAAATCGAGAAACATGACTTCAAATTGATTGGTTTTTATTTGTTCAATGGCATCTTCGCCATGATGAGCAAACGACACTTCAACCGTCCAGTTGTCTGGTAGCGCACGGGCCATTTGCTTGCGCGCCATATTTGAGTCATCACAGATTAAAACTTTACGTGACATGGGTGCCTCTGATCATTACCACTTACTAAAGTTAAGGTGGCAATTGGCCATATCGCAAGGTAGTTGGCGGGTTTTGTCGCTACTGGTGTTGAGCCTGCTCCCAGCTCAGCAGAGCCGTTTTTGTGGGAACCCCCCAGCGATATCCGCTGATGGCACCACTTTGTTTGATGACGCGGTGACAAGGGATTAAAAACGCCACAGGGTTAGCCCCCACCGCTTGACCGACACCGCGACTGCCCTTTGGATTGCCGATGCGAGTGGCGATGTCTTTGTAGCTAATGAGCTGGCCAGCTCTAGTAGATAGTAGGGCACGCCATACCTGAACTTGAAAATTTGTGGCTGGTAAATGAAGCGTTACATTAGAAGGGTTGATAAACGGGTCATGATCTAAAAGGTGCTGATCCTCGCATGCTATTAATCTGGCTTTAGGGAAGCGCTGCTGAATATTCAAAATGGTGTCGCTGATATCGTGATGAAAGCCAAGATAAAAAATGCCGCGCTCACTTAATACAACCAGTAACGGGCCAAAAATAGTGTGCTGTTGAGCATAGCGCAGTATGAGTGACGCCCCTTGAGATTTGAACTCCCCTGGGCTCATGGCCTCAATTGTCACAAATGCATCGTGTAATCGAGAAGGGCTTGATAATTGTAATGATTCGCTGGTGTCCAACGCACTTTGAGTTAATAGCATAGGCTGTGCACGTTGTGTCAGTATGCTTTGTTGAAACTGCTTAGGGGTGATTCCAACGTGGCGTTTAAACATCTTTTGGAAGTGGCTAGGGCTCAGATCATAGCGGTGGGCCAACGCGTTTAAATCATTACCCAGCAAAGGGTCGGATATAAGCAGTTCAATACAATGATGGCAAACATCAAAAGGGTTCATGATTGTCTTTCGGGCATAAAAAAGCCCAGCTTACTGGGCGTTTTAATGCTTGAACAGCCGAATCTTGTGATTAGGCGTTATAAGCGGATTCTGATTGGTTATTGCGCAAACCATCTAGCTCTTTGATGTTATTGAGCATGGTAGCGTGCAGTTCATCCATTAGTTCTTGTACATTTTCTTGGGTATAACCAGCGGTGCTGACGGCTGGTAGTACACGTAAACGGGCAACACCGTTATCCCACTTGTTGATATCAAAGCCATCGAGATAACTGCTGCAGCAAACAGGGATAATGGGTACACCAGCATTAATCGCCGTCACAAAGGCGCCTTTTTTAAAGGGCAGCATGTTTTTACCTTTATTGCGGGTGCCTTCTGCAAAAAACCAGATATTGGTGTTCTTTGCGATAAGGGCTTCCTTGGTAATGGCCATGGCTTCCATTGCTTTGCGCGGGTTACCTCGGTCAATAAGGACATTACCGGCTAACCAGTATAGCTGACCAAACAGGGGTACCCATTTTAAGCTCTTTTTCCCTACGCTTACTGTGCGTTTAGGCACGATACTGCCCACAATAAACAAGTCCCAGTTACTTTGGTGGTTGGCAACCACAATGTAAGGCTTGTCTGAATCAAAGTGCTCAAGCCCTTCAACTTCGGTTTTGATACCAATAATAGGCATGCCAATTTTGCCGTATAAATGCGCGCACCAGCGGCTATTTGTTGGATGAAAAGGGCGTAACAGACCAATTAAAAGGCCCACAGCACTGGTTATGACAAAGTGAATAGCCAGTAAACAAAAGCGAATAAGACGAATCATGAGTCTACCTATTGTAAATGAGGTGGCGAGCATACATTTGTTTACTCAATTCTTCTATTACTGCGTTATATTTTTAGTCCAATTTGGCCATTTCCCCCTTAAATGTCATAAATATCCGCATTATCTTGTGTAAATCAGGCAATGCTAATGAATTTGATCCTCTTGGTGCTTTCTAATCTCAAGGCTCAAATGTGAAAATGGGCAAAAATAATAAAAGGCCAGCCTGCTATGTCTGAACATATTGAGTTATTTCGTGATTCTTTAAACCGCTTTTTAGATCAAAAGGTCGCGCCATTTTATAGTGCATGGGAGCGAGATGGGATCATTCCGCGAAATCTATGGCGCGAAATGGGGGATGCTGGTTTTTTATGCATTGATATTGAGGAGGCCTATGGCGGCTGTGGGGGTGACTTCGGGTTATCGGCCTTAGTGGTACAGGTAATGTCCATGCGAGGTTTTGCGGCATTGGCCACTAACGTTTCGGTTCATAGTGATATTGTGGCCCCTTATATTGCACACCTAGGTAATGAAGCACAAAAGCAACAATGGCTACCCAAACTTGTCACTGGTGAAGCGGTGGGTGCCATCGCCATGACCGAACCTGGGGCGGGCAGTGATTTACAGGCAATCACCACGTCTGCGCGTAAATCCGATGAGGGTTTTCGAGTCAGTGGACAAAAAACGTTTATTACCAATGGTCAACATGCTGATGTGTGTATCGTTGCTGCCAAAACCGACCCCAGCGCAGGTGCAAAAGGCATTAGCTTATTTTTGCTCGACAAAAACAGCACAGGTTACGAAGTGGGGTCGAATCTAGAGAAAATTGGCCAGCATTGTGGCGACACATCTGAATTGTATTTTGATGGGGTATTGTGCCAAGAGCCCCTTGGCCAGCTTAACCAAGGTTTTAAGCACTTAATGCAAGAGTTACCGCGTGAGCGCTTAATCTTATCAATTTGCGCCATGGGTGCATGCACCGGCATGCTTAATTGGACTGTTGATTACACCAAGCAGCGTCGTTTATTTGGCCAAGCGTTATCGGATTTACAAAATACCCGTTTTACGTTGGCGAATTTAGACACGCAGGTCAGCGTTAATTGGGCTTTTATCAATCATTGTATTAACCAATATATGGCCGGAGAACTGGATACCGTTACCGCGTCTAAGGCCAAGTTGTCGTCCACCGAATTACAATGCAAGGTAGCGGATGATTGTTTGCAACTTTTTGGTGGCTACGGCTATATGCAGGAATATCCAATTGCACGGGCATTTTTAGATGCAAGAGTTCAAAGGATTTATGGGGGAGCATCAGAAGTGATGAAAGAAATCATTGCGCGCGGGTTAATGAAGTAAACCCGCGATTTTTGTATCACTTGAACTTACTGGCCAAGTAAATACTCATTGGATGGGTCAACCAATACACGGCCATCCATTGCTTGGCGACCAAGCAGCATTAAATAGGTCATGCTTGAGCGGTCAGTTAGGGTGATATGAATTGGCCAAGTTTCATTGCCTAATACAATATGAGTTTCAATCACATTGCGCTGTTCTTTATCACCGCTTGAGCTTTTCACAATGCGCGTGTCGTGCACTTTGGCTTTGCGACGCACGACAGTATCCACATTGTGCACATCTGGGTGAATGTCGAAACTTACCCAGCGTTCATCATTCACTGTAAATTCTTCAATATTATCCACATGCAAAGAAGAGGTTTGTGCCCCAGTGTCCACACGCACGTGTAACTTTGTGATTTCTAACTGGGGCAGGTCACATACTTCAAGTGCGCCGACGGTAAATTTATTATGGCTCATAGTTGGGCTCGATTTCTTTTACGGGTGCGTTCTTTGTCTTTGGGTGAATGATAATAGCTTTTTGGAAAACCAAGCTATTGGGGTAGGTTAAAATATCCCCGCATTCGCGCCTAAGAATTAAATGGAACAAGGTGATTTCAATAATATCACCTTCTAAGTGTTCTTTTTCATCTGTAATGCGAACCTTATCGCCAACGCGGTAAGGGAAAAAGAAAAAAATAATAATACTGGCCGTAACATTACTTAAAATTGACCACTGTGCAAATAATGCAACACCCACAACCGCAAAGACGGATGAAACAATAAAACTGAATTCACTATAATTAAAGCCAAAAACCGCCGCTGCAACAATTAAAAGTAACAAAAAGCCCACAAGCTTAATGATTTTTTGAATATAAAAAATTCGTTCATTGCTTACATTGCGTCGACGGCCATGGCGCTCTATCCAATTTTCAATGGCATTACTTAGCACAACAAATGATAAGACAAATCCAATGCCAATTAAAATATTCAACATGCCTACGTATAGTCCTCTGGTAATAGTTCTTCGTTCATAATTTCAAGGTTTTCAACCACATCATCTGGCTCTTTGAAGTATGCAACATGATACATGGCTTCACCCTCTTGAACTAAGGGGATGTTTTGCTTGCCAATAATAATACCATCAGCATTGCTAAGCACATCATCTAACTTTTGGCCGTACGGGTCACTAATGGTGGCAAGGGCTTCGTCTTTACTCACAAAGTCACCCAGTTGTTTGTGGTGCATAACAAAGCCACTTTCATTAGCGCGAATCCAGCCACTTTGTCGTGCAATAATGGGTTCAATAATCGAGTTGGTTTTTGCTTTGCTCTTATTTAGCATTCCCAGATGACGCATAACCTTTGTTGTGCCTTTAACACCGGCACGTATGGCTAATTCGTCAAAACGTAACGCTTCACCAGCTTCATACAATAAAATTTTGGTGCCTAAATCCGCGGCACATTGACGCAATGAACCATCCAGTAAATTGGAGTTTAACAAAACCGGTAAACCAAATGCCTTAGCAAGATCTAACGTTTCAGGGTCGTCTAGGTTTGCACGGATTTGTGGCAAATTACTGCGATGGATCGCCCCTGTATGAAAATCGATACCATAATCGGCTTTGGAGACTATCTCAGTTAAAAAAGTATGGGCCATACGTGCCGCTAATGAGCCACGCTTAGACCCAGGAAACGAGCGATTAAGGTCGCGTCTGTCAGGTAAATATCGGCTTTGATTTAAAACGCCATATACATTCACCATAGGCACCGCGATTAGGGTGCCTTTGAGAGCTTGGATCGACTTGCTGTTAATTATGCGATTAATGATCTCAATGCCGTTAAGCTCATCACCATGAATAGCAGCACTTAAAAACAAAGTAGGGCCGTTACGTTTACCGCGTTTTACAAATACAGGAATACTCATGGTGGTGTCTGTATACAGACGCACCATAGGAATTTCTATACGTTTTGTTTCACCAGGTAATATCTTATGGCCTGCAATAAGCAGTGGCTCCATTAACCTTTACCTTTTGTGCGAGTGCTGTTTGGTTTTGCATTTTTTTCTAGCAGCTGAATAATCAACTTAGCCACGTCTTTGCCGGTTGCGTTCTCAATACCTTCAAGACCAGGTGATGAGTTCACCTCCATCACAACTGGGCCATTGTTAGAACGCAGAATATCCACACCACACATGTTCAAGCCCATGGCTTTAGCTGCATCAACGGCGGTTTTACGCTCAGCAGGGGATAGCTTAACCACTTCAGCGCTACCACCACGGTGCAGGTTAGAACGGAATTCACCCTCAGCACCTTGACGTTTCATAGCCGCAACCACTTTATCACCCACGACTAAACAGCGAATGTCAGCACCGCCAGCTTCTTTAATGAACTCTTGAACAAGAATGTTGGCTTTAAGACCCATGAACGCTTCAATAATACTTTCAGCGGCTTTTTTGGTTTCAGCTAATACCACACCAATGCCTTGAGTACCTTCAAGCAGTTTAATTACAACCGGTGCACCACCGACGTTTTTAATTAAATCGTCTACTTTATCGGGCTTGCTCGCAAAGCCGGTACGTGGCAAGCCAATACCTTTACGAGAAAGTAATTGCAAAGAACGTAACTTGTCACGTGAACGGCTAATGGCCACGGATTCGTTAATGGTGTAAGTCCCCATCATTTCAAACTGACGCACAACTGAGGTGCCGTAAAAAGTGACAGATGCGCCAATGCGCGGAATGATGGCATCGTATTTTGGTAAGGCTTCACCGTGGTAACGCACTGCTGGTTTGCTACTGGTGATGTCCATGTAGCAATGAAGCGTGTCAATGACATCCACTTCATGACCCAGAGCTTCGCCTGCCTCAACAAGGCGGCGAGTAGAATAAAGGTTTGGGCCGCGAGACAGAATCGCTATACGCATGGTGATTTCCTTTTGGAATTATATGTAAGGTCGCTGTGCTTGAAAATCATACACGGCACAGCTAAGAATAGGCGGCAGTGTAGGAGGTGAAACCGAAAAAGACAGCAAAAACTATTTACCCAAACGATAAATGATTCTGATGGCAAAAGTAAGTCGCTCACCTCTACTTTACTGATAAAAATCAATGAATTAATTCTTTTCAATGGGTTCTTGGGTTTTGAGCAATTGAGTAAGATCATCAATCTTTTGGTGTAACCGAGTCATCTCGATATCGGTTTTTAAACTAATTTCATAATTGGCCGCAATTTCGAAGCGATCTTTAGCAGCTTGTCTATTTTGCGACATCATAATAATAGGTGCTTGCATGGCCGCCAACGTTGATAACGCTAAATTTAATAGTATGTAAGGGTAGGGGTCAAACGCCTGATCCGCTAGTACAAGCCAAGAATTAATTGCGATCCAAATCAGCATTAGAATGGCAAAAAGAATGATAAACGTCCAAGAGCCACCAAAGCTGGCCACTTTGTCGGCCATCTTTTGACCAAATGTTAACTTTTCGTGAAACAACAGGTTAATGTTTTCGGGTAACGGCTCTTTGTTAGCAATGCTTTCAATCACCTTTTGCTCTTGATCACCCAGCTCATGGAACTTTACCCCAAACATGGCTTTGGCTAGATTTTCAAAGTATTTAATCATGATATAAGCCTTGTTTTACTCTCGCTAAAAATAGGGTTAATAGTTTGTGCTGTCGATAAAAAATATTCGTTCGCTTTTTTTAGTATAGGCAACTTTAATGCCTATTTTGAAGCTGACTAGGGGAATTGAATGAAGGCACTTTTAACGGTTTTGATGTGTCTGAGCTTTTCAGTATGGGCTGAAGATGGCGAAGAAAATGAAATAGAAATATCAGACAAACAGCGCTGTGAAGAATGGGCTGAAATGGACGGCATCGCCAAAGAAGACTTGAAAGACTATATGAAAGAATGCATCGCCAGCTTAGGTTATGAAGCTGACGAAAACGAAGAACCAATCAGCGAGTAAAAGCGATTACTCAGGTTGCAGGCTAGGTGCAATCTGAGAGCCTGTTCTTTTGAATAACTCTATCACCGTATCAATGAGCTCAATTTTGTCATTATCTCTGTGATAACAGGCAAACACATCTCGGTTCATCTCGGGGGCGGCTTCAACTTTGAATAACGTGCCCTGCTCAATGTAGGGCTGAGCAAGTGTTGACGGTAAATAAGCAGCGCCGCCAGCTTGCAACATGTAATCCAGAGCCACACGGGCAAGATTGGTATGCAGACTCGGTGTAGGTAAGTGGCTGCACTTTTTAGCGTGCTGAATACCAAAAAGCGTACCCCAATCCAGCATGATATACCCCAACTCATGAAGCGAATCCGCACTTACATCAGGCTTAGTGGCCACCAGCTCTAAGGGCATTTGCAATATTTTAACCGCTTTCAATTCCTCAACCTTAGGAGCGTCAAATACTAAGGCTAAGTCAAGACTGCGCTCTAACAATTGGCGCGCCACAATAGAATGGCTCAGCACCTCTGCACGAATAGCAATTTCAGGATTGGAAACTTTTAACTCATATAAACTATTTTGTAACATTAAGTCCCAAACATTAGGGCTGCCACCTAAAGCAAGCTGAATGGACTGCTGGTGGTGAATGGCAACTTCTTGAAATGCACGCTGCCAAGTGGTGAGAACCGCCTCTGCATGGGGTAATAAACGCTCACCGGCAGCAGTTAGCTTTAAGTTATTGCGTAAACGGCTAAAGAGTTCTACACCTAAACGAGATTCAAGTTGGCGAATACGAGAGCTGACAGCCGCTTGGGTGACATATAGGTTTTCTGCGGCTTTACCGAAGTGACGGGTATTGCACACCTCGATAAATGTTTTAAGAAGATCTGTATCCAATTTAGCCTCTAAAAATTTTTATGGTGAAGGTAAAATCATTTTGTTTTACCGCTTTTTAGAGCATAGACATAATCCCGTCAACTAAAATTGTCAGGTCAGGAGCATATGGAACAATACGGTTCATTTAAAGCGACAAAACGCTACTTCGACGATACGAACTTCCCTTATGGCTTTAAACAGTCTGGGGACTTTACTCGAGTGCAAGCTGAGACCCTTGAACTATGCGGCGCAACCTTGTATGCCCTAGAGCAAAACAAGCAAGAGCCACTGAATGAAGAGCAGCAGCGCTTCATCGCCGTATGTCGTGGTGAAATCCCAGCAGAAACCGATATCGAAAAAGCATGGGTAACCTATCGCGAAGCACTGATTCGCAAAGGTAAAACCTTTAACTTATTCACCAGCTACGTGGCCGGTGACGATGACGATTTCGATAGCAGTGATGATGATTTAGACGATTAATAAAAATGCCCACTTAATGTGGGCATTTTTTTGTCTTTACATAACCGTTATTCAACGGTTAAAGCATGAGCATTTTTTAACGAGCCAATGTTCTCAACATTGGTGTAACCCATGGCCTTCAAGCTACTGACCGCTTTACCAGCACGATTACCGCTGCGACAGTACACTTTAATTTCTTGGTTTTTATCCTTGAGTAACTTAGGTGCCTGCTCATTAATGGTGTCATGGGGGATCAGCAAGGCACCATGGGCATGGCCTGAGTCATACTCTCCTTGGCTGCGAACATCCAGCAACAAAGGCTGTGCAAAACTTAAGCTGGTAAGGATGCTTAATACGATGGCAAGTAATAGTTTCATGGGGGCGCTCCTTTGATTAGGTTTTTCTAATATAAGATAGGTTTTCTCGAAAAGCAATTCTTGCTATGTGTGATCTCTGGCGGTGGCGATGCAAGTATTTAAAATGGTAGGAGGGTGCTTGCACGCGACCTTTAGATGAATAAAAAGAATAGATTGGGTATCGGTTTTCGCATGTGCGTTTTTGGGTTATTAAGAGTGATCTAAATCCTTGTTAACCGGTCAAGCAAGGCCAGAACGGTTTTTCTTTTAGGGGTCTTTTATAAAGAAATGGCCCCAACCCATCTATTCATCCTGAGCTGGTCGAAGGGCGCGGCTAACTATCCTCGGCAGGTTTCTTGTCATCGTTCTTAGGCGTCCATGCACGCCATATGTAATTAGATTTAAGATGTTGTAGTGAATTAAGGGTGCATTTTTTTATCGCTTCGTGTTTGGTTAACTGCCGACTTTGAAATAATTTACTGTTGTAGGAGGGTGCCCTGCGCCCGATAAACTTGTAGGATGGGTTAGATTTGAACGAAGTGAAAATCGTAACCCATGATGTCTAGCTTCACCTTGTTGATGGGTTACGCTTCGCGCTAACCCATCCTACTTTGCTACAGGATTGCACTTAATCTGGTACATGATATTGAAAGTGAATTACGCAACTCATAACAAATCAATTCGCCATTGAATTGGCAAGACAAATTCAGGAGCTACGTGCTAAAAACAATTTTCTATTTAATATGAACTTTAGCTTCGTATGGATAAAATTATGCATAAAAAAATTAAAGAAAAGTTACTTCATGGAAGTGAGATAGCGGAATCCAAAACTATTGGCGAGTATTGGGAAGATATAAAAGAAATAGTAATTAGCCTAGATTTAAATGAGCAGAATGATGTTGAAGATTTCGGGATTATGTTTGAAGTCTTTAATCCAGATGATTTCTGGGAGTGCTATTTCACTATTCAAGTAGCACTGCAAGAAAATGGTGAGTATTCTCATATGGAGCATATATTCCTTTCTTGTAGAATTCCGCTTGAATATGGGCCCAAATTAGAGAGTTCATCTGAAGACCTTTGGATAGGAAATGAAGAAACACTTTTTAATATATTTTCATTGGTTGAAAGCAATGAATACTTCAAGATAATTAGAGATTTAAAAAGTGATAAAACAACAATAGACTCAACAGAAGTTTAAATATACAAAGCTAGCCAGAGGGAGGCATGTTTTGCTTCTGATGGTAGGGGTGAATGACTAAACCATGAAAACACTAACTATTATTATCTTAGCGATACTGCCCACATTGGCTTTGGCCCATGAAGAGCCTGCTATTGTCAAAGAGTGGACAAGCATCAAACAAGATGTAAAGAAACATTTGTTTAATAACGAATATCAAAAAGCAGTTGAATCTTCACAGAAACTGCTTGCAATAGACCCTTCCAATGATGAAGCAAAATTCCATCTGCTGTTTAGTTATCTTCAATCCGGTAAGAAGCTTCCTGAATGGGTGGTAGATGAAGTAAAATTCAGCCATAACGATGAAGGTCGTTATTACCAAGCTATTTTCGATAGACTGAATAAAGCTGATTAATTAGCCTTTAAAGGCATTCACCAATACGGATACACCAAAATAAGGAATTTTAATGTTTTATAGATTTTTAGTATTGCTTCTATTACCCATGACTACGTTAGCCATGGAGTTAGATTTATCCTATAAGTCATCCTTGGAGCCATTTCATCAAACCAGCTATCAGTCGAGCGCTCATCATGGCGCTATTGTTTTAGCTGAAGCAAGAGAAACAAGAATGATTAAAGAGCGCCGTAAAAAGCGCGAGCAAACAGTTATGCCCGTTGTTGTGGATGAGAGCAAAACAAAAAATAGTGTCATTCCTGCTATTTTGGGTTGTGGTTTATTGGGTTTGTCTATGTATGGCGATAGTTCTGCGTGGAAAGCAGGGTCTGCCATGGCATGTGGTTTTGGTTTAACCTACCGATTCAACTAATCGACAAGCGTAACTTTAGGCAATAAAAAAAAGGAATCCCAGATGGTGATGTTCTGGCCCATCCAACAAGCTCTTAATTGCATAACCGATGACGGCCGCATTTTGGGTAAAATACAATTTGATGTTAAAACCGAGCAATACTTATTTTGCCCTGAAGCGGATGCAGTGGTGTTATCCAGCTCAGAGCAAAGCCAAATTGACCAGCGTTTGGCAAGTCTTCACAGTGGTGAGTACTTAATGCCCATGCAAGATGACGATTAATTATAAGCAAGCAAAAAAAATGCAGCCATTGGCTGCATTTTTTACATTTTACGTTTTACATTTCACGTCTTACCTCTAACGCTCAACATATCACGTAAAAACAACTTACAAGCTAGCGGCTAATTCAGACGCCAGTTTGATTGCACGTTTAGCATCAAGCTCACCTGCGAACTCAGCACCACCTACAAGGTGTAGGCCATAGTTGTGTTCGTTGTTGCCTTGCAAGTCTTTGAACAATTGGTTCACGCTCACTTGGCCCGCACACAGTACTACGTGATCTACGTCTAGTACGCGTTGCTCAATCACGTCACCTTCTTTGTTGCTGATGGTGATGTGTAGACCTTCGTCGTCAATCTTGTCATAGCCAACGCCAGCGATCATTTCAACGCCTTTCATTTTCACAGCGGCGCGGTGAACCCAACCAGAGGTTTTGTTTAAGCCGCGACCAAGTGACGTGGTTTTACGTTGTAGCATGTAAACCTTACGTGGCGACGGTTCGATGTCCATTGGCTGTAGGCCACCGGCGTTGGTGTTGTTGATTTCTACGCCCCATTCTTTAAACCATAATTCTTTGTTTAGGGTTAAAGATGGGCCTTGGTGAGTTAAGTATTCACTTACGTCAAAACCAATACCGCCTGCGCCCATTACGGCCACTTTGCCACCAAGTTCTAGACCTTTGCCCAGTAGTTCTTGATAGGTCACTACTTTTTCGTGGTCGATGCCTGGCATGTTAGGCACACGTGGCTCCACACCGGTGGAGACGATGATTTCATCGAAGCCTGCGTCTTTAAGGTCGTCAGCGGATACCCAGGTGTTTAATTTAAGGTCGATGTTATGCACTTCGATCATTTTGGTGAAGTAACGAATGGTTTCAACAAACTCTTCTTTGCCCGGGATTTTGCTGGCAAATAAGAACTGGCCACCAATGGTGTCACGGCCTTCAAAAATCGTAACCTTGTGGCCACGTTTTGCAGCAACCGTAGCGGCGGCTAAACCGGCAGGGCCTGAACCCACAACGGCAATCTTTTTAGGGGCGTGAGTTGGGGTGTATAACAATTCGGTTTCGTGACAAGCACGTGGGTTAACCAAGCAGCTAGAGCGCTGGTTTTGGAAGGTGTGATCCAAACACGCTTGGTTACAGGCAATACATGTGTTGATTTCGTCACTACGTCCTTCAGCGGCTTTGTTTACCCATTCGCTGTCCGCTAAGAACGGGCGCGCCATGGATACCATGTCCGCTTTACCGCTGGCTAAGATTTCTTCTGCGGTATCAGGCATGTTAATGCGGTTAGAAGCCACAACTGGAATGTTCACCGCGGCTTTTACTTTTGACGTTGGGTCAATAAATGCAGCACGGGGTACAGAGGTTACGATGGTTGGTACGCGGGCTTCGTGCCAGCCGATACCACTGTTGATGATGGTTACACCGGCTTTTTCTAATTCTTGCGCTAGCTGAATCACTTCTTCCATGCTCGAGCCGCCTTCTACAAGGTCGATCATAGATAGACGGAACATGATGATGAAATCGGTGCCCACTTGTTTGCGAGTCTCGCGTACGATTTCTAATGCTAAACGCATGCGGTTTTCATAAGAGCCACCAAATTCGTCATCGCGTTGATTGGTGCGTTTGTTTAAAAACTGAGTGATGAAGTAACCTTCAGAACCCATGATTTCAACACCGTCATAACCGGCTTTTTGCGCAAGTTTGGCCGATTTACCGTATTGGCGAATGGTTTTGTAAACGCCTTTAGTGGTTAATGCTTTTGGTTTAAACGGCGTAATCGGCGATTTAATGGCAGAGGGTGCCACGCTGTACGGGCTATAACCGTAACGGCCTGCGTGAAGAATCTGTAAACAAATTTTACCGCCGGCATCGTGAACCGCTTTGGTTACTTTTTTGTGCATCGGTACTTGTAGAGCGTTGTTTAAACGAGAACCCAGTGCCACTAATTCGCCACGACGGTTTGGTGAAAAACCACCGGTAACCATTAACGCAACACCACCACGGGCACGTTCAGCGAAGTATTCGGCCAGTTGCTTAAAGTGCCAAGGGCGATCTTCAAGACCTGTGTGCATCGAACCCATGATGACGCGGTTTTTAAGGGTGGTGAAGCCAAGATCTAATGGCTCAAGCAAATGGGGGTACTGACTCATCAAGTTGTCCTCTGTTTATTATGTGAGGGAATATAGGGTGCATTATTTACAAGGTAAATGACCCTGTCGCTCAATTCAGTGATCAAATTGCGCAGTTTTTCTTTCTGTGGCCTGTTTTAGCCAGAAAAATGCTATCTGCTGGTTTTCTAGTGACAAACCGGTCTTTCACCAAGCCTTGGGTCTTCTTTTACTATGAGGTGTTGTTTTGCTGGTTTTTGTTCCAAATGTTGGAGGCCCAATGCAAATCTCACAATCACCTTCTGTTAGAAGCTTAGACCAAGCTACTCAAACCCAACAGACTCAACTTGAGCGTCTTGGCAGTGGCAAGCGTATTAATAGTGCCAAAGATGACGCGGCTGGATTAGCCATTACGAATAGAATGGATACTCAAAGCCGCTCCATGACGGCTGCTATCCGCAATACCATGGATGGCGTGTCTCGTATTCAAGTGGAAGATGGGGCATTAGGCAGCATTAATGATGACTTACAGCGCGTGCGCGAACTTACCGTGCAGCAGCAAAATGGCATTTTAAATGACGATGATAAAGCGGCCATTCAGTCAGAGATTGATCAGCGCCTTGAATCCATTAATAGCCAGTTTGAACAAACTCAATTTAATGGCCAAAACGTGTTTGAGAATAAAGACTCCGCTTTTCAAGTGGGCGCCAACGAAGGTGAGCAAATCTCTTTAAAAGGCTCTGATGTGGCCAGTACGTTATCTAATGAAGGCGTTGGTGTTGGTAATGCGCTTGATTTAGATGCCATCGATAAAGCTTTGCAAAGTGTGAATGAGCGGCGCAGTGAGTTAGGTGCAGTCTCTAATCGATTATCGTCATCGGCTGAATTTGTTGCGCTTAAAAATCAAAACAATCAAGAAGCCTCAAGCCGTATTCGCGATACGGATTTTGCTCAGGCCAGTTCTGAAAAAGCAAAAGCAGATATTCAGCAACAAGTAGCCATTAGTGTGGTGGCACAAGGCAATGCTAATCGCCAAGATGTATTAAAATTATTAGGGCCATAGTTGCCTTCACGTCTTTGTGTCTGCACGTATTTGCGTCTATACGCATTTGCGTCTTCACGTCTTTCCCGCGCAGGCGGGAATCCATAATTATTATGCTAATTAAAAGTATGACTGAGATCGTAAAGGGCTCTGTTTGATCAGCCGTGTTCAGAATCATCACCGAGTTTGTTATCAGGTTGGCCATCTATTAATTAGCAAAATTAATGTGAAACTATTAGTCATCCGTGTCCATATGAACAATTTTTGTTGATGTGTTTGAAATTTATCGTTCCATAGTGGTGGGCTAGTTTTCAATCTACTCAAAGCTGTGTACTGTAAAGCCAAACAGGGGACAGCTATGACAATAAAAACAAACACCCATTATCGTACCTGTAACTTATGCGAAGCCATGTGTGGTTTAAAGGTTGAGCATCAAGGGACAAACATTCTTTCTATTAAAGGGGATGAGCACGACCCATTTAGCCAAGGGCATATTTGTCCAAAGGCGGTGGCCCTGCAAGATCTGTATGAAGACCCAGATCGTTTAACCTCGCCAATGGAGCGCACCGAAAACGGCTGGCAAAAAATATCGTGGCAAGACGCGTTTGATAAAGCCGCCGCAGGTATTGCTAAGGTGCAAAAACAACACGGTAAAAATGCGTTAGGTGTTTACCTAGGCAACCCTAATGTGCACAACTTAGGCAGCATGTTATCGATTCGCCATATCCTTGGGGCGTTAAAAACACGCACGCGTTTTAGTGCAACTTCTATTGATCAATTACCCCATCACATTGTTGCCTATCACTTATTTGGGCATCAATTGCGCATTCCTGTGCCTGATATCAATCGCACAAACCATATGGTTATCATGGGTGCAAACCCACTTGCTTCTAATGGCAGCATTATGACGGTTGCCAACGTTCGCCAAAAAATCAAAGACATTAAAAAACGCGGCGGCAAAGTAGTGGTGATAGATCCCCGTAAAACCGAAACCGCAGACCTTGCTAGCGAACATCATTTTATAAAACCCGCATCGGATGTGGTTTTATTACTCGCCATGGTGAATCATTTATTCACACAAAAATTAGTCAAACCCTCTAAGGCGTTATCATTAACAAGTGGTTATGAACAAATCGAACATTATGTAAAAGAATTCACTTTAGAATACGCGCAGCAACATACAGGGATTGCAGCCAACCAAATTGCAAAAATGGTTGAAGAATTCTGCCAAGCCGATAACGCTGTGTTGTATGGGCGCATGGGTGTGAGCGTGCAAGAGTTTGGTTTGTTAAGCCAATACCTCATTATGCTATTTAATATTTTAACGGGCTCGCTAGATGAAGAAGGGGGCATGATGTTCCCAACCCCAGCGGCCGATGTGGTGGCCAATAGTGGCCCAGGTTATGTGAATAAGCGTCAAAGCCGTGTGCGGGGTTTGCCTGATTTTAATGGTGAGTTTCCGGTGGCGTGTTTATCCGAAGAAATTTTGACCGAAGGCGAAGGGCAAATCAAAGCCATGTTTACCGTGGCGGGCAACCCTGTATTAAGTACCCCTAATGGCCAGCAATTAGATACAGCCCTTGAGTCTTTGGATTTTATGGTGTGTGTGGATTATTACCTTAATGAAACCACGCGCCATGCCAATATTATTTTACCGCCGGTCTCACCCATTGAGCGTGACCATTACGATGTAACCTTCCATAACTTGGCCGTTCACAATACCGCCAAGTTTTCTCAAGCCATGTTTAAAACCCCTAAATATGCCCGCCATGATTGGCAAATTTATTTAGAGTTAGCCAAACGCTTACAACCTAAATTACCGTTTATGCAAAAGCTGATGCGCGGTATCACGGGTTTAATGGGGCCGAACTTTTTATTAAATGCCATGTTAAAACGTGGGCCTTATAAAGGATTAACATTAGGTAAATTAAAAAAACGACCTCACGGAATTGACCTTGGCCCGCTGCAAGCGCGTTTACCTGAAGCATTGCGCCATAAAGATAAAACCATTCATTTGAATTTGGATTTTTATTTTGCAGACCTTGCTCGTTTAAAACATAAATTGGATGAGTCTTTACATTCTATGTCTGCTAGCGATGCATTGCTAATTGGCCGTCGTCATGTGCGCAGTAATAATTCATGGATGCATAACAGTCAACGATTAGTGAAAGGCAAATCTCGTTGCACAATGCTGATTCACCCTGAACATGCGCAAGCGTTGAATATTGTTGAAGGGCAAATGGTGCAGGTGACATCACGGGTAGGCCAAGTTGAGATTGCGGCTGAAATCAGTGATGAAATTATGTCAGGGGTGGTGAGTATTCCCCATGGCTGGGGTCATAACCGCAAAGGTACAGGTCAAACCATTGCTGATGCCAATTCCGGTGTGAGTGTGAATGATTTAACCGATGACCACTTGATTGATGCACTTTCTGGCAATGCCGCTGTTAACGGCGTACCGGTTACGCTGTTGCCCTTGACTGAGCAGTTGGCTGTGTAATTTATTTATTTGTTTTAACGCAGTAGCTTTTTAAGCTAAGCCGCCAAGCAAATTGCTGGCGGCTTTTTTCTTTTCACATCTTTTATAAATAGCCACACTTCGACTGCTCGTACCTCGCGCTCAGTGCGAACGGTTTAGTTTAATTTAGAAATGAATTACATCACTAGGTACTTTATCTTTGCCATACTTCGACTGACGTTCGTGCCTCGCGCTCAGTGCGAACGGTTTGGTTTGATTTAGAAATGAATTACATCACTAGGTATTTTATCTTTGCCATACTTCGACAGTTTGTTCCTTGGGTTTAGCTCGAGCGGTCTTGTTTTGAATGAGAAGTGGATTGCATAACTAGATCACTTATTGATAGGTGTTCCGTTTGATTGTTTTACTACAACGTTAAGGTCGCTTATAGCGTTCGCACTGAGCGCGAGGTACGAGCAGTCGAAGTGTGGCTAGTTTTTTAAGTATAAGCTGTTTAATCACACTGTATTTGAGCCATTATCACATTTTACTTTTTACGGCGTAACAGTATGCTGAGACGTTAAAATAATAAAAAAGGAGTCGAATATGGATCTTTTAAATAAAGTGGCCATTGTGACAGGTGGCGCATCTGGCCTTGGTTTTGCAGCTTGTGAGGCATTGGTGGCTAAGGGCGCAAAGGTCTGCATTTTTGATATGAACCAAGCTTTGGCCGAAAAAGCGGTGAAAATGCTGGGCAGTGAAAACGCCATGTTTGCACAAGTGAATGTGACGGACGAAGCCTCGGTAGAAGCCGGTATTCAAGCGTGTATCAGCACTTATAAAGCGCTGCACATTGTTTTAAACAGTGCAGGTATTGGCCCGCCAGAAAAAGTAATTGATCGTGAAGGCAATCCGCTGCCGCTGGATAACTTTAAAAAAATTGTTGATGTAAATTTATTTGGCACCTTTAACGTATTGAGTAAAGCGGCGGCGCAGATGGCGAAAGGCGAGACAATTAATGATGATAATGGTCGTGGTGTGATTATCAATGTGGCTTCGGTTGCGGCGTTTGATGGTCAAATTGGTCAGCCAGCTTATGCTGCAAGTAAAGCGGGTGTTGCGGGTATGGCATTGCCCATAGCAAGGGAATTGGCCCGTTATGGTATTCGCTGCAATACCATTGCCCCAGGCTTGTTTCGCACGCCCTTGGCAGAAAGCCTTGGTGAAAAAGTGATCGAAGCACTGGGTAATAGTGTGGAATACCCGAAACGTTTAGGTGACCCTAAAGAGTTTGGCAATCTTGTGGTGCACATGGCCGAGAACGATTACCTCAATGGCGAAGTGATTCGTTTAGATGGTGCCATACGCATGGCTGCTCGATAAAACAGATAGTTTTGCCAAAATTGGGCTTGGTCATTGGCTTCTGTATGATAAAGTAGCCAAGCCCATATTGGCTCACAACATAGGATAATAATAATGAAACGATTTCTTGCTCTTTCTGCCCTTGCGTTTGGTTTAATGTCTCAGCCAACTATGGCAGACAATATGTCACCAGAAGGCACTTGGAAAACCATTGATGATGAAACCGGCAAACCAAAAAGTATCGTTCAGATCTGGATCGATAACGGTGAGCTAAATGGTAAAATCATTGAGCTGATTGAACCAGAAGAAGAAAACCCAAAATGCACAGAATGTGAAGGCGAAATGAAAGATCAGCCGATTCTAGGTATGCAATTCATTTGGGGTTTAAAAGAAGATGATGGCGTTTGGGATGATGGGAAAATTTTAGATCCTAAAAGCGGCAGTGTTTACAGCTCTAAAATTGAGGTGACCGACGGCGGTCAAAAACTGGATGTGCGTGGTTATGTCGGTTTTGCATTTGCAGGGCGTTCACAAGTTTGGCACCGTGTTGAAGCGACGCCAGTTGCAACCCAAACACAAGATCAGTCTGCGGCGCAGTCCGTTGCAACAGATTCTACTGTTAATTAATTTAAATAATTAGCGTGCAAAAAAAAGCGCAGCCCATTGGTTGCGCTTTTTTTATGAGAATAATTTATCAGCATGATTGGGTTTACTAAAGTAGTAACCCTGAATGTAATCGCACTTCATGTTTTTTAGTAGTTGCCATTGCTCTTTCGTTTCAACCCCTTCTGCGATGGTTTTTAAATTTAAATGCTGGGCTAAATCGATAATGGCAGCCACGATGTTTTTATCATCCTCATCATGTTCTAAGTTACGCACAAAGGTTTGATCAATTTTTAATGAATCAATAGGAAAGCGCTTAAGATAACTTAATGATGAATAACCGGTCCCAAAGTCATCTATGGCTAAAGAAAATCCCATTTTTTTAAGTTTTTTCATGATCTCTATACTTTGATCAATATTCTCCATAATTAAGCTTTCTGTTATTTCTAGTTCCACATGTTGCGGATTCACTCCCGTTTTATTAAGTAGTGCTTGTAACTGCTCTAGAAAATGGCGGTATTGAAACTGGCGGGCTGAAATATTAATGGCAATTTGTATGTTATGGCCATCATGATGAAATTTCTTTGTTTGATTTAAACATTGCTCAATAATCCAGTGGCCAATTTGAATAATTAAACCGGTTTGTTCGGCCACAGGAATAAACGTAGCAGGACTGACCATTGCGTTATTTTCATCAAACCAACGTATCAGCGCTTCAGCTCCAGTAATTGTGCCGGTATTGGCATCAACCTTGGCTTGATAAAACATGACAAATTGCTGTTTTTCTAACGCTTCACGTATGCCACGCTCAATAGGTAGCCAACTTTGTTCGGCTGCGTGTAATTGGGTATTGTAAGCTTCTACATTGTTGCCAATGATTCGCGCATGGTTTAAAGCGGCATGGCCATTACTAATCAAACCTTGTGCAGTATTGCCATCTTGTGGGTAATGACAATAACCCATGCTGAGATTCAAAAAATAACTATGTTGGTTAACAAACAACGCTTCGTCCATGGCTCCTTGAATGGCTTTTGCAACATGTGTTACTTCTTTTGAATTTGGGTGCTGTACGATTAAACAAAAAGTTGAACCCTCAAGACGATAACTCTTTACTTGGCAGCTGAGTTGTTGGCTTATATCCAATAGCCGTTTTCCAAGATGATGAATGATGGCATCCCCTGCATGATAGCCTTGGCTGGATGTAATAAACTTAAACCTGTCTATGCTTAAAAATAAAATTGAACAGGCTTTTTTCTCCTGAATATAATTTGTCAGGTCACTTTCAAATTTTCGTCTATTTGCCAAGCCTGTGTGTATGTCATGAAAGGCTTGATATTCAAGTTGAGCTTGAGCTTCTTTTTGCTCGGTGACGTCTTCAATATAAAGATGACAGCTCTCTAGATCACGAAGAAGTGAAATACTAAATTTAAGGTGTCGTTGACTGATTTTGGCTTCAAAATTCACAATGTTTCTATGGTCAGCCTGCCATGTTTTTAAGTTATCTTTAAAATTAAACGGTAACAACTGAGTAAGATCACAGGAGTCAGGGTGAATAATATTTAACAAATATTGACATGCTGGGTTTGAAAATAAGATATCACCATGCCAATTGAGGTTCATTACTGGATTAGGGTTTCGTTCAGGGAACTTAGCCAATGCTTTGCGTTTAGCGGTTTTTCGAATAATGATTTGAGTAAAATACCCAAGAATTAACGCCACACCAATAATGATGAGTGTGTATAAAATTACCAGATCAACAATATCTTGAATTTTTTGCTGGGTGTCCTGCGCTTGTTGTTTCGCTTGCTGCTCAACCTCTTGTGTTAATTCAACTAAAATAGTTTCAGCGGCTTGTCCGGCTTGGGTGAGTAGGGCGAGATCGTCTCGGGCTTTATCCCAATTTGTGCTACTTGATGAGAGGTTTAGATCGAGCCTGCCTTGAAGTGCTTTAATGTCGGCATAAAGTTTGGGCAAACTCATGACATGACCTGAAAAACTTTCGTTAATGGCCATGAGTTGTTTTGCTAATCCTTTTTCAGTTTCTTCAATTTTGGGCCACAGCTGGTCTCGTGTGGTACTGGCATAATACTCATACAATAATCGTTCATGCTCAGTAATGCTGGCACGCAGTTCTTTAATTAGGTTCAGCTTTGGGATCGCAACTGAAACCAAGTTGCGGCTACTGATGCTGGCTTGCTCACCATTCTCACGTATCACCAGAGATAACATGACCCCCACGGTGATCACTAAGGCGAAGCTTATCCAAACGCGTTTGGTTAGACTCATTTTTAATAACGTAAATTGCTAGTACATCTATTAAGCATAGACAGTTTTCGCATTTTTTTAAGATATCTGGAACTGGTTCACGCCACAGAGCGAAGCTGCTAGTGACGTAACGCTATTTGAACTAGGATGGTGGCGCTATTTTTTAGCAGTCATTAAATAAGGGGAAATATAATGTTAAAGCAATTAGCAATCTTAGTAGCAGCGTTCGCACTCATCGCATGTAGCGAAGAATCCGTAAATGACCAAGCTGAAGCCGCAGTTGAAGCAGTAGAAGCTCAGGTAGCACAAGCGGTTGAAGCCGCTGAAGAAGTTCAAGAAAGTGTTGAAGGCGACATGGCTGAAGCAGTTGAAAGCACTGAAGAAGCAGTAGAAGAAGTGGTAGAAGAAGTTAAAGAAGCGGTTGCAACAGGCACGGTTGAAGGTTAATTCCTTCTGCACAGCCTAGCCTGCTAGGCTGTGTTTTTTGCGCGTGTCTTTATATATCCTAACATTGACGTGTTATTGCCAGTCCTTTCCCATCTTTTTTGATTTATCATATCACCTGAATTTTCATTTATAGGTGACGCGTGCAGTTACAAGTAGCCGCATTCAGTATTCGCACTAATCTTGCTTATCTTGTGCATGAAGGGTTGCCAGCTCAAACCTTATATCAACTTGTTGGTCTTTCAAGAGAGCAATTAGACGAAGCAGATCGCATGGTGGACGTGTCTATTTCGGAAGCGTTGCTGGCATATGGCGCAGAGCAACTGAACTATGATGATTTGGGCTTTCGTATCGGAATGTGGGGGGATAGTGGCCGTTGGGGGCTACTTGGCCATATAGTTGACTGTTGCCAATCTATTGCTCAAGCTTTAGAGCTTCAACGTCGATACCAGTCTTTGGTGGGCAATCTTTCCCGACCTGAGTTTGTAATGGGAGACACAACATGTACTTTAAAGTGGGTGCCCCATTATCAATGTAGTTATCACTTAAATGAAGAAGTCGTAACCAGTTGGGTTGCGTTTGCTAAAAAAGTCATTGGTTTAAAGCTTTCTCCTGTTGAAATTCATTTTAGCCATGAGCCCCATGGTGAAACCTCTGAATATGAAGCCTTTTTTGGCTGCCCTGTAACGTTTAACAGCCAATATACTGGGATAGTGTTTAACCGTGAAATATTAACCTTGCCTTTGCTTGGTTATAGCCCTGATTTATTAAAAGTACTCACCGGTTATGCGGATTTGTTAGTCAGTAAAAAACAAAAAAATGCCGCCAATGAAGTGATTACCCAATACATTATTGAAACCCTTGCCACAAAAGTGCCCAACCTTGAAGATACGGCGGCTTATTTAGGGGTTAGTTCACGCAGTTTGCAACGCAAATTCAAACAACAAGGTACAAACTTTAAATCCATTGTTGATGATGTGCGCAAAGAATATGCTTTTAGTTACTTGTTGCAGACAAGTTACAAAATGAGCTATATCGCACAGGTGTTGGGGTTTTCTGAGCAAAGCGTGTTTCAGCGAGCATTTAAGCGTTGGACGGGCGTAACCCCAGGGGAATACCGTGATCGCCACGGTATCCCAGAAGATAAGTGAATGTTACTTACAAGCCGTTCTTAAATCGTTTTTCTTTAAAAATTGCACTGTCACGTACTTGGCAAAGCGCGTGAGAGTATTCCAATAAAAACTGTAAACCTTCATCAATACGCTGTGCAATAAAATCACTTTGTGCAATGAACTCACCTTTGTCATTAATGGTGTCATTAACATGATCAACAACGGTGCTAACAGGAATGTAGTTGATGAAACTATTTTTATAACTGCTCATTCTTAGTTCGCTAATAGGGTAGCGCCCACCCGTGCCAGCACTGACAGTCACAATATAAACTGGCTTATGTGCAAAACAGGCATTAAAAAAGAAAAAGATATTTTTAAACGCAGGTGGTGTCATTCCATGCCATTCGGGTACGACAAAGACAAAACCATCAGCTTGGTTGAGTTGTATTTCAATATCACTGTTTGGGGTGAGGCCTTCTTGCCACATAGGAAGGTTGGCTTGGTGTAAATTTAAAATGGATACTTGGGAAGTGACCGAAAGTTGCTTGAGTTGAGTGCACACAAAGTTGGCCACATTAAGAGAGGCTGATTTTTCTCGGGTGCTGGCGCTGATGATACAAATATTCATGGTTTATCCTGCAAAATAAGCAGTATGGCATAGACAGGTGATATGTCATTGGTATCATCCGCCAAGCATTGATCTTTCATGTTTTAAATTATTAAGAGTACTCAAAATGATGCGTTGTTTTATATGGGTGTTGCTGTTTTCTGTTCAGGCGTGGGCAGAACCGGATTTTTCAATGATGAAACACACAGCTCAACTTTCTGCCCTTGCGTATGTTGAGGGTGGCAAATCAACGGAGCTTGAGTCCATGGGGCATAAGCTTGTTCGTGAAGCCACATTGCCTGTGGTTGAAGTGAGTTACTTTTTGTCTGTTTACCAAGGTATGCAATATTTAACGGTCAGGGGCACGGCTAATTTACAAAATGCCATGGTCGATTTAGACATTCACTTAAAGCAAGACGAGCAACTTGGCATTGCAGTGCATCAAGGTTTTGCCAATGCCGCGCTGGCCATTTTTAATGATGCTAAACCATACTTAAATCAAGCGCAGGGGATTCGCACGACAGGTCACAGTTTAGGTGGTGCCGCTGCGGTGATGTTAGCAATGTATTTACAAGAAGCCGGATTTAAAATGGATCAATTAATAACCTTTGGCCAGCCTAAGGTGACTAACGTGGGTGGCGCCAATAGGTTTTCTAATTTGAAATTATGGCGTGTGGTGACAACAAAAGACATCGTACCGTTAGTGCCACCATTAAGCCCGTTACAGATATCTAATTTAGATGTTTATTGGCACATGGGAGAAGAGATTATTTTGCTTGAGGGAAGTAATTACTCTGTCACCTCTGGGGTGAAAAGTATGTTGCGAGCCACCAAGTTTGTCACATCAGTACCGAATGAAAGTAATCTTGAAGCCCATAAAATGCACACTTATTTGACGCTCATTCAGAGCAAGCAAGCACAGGCGAATGAAGTGCCATATAAATCAGATTTCTCTATGTTTGGTTTTGGTGGTAATTAATATTTAATATATTGCATAAATGAATAACAGGGTCTGTTTTCATTTAAATTGTGTCGTTTGATAAAGTGAAAACCTTCACAAAATTAAATGCTTAGTATATAGTCCGCCCACTTACTCAATTTAGTAAGTGGTGTCGGGGCATAGCGCAGCCTGGTAGCGCACCAGCATGGGGTGCTGGGGGTCGTAGGTTCAAATCCTACTGTCCCGACCATTTTTCCTTCTGTTGTTTCCCTAAGTGTCATCTTTTATTTATTATCTGAAGCGCATAAAAAAAGCCCAGTTATTAACTGGGCTTTTTAATAGCAAGAAAACACTATAGTGTGGCTTGCAGTTCAACTTGCTCGGTGAGCGCTTCAATAACCGCGCTTTGCAATTGACGGCAGAAATTGGGGTCGCTAAATGGCTCGCCGTTTTTATCAGTGATATAAAAAATATCGTCTATTTTTTCACCTTCGGTCAATATTTTTGCCGTTTCTAATGAAATTTCATATTCCATAAATAATCGACCCATACGCGCAAGTAGGCCTGGACGATCAGGGGCAATTACCTCCAGTAAACTTCGTTTGGTAAACGGGTCGTTACTCAGATTCACAATGGGCTTGAAGTCAAACTGCTTTAGTTGCCTTGAGGTTCGGCGCTGAATAAGTTTTGGAAACTCTTCTGGGTGAGAGAGAGCTTCTTCTAAGGTACGTTGAATTTTTTCTAGGCGAATGGTTTCACTGATAGGTTTGCCATTTTCGTCTAAAACGATGTAGGTATCCAACGCGTTGTTATTGGCAGAGGTAATGATCCGCGCATCTTGAATGTTTAGATGCAGTTGATCTAACGCAGCGGTCATGGCGGCAAATAAGTGTGGCTGATCTTTCATGTGAATGAAAATTTGCGTGGCACCTTCACGGGCTTTGTCGCTGGTATCGCCAATTAAAACCAAAGGTTTGTTGGTGTCTTTATGTTTAAATAACGCTAGGGCATGCCAAACTAGGGTGTCGACATTTTCACGTAGAAAATATTCATCCCCTGGGTTTGCCCACATTTCATAAACATCTTCTTCTTGATAACCGTATTCGCTTAGGCGCTCGATAACGGCTATTTGAGTTTCTTTTACCCACTCATCTTTATCGATGGGCACGTCTAGCCCACGACGAATAAGGTGTAAGGTTTCACTGTATAGTGTGCGCATTTGTTCGGCGCGCCAGCCCGTCCAAAGCTTTTTATTGGTGCTGTATATATCGGCTGCACTAAATACGAATAGATAATCAAGATGGCGACGATCACCCATTTGCGTGGCAAAGTGGTGAATTGCATCTGGGTCTGCAAGGTCTAAGCGTTGAGATGTTTGTGAGTAGAGTAAATGGTTGCGAATCAGCCAGACCACCAAGTCGCTGTCTTTTTGGCTTAAGCCGTGTTGCGCACAAAATTTTTCAGCGATTTCAGCGCCAGTTATTTCGTGCTCACCTGGTAATACTTTACCTACGTCATGTAACAGCGCGGCTAGATACAAAATTTCTTTTTTGGCGATATTGTGAATAAGCTTGCTAGCCAGTGGGAATAATTCTTTCTCATCACCAAAACGTAATCGGCGAATAAATTTGATGGCACGCAAGCTGTGTTGGTCAACGGTGTAGCTATGAAATAAATCATGTTGCATGTGACCGATAATCGCACCAAATTCAGGGATGTATTGGCCAAGAATGCCGTAGTTCAGCATGCGCTCCAGTTCGCGGGTCACATGATCGTTACTGCGCATGATCGCCATGAAGGTACGAACATTATCTGGATGTGTACGGAAGTCTTCGTCAATCAAGTGGCGACTATCACGCAGCGCTCTTATGGTGTTGGCTCTGACACCTTTTAAACTGCTATCACTGGCTAGGTAATAAAACACCTCCAGCATGGCATTGGGAGTGTGCGTAAATAAATCAATGTCCGTGGCTTCAAGGTAATCATTGTTACGTTGAAAATATTCATTAATCGGCACAATGTCAGCAGGCTGTTGACTATCAATAATGAGCTCTTTAAATAACAGCATGAGAAGATCATTAAGTTCGTTCAGTGCGAGGCTGTAACGATAATATTGATGCATCATGTGTTCGACGGCCAATTGTTCTTGGTCATCTTCAAAGCCTAAAATTTCAGCGATTTCTTTTTGGAAATCAAACAGCAATTGATCTTCTTCGCGACCCGTAACAATGTGTAAGGCGTAACGAATTTGCCATAAAAAATCACGGCAACGATGCAGCATGCCATATTCAAAATCGGTGAGAATGCCTTGTTTGGTAAGGTTTTCTAGTTCATGGCTACCAAAGTGACGCTCAAGCACCCAGACCACAGTATGAATATCACGTAACCCACCTTGGCCTTTTTTAATGTTGGGCTCTAGGTTGTAATCCGTATCATGGTGTTTGTTGTGACGTTCTTCCTGTTCTTGCCATTTGGCTTGGAAGAATTCATTGCTGGGCCAAATGTGGTTAGGGCCAGTTATGTCACGCATGGTTTCTCTGAGTTCATCTGCACCAATTAAAGTACGTGTTTCCATTAGATTGGTGGCAATGGTGAGATCCTTGGCAGCCTCGTTTTTGCAATCATCAATGGTTCTTACCCCGTGACCCACATCAAGTTTGATGTCCCACATAAAGGTAATAAAGCCTTGCATGGCTTCACTATTAGCGCTGAATGCGTCTTCGTCTTTGTTTAGTAGCAGTATGTCGATATCGCTTTTAGGGTGTAATTCACCACGGCCATAACCACCAACCGCAAGTAGGGCGATATTGTTAATGCTTTCAGGGAAAAACTTTAGCCAAGCGTGTTTGAGCAATTGGTCCATAAACCAAGAGCGAGCGTGTACGAGTGTGACGGCGTCTAATGTTTTTCTGAAGTGTTCATCCATCACAGTTTGACTATGGCGGATGGCCTCTTTGAAAAGAGGAATGGCGGGCTTGCCATCAGCAATAGCCTGACGAAAAGCGGTTTCGTCGAATATTTTAGTAAGAAAGCCCTGATCCATTATTATTGCTCCCAAGGAAACACTTCTTCTTTGCGGCGGGTTAACACTTCTATGCCGTCTTTGGTCACAAGGCAGGTGTGCTCCCATTGTGCGCTTAATTTGCGATCTTTAGTGATAACCGTCCAATGATCACCTAAAAGCTTACTTTGTGGTTTGCCTTGGTTAATCATGGGCTCAATCGTAAAACACATACCCTCTTTAAGAGCCATGCCGGTGCCTGGGCGACCATAATGCATCACTTGAGGTTCTTCGTGAAAACCTTTGCCGATACCGTGACCACAGTATTCACGTACAACTGTGTAGTAATTGGCTTCAGCATGTTGTTGGATAACGTGGCCAATGTCGCCAAGTTGCGCACCTGGTTTCACTAAAGCCATGCCTTTGTACATGCACTCTTGGGTGATCTCCACAAGGCGTTTGTCGGCAGGTTTTGGCTCGCCAACAAAAAACATCTTACTGGTGTCGCCGTGGTACCCGTCTTTAATAACGGTAACGTCGATATTGACGCTATCACCTTTCTTTAGAATTTTTTCATCACTTGGGATGCCGTGACAAATCACGTGATTCACCGAGGTGCAGATAGATTTTGGAAATGGCGGGTTGCCATAGTTTAAAGGTGCAGGAATAGCCTGTTGCGTATTTACGATGTAATCGTGGCAAATGCGATCCAGTTCGCCTGTGGTCACGCCTGGCTTGACATATTCGCCAATCATTTCCAGCACTTCGGCAGCCAAGCGACCGGCTACGCGCATTTTTTCGATTTCTTCTGGAGTTTTGATGGTCACAGCCATGGGTAAGGTATTCACTCTTAGTTTAATTAGCCGGCTATTGTACTCACTTATGGGCAATAGATGAATAACTAGCCGCCACGAAACAGGCTTTTAATTACTAAAATTTCTTCCCAATTGGGCCTTGATTATGGTATAAAGCGCGCGCTCTTTGCGGTCTTAGGCTGCCAAGGGTAAACATTATATAAATCCGCACATGTATCGACACATCGTTCTGGGTGTCTTGAGCCCTCAAAAGCTTAGGATTGGACAATGGGATACATGGAGGCCTAACCCTATAAATAGGTATTTATCATGGCACAAGTTACAATGCGTGACCTGCTTAAAGCAGGCGTTCACTTTGGTCACCAGACTCGTTACTGGAATCCAAAAATGGGTAAATTCATTTTTGGTGCTCGTAACAAGATTCATATCATCAACCTTGAGCACACTGTGCCAGCATTCAACGAAGCGTTGAACGTTGTTAAGGGTATGACTTCTAAGAATAACCACGTTCTTTTCGTGGGTACTAAGCGTGCTGCTTCTAAAGTAATCCAAGAGCAAGCTGCTCGTGCAAACATGCCTTTCGTAGCTCACCGCTGGTTAGGTGGTATGCTGACTAACTACAAAACTATCCGTCAATCTATCAAGCGTCTAGCTGACCTTGAAGCACAAAAGAAAGATGGTACTTTTGAGCAGCTTACTAAGAAAGAAGCTCTAATGCGTACTCGTGAGATGGAGAAGCTTGAGCGCTCTATCGGTGGTATTAAAAACATGGGTGGTTTACCTGACGCTATCTTCGTTATTGACGTTGATCACGAGCGTATCGCTATTCAAGAAGCGAACAAGCTAGGTATCCCTGTAATCGGTATCGTGGATACTAACAGCAACCCAGATGGCGTTGACTATGTTATTCCTGGTAACGATGACGCGATCCGCGCAATCGAAATCTTCACTTCTGCTGTTGCTGATGCATGTATTGAAGGTAAAACTGAAGCTGGTCAAGCAGCTGCACCTGCTAAAGCAGAAGAAGCGCCAGCAGCTGAGTAATATTTGTTTAAATATTAAGCTGTAAAATAAGAAAGGGGGCTAGCCCCCTTTTTTTAAAAGAATTTTTAGATCAAATTTAGGTGATGACTATGGCAGTTTCTGCAAAATTAGTTAAAGAATTACGTGAGCGTACTGGTCTTGGCATGATGGAGTGTAAAAAAGCACTTCAAGAAGCTAATGGCGACATCGATCTTGCCATTGAAGAGATGCGTAAGAACTCTGGCCTTAAAGCCGCTAAAAAAGCAGGTCGTACTGCTGCTGAAGGTGTTGTAGTAATTAAAACGGCTGCTGACAACTCTGCTGCAATCCTAGTTGAAGTTAACTCTGAAACTGACTTTGCTGCTAAAAACGAAGACTTCCTTGGTTTTGCTAACAAAATCGCTGATGCGGCTTTTGAAGCTAAGAACACTGAAGTTGTAGGTCTTTTGGATTCTGAGCGTGAAGCTTTGGTTCAAAAAATCGGTGAAAACATTTCTCCTCGTCGCGCTGAATTGCTAGAAGGTGAGTTGGTTGCTGGTTACGTTCACTCTAACAACCGTATTGCTGCTCTTGTAGCATTAAAAGGTGGTACTGAAGAGTTAGCCCGTGACATCGCAATGCACGTAACAGCGGTTAACCCTCGCGTATTAGCTCCAGCTGATATGCCTGCTGAAGTGGTTGAAGCTGAAAAAGACATCATCAAAGCTCAGCCTGATATGGAAGGCAAGCCTGCTGAAATCGTTGAGAAAATGATGGGTGGTCGTATCCAGAAATTCCTTAAAGAAAACAGCTTACTAGAGCAGCCTTTCGTTAAGAACCCTGAACTAACTATCGCTAAACTAGCGAAAGCGGCAGGTGCTGAAGTAGTAAGCTTCATCCGTATCGAAGTGGGTGAAGGTATCGAGAAAGAAGAAACTGACTTCGCTGCAGAAGTTGCTGCTCAGCTTAAAGGCTAAGCAATAGGGCTGTTACAGCTCTTTAAATGCCGAGTTAGGTTTTCCTTGCTCGGCATTTGTGTAAAGGTTATTTGAAAGCCCTGGTGAACTGAGTTGAGAATCAAGCATGATCTCAGTCAGAACCGGGGTTTTGCAGTGAGAGGTCAGGGTTTATGCTATAAACTCATGACTATAGAATTGCATAAATGAGGTGACCTATGCCCCCGGCAGATAATCGTAGCCCTAAATATAAACGCATCCTATTGAAGTTGAGCGGCGAAGCGCTTCAAGGTGAGCAAAACTTTGGTATAGACCCCAAGGTGCTGGATCGCATGGCGTTAGAAGTTGGGCAGCTGGTGGGAATTGGCGTTCAGGTTGGTTTGGTGATTGGCGGCGGTAATTTATTCCGTGGTGCTGCTTTGAGCCAAGCAGGTCTTGACCGTGTAACGGGTGACCACATGGGGATGCTAGCCACTGTGATGAACGCATTGGCAATGCGTGATGCACTAGAGCGAAGCAATATTAAATCTCGTGTAATGTCTGCTATTCCTATGAGTGGCATTGTTGAGCATTATGATCGTCGCCGCGCGATTCGTCACTTGAATACGGGTGATGTTGTGATTTTCTCGGCAGGCACGGGTAACCCATTTTTTACAACCGATTCTGCTGCGTGTTTGCGTGGCATTGAAATCGAAGCAGATATCGTACTGAAAGCCACAAATGTGGATGGCGTGTATGATGCTGACCCTAAGAAAAACCCTGATGCGGTTAAATTTGAGACCCTAACTTACGACGAAGTACTTGAGCGTCAGTTAGGAGTGATGGATCTCACGGCGATTTGTCTGGCGCGAGATCATAAAATGCCATTACGTGTGTTTAATATGGCAACCCCTGGTGTGATGGCTCAACTCATGGTGGGTGGTAGTGATGGCACATTGATTGTGTGTGGAGAAAAAGAAAATGTTGAATGAAATTCAAGCAGACGCTAAAGATCGTATGCAAAAGAGCGTGAACGCACTAATTGATGCGTTCAAAAAAGTACGTACTGGTCGTGCTAATCCTGCCATTCTTGATGGTATTTCAATTGATTACTATGGTAATCCGACGCCACTTTCTCAAGTAGCGAACATCAACGTTGAAGATGGTCGTGCGTTAGCGGTAACGCCTTGGGAAAAGCACTTGGTACCTGTGATTGAAAAAGCAATCATGAAGTCGGACTTGGGTATCAATCCATCTACTTCAGGCGAAACTATTCGTCTACCAATGCCTGCTTTAACGGAAGAAACCCGTAAAGACTATATTAAGCAAGCCCGTGCTGAGGCTGAAAAAGGTCGTGTGTCCGTGCGTAATATCCGTCGTGATGCAAACAGCAGCATTAAAGACTTGCTGAAAGAAAAAGAAATTAGTGAAGACGAAGAGCGTCAAGGCCAAGATCAAATTCAGCAGCTAACGGATAAGTTTATTGCTGATATTGAATCTTTGTTGGCGACAAAAGAAAAAGACCTAATGCAGGTTTAACCGAGTTTATATGAAGCGGTACTGCGCCTTTTTAGGCGCAGTTTCATTATTAGGTTTTACATATGTCTGACGCTAAGATACCAAAATTTGAACGCATACCTCGCCATGTTGCCATCGTTATGGATGGTAATAATCGCTGGGCTAAGCGCCGCCACTTACCTGGCGTAGCTGGTCATAAGGCTGGTGTGAAAGCGGTTAAAATCGTGATTGAGCAAGCGGCTCGCTTAGAGGTGGATGTTCTGACGCTGTTTGCTTTCTCAAGTGAGAATTGGCAGCGCCCTGAAAAAGAAGTAAATGCATTAATGCAGTTATTTCTTAATGCCCTACAAAAAGAAGTCAAAAAACTTCATGAGCACAATATACGCCTAATTATCATGGGCGATATTTCTGGTTTTTCATCTGTTTTACAAGAACATATTGAGATTGCTCAAAACCTCACCAAAGATAATACAGGTTTGACCCTGGTTGTAGCAGCGAACTATGGTGGTCGTTGGGATATTTCTCATGCCGCACAGAACATTGCTAAAGATGTATTATCTGGCAAGATCTCACCTGAAAATATTACACCAGAGCTTTTCTCTGGTTATACGTGTTTAAATGATTTCCCTGAACCAGATTTGTGTATTCGCACAGGTGGGGAGCTAAGAATTAGTAATTTCATGTTATGGCAATTTGCATATACCGAGCTGGTATTCAGTGATGCGTTATGGCCTGATTTTGACGAAACAAACTTCTGGTCGGCAATAGAAGAATATAACAGCCGCACGCGCCGTTTTGGGCGCACAGATGAACAATTGAAGGAAGATCAAACGTGCTAAAGCAACGTATTCTTACCGCGCTAGTGTTGGCGCCAATCATGATAGGGGGGATTTTTTACTTACCCCTGGCGCAATTTAAATTATTCATTGGTGTCATTGTCGCATTAGGCGCATGGGAATGGGCGAACCTATCTGGCTTAAAGCTACAAGTTGGCCGTATCGCTTATGCAGGCTTAGTAGCCGGGTTAATTTGTGCGGTTGAGTTCAGCTCGTTAGTGCAAGAGGTGGATATTTTGTATATCGCACTAGGGTGGTGGATCACCGCTTTTGTGTTTGTTTCGTTGCATCCAAAACTTAAAAACATTTGGAGTAGCCCTGTTGCTCGCTTAATTATGGGCTTATTTATTTTATTACCAATGTGGGTCGGTTTTGTACAAATAAAGAGTTATCCATTCAATGATTATTTAATCATGTATGTGATGTTTATTGTCTGGGGCGCGGATGTGGGCGCCTATTTTGCGGGTCGTACTTTTGGTAAGCGTAAATTGGCTCCCAGTGTGAGCCCAGGTAAAACATGGGAAGGGGTGTTTGGTGGTTTATTTGTCACAACCTTAATGGCATTGGGTGGTGGCTACCTTTTAGAAAATGAAGCAGGGCTTTCATTGGATTTAGAACAATGGGCATTATTAATTGTACTGACTTTGTTGATTACGTGTTTTTCTGTTGTTGGTGATCTAATCGAAAGTATGGTGAAACGTCACCGTGGTATTAAAGACTCTAGTCATTTATTGCCAGGTCATGGTGGTGTGATGGATCGTATCGATAGTATGACCGCAGCCCTTCCTTTATTTGCATTGGCATTAAGTGTATTTGGCTGGAACTTAGTTGTATGAGGCAAATGATTACCGTACTTGGAGCCACAGGCTCCATCGGTAAAAGCACACTTGATGTTCTGGCTCGTCACAAAGACTTGTATGAGGTATTTGCATTAAGCGCAAATACTCAGGTCGATGTATTGCTGCAGCAGTGTCTTGAGTACTCACCCAAATACGCAGTGATGGTAGATGAAGCCAGCGCTAAGCAATTATCCCAATCTTTAAAGCAACACGGCAGCACAGTTGAAGTATTAACTGGTGCATCGGCTTTGGTTGATATTGCCAGTGACCCAGAGGTTGATCAGGTCATGGCCGCTATCGTAGGGGCTGCTGGTTTATTGCCAACCTTAGCGGCGGCACAAGCGGGTAAGCGTGTGTTGCTTGCCAATAAAGAAGCCCTTGTCATGAGTGGTCATTTATTTATGCAGGCTGTGCAAGATAATCAAGCCGAACTTCTGCCAATAGATAGTGAGCATAATGCTATCTTCCAATCTTTGCCGTTGGGTTATGGGCAAGACCCTTCGTGCAAGCAGCAGATTGAAAAAATATTATTAACTGCATCAGGTGGCCCGTTCCGTGGCTGGGGTTTAGATGCGTTATCAAAGGTTACGCCTAAGCAAGCGGTTAAACACCCTAACTGGTCAATGGGGCAAAAAATTTCTGTCGATAGCGCAACCTTGATGAATAAAGGTTTAGAGCTCATAGAAGCGTGTTGGTTATTTGATGTGAAGCCTTCGCAAATTGAAGTGGTGGTGCACCCTGAGTCGATTATTCACTCTATGGTGCAATATGTTGATGGTTCTGTTATTTGCCAAATGGGTAATCCTGATATGCGCACCCCTATCGCGTATGGTCTTGCTTGGCCAGAACGCATCGCTTCGGGAGTAAAGCCACTTAATCTATTTGAAGTTGCTCAGCTGAATTTTGAATTGCCAGATCGTCAGTCTTTTCCTGCCTTAGATTTAGCTTCTCAGGCTTTTGAAGCAGGTGGTACAGCGGCCGCCATTTTAAATGCCGCAAATGAAGTAGCGGTTGCTGGCTTTTTACGGGAACAAATTGCCTTTACATCAATCTCAAACCTGATCGATGAAACTTTAAATGCATGTAAAATCGAAGCGGCGGACAGTATCGAGGCTATTTTAGCCGCCGATGCTTGGGCAAGACGTTTCGTAGAGGGCAAGATTTTATCATGAGTGTGTTATACAGCTTATTAGCGTTAGCCGTAACTCTGGGTATTCTGGTTACGGTACACGAATATGGTCATTACTGGGTTGCCCGTCGTTGTGGCGTGAAAGTACTGCGTTTTTCTGTCGGCTTCGGCAAAGTAATCTGGAGTCGTACAGATAAAAACGGCTGTGAGTTTGCCATTGCTGCCATTCCATTGGGCGGCTATGTAAAAATGCTAGATGAACGTGAAGGTGAAGTGGCCCCTGAATTATTAGATCAAGCATTTAACCGTAAAACCGTTTGGCAGCGAATGGCAGTGGTTTTAGCCGGTCCGGCTGCGAATATTATGTTTGCCATTTTTGCTTATTGGTTAATGTTTATGACGGGCATCACGCAAGTGAAACCCGTGATTGGTGAGGTCAATCCGCAAAGCTTAGCTGAAGAAGCGGGTTTGAAATCAGGGCAGGAGATCACCCTTGTTGATGGTAAAGAAGTAAGCAGTTGGCAAGATGTGCATTACCAGTTACTAAAGCGCCTAGGTGATACAGGTGAGATTGTTTTTACCGCCTCTAATGAACAGCAATTTCAATTAACAATTAATCGTTGGTTGAGTGATAAAGAAGAGCCTAACGCACTAAATGAATTAGGTATTACACCTTATAGACCAAACGTGCCGGCTGTTTTGGCTGAGCTGCAAGAAGGCTTGCCTGCACAACAAGCTGGCTTAAAAAGCGGTGATGAGATTATTAGTGTAAATGGTAAGCAAATTGAGCAGTGGTTTGATTTTGTCGAAGTGGTGCAAGCCAATGGCGGTAAAGCGCTGGCTATAGAAGTGCAGCGTGATGGTCAGGTAAAAGAGTTAACTTTAATCCCTGCGGTTAAAACCAATGATCAGGGCGAAAGTTTTGGCTTTGCAGGCGCTATTGTTCAGTCACCCGAATTACCAGAAGGCTTCGTCGTGACACAGCGCTTTGGTGTCATTGAATCCATTGGCAAGGCAGCCTATAAAACATGGGATATGTCGGTGGTGACGTTAGAGTCCATCGGTAAGATGATTCAAGGTTTATTATCAGTTAAGAACTTGAGCGGCCCAATTACCATTGCTAAAGTAGCCAACGCTTCAGCGCAGGCTGGGTTTGAGGCATTTATTAGTTTTTTAGCGTATATCAGCATTATGCTGGCAGTGGTGAATTTATTACCAATTCCCGTATTGGATGGCGGGCATTTTTTGTTTTATTTAATCGAAGCGGTGAAGGGTTCACCACTGTCGGAAAATGTTCAGCTAGCAGGTATTAAGCTGGGTATGGCGCTACTTATGATGGTTATGTTTGTAGCCATATTTAATGACATAAGTCGTATATAGTATTTAAATAATTTTGCTGGTCTGTATCGTCACTTACGGCCTAAGATAACAATAAATTCGGATTAACATGAAGTTTACCTTAATCAGCATGCTTTTAGCTTTGGGCGCGACATTTGCTCAAGCGGACTCTTTTACCGTTAAAGACATTCGTGTCGACGGCCTTCAGCGCGTAAGTGCAGGTACAGTATTCAGTGCGTTTCCAATCAATATTGGCGATAAAGTGGATAATGCAAAACTTGCATCAGCCTCCCGTGGTTTATTTGCAACCGGTTACTTTAATGATATTGAGCTATTAAGAGATGGCGACATTTTAGTGGTTAGGTTAGTTGAATTACCAACCATTACCGCGCTTGAGATAGAGGGCAATAGCGCCATTGAAACCGAGCAGCTGAAAACAGGTTTAAAGCAAGCTGGTCTTGCAGAAGGTTATGTGTTTAAACGCTCAACGCTTGAGCGTTTGGAATTAGAGTTAGAGCGTCAGTATGTGAGCCAAGGTCGCTATGACGCACAAATAGATACAGAAGTAAAAAAGCTACCTCGTAACCGCGTATCGTTAAAAATTAATGTGGATGAAGGCTCTGTTGCGTCAATTAGTCACATTAATATTGTTGGTTTTGAAAACTTTGAAAAACAAGAACTACTTAATCAATTTGAATTAAAACCAACCAACCTTTGGTCTTGGTATTCAAGTGACGATAAATATTCCCGCGAAAAACTAGGTGGTGACCTAGAGCGTTTACGTTCATTTTATTTGGATCGAGGTTTTATTCGTTTCAATGTTGAATCCACTCAAGTTTCACTTTCGCCAAATAAAGAAGATGTTTTTATCAGTGTTAATGTTCACGAAGGTGATGTTTACACAGTGAGCAAAGTTAACTTAGCAGGAGAGCTCATCTTAGAAGAAGAGTTACTGCGCAAGCTTGTCATCATGGAAGAGGATCAAACCTTTAGTCGTCAAAAAGTAACATTCACTCAAGACTTGATTGCAAAACGCTTAGGTAATGAAGGTTTTACGTTTGCCAGTGTAAACGGTGTGCCTAAAATTAATGACGAAGATAAAACCGTTGAGCTAACTTTTTTTGTAGAGCCGGGTAAGCGTACTTATGTGCGTCGTATTAACTTTACCGGTAATGAATCCACCATGGATGAAGTGCTACGTCGTGAAATGGTACAAATGGAAGGTGGTTGGGCATCAACCGAATTAATCGAACAATCGAAAAGCCGCTTAGAGCAACTTGGTTTCTTTAAAGGCGTTAACGTTGAAACACCAAAAGTACCAGGTTCAGATGATTTAATTGATGTGAACTACAGTGTTGAAGAGCAGCCAAGTGGTAGCTTAAATCTAAGTATTGGTTACTCAAGTGCTGACGGCATGATTTTAGGCACCAGTGTGTCGCAAAATAATTTTATGGGTACCGGTAAAAAGATGAGTACCTCTTTAAATAAAACCGATGCAGTAACCAGTTTGAACTTATCTTACACCGACCCTTACTACACAGTGGATGGCATTAGTCGTGGTTATGGTCTGTTTTATAGTCAAACAGACTTCTCTGAATTATCTTTAAGTGACTACAACACAGACACCTATGGTGCGCGTACCACGTTTGGTTTCCCTATTAGTGGCCGTGAGCGTTTGTCATTCAGTATTGAAGCCAGTCGTACATTAATGGAAGCGCAGGAATCAGGCATCGCCGAAGAGATCTTGAGCTTTGTTGAAGATGAAGGTGAAGACTTTGTTGAAGTGACATTAGGCAGTAGCTGGAGCTGGACCACACTGAACCGTGGTTTATTCCCAACGGCTGGTGCCAAACAAAGTTTAGCCCTTGAAGCCACTGTGCCGGGCAGCGAATTAGAATATTACCGTGTGACTTATAATGCACAAAAATACTTTCCTATCTCGGGTGAGTGGACGTTCCGTATTCGTACCGAGCTAGGTTATGGCGACGGTTACGGTGATACGGAAGAGTTACCGTTCTTCCGAAATTTCCGTGCCGGTGGTGTGGGCTCCGTTCGTGGTTACACCAGCAACTCACTGGGACCACGTGGTGCGATTAAACGAGACATTCCATTGCCGGATGGAACGGGTTTTGCTGATAGTAATGGTGATAATATTCCTGATGTTGGTTATTACGCAGATAATAATAGCTTGGGTGGTAACCTTTTAACTGAAGCGTCTATGGAGTTGGTATTCCCTTTACCATTTGTTGAAGATCAGCGCAGTATGCGAAGTGTGCTGTTCTTAGACGCGGGTAATGTGTTTGATACAGAGTGCTTAACCTTAACTGAAGGGAATGGTGCTGGTGATGTTAATGCTCACCCGTCATGTTCTGAAGGTTTTGATGCCAATGAAATTCGTTTTGGTACCGGTGTTAGCTTGACCTGGGTGACCGCAATCGGCCCGCTGACCTTTACCTTTGCTCGGTCATTAAATAGCAAAGATGATGATGAAACCGAAGGGTTTGAATTCTCTCTTGGACAAGTATTTTAAAGGAGTTGCTTGAAAATAATTAGGTTTTCAAGCAGTCTTCTTGGCCAGTTTTTTACAATAATAAATGATTAAATAGGAAGAGTTATGTTGAAGTGGACTAAAATCGCAGTAGCGGGTTTGTTTTTTGTGGCATCTACCGCCATGGCTGCGGGCAGTAAAATTGCTGTGGTTGATATGGAACGTGCTTTGTTTCAATCAGATGGTGCTAAAGCTTCATTTAAGCAAGTTGAAGATCAATTTGGTGATGACCTAGGTAAAATCAAACAGCTTGAAAAAGAAATGATGGAAAGCCAAGAAAAGCTACAAAAAGATGGCGCCATCATGAGCGATGAAGAACAGCGTAAAATTCGTAACAATATTAAAGAGCAGCAAAGTGAATTTAAATTCTTTGCTGGTAAATTGCAGCAAGCCGAGCAGCAATGGCGTCAACAATTCTTCCGTGCCAACCTGCCTCGTTTACAAGACATTTTAAAAACACTGATCGAAGCAGAAAAAGTAGATATTGTGTTAAATGGTCAAGCCGTTATCCATGTGGTACCTGATTTAGATTTAACTAAAAAGCTACTTAACAAACTTAATGAAGCCAGCGCTGCGAAATAAGTTATGGCTTATACTCTTGGTGAAATCGCTCAGTATTTAAATGCTGAAGTCGTTGGCGATGAAAACATTAGTATTGAAGGCTTGGCGACTTTGTCCCAAGCCTCAAGTGGACAGTTAAGTTTCCTTGCTAATATGGCCTATAAAGATCAATTGCAGCACACACAAGCCAGTGCTGTTATTGTGCATCCAAAGCAAGCGTCAGAATGTCAGTGTGCAGCCCTTATTTTAGATAACCCTTACCTTGGTTACGCTAGAGTATCCCAGTTGTTCAATACCCTTCCTAAAGCAAATCATCAAATTCACCCAAGTGCAGTGATCAGCCCAACCGCTAAAGTGGGCGAGCATGTGAGTATTGCGGCAAATGTTGTGATTGAAGACCATGCGGTAATTGGGGGGGGAGCGATGATTGGCTCAGGCTCTGTGGTGGGCGTAAATGCGCGCATCGGTTCAAATACTCGTTTGCATCACAATGTGAGTGTTTATCATGACGTGGTTGTGGGTGATGATTGTATTATTCATAGCGGAGCGGTCATTGGCTCGGATGGTTTTGGTTTTGCGAATGAAAAAGGCCAGTGGGTAAAAATTTGCCAAATTGGTGGGGTAGTTGTTGGTAATCAAGTTGAAATTGGTGCAAATACCACTATTGATCGTGGCGCCATGAGCGATACCTTGATTGGTGATGGTGTGAAACTCGATAACCAAATTCAAATTGCTCACAATGTTGAAATTGGAGCCCACACTGCAATGGCGGCAGGTTGTATGATTGCAGGTAGCACCAAAATTGGCAGTTGCTGCACATTAGCCGGTGGCGTAGGTGTGGCGGGTCATTTACAGCTCGCCGATGGCACTCACGTGACAGCAATGACCTTGGTAACAAAGAGTATTTCTGATCCTGGCAGTTATTCGTCAGGAACGGCAATGTCCTCAACCTCTGAGTGGCGTAAAAGTGCAGCGCGATTCCGTCAATTGGACGAAATGGCGAAACGCATTAAACTCATTGAGAAATCTTTAAAGGAATAATCCCATGGCGGTAATGAATTACACTGAAATTACGGATTTATTACCCCATCGATATCCGTTCTTATTGGTAGACAGAGTAACCGAGCTGGATAAAAAACAGCGTATAGTGGGTTATAAAAATGTCACCAGTAATGAGCCATTTTTTGAAGGACATTTCCCTAAGCATCCTATTATGCCTGGGGTTTTGATTCTTGAATCATTAGCGCAACTAGCTGGGCTATTAGGGCTAGATGCCATAGAAAAAGAAAAGGCCGAAAATACGGTTTATTATTTTGCGGGGGTGGATAAGGCTCGCTTTAAAAAACCGGTAGTGCCAGGAGATCGTTTAGAAATGGAGGCACGTTATGTCAGTGACAAACGTGGAATCTGGCGGTTTGAATGTGAAGCTTGGGTAGATGGACAAGTAGCCTGCCAAGCTGAAATTATGTGTGCCGAAAGGGAAATACATTTTGATTGATTCACGCGCTATTATTGATCCAAGCGCCAAGTTGGCAGCAAACGTTGAAGTTGGACCGTTCACGATTATTGGCCCTGATGTGGTTATTGGTGAAGGTACCGTAATTGGCAGTCATGTTGTGATTAAAGGGCCAACTACTATTGGCAAGCACAACCAGATATTTCAATTTTGTACCATTGGTGAAGATTGTCAGGACAAGAAATTTAAAGGCGAGCCAACACGCTTAGAGATTGGCGATCATAATATCTTTCGTGAAGCGTGCACCGTGCATCGTGGCACCACACAAGATAATAGTTTGACTAAAATTGGTAGCCATAACTTATTTATGGTGAACGTTCATGTCGCTCATGACGTGATTATTGCTGATAATTGTATTTTAGCTAATGATACGAATATTGCGGGCCATGTGCATATTGGCAACTACGTAATATTAGGTGGCGCTTCTCAGGTTCACCAATTTGTTAAAATTGGTAGTCACAGTATGTGTGGCACTGGCTCAATCGTATTAAAAGACGTGCCAGCTTATATCATGGCAAATGGTAATTCAGCGAAGCCTCATGGTATTAATATTGAAGGTTTGAAGCGTCGAGGTTTTGAAAAAAATGACATTCGCGTGTTACGCAATGCATATAAAACCGTTTACCGTAAAGGCTTAACCCTTGAAGAAGCTCGACCTGAGCTATTAGAGTTACTAAAAGAATCCCCAGCGGTCGAAGCATTTATTGAAAGCATTGATCAGTCAACTCGAGGAATTATCCGCTAATGTCATTGTGCTTTGCCATGGTGGCAGGAGAAGCGTCTGGGGATATCCTTGGCGCAGGATTAATTAAAGCATTAAAGCAACAATACCCTGATGCCCGTTTTGTTGGTATTGGCGGCCCTAAAATGATTGCCGAAGGATTTGAAACCTTATACCCCATGGAGCGTTTATCTGTGATGGGGTTGTTTGAGGTATTGGGTCGCTTAGGCGAATTATTAAAAATACGAAAGCAGTTATTTAATACCTTGCTTGAGCTTAAGCCTGATGTATTTATTGGCATTGATGCACCTGATTTTAATTTGAAGCTTGAGCAAAAATTAAAAGAAAAAAGCATCAAGACCGTGCACTACGTCAGTCCAAGTGTTTGGGCTTGGCGCGAAAAGCGTGTATTTAAAATTAAAAAATCCGTTGATCTTGTTTTGTGTTTATTTCCATTTGAAGTGGATTTTTATAAAAAACATGAGGTGCCTGCGGTTTGTGTAGGTCATACCTTGGCGGATGCCATAGCATTAGAGACAGATACACAAGGTGCTCGCCAGCAATTAGAATTGGTAGATGATTTACCAGTAGTGGCATTGATGCCAGGCTCCCGTGGTGGTGAAGTGTCACGATTAGGCGAATTATTTTTACAAGCGGCTGAGCTGATTAAACAGCAAGTCCCGACGGTTCAATTTGTATTGCCTGCTGCTAACCAAGATCGGTTTACGCAGTTAACCCATATGTTGGCTGATCATGAACGCCTTTCTGTTAAGTTATTAAATGGCCAAAGTCGAGAAGCCATGGCAAGTTCAGACGTAGTATTAATGGCATCCGGTACGGCTGCTTTAGAAGGTATGCTGTTTAAAAAACCTTTGGTGGTGTCTTATAAGTTATCGGCACTAACGGCTTACATTGTACGTAAAATGCTTAAGCAACCGTTTGTATCTTTGCCTAATTTATTAGCAGGTAAAGAGTTAGTGCCTGAAATATTGCAAGAAGCGGCTACACCTGAAAATTTAGCCAATGCAGTTTTGAATTTTTTGCAAAATAAAAACGCGTCCGCTCATTTAAAAGAAGAGTTCACTCAATTGCATAACTGGTTGAAACGCGATGCCGATGTTGCAGCAGCAAAAGCCATAATAGAGTTGGTTAAAATAAAATGAGTGAAATCATTGAACAAGAGCAGGTGTTAATTGATCAAGCTCTTATTTATTGCGGCGTTGATGAGGCCGGGGCAGGTCCTTTATGTGGCGATGTAGTGGCCGCCGCTGTGGTGCTAGATCCAAATAACCCTATTGATCAATTAAATGATTCGAAAAAATTAAGCGAAAAAAAACGTGAGATGCTATTTCCAATTATTAAGGAAAAAGCATTGGCCTATTGTATTGCACGTTGTAGTGCCCAAGAAATTGACGATATCAATATTCTAAATGCTCGAATGCTTGCCATGACTCGAGCCATTGAAGGATTAAATATCTCAATTCAACACGCGTTAATTGACGGTAATCGTTTGCCTAAAGATTTACCCTGCCCAGGGACGGCCATTGTAAAAGGGGATGCATTGGTGGCAGCTATTTCAGCTGCATCGGTTTTAGCCAAGGTACAGCGTGACCATGATATGGTTGAGCTGGATAAGCAGTATCCGCAGTATGGCTTAGCCAAACACAAAGGGTATCCTACCAAAGCGCATCTTGAAGCTTTGCAGGAATTTGGGCCCACGGAAATCTACCGTAAAACTTACGGCCCTGTTAAAAAGCTGTTAAATGAAAAAACCGCCTAAAGGCGGTTTTTTTGGCGGCTAGATAATCTGTTTAATTACCCTGCATACACTCAGGCTGCATGATGAAGCGATCTGGATAAATATCCCAAGCGGCTCCGGTTATGAAATCAACCGGAATACTGACCAACCCTAAGTCCACAAATATACCCAATAAACTCGTCTTATTGAACTTAGCTTTGGTGGTATACGTTTGCTGACACTCCCCTAGCTCAACACGAATTACATGTGCTTCGTCTCGAGTGAGTTTTTTACGTGTATAGCCATTTCCCGCAAACCGGTCATCAATATATATTTCAGCACTAGGATGGGTTTTAATGTTTATTTCTTGTTCACTGCCATTAAACATAGAAGCGCATGCCGTTAATTGCATAGTGATAAAAATTAAAATAAGACGATTGAATTTACTATGTGGCATGTTCATTCCTGTAATTGGTATTCAACAGATAAGCTTGTAAACCAATGGGAGAAAGATTCTTTTTCGTCGCGATGGTCGATGTCAATTTGATTGACTTGTAATCGCCAAAACCAAACGTCAGATGCCTTGTATAACGCACTGAGTGCAAATTGTGCTTTAACAAAGCCATCACTGCTGGTGCTAGGTTGCGGGGTACCTTCTATTTGATTGTCATTGTCATCAACCGTGGTTAGGGTCTCAATGTCTGTATAAGTGGCACTGCCAATTAATACGCCTGCTCGGGCTTGAAGTATTAACGATTGTAGTGCGGCATAAGAAAATACATGCTCGATATAAAAGCCTTGTGTTGACACCTCTGCTTCACGAACCGAGCCAAATGCTAATTTATTGGTGCTGGTATCAATAGCGGTGAGGGTTTTATCAAACTCAATACTGCCGTAACTGCGGTAGCCCACCTCGATGCCGTAATTAGGGTGAAATCGAAAACCAACAAATCCCTGCCAAGGAAGATCAGCGCGAGTAACATCGCTATAACTTGGGGTTTCTTCGGTGGCGCCAAGTGTGCGCAATTGATCATTGAAGCTGGTTTCACTCCAAGTGTAGCCTGTACCAAAACCCATGTAATGGGCAATAGGATAAGCAAAAGCGAGATTAGGCAGTAAAACGAAAATTAAGAGTAATGGGCGCATAATGTTTTTAGTTTTATTTTTGAACATGTTAGCGTGACCACGGGTTAAGCTCAATTGCTTTATTGGTATTAAGGGTTTTAAGCCTGTTTCTTGGATTCAGTTTCTTCACAGAAAAATCGTAAAATATCGTCTTTTCGTTTCATGGCGTCATCATAGCCGCATTGGATTAGCTCACGACAAAATCCACGTTCAAACAATAAATAACTTAATACACCCGCACCGCTTTTATGGGTAGTACCAGAGCCCTTTAAAAAAAAGCGTAGGCTTTTGGGTAATTCTCGAGCGTGGCGTGCTGCAATGTCATCAATGGATTCGCTTGGATTGATTTCTAAAATTTCGACAGGCCTTAAACCAATATGTTGTGACTGTATAACATCGTCTGGGATTTTACTGATGGTATTGTTGATACGCGATAAACGCTCCACATCACTTTCCATGCTATCTAAAAACGCAGCGTTAAACATATGGTTCATGATCTTGGCCATACTTGGGTAGTGCTTCATTTGTTCCCGAGGTTTTCTCTTGTGAGCTTGGCCGCTCACACCAATCACTAATATTTTATCAGCACCCAAATGCAAAGCTGGGCTCATGGGTGCTAGCTGGCGAATGGCCCCATCACCAAAGTATTCACGATTAATTTGAACAGCGGGAAACACCGCTGGAATGGCAGACGAGGCCAATAAATGATCCACAGCAATGCGTGAGCGTAATCCAATACGGCGCAGGCGCTGCCAATTTTTGATGCTTTTGTGACCTTGGAAGAAACTCACTGATTCACCAGATGCATAACCAGATGCGGTAACCGATAGCGCATGTAAATCTTGGTTATCAATGGCTTTTTGAATATTTTCAAACAAGATCATTTTTTTAACTAGCTGGCGCAAGGGGGAGTTGTCTAATAACGAAACAGGGTCGCCTGCTTTGTAGCCAAAAAAGGTATTCATGAAGAATTTACTAGACCACTTTAAAACACTTAAAAAGTCGCTGCGGAATATTTGATCACAGCTGAAGTTTTTCCAAATATGCTCTAAACGCTGAATACCTTGGCGGTAATGACTGGCATAACTGGCAAGGGCGACCGCATTGATGGCGCCGGCACTGGTGCCGCTTATGATGTTGAAAGGGTTAGGGTGTTCCTGTGGTAACAACCTTACAATCGCCTTAAGGACACCAACTTGATAAGCCGCACGGGCACCGCCCCCTGAGAGTACTAATCCAATTTTTTTTGTTTCGGGTTTGCGTGTCATTGGGCGTTGTCTTTTTTAGTCCATGATTGACAGACGTATATATTCTATCTAGCCAGTATAGTTCATAATAACGTATTTGATTTTGGGGTTTGCCATGTTTACTGGAATTGTACAGTCCGCTGTTAAGATTGAGCGTATCGAAAAGAAACCAGGTTTATGGACACTCACACTTGTGTTGCCACAGCAGCTTATACCTGGGCTGACGATTGGTGCTAGTGTGGCATTGAATGGCACTTGTCTCACTGTGACAAGCATTAATAATCAACACGTCACTTTTGATGTGATGATGGCCAGTTTAAAGTTAACCAACTTGCAATCACTTGAAGAAGGTTCGTTAGTGAATGTGGAGCGAGCGGCAAAATTTGGTGATGATATTGGCGGGCATCAATTAAGTGGTCACGTGCATGGCATTGTAAAGGTGGTGGAGGTTGAGCGCCCTGAAAACAATTGCATCGTGTGGTTTGAGTTATTAGATAAATTTAAACCGTATGTATTTGATAAAGGTTATATAGGTTTAAATGGGTGCAGCTTAACCATTGCACAGGTGAAAGAAGACCGTTTTTGTGTGTATTTAATTCCTGAAACGTTGAATGTGACAACCTATCAAAACGTGCAGGTGGGTGATGGCATTAATTTGGAAATCGATAGCCATACACAGGCGGTGGTTGATACGGTTGAACGACTGCTAAAACAAAAACAATTAGCGTAAAGACAAAAGCACGCCATGCGTGCTTTTGTGTATGAGCCGTTATTTAGCTTGCTGCTTTAAATACTGCACAATGTCACGAGATTCATACATCCACTGTACTTGGTTGCTTTCATCGGTAATACGTAAGCACGGTACCGTTGAACGGCCGCCACCTTGGATTAAATCCTGGCGATTTTGTGGGTCTTTGAGTGTGTTTTTAAGCTCAACCTTTAGTGGCAGGTTGTGCATCTCTCTAAGCACCATTTGGCAAAATGGGCATTGATCATAGTAATACAGGGCATAAGACGACATACGTTCTATCAGCTCCTTTAAAGTGAATTTAATAATGTTAGACCAGATTATACTGTTTTTGATCAGCACCTTGGCCAATATTTTTTCAGCCTTTGCGGGCGGTGGCGCTGGATTGATCCAACTACCTGTTTTGATCTTTATGGGTTTGCCATTTTCTGTGGCCTTGGCAACTCATAAGGTGGCCACCGTCGCGCTGGGGTTAGGGGCCACGATTCGCAATGTGAAAGAAGGGCATACCAGCTGGCGTTTGAACGGTTTTATGCTGGCTTGTGGTATTCCTGGGGTGGTTTTAGGCGCGTATGTGATTATCGGGGTGGATGATCGCATGGCAGAAATCGCTTTGGGTGTGATGACCCTTGCCTTGAGCGTTTATTCTTTATTCAAACCTCAGCTTGGTTTAGAGCCTCAAGAAAAACATCGTGATTGGCAAGGTTGGCTCATTGGAGGGCTTGGCTTGTCATTGATTGGTTTTGCCAATGGTGCTTTATCTGCCGGTACAGGCTTGTTTGCTACCATGTGGCTGGTGAAGTGGTTTGGTCTTAATTATAAACAAGCGGTAGGGCATACCTTGATTGCGGTGGGTTTGTTTTGGAATGCCAGTGGCGCTTTGACCATGGGATTAATTGCGACGATTCAATGGGATTGGCTAGTAGCATTGGTTTTAGGCTCACTCGTGGGTGGTTATGTTGGGGCTCATTTGGCGATTAAAATGGGCTCTGGTTGGATTAAACGAGCTTATGAGGTGATAACCTTAGTTGTGGGCTTAAAGCTGATTATTGGATAAAGCCAGAGTGGGGCCTGAATTTTATGGCTGCCTATGATAAAGTGCGCCCCGAATTCACTATCACCTTGTGTGAGCTTTTGGAAACATTATGAAATTAGATACACCAGCTGAAAAAGTTAGTTATTTGATTGGCCGTCAAGTGGGCGATCAACTTAAAGGCAGCCAGTTCGAAGGTTTTGCAATCGATGGCGTGCTTAAAGGCATTCAAGATTCAATGGCTAATGCTGAAATGCCTTTGTCACAAGAGCAAATTGAAGAAGCTTATCAAGTGATTCAAGGTCAAATGCAAGAGATGCAAGCGAAAGCCGCTGAAGCTGCGAAAAAAGTAGGCGAAGATTTCTTGGCAGAAAATGCTAAAAAAGAAGGCGTGATCACTTTAGAAAGCGGCCTACAGTACGAAATCATCACTGAAGGTAACGGCGCTCAGCCAACTCGTGAGTCAACGGTTCGTACTCACTACCATGGTACTTTCATCGATGGCAATGTATTTGATAGCTCTGTTGAGCGTGGTCAGCCTGCTGAATTCCCAGTGGGTGGCGTAATTGCTGGTTGGACTGAAGCACTTCAATTGATGAAGGAAGGCTCTAAATGGCGTCTATTCATCCCGAGTGATCTTGCTTATGGCCCACAAGGCAGCCAAGGTGCGATCCCTCCTCACAGTGCTCTAGTATTCGAAGTTGAACTACTAAACGTACTGTAATTTTTACCAAGGCTCATTCGCTTTGTAAAAAGAACGCAAAAAGCTACCTTCGGGTAGCTTTTTGCGTTTATAGGCCAAATTTTAAGCGTTAACCGTATTGCAGGAAAACTGAAATTGTTGACGATAAACCGCAGGAGATAAACCTACCCACTTTTTAAATGCGTGTCTGAAGTTAGCCACATCGCTGAAACCTAACGCTTCGGCAATGTCTTCTGTGCTCATGTTGGTGTTTTGTAGGCACTCAATGGCGTACTGGCGACGCTGATTATCCAGGAGCTTTTGAAAGCTGGTACCGGCTTCAGATAGTTGTCTGCGTAAGGTGCGACCACTGATATTAAACGCATCAGCAATCATGTCGAAATTAGGGTGATCCGATAGAGAGGTCTTTAGGATCTGTTTAATGTCATCCACTAATCCCATGTGTTTAGGCTGAAAGTGAATAGTCATATGTGGCTGGTTGTGAGCACATTGCATAGTCAGTCCATCCCGCTAAAAGTCGTTGTTGTTATGAGTGGGATCACTTTACTGGTGGCGCTTAAAAAGCTCGAATTAAATGAGTTTGCAATAAGCAAAAGGGACTATGCAGAAGCTTTAAAGCCAGTAAATATGCGGGGTCTAGAGGTGAAATTTGGCCAGAATAGAGCACTGTGCAAATTTAGTAAATTGGCATTTTTTAAGTATTTGCACAGGTTCAGATTAGGAATTAACTATTGTTTGGCGCGATATTCAGATGGGGACATGCTCATGATGTCTTTAAAGGCGCGGTTAAACGAACTTAATGTGCGGTAACCTACATCAAGGGAAATATTCAAAATTGGGCTGTCGGGCTCGCGTTTCAAACGCTCGGCCGCTTCATGGATTCTGAGCTGATTAATGTAGTCATTAAAGTTGCGATAGCCCAGCGTTTGGTTGATTAGGTTGCGGGTTTTGTACTCAGGTAATGCCAGCTCGCTGGCTAAATCTTTAAGGGTTAGATGCTCTGTGCGATAAAAGCCTTGCGCCATTAGATTGTTTAATTTTTGTGCATCTAAGTTTAGCTCGGGCACATTGGTGTTAGCGTCTTCATTTGTAGGTACGTTCATGACGTCCGTGGTGCTGACGGGGTTTACGACCCCAAACAACACCCCTTGATGGGTGTGCAGTAAAAAATAGGCACAAGTCAGGGTAATAATATTGATGGATAAATAAGGTAACCATCGACCAACAATGTGTGTATTGGCGGGAATCACCACAAGCAATACACTGATTCCCACCGCAATTAACACCGCCCCACGCAGTTGTCGGCGAGACTCAACCAAGTCATCAGACCAGCTGGCCACCACTGTCCATAAACCCAACGCAATCATTAAATATTCACAGTACGAAGGCCACGTCCAGAGAAAGACCATAAGGGATTCATTGTGAGATTCCACAAAGTGACGAGCAAACATGGGCGCTAAAATGGTGTATAGCGCAATAAAACCGGTTAAAGAAAACACTTTGGGTCTGCGAGAAAATGCCAACTGGCATAAGACCCAAAATAAGGCCGGTACCATGGTGTATAGATCAGCCGCCAGTAGCGCCCAGATTCCGGATAACTGGGGCTCCACTAAAAAACAGGCACCTGCAATTAAGATAAATACAAATGTTTTTGCCACGGTTAGCTTGCCATAGTCGCGCCAAACAACCAGAGCTAATACAGACATGACGCCCAAGGCAAAACCAGAAAGCATTAACAAAGAGACACCTAACTTATGTTTTTTATTATTAGTGCGCTCGATATTAATGCATGCGTGTTAGTGTCTCAAGGGCGTATTGGGCGCAGTAAAAATAATCCCAACAAACAAAGTAACCACAAAGGTAAAGCGCCACCTGATCCACCCGAGCCAAATTTAGGCACGGTTGTTTGCGCATCATTTAATGCAAGCGTGATGTTATGGGTTGATAACGTACTGTTTACGACGACGGTTTGCGCTGAGTAGGTCGATTTTGTCAGAGTGATCGTAAAGTTGTCGTTGGTATTGGGTAAATTAATTGAAAGCTTGCCTGAGTTGTCGCTCTCATACACCTTATCAATACCCACGGCTTCAATTAAATCATCCGTATTAAGTTCTGCTCTGACTTCGTTGATGGCTTTGCCAGATGAATCGGTAATATTAAACCTGTGTTCAATGGCAGGGTAGATAACAATGTCGTTACTGACATCAGGGTAGGCATTGCTCTGAGACTTAACGGTTGTTGTGACAGTGAGGGGAGAATTGACCGTGTTAGTCGTGGCATTCACCAAGGCAGGATTATAATTGCTTGGCGCATTCGTGGCCGTTACCGAAGTGATTACTTGGTTTTGTGAATTTAAGAAATTAACGGCGTTAGTTTGGTTTTGCGTTAAATCATAAACGGAACCTGCCGCACCGCCCTCAATCACAAAAGAATAAGATTCGCTGTTGAGTAATGCTTCGCTATTCCATACCACTCTTAATGGGCGATTGATGGTAATGGTGATATCCGGGTCAACCCCATTGCTGATGGTCAGTGTATATTCTCCGGCAAACTCACCAGAGATTTGAGTGTTAATAAACATGCCGCTACTTATTTCATCAACTAGCTCGTTAGCATTGTTTCCTTCGTAAGTTAAATTGTAGGTATACGATGCTGAATTACTCACGGGCACGATTTTGATCGAGTCACCGTTAAAGTTGTTGGTGTAGATATCACCGTTTTCGACAGTCGTGCAGTTGATGTTTAAATAAAAATTAGGTTTGCTTGCATTGATAATTGACCAGCCGATATCTTGCAGTACCCCAAGAGCAAGACCTGGGTCGCATGAATTGAGAGCTAAATTCGGTTCCATCAATTCATTAGGGCTTGCACTGGTGTCAAAGTGGCTAACACTGCTGCCTTCTTCTAGTGTGCTTGGTGAATACATTTGAATGCGATCACCACTGGTAAAACTTTGATCGTTATCGTTATCTGAAAAGCCAGCGGTTAGCTTGCCAATGGCCATATTATTTGCGTTTGTACCATCCCAAAATAAATCATTTAGGCTTGTAATAGAGTTTTTACGTGTAGCATTGTTTTGTGAAGAGGTACCAAGGGTTTTCCATGTTTTATCTTCACTTTTTATATATAAAAAATTAGAAAAAATATCATCGATCTCAGTAATAGTGCCATCACTATTAACAGCTTGTGCTTTTTCACCTGTGCTAGGGTTCACAAGAGATGTAAAACCTAATCCATGGGTGATCTCATGCAGTAACACGGTTAAAAAGCCAGTTAAGTTACCACCGTTATTATCAAATCCGTAATACCAGTCACCACCGCGTAAACAAAAATTACCGCCAAGGTTGGCATTAAATTCAGCTTGGATATCGGCTTGTTCAGGTGCCGCATCGTCATTTTCAAGGGCATTAAATAATGCAATGGGATAAAACGTATCAACCAATGCACCTGCGGGTAGTGTGTCAGTGACCTCATAAGCGATGCTGCCCATGGCACCGGCGCTGCCTAATACGGCAGAGCTTGCATCACACGGCAAACCACTAAAAGAAGCATCCACCACAATGGTTTGGCTGGATACGATTTGATTTGCTAACAGCTCGGCGGCTTTAATAAATGCAAGTCTGCGTTGTTCGCCGATGGTGGTGCCGTTGTTGCCACCACTGGGTGTTGCACTGTCGGTTGAGTCAAAGCCGGAAATAAAATTCAATTGAATGTCAGAGGCACTGCCATCAACAATACAGGAAGAAATACTGCCTACTTCACTGCTACTTGATGGGCACGTAGCTGCCAAGCTGGTGCTGCTAAAAAGGGCTAAAAATAGCGCCATGCCCAAGTAATGAGAAGAGGATGTTAAATTCATTGTGCGGTGTCCGTTTTGGTATCCGAAATAACGGAATACTCTTTAATTTCGATGGTGCCGTCATCCTTGCGAACGGCAACAGGCATATTCACATAACGACCAGCGTGGTCCATGTGAATTCGACCTTGGCTATCTTTGGTTATATGTTTAGGGCCGTGATGAAATAGCTTATCTTTGATGGCTTGTTTCATTTCTGGAGACAGGTGATCTAGGTGTGATTTTTCAGCTGACGAAGTGTTCACTTGGTTTTCATTATGGATGCCAGAAGTGCCAGCAGTGCCTTTGGCGTTATCAGCGCTGTTTGTGACAGACAGGTTAGACTCATCCGGCATGACGTGTGTTTGTGTTGTGCTTTGAATCACAGACACAGTTGGGCTAGCCAGCATAAACCAAGCGAATACCACTAACGCAAAAACAATTCCGAAACCAATCTTCATATATACACCCTACGACCTGACCCATAGTTTAAAGTGAACTGAAGATGAGTAACATAATAAAAGTCTCAAATTGATAAAACGCCTAATAAAAGGCGTTTTATATATTCAAATTAATTTGAGAAGCCTAGCGGCTAGGTGCGGGGTTTAATTGAACGTCGACGAGTCAGACCTGCAAGTAACATAGCCAGAGCCCATATTCCTAAGCTGCCACCACTTGATCCTGCTTTTTTGGTGCCATTGGTGATGGTTTGTGTGCTTGATTCCATGAAGATATCAAACGTTACATTACTGGTTGTATTAATGTTAAAGATGATGCCAATACCTTGGCTATGAGTCACCTTCAGAGATGATACAGAGCCAGTTGCTAGGTTATGGACATAATTGAATGTCACCAAGGTGTTGCTGCTTTTGTTTGCGCTGATATCTACCTCACTGCCATCGTTAAGCACTAATGTAATCACAGGAAGTTCGGTTGCGAAGCTTAAATCCCCAAGGGCTGTGATATTGCCGGACAATGACATAGGGTCAGTGATTTCTTCTAACACCACGGTTTGTGTTAACAAGGAATCATCAAGCGTCACTGTGGCGTTTGAATACCCGCTAAGGCTGGTGGTGGCTGTGTAATCAACCGTGTTGGCGGGTAATGCAATGATTACTTGGCCTTGAGCATTACTGGTATAAGTCGTGGTCAGGTTGTAAGCCGTTAATGCGCTGGTATCCAGTGTCACAGTGACATTCTCAAGGACATCACTGGCGCTGTTTTCAAACGTCAGTGTATGACTGCGAACCGGTTCAACGGTTAAGCCACTCGAGTTTACCGTGTTAAAAACACTGCTTACAGATGCCGTCACCGCGGTGCTGGCGGATACATCACTGGTGACTAATACCAAGCTTGCTTGATAGAAGCTTGCCGCATTGCCATCGGCAGTGACATTGGTGATGGCATTGCCATTTTTTCTAAATGATAAGGCGCTGTCGCTGCTGGCAAGGGTATACACGGTATTAGCGGCACCCCCTTCAATGTTTAAGGTTTGCTGGCTGTGATTGGCCAGCAGTTTGGTCGCAGAGAACACCAAGCGGGGATCTCGCACCAGGGTAAAATCATAGGTGGTACCGGTATTGGCATCGGTAAAGGTTAATACATACTCACCTGCAAACTGACCGCTTGTTGGCATGGCAATACTCAGGGTTGTGCCATTGACGCTCACTAAATCATTGGCCGCGCTGCCCTCAAATTCTAGTGAATAACTAAAGGCATTATTGACGCTGCTGATATCAATACTGGTCGCTGAGTTTGAAATATTCAGTGAATCATTAGGGTTTAAATTCGTGCTGTTAATATCTATTTCAGGTTCGGCGTAGGTGGTAAACGTGAAAGACTCGCTGTCTGTTAGGCTGCCATCACTCACTTGCACAGTAACATTGGATGTCCCTGTGGTTGATTTACTCAATGTTAGGGTTGAACCCGTGATAGACGCCACATTACTAGGGTCACTGACCTCAGAATAAGTAAGAGCATTACCCTCTGCATCGGTTGCTGACAAGTTAACCGTTAAGTTGGTATTCACTGGGGCTGCTTTATTGCCAATATTGGCCAAAACCGGCGCGGTGTTGGTATTGGTGATGGATACATTGAAGCTTGTTGAGGTTTGACCGCCATTACTGTCATCCGCTTGAATGGTGACGCTCACAGTGGCCCCTGCATTTGATGAGGCTGACAAGGTAAGTGTTGAACTTGAAATGCCGCAGGTTAAACCTGTTCCACAAGCGGTAGCGCTATAGGTCAAGCTATCACCATCGATATCACTGGCGAAGCTGGCTAAATTAATATTGACCGGTGTACCGTAATTTACGGTTTGGGCTGAGATGGTGCTCCAACTTGGCGGATCATTTTGAGCGATTACATTGAGGTTGAATGTGTCGCTCACCGATACAGTTCCATCACTTACGGTAAGTGTAATGGTATGGGTGCCACCGTTATGATTAGCCGCAGGAGTCATGGTGAAGTTTGTGCCGTCAGAGTTAATGCTGCAGGTGATGTTTGTTGCACAGCTTGATGCAACAGAATAACTAAGGGTGTCACCACCATCGGCATCGGTGGCCCAACCGCTGGCATCCACTACTTTGGTTGTGTCTTCGTTGGTAGACTGATTGGTTGTGGTTAACACTGGCGCGTTATTGCTGCCGAAATTAATCGTCCAGCCAATGTCTTTTAATAGGTAAGACGCTAAGCCTAGTGTGTATTGGCCTTCGGTGTATTGAGGTTCCATTAATTCATTGGGGGATGCTGCGGTATTAAAGTGGCTGACACTTGAACCACCCTCAACTGGGTTGGGGGCGTACATTTGCACTTTATCGCCACTTTCAAAGTTACCGCCGTTACTACCAGAATCATAAAAGCCAGCGGTTAATAGGCCCACAGCTTGTGTGTTCACATTACTGCCATTCCATAATAATCCGGTGCCACTCACGGCAGATGCTGCTCTTTGTCCATCACTCAGGCCTGCTGCCACTGTCCAGTTAGCGCCGTCAGCAAGGGAGAATAAAAAATTAGAATAAATGTCATCTTTACCTGTAGACGCCTTTGCCCCTGAAGATGCATTTGTCAAACTGGCAAAACCTAAACCATGAGTAATTTCATGTAGCAATACAGTGGTGAAACCAATGTAATTTACGCCAGGTGTGCCAAAGCCGTAATACCAGCCATTACTGGATTGCAGACAAGCGGTATTACCGATGTTTGCATTAAATTGAGCGGTAATATCACTGATTGTGTTATCTGCATCGGAGTTAAGAATCGCGTTCATTAAACCTATTGGATAAAAAGTATTATCAAGTAAGCCTGCAGGCGATGGAGATCCGTATGCAAGATTATTAGTTGCCCCTGCGCTGCCTAAGACAGCTGAGCTGGCGTTACAAGTTAGTGCAGCAAAGTCTGCATCCACCAATAAAGTTTGAGGGGTATCCACTTGTGCGGCTATAAGTTCGGCAGCTTTAATAAAAGAGAGCTTACGTTGGGCGCCCACTGTTGTGCCGTTGTTGCCATCAATGGCCGAAATAGCCGTGGCATCGCTGAACCCATTTTCAAAGTTAAGTTGTATGACGGTACCTGTTGTTCCGTCTGTAACTGTGCAGTTGGTTCCAAAGCTGGCACCTGTTGCGGTGGCGGTATTTGACGAAGGGCAGGCTGCGGCAAATGCCTGAGCGTTAAAAAGAAGGGTGACACTTATTACCAGCAATAACCGAATCATCAGAGACCTGCCAATTGGAGTGTTAAAGTTGTGGATCATTTCACTACTTTAACGATACGCCAAGTGGCGGGTATTGACGTAATTAAATGCAACACCTGTGTAATGATTTGTAATAAATAGGGGTGAATCAGTGGGTTGGTTATATAAGACTTTTTCTAAATAACTTAGAAATTGAGCACTTAAAACAAGTGTACTATTTAATGGCCGGGGCATTGGCTTTAGGCACAACACTGTATTCTCTAATTTGAATGGTCCCGTCTGGCATTTCAACCGCAACCGGCATTTGAGTGAAGCGGCCATTTGCTGGCAGCACAATCGTACCATCGGGGCGAGTGTGAGTTTCCATTGGCCCTTCTAGTAATAAACTGTCTTTAACGGCTTGCTGCATTTCTGGTGTCAACTGATCAAAATGAGGGTTGCCGGTTTTACCTTCAGGAACTTGGTCTTGTTGAACGGCTGAATCTGAGTTTGTATCGGTATGATCATGGCCTTCATGGGCGCGATTCATTTGAAGTGCAGGCTTTGATTGAGTGTTCAATAATGAGGAGGCATCAAGACCAGTATCTACGAGTGTGGGCTGGGTAAAAAAATAACCCGCAGCCAATGCTAAAAAAACTACGATTAACACGCTGATGTACTTCATATGACCTTCCCATCAAACAGGTTAAATGTGTGAATCTTGAATAAGTTTAGACCCTTATTCAGTCAAAATGTTTTAATTTATTTTTCCGCCATGCGTTTTTTGGTCAAACCACTGGCCTCAGCCGTCAACGGGTCTTCTGGCCAAGGGTGTTTGGCGTAGCGACCGCGGTTTTCTTTTCTCACTTCTGGGTAAGCTTGTTTCCAGAAAAAAGCGAGATCTTGAGTCATGGCAAGAGGGCGTTGTGCCGGTGAGAGTAAGTGCAAGTTTAGCGTGAGCTTGCCTTGAGCAATAGTTGGCGACTGAGTTAAACCAAAGCACTCTTGTAATTTTGCTTTTACCACAGGCGGGGTTTGGGAGTAATCAATACTGGCACGCCGACCAGTGGGAAGCTCAAGATAATTAGGGAATAATTCATTAAGTGTTTGCTGCACAGGCCACTCTAAGCGACTAAGAAAAGCTTGACTGTAATCTAAGTTATTGAGGTCACTTGTGTTTAAAAAAGCAGATAGCCAGTTTTCTTTATCGTAAATCAAATCCGTTTCTTCAAAGCTTTTAAAAGTGTTGGGTAGTGTATGGTGTGCCAGCTGCAAACGTTTAAGTAACGCCTTTTGTTCTTCTTTTAAAGGTAAAAAAGAAAGGCCTTTATTTGCAAATTCTTGTAAATAAAAATCGGTTTTCTGTTCTGGTTTTGCCTTGCTGGTGGTTTCACTTAGAATCAGTTGGCCCAACTGTTTACGAGTTACTTGTTGTAATTGTTGTTTGTCATTGAGTTGCAAGGTACAAGTGGTATGAAGCTGGTTGGAAAATAATTGCTCAATATGCATAAGTGAAACAGGGCTTGCTAATCGAATAATACTGTTATTATGTTGGCCTTGTTGCAACGATTGTGAAATATGGGCAACGGCTAAATAGTCAGAGGCTGTTATTCCATCCAAATGATGTAGCTGGCACCCTAAACCATTACGTAGGCGATAACCCTTGCCACGTTTTTGTGCCACCCGATCAGGGTAGGCCAGCATCAATAATACACCACAACTTAAACTGCTTATTTTTGTTTTGCTGATACTTAAAATTTTAGAAAATTTATTCGCTAATTGAATAATGCGCTGGGCCTTTTTAATGTTTACTTTGGCCTGTTCAAAGTAATTCGGCAGGGTGTCCCGTTCAAATAACTGTAACCGAATAGACAAATCAGAATTTTGTTCGTCAAAAATTAGCGGATCACCTTCACTTAATATTGCAGCCAACATGCAGCCATCATATGCCATGTGAAGATCTTTCGATTTTAAAATCATATGGCTTAAACGTGGGTGTAATCCCAACGCTGAAATGACTTTGCCGTGTTCGGTAAGTTGATTCTCATAAAGAATGTTTAATTGGTTTAGTAGTTGAATGCTATTAGAAAAACTTTGTTTATCCGGCGGTGTTAAAAAAATGTAATCGGATAAGTCTAAACTGCCCCAAGCAGCCAGTGTCAAACCTAATGGCGCAAGGTCACTACGCTCAATGGCCAGTGAACTAAATGCAGGGCGGCGTTTAAACTCTTCTTCACTGTATAGGCGATAACACAAACCGGCCTGAACTCGCCCAGCTCGACCGGCCCGCTGAATGGCACTGGCTTGGCTGGCATTAACCGTGACTAATTCATCCATGCCCATGCGTACATTAAACTGGTTGATACGCTCTAAACCGCTATCGATCACAACGGTAACCTTAGGAAGTGTAAGGCTGGTTTTGGCAATGTCGGTTGCGAGTATGATGTTTTGTTGTTTGCTGGATGCAAAAACTTTGTTTTGTTGCTCTGGATTTAATTGACCATGTAAAGGGTGAATAGCCAGAGTTTGTTTGGCTATATCATTGTCAAATGTCTGGGTTAAAGCACGTAAGCATTGTTGAATCTCTTTCACACCCGGTAAGAAAACCAAAATGTCACCCTTGCCATGCTTGGTATCTTGTAAGGCTAAGTTAATGGCGGATTTTACTTGAGCGGTCAGTGGATTATGTTGATTGTTGATACTAGGCAAGTAGACATGGGTGACCGGATAGCTCTTGCCTTCACTGCTTATGATGGGGCAATTCAATTGCTCTGCAAGATGCTGGGTATCCAAAGTGGCAGACATGATGACCAGCTTTAGGTCATCTCTTAGGTATTCTTGGCATTGTAGGGCTAAGGCCAAACCTAAATCGGTATGTACATTTCGCTCATGAAATTCATCAAAAATGATCATTTTGCATTGTGGAATATCATTTTCGTTGACTAACCGCTGACTCAGAATCGCTTCCGTCATGACCACGATATGGTTGTGCGGGCTAATGCGGCTACTGTCACCTGTCATTAAACCTATGGAGTGACCCACTTCTTCACCTAAGGTTTGTGCCAGACGTTTTGCTACTTGTTGGGCGGCTAGGCGTCGAGGTTCAAGCAGCCAAATTTGTTCATTGCCCTGAGAGTGAGTTTCAAGCAAGGCTAATGGCAGCGCTGTGGATTTACCAGCACCTGGTGGAGCCTGCACAATAAGGCGAGCATGCTGGCTAAGTTGAGCTTGCACCTCAGGCAAAATGGCATGTATGGGTAGTTCAGTCATGGACGGCATTATGCTGAGAAGGCATTAGATTACAAGTGCCAGCAATTTCATAATGCTTGTCTATACTTGTAAAAGGGAAAGTTTTGCTGTCAGCATGAAGGAATTCCAATGAAGCAATGGTTAAGGGCATTACCGTTAAAAAACAAACTGTTAGGGGCGATCATTACAGCCTTTTTGGTTTTGGTTGTCATTCTTAATACCAATTTGTCAATGAACCTTGATCAAATGAAGCAGGAACTGGTAGTCCAAACCAAGACCACCTTGGAAGAGGAGGTAATAGGGCGCCTTAACAGTGAGGCCAACCAAATAGGGCATCAAGTATCCGGCTTTATAAATGCGGCCTATCGTGTGCCTTTGAGTGTCGCTAAAACATTACAACTTTCCAGTGAGGATGAAGCTAATCGCTTAACCAGAGAGCAGGTTAATAACCTTGCTTCCTCTACTCTTCGCGCTCATAAAGATGTGAGTTCTATTTATGCTCAGTTTGAGCCCAATGGTTTTGATGCTCGTGATGAAGAGTTTTTAGGCAGCGAACTGATTCATACCGTTGCTAATTCTGGTGCGTTAGAAATTTATTGGATTCGCACACCAGACGGTAATATTCAACAAGAGCGAGTTGAAAATTCAGTCGATAAAAATAATGGCACTGTGGGTGAATTTGGTATTCGTGAATCTGAGTGGTATTTGTGTTCAAAAGATTCGAAAAAACCCTGCGCAATGGACCCTTATCTTTATGAAATCAGTGAAGGTTACTCAGAGCTCATGACCAGTTTGGTTGTGCCGGTAGTTGTGAATAATCAATTTAGAGGTGTAGTAGGTACCGATGTAAACTTGCCGATTTTTCAAAAAATCATAGAGCAAAGAGCTAAAGCACTCTATGGCGGGAAAAGCAGAATCACATTATTAAGTGATCGTGGTTTAGTGGCGGCTTCTAGTCAATACAAAGACAAGCTCACTCGGCCATTGTCAGAATCGCGGGATGTATTTAATGATGAACTTTTAAAACTGCATAACAAAGAAAATAAAACATGGCTTCATGAGGGTACCTACTTTGTAGCGGCGAATATCCCTATAAATGCCTCAGGAAATGTATGGTCAATTTTAATCGAGTTGCCAGAGGAGGTTGTGCTTGCTAATACCAATCAACTTATCAGTACCATTGATAGTAATGTATTAGAGATTATCAGCAGTGCATTAATCATTGCCCTTGTGGTGACACTGATTGTGATCACGGTGGTGGTGATGATTATTAATACAATCGTACGTCCAATCAAAGAGTTGGACGATATGATTCAAAACCTAGCCAGTGCGGATGGGGATTTGACCCAAGATATCCGTTTAAAAAGACATGCCGAATTAATTTCATTAAGTAATGGTTTTAATAAATTTATTGTGAAATTACGTGAGATGGTTCAACAGCTTAAATTAGTTGGGGACGCGGCCAAGCAAACGGCGACAAAAGGCAAACAAATTAACCAAAGAAGTTTAAAAGCCACGAATGATCAACAACGGGAAATCGACAGTGTAGTGACGGCCACCAATGAAATGTCTGCCACTGCATCAGAGGTTTCTCAAGTGGCTATTGAAGTGGCAAACAGTGCCAAAAATGCTCGCGAAACCGTTTTAAAATCTCAAAAATCATTGTCTGGTTCGGTGAATACCGTGCAAGAGCTAACGGATGATATGCAACAAGCCAGTCAGTCGATATCAGAGGTGGCTTCAAGAACCGAAGACATTAATCGCATTCTTGATGTAATCCGTGCTATAGCCGAACAAACGAACCTACTGGCTTTAAACGCAGCAATCGAAGCGGCACGCGCTGGCGAACAGGGGCGTGGGTTTGCCGTGGTAGCAGATGAGGTTCGAAGTCTGGCTTCCAAAACCCAAACCAGTACTGAAGAAATTAACCAAATGATTCAAAGCTTACAAGGTGGCGTTAAGCAAGCGGTTACCGTGATTGAATCCGGTACTTCTAAAGCCAAAGGTGCAATGGAAGAAACTCAGGTCTCCTATGATTCGTTGGCGTCGGTTGTGGGTGATATTAGCACCATTGCAGACCATATAACTCAAGTGGCAACCGCTGCAGAAGAGCAAAGTACCGTGAGTGAAGAAATCAGTAAAAACCTGACCATTATTGGTGATGCTGCACAAGTGCTAGCCAGTCTTGCGGGGGAAAGTAATCAGTCCAGTACGGATCTAGAAAAAGGCATGGCGACATTAGATCACCACCTAGCGTCCCTTAAAACGTAAACGGCGTTGTTAGTCCTTTCTCTCAGAGGTATCATTGCTCTTGAGGTGAAATATGATGGCTGAGAAAAAAGCAAAAAATGTGGTGTCGTTCGAAACGGCCCGAGAAGCCAAAGAACTTGACCGTAAAGAAGAGAAGGTGGCTTCTATGGCTCAGCGGTTTGAATTGGCATTGCCAACAAAAGCTACGCCAGTAAAAGATTACTTGAAGAAAAAGCGTAAAGCGAAAAACAAAAAGCGTTAACACCCAATAAAAAAGCCAGTTGTCTGGCTTTTTTATTGGGTGTTTGTTACAGATGACTGCTCAGTAATTGTCAATCATAGCCCGTTTGCACATTCGTTAAATCTGCTATTAGCGATGACCCTTTAAAGTGTTTTAATCCTAGTTGGTTGTCTTTGTTTAGTAAAACCAAGCAAGGCAAGCTAGGGTTTGGATCGTGATTTGTCTATACTGCAGCCATTGTATTGTTGGTTTATTTTGAGTTCGCTATGAAAAAACTATTGGTACTCACCACAGGTGGTACGCTAGATAAAATATATTTTGATGCTCTTAGTGAGTTTCAAGTAGGGGCACCTGTTGCCGGTGATATTTTAAAACGCATGAATGTGGCACTGGATGTTGAGTTAATCGAGGTGTGCCGTAAAGACAGTTTAGAATTAACCGATACAGATCGTGAAAAACTTAAGTCATTAATTGAAAACACAAATGCTGATCGAATTTTGATTACTCATGGTACTGACACCATGGTGAACAGTGCCAATACGATTGGCCCGCAAGCAGGTAAGGTGATCGTGTTTACCGGTGCAATGCAGCCAGCGGCATTCTCAAATACTGATGCTGTTTTTAATATCGGTACAGCGATTGGTGCATTAATGTCCCCAGATACCCCTGAAGGTTGTTATCTTGCTATGAGTGGGCAAGTCTATCGCGCCGATGAAGTAAAAAAGAATTACGACTCAAAACGCTTTGAGTCTACGAAATAACGAGTATTGATGAAGTCAATAAACACAAAAAAAGCCCGCTAGGAATGTGATGACCTAGCGGGCTTTTTTGTGTGTCAAATATTAGGCCTGTGTTGCTAGTCGAGGTTGTACATCTTTTGCAAACCGATTAGCCCTTAAAATACTACCAAAATCATTAAAACGAACACCGTTTTCTTTCATAACCGGGTAAACCTGTTTAGCCACCATTTGGCGCAAATAAAATGGCTGGCTTACCACAAAGTGATGCATGGCATGTGTGGCACCAAAATTAAAACAAAATAACTGAACAGGAATTAAGCTCCAGTGATTCATTACCTGGCACTGCTTAATTAATGAATCCACATCTCCATAATAGTGAAGGGCGGCGGTGATGTTGTGAAGACACAATGCACGTAATAAATTAGGTAAAATCCACACAACCATCACGATAGAAAGCAGATCCATGGCTTGCAATAGTAACGGCGAATAACTTAAGCCAAAGGTTGTGTTTAAGTTGAGTGCATCATAAAGATGAAACCCTAAGAAACCATACAAACCAATGACATATAAATGCGCTAATGGCGCACCTTTAGAAACAAAGCTGAGATAGTGGTAACCCTTCATGCTGCTTAGCTCTTTTATGCGCAGCGAAATAGATAAAAAACCATCAAGTGAAATGATAATGCGCTTTAAGCTAAAAGCCATGCCATTACCCAGTACACGTTCTTCAATATCGTCTTTGGTGCCAGACACCTTGTGATGATTAAAGTGCATGTTACGGCGAAACCACGGGTTGACCGTATTAGGGCGCATAATCCAAACAATGGCCATCATGGTGTTTTGTACAAAACGGTTTTTACGAAAATACAGTCGATGAATAAGATCATGCTCTAGCTCATGGCTAATAGAGGCAAAGAATGCAGAAATTACAATGCAGGCCCAAGCTGGAATCCACTGTGCAATATAGGCATAACCAGAGAGCACCATACCTAACAAAGCAAGCAAACAAATGGTGAAACCTATGGCATTTTGATTCAGTAAAAATGGGTGGCGTTGTTTTAGCTCGGCATCAGCATGGCGAATGGCGTGCTGTATGTTGGCGATCGCAACTGCGTCGTTATTTTTTGAGTTATTCATGACATCACATTATTTTTATTGTTATTTAACGTTACAAATATTAACAATCTACAAGGGAGGGGTCTTTCATTATTAGTGGTACAAGTCTATTTTTTTAAGGGTTATCGATAGATTGTCTTACAGTTTTTAGGGTGCTTGGTGGGATTGTCCGACAGGTTGCTGAACACCATAGGATTTGGCCATGGATTGATATTGTATTCTTACATATGAAGCATGGTTCTTAGAACACAATAGCCTTACTACATGTGTTATTTGGACTAAAGTAAGCGACTGTTTAGCCGATAAATGGGTTATCACTTATTCAACTAAGCCAAGGCTGGCTACCTAGAGGTGTGCCATGTTGTCGTTTAATTCTGCGTTATTCAATAAGTCGAACTTGTTCTCACAGCCTATTCAGCCTCGTGTTATGGCCGAAGAAAACCTTGATAAAGATAAATTTGCTCATCAGCGTTTAGGCCAAGCGCTAAAGGATAATCTGGGTGTAGATATGCCCCCAGAGAAAACCGTTAATGAATCAAAAAGTGTTTTTGATATTGATGCTGTTATCGATACGGTTATGCAGCATGTGGGCAAACGCATCGATCAAGCCCGCAGCAATGGTGCCAGCGATGACGATTTAAAATCGATGTTTGATGCCGCTCGCAGTGGTGTTGAAACAGGCTTTAAACAAGCACGGGAACAAATTGATGCCCTTAATAAGTTAGATGAACCCTTGGCTGAAAAAATAAACGCCGCCGAACAGGGTATTTATGATGGCATTGACGAACTTGAGGAGAACACATTCAACCCTCAAGCTGAGATAATGAAAGCCAACACGGTTGAATACGCTAAAGCCTATGAGCGCACCAGCAATAGCTTTGAATTTGAATTGACTACCCAAGAAGGGGACGTGGTTAAAATTCAAGCTATGAGTAATTATGAGTCTTACCAATCAGCGCTAAAGGCTCAAGGCAACGGTAACGAGTTATACGCAAGTTATAGTGAGCAAAATAACAGTTCAGGCTTTAATTTATTAGTAGAAGGTGATTTAAATGATGAGGAAATGGCCGCCATTGAATCCCTGATGTCACAAGTAAATGACTTAGCGGATGAGTTTTATACAGGTGATTTAGGTACCGCGTTTGATATGGCCATGAACTTAACCAGTGATGCTGATCAAATTGCGCAGTTCAGCTTAGACATTAAACAAAGCCAGTTAAGCGCCTATGAATATGGTGCCATGAAAGGCGAAGCGCTTGGAAATGGCAACAAAGGCTACGATACCGCTAAATTACCAAAAGGCTTAGCAGATCCTTTAGCCAACTTTGCTCAAGGGGTGAAAGCCGCTTTTGAGGAAGCGAATCAGTTTGCCAACTCTCGCAGTTTATTAGAAAACTTATTTGAACAAATGGATCAGACCACACAGGCTCTGGGTAAAAGTCAGTTACCAGACTTATTAAAACCCATGTTAAATGCCCTAAGCGCATAATTCAGTTAATGATTTGTTTTTACGGGAGGCGCAGGCAACTGTGTCTCCCGTTTTTTTTATGGCGTTTTTTATTACGACATACCGTGGTATTCTGGCCTCATCAAAAAGCATTAGGAAGCACTGTGCAGTTAGAGTTATTGGGCACCACAGGTTGTCATTTGTGTGAAGTAGCAGAGCGAATGGTCAGGCGAATTGCCCCAGTATTAGGTTTTACTTTGTTGTATGTGGATATTGCAGACGATGATGGTCTGGTTGACAGATATGGCATGCAAATCCCTGTATTAAAGACACAAGATGGTCGCGAACTGGGTTGGCCGTTTACCGAAGAAGAATTGATCCATTGGTTAGAAGCCATAAACCCATAATAAGAATTTCAACTACAATAAATAAACGTAATGTAAGGAGTATCAACGTGTTGCAACGTTTAACTTTAGTAATGTGTGTGCTGGCCATTAGCGCCTGTAGTGGTGTCTCTCGTACACCTGACGAACAAGCAATCAACTACGCCTTGGTTGAAGATGTCACTGCGCGAAAATTAACTGACCAGTGTAGTGAGTTAAGCGTAACAGCTAAGCAGGCTGCATGGCGCGGATATCGCAGCTGGTGGAAGCGAAATGGTAGCCTAGTTGAGGCCGCTGATTATGGCTTGAGCTACAACCTAGTCACCTTAACAGATACTCGCCAAGAAACCGGTGCTCGTTATGCCATGGGGCTGACGTTTGACATCATTGCCGAAGCCGAACAACGAGTTGCTGAAATCCTCGAAGGCGGTGATAAAGCGGCTACCTGTTTAGATGTTATGGCTGAGTATCGTGATGGTGCCATGGACTTACGCGAAGACTCAAAAATGTACCCACTATTGGTGAAGCTTCAACAAAAGCGTGATGCACACGGCCAAGACCTATATCTTAAAATGAGCGTCATTGAAGATAACGCCAACAAGAAATTCTCACGTAGCGCATATGCGGTTGAGCGCATGGCAAAACGTGAAGGCTGTGTTAACCCGAAAGTACGTACCTTAAAGTCAGACGGCCCTAATGAAGTGTTAGAAGCCAGTTGTGCCGATGACTCTTACTTATTAGTACGCTGTGAATGGCGTAATTGTAAAATTCAAAACTAATTGAGTTGCCTGCTGGAACGATTCATTCCAGCTTGAAACTCAAGCAGATATTGAGTGTTAATAATGAAACCGATAGGGTAAGACCTATCGGTTTTTTTGTGTTTAAAAGGTTGGCAATGAAATTTAAAAAGTTAGGCAATACTAATATTGATGTGAGTTTGATCAGCTTAGGCACCATGACATGGGGTGAACAAAACACAGAGCAAGAAGCCCACGAACAATTAGACTACGCCTTATCACAAGGCATTAACTTTATTGATACTGCTGAAATGTATCCAGTACCACCGAAACCTGAAACCCAAGGGCTGACAGAACAATATGTCGGCACCTGGCTTAACCAGCGCGGGCAGCGAGATGATATTGTATTGGCAACCAAAGTGGCAGGCCCTGGCAATGGGTTAACGTATTTACGCAATGGCCCGCGTTTAACTAAAGAACATATACATCAGGCAATAGAAACAAGCTTGCAGCGCCTACAAACCGATTATGTGGATTTGTATCAGTTGCATTGGCCTGATCGGAACACTAACTTTTTTGGTCAGTTAGGTTATCAAGCCAAAACCGAAGAACTCATGACGCCCTTATTTGATAGCATCAGTGCCATTAACGAATTAGTTCAGCAGGGTAAAATTCGTCACTGGGGATTAAGCAATGAAACCCCGTGGGGGGTTATGAAAGCCTTAAGCATTTGTGAAGAGAATGGTTTTGCCAAGCCTGTATCGATTCAAAACCCTTATAACTTATTAAACCGCACCTATGAAGTGGGTTTAGCAGAAGTAAGTCACCGTGAAAATATTGGTTTACTGGCATATAGCCCAATGGCGTTTGGAGCGTTAAGTGGTAAATATCTCGGCAGTGACAAACCTGAAAAAGGCCGTTTAACATTGTATGAGCGTTTCACCCGTTATAATAACGAGCAAGCGGTAAAAGCCACAAAAGCTTACGTGAATATCGCTCATTATTTTAACCTAACCCCTGCACAAATGAGTTTGGCATTTGTGAATCAGCAGTCATTCGTTACCAGTAATATTATCGGTGCGACAACTATGGATCAGTTAAAAGAAAACATAGCTTCAATTGATTTGAGTTTGAATGATGATGTGCTCAGTGAAATTGCGAAGGTACATGGGCAACACCCAAATCCTGCGCCATAGGTGCAATGATAAAGTTTAAAAAGTGCTAAGCATAAAAAAAGCGGATGATATCATCCGCTTTTTTTATGCTAAATAACTGACAGGTTATTAATTGCTTGTCTCAGTGACAGGGTCATTGTTTTGGTTAAGTAATTTACTTAGCTTGTGTTCTGCTTTTTTACTGACTGCTTGTTTAGGGAATTCGTCCATTATTTTACGGAAGAAATAGCTGGATTTTTTGATGCTCTTATTAGGGTTTTGTTCACTCATATAAATTAAACCCAGTTGATAAAGTGACTTGGCTTTAATGCTGTCGCTGGAACCTGGGTTCTGATAAACCGTTAAATAAACACCATTGGCATCGTCTAAACGATTTTCGCGAATTGCGCGCTCACTCATGGGGGTTAAATCTGGGTCAAACGCAGTAATGGGTTTATTTAATAATCGATCTTTATCAACATGAGACAATAATTGCTCTGGGGTCATTTGTACCGTTTCTTTTTTACGAGCTTCTATGATGGCTAAGCGATCGTGAACACGGTCTTGTAGGATGCTGTAAGGAAATTCGATAAGGTGACGATGAAAATAAGCTTTCGCTTTTTCGTCGTCACGGTCTTTGTTGTAGCGATTCATATAAATTAAGCCAATTTGATAAATCGCGATGCTTTTCATGTCTTGGCTGTAATCATCTTTACCATAACCTAATAAATAGGTGTTGATGACGTCATTGCTTTTGTTTTCAACAATACCGTTGATTGAATAGGTAATCAGATCGGGTTCTTCATCAAGTGCCGCGGCAGCTTTTAAGCGGATGTCCGTTTTGTACTTTAGAAATTCATGGTTACCACCAGCGCCTAATACCAAGGGTGTGGTTGCGGCACAGCCTGCTAAAGCAGTGATAAGGGATAAAACAAATAATAATTTAATTGGCGCCTGCATAATGACTTCCTATCAATGAATGGGCGCAGTTTACTGTGCCTATGAGTCGCTGCAAGTGTTTACATCAAGTTTTTAGTACGATGGCGTATTTTGCCTGTGACATGCAACAAAAGTAAGAAAGTTAAAAGAATGACCACTTCATGTATTTATCGTACTGAATAGGGCTTATGTATTCTTTAAAGCGCATGTCTTGCAGGATTCTGCGGTATTTGCGTTTATGGCGTTTAGCCAAGTACTGGTTTTGGTAAATAGTGAAATGATACTTACGCGGGCTGGGCATTAATACGGCTAAAAAAGCCCCCTGAGCTGCATTAAGTTGGCTGGGTTTGGCTTTAAAATAATACTCAGATGCAGCGTGAATCCCATAGATGTCAGGGCCAAATTCGATGATATTTAAGTACAGTTCTAGTATTTCATTTTTACTTAGTGCTTTTTCAAGTCGCTTGGTGACAAGGAGTTCTTTGAGCTTGCGGTATAGGGTTTTATTGTTTTCAAAGTAAATGTTTTTCACCGTTTGTTGAGTAATGGTACTGGCCCCATAGCTCCATTCACGGCGTTTAATGTTTTCACCTAACGCGCTAATCAACGCATCATAGTCGATGCCTTGATGATTGAAAAAATCACCGTCTTCGCTCATGACGATGGCATACAGTAACTCGCGATTGATCTTGTCGATGCTAATCCATTGATAGCTTTTTAGGGCAGAAGGGGATTGTGATAAATGTTCTTCAACACTTTTGACCGCTGATTGTTTTGCCTGCTCAAAACCCTTGTCTTCAAAGTGAGGTAGGCTTTCCAACAAGGTAAATGTAGAAATAAGGGCAACTATGGCCAATATCCAAAAAATGGCGCCAGTCACCATGAAGATTGACTTCATTAAATGATAAGGGCTAACGATGACGCGAATCGTGCGATTGCGAAATCGTTTCCATGGATTGGTTTCTAAGTCGTTTAAGTATTCGTCCTTGATGCGAAACATGAAGAGCCCTTAATGAACGCTTTGCCTAATCATAATCTGCTACAGCTTACATTAGGATGAATGCTTGGCCAAATGAGCCATGGCAGCCAGTGCGTCAGGGTCTTTTGATTTGATCTTATTGGCGATGGTGTGTTGGAAGAAATAATGAAAATCTTTACGGTGCTGCGCGCTAAATAAGCAGTCATCACCGGTTAAAACAGGGGTGCTGTGTACATGATCCTCTTCAACACACATGGCTAAAATACTGCCGTCACTATAGAGGCGCCAGCTATGAATCTCTTGGATGTTAAAGCTGTCAAAGTGATCTTGACTAAATACGGCGTGAGAGCCAATTAGGTCAGGGATTTCTTGGGCAATGCTCACCGAGCCGGTTTGCACAATGGGGTAAAATTGAGCGCTTTGTTTTAAAAATTCAGACTTGTAAGTAGGCACTTCAAACAGTACTTGCCCTGTATTGGTGTCCATGAAGCCTTCCCAGTGACCATTAAGTGGGTCATCTAGGCTGCGACACGCCACAAGGCGGTTAAGCCAAGGCACCATGCCATCAATGTGGCCATCACTCCATATGGCCCAGCAAAGGACCTTTAAACTGAATATTTGATCAGATGAATCATTGGTGTACAGCATTTCTATGCCGTCTAATTCGGGCAATAGGCGCTGTATATTGGGTAGATTTCGTTTGTGTTGCCTAAAATCAATAACATCGGCTTGTTTGGCCATATTCACTCCAAGGCTAATTGCGACTGCTTCCTGCACTTAATTTGAGTATAGGTGCAAAAAACCAAGGAGTATGATCAGTTTTGAATAACCGCGTGCGGCCTAATATCCAGTTGATTGATTGCTTTGCGGCTCACATAGTAAAGACGTGATAGTAGTAACACCGCATTCACACTTAAACCCACAATTAAGCCTACCCAAAAGCCCGCAGCCCCCATGGGCGCCACGTGTGAAAGCCCTAAGTAATAACCAAGAGGCAGACCCACAAACCAAAATGAAACAATACTAATCGCTAGGGTGACCATGGTGTCTTTATAACCACGTAATGCACCTGCGGCACCTACTTGGATGCTGTCGCTGATTTGAAAAACCGCTGCATGCATCATTAATAATACCGCCAGTGATAACACTTGCTGGTCTTGGCTGTACAGACTGGCCAGTGCGCCCCCTAAAAAGAACAAAATACTGGCATTAAACAGGGCAAATATGAGGTTAATTTGAATGGCGTTCACCCAAGCTTGTTTAGCGGCTACGGGCTGATTGCGGCCGAGCTCATGACCCACTCTTACGGTTAAGGCAGTGGCTAGGCTTAAGGGCACCATAAAGGTAACCGTGGTGATATTAAGTGTGATTTGGTGAGCGGCCACCACCACAGGACCCAATTGGGCAATAAATAAGGCAATAATACAAAATAGGCTCACCTCAGCAAAAATGGCTAAGCCAATGGGCAAACCTACCGCGCTGATGTTGCCAATGGTTTTAATATTAGGGCCAGTGAAGTTTTGTAGTGGCTTTACTTTTTGATGGTGTTGGCTAAACCAAGTGAATATCCAGATGGCAATGGTCATGAGGTAAAACACGATCAAACTTGCCAGGCCACAGCCCGGTCCACCCATGGCTTCAATGGGACCAAAACCAAATACAAATACTAGGTTGAGGGGGATATTGAGCAATAAGCCTGCAAATGCGATAACGGTCACAGGTTTGGTGAGGTGTACTGCTTCATTATAAGAGCGAAAGGCTTGATGAATAGCCACAGCCGGTAAAGCAAGGGCAATATAAAACAAGTAATCAACCGTGATGCTTTGAATGTCTTCACTGATCTCCATAAGCGCCATTAGAGGGCGTGTGCCCAATAACATGATGGTCATGGCAATGAGGCCTATCACTAAGCCTAGATAAATCCCCTGTTGTAAATAGTGAGCAGATTGCTGCTTATTTTTGGCGCCTTTAGCGTGGGCAACCATGGGGGTAAGAGCCACCATAATGCCTGCTTCGAATAAAACAATGGGTAACCAAATGCTGCTTCCCACCGCAATAGAGGCTAGATCGAGGGTGCCCGCAAGCCCTGCAATTAAGGTATCCACCACGCCCATGCCGGTTTGTGCTAATTGCGTTCCAAGGATCGGCAGCATCAAAACCATAAGCGGTTTGGCTTGCTTGAAAAAAGACCTGAGCATGTGCCGATTATCCCTAGTAAAAAAACGCCTAAGTATCGTGATTTTACTATGAAATGCAATGCTCACAGTTTGCAACTGGTAGCTATCGGCCATAACTGGTATAAAGCAGGCCAGTTAGAATGTTGTAAGAATCTATGTATCACTGCTCAGCCGCTATTCAAATCTTTAACCAATGCTTCAAAAGCACCATAAATACGGAATTGGTTCGAGGCGGGCATGAGCCTATATATATCCCAAGAAGTCAGTATTATCCTTGGGATCGTGTGATTTTTGCCCATGGTTTTTTTTCAAGCGCACTGCATGAAATTAGCCATTGGTGTATTGCTGGGGAGAAGCGCCGTAAGCTGGTGGATTTTGGCTATTGGTATAACCCTGATGGTCGAACACCTGAGCAGCAAACTGAGTTTGAAAAAGTAGAAATTAAGCCGCAAGCGTTGGAGTGGATACTCAGCCAAAGTGCTAATTTCAGATTTAATGTGAGTATCGATAATTTAAGCGGCGATCCTCATTATATTGAACAATCCGCTAACGTCTTTAAAGACAATATATACCAGCAAGTACAGGTGTATTTGCAACAGGGTTTGCCAACACGGGCAAAACAGTTCAGTGATGCTTTAATCGCGCATTATCGTAGCGGGCAATCATTGAACTTATCAGAATTTAAACGGGAAATGTTATAAATGCCATTTGGATTAATTAAAAAAATATTTAATAAATCAGAACCAGCAAAGCAGTCAGTAGCGTCTAAAAGTGCGCCAAAACCTGCAACTGAAAAAAAACAAACTAAAGCCCCAGCAAAAGCTAAATCAAAAGCCGCGCCAAAGAAAAAAACAGTGACGCCATGGGATCCAAGCCAATTTAGCGTTGAACCAGCTGAAGGTAAAACCCGTTTCCATGACCTTAATTTAGATGAGCGCATCATGCGCGGTATTTATGATTTAGGTTTTCAATATGCTAGCCCAATTCAGGCGGCCTCTTTACCCTTAACCCTTGCTGGTCATGACATTATTGGTAAAGCTCAAACCGGTACTGGTAAAACGGCTGCGTTTTTAATTACGGTTTTACAAAAATTATTAACCACGTCTCCAAGTGAGCGGTATGCCAGTGAACCTCGTGCGTTAGTGATTGCACCAACCCGTGAATTGGCCATGCAAATTGCCAAAGATGCACAAGGTCTGTCCAAGTACACTGACATCAATGTGGTCACCGTTGTCGGTGGCGTAGATTACGATAAACAAAAAGACGAGCTAAACAGCATTGTTGATATTGTCGTGGCGACACCAGGTCGTTTATTAGATTTCTTACAACAAAAAGTGGTGTTTTTGGACCAAGTTGAATTGTTGGTGATTGATGAAGCAGACCGCATGTTAGACATGGGGTTCATTCCTGACCTTAAACGTATTATTCGCGCCACCCCTGAAAAAGACATTCGTCAAACCCAGTTGTTCAGTGCGACCTACCCATACGATGTAGTGGCTTTAAGCGAAAGCTGGACGTATAAGCCTCAGCAAATTGAAATTGAACCAGAATCGGTTGCTACTGAGACCGTTGATCAGCGTTTTTACAGCCTACAAGAAACTGAAAAAGACCAAGTGTTGGTGAACTTATTAAATGAAGCCACCACAGGTAAAGCTATTATCTTCGCTAATCGCCGTGATACCTCTCGTGATCTGGCGGATCGTTTAAATAAAATGGGTGTTAAAGCCATGTTGTTAAGTGGTGAAGTGGCCCAGCAAAAACGTGTAAAAACCCTTGAGCGCTTTAAAAACCAAGATAATACCGTGCTAGTGGCGACGGATGTGGCGGGCCGTGGTATCCACGTTGACGGTATTACTCATGTATTTAATTATAACTTACCGGATGACCCTGAGGATTATGTTCACCGTATTGGTCGTACTGGTCGTGCTGGGGCGAGCGGTATGGCGATCACCTTCATCGATGAATACGAAGCGTATGGCATGATGGATTTAGAAAAATATTTAGGCAAAAAAATTGTAACGGAACCAGTTCCCAAGGGGTAAATTATGGCGGCAAGGATGCTGTTGGTTTTAACACTTGTGTTTAGCAGTGCAGCGGTTGTTGCGTTAGATGCAGAGCAAGCTCATATTTTGATTCGTCAACAAGCCCCTGAGCTTTTAGGTGATGGCAGTCAACTGGTGAGTGTTTATTATTTTGGTGAGTCCCATGATTTATCTGTGGTGGGGCTTGAGCGAGTAGGGGAGGAATATCTGCCTATTCGCTGGCTGGTGGTTTTTGAACATGAAACGCTTCTAGGCTGGTATTACCCCAGTTCAGAATTTCCCGCTCGATTTGAAGATGGCCATTTAATATTCCCAAAAGGTGCCAGCGTGGAAGATATCAATTTATTACCAGCGCCACCTGTGAGTATGACCATAGAAAATGCATCCATTCCGTTTTATACCCCTAAGAGTAATCGGTGAAACACGCACACTTAATTGATATATCGGCGGTTTTTTTTCGTTATTATTTTGCACCCGGCCCAACGGTCATTAATGAAGACGGTTGGGAGGTGTACCCGCTACTGGCCAGCTTGCGTTGGTTAATGAACCCTGATTTTTTTGATGCCGATTTAACCGTCGCCGCATTTGATGAAAGCCTAGGCACCTGCTTTCGTCATCAACTAGATCCTCAATACAAAGCTAATCGTGCGTTACCTACCGAAGATATTATTTATCAGTTAAGTTTGCTCAAGTCTTTTTGTGAACATATGGGTTTTGTTGTGCAGGCTGGAGCTGAATTTGAAGCCGATGATTATATAGCGGCCAGTGTTTCGCAGTTGAGCGATTATCAAATTACCATTCATTCTCGAGATAAAGATCTGCGCCAGCTGTTGGCTGAAAATGTAATCATGCGTGATAGCGCCACGGATGCCTTGTGGGATGAAAGCCGCTTATTAAGCGATACGGGATTGTGTGCAAATCAAGTGGTGGATTACCTTTCCATGGTAGGGGATGCAAGTGACAATATTGAAGGTATTCCTGGAATCGGTGTGAAAACGGCGACAACCTTGTTGCAACATTACACAGACGCACAAGGGATTTATCAAGCTATTGGCGCTGAGGAAGTCTTACCTGTCAGAGGGGCAAAACGAATTGCAACGGCCTTGTTGGAAAATAAGCCCCGTTTGTTGTTGAATCAAACCCTAACCCGTTTACGTCAAGACATACCATTGAACCTTGCACCTTTGCCCTTTAATCAAGACAATTACGTATTCATTGATGCTCTTACTCAACAAGTGGGCATTCATCGGCCATTAAAAAAGGCCCTAGAGACATTAGCTGGACTGTATTTATGAAAATTGTTGCCGATGAAAACATCCCGCTGTTGGATGCCTTTTTTAGCGATATGTGTAACCAACTGGTGACACTACCTGGTCGAGAGATGACCAACGAGCAAGTGAAAGATGCCGACATACTATTGGTACGCTCCATTACCAATGTGAACGAAGCCTTGTTGGCTGGCAGTCGCGTTAAATTTGTGGGTACTTGCACCATAGGTACTGACCACCTAGATACAGATTACCTAGACCAGCAAAACATACAGTATGCCAATGCACCCGGTTGTAATGCTAAATCTGTGGTGGATTATGTCTTGAGCTGCTTATTGGTGTTACAAGAGCGCAAGCAAAAGAGCTGGCAGGAATTCAGTGTTGGTATTGTGGGTGTGGGTAGCGTGGGAGGCATGTTACATGACACCTTAACGGCGCTGGGTATGACCGTTGTGGCATATGACCCCAATATCAGCCAGTTCAGCGCAAGTGAAAACAAAGATCAGGTTTGGCAGCAAGATGTGGTGACACTGCATACACCCATTATTAAGCAGGGTGAGCATGCCACGTATCATTTGGTCGATAAGGCGCGATTAGAGGGGATGAACCCCGATGCCTGTTTGATTAATAGCTGTCGTGGCGGGGTGATTGATAACCAAGCCTTATTAGCCCATTTAAGTCAGAATCCTAATTTTAATGTGATCTTAGATGTATATGAGCAAGAACCTTCACCATCAGACGAACTGATTAAAGCGTGTTTATTGGCCACCCCTCATATTGCCGGTTATAGCCTAGACGGAAAATATGGCGGCACCGCCATGATTTATGATGCACTATGTGAAACGTTTGCTTTGCCCAAACGTCTGCGTTTAGCACAGTTGATTTCAGAGGTGCCTGTGCGCAAGTTAAGTTTCAGTAATGAAGCGGATACGGGTTACGTCATGAAACAAGTGATTCGTAATGCTTATGATGTGCGTGATGACCATTATCGAATGCTTAGTTTAATTGGGCTGGGCGATGCTGAAAAAGCGAAGGCGTTTGATCAGTTGCGAAAGAATTACCCATTAAGACGTGATTTGAATGGGCAAAGCATCTCGGCCAAGCGTCTGTCTCATCCTGTATGGTTACAGGCAATAGGTGTGCGAATTAAGCCGTAATTCAAATGTTTGTTTGAAAGCTAGGCATAAAAAAACAGCCAGTGGCTGTTTCAATTGACGTTGCAAGCTGTTGTTAAGATTTGGCAGCTTGTAGGATTTTCTTTAAGGCTTTTTGAATCATATCTTCTGTGATGGGCGTTTCTCTGCCCTTTTCGTCGATGATCGCAGCGCCATGCATGAAGTCCTTGTTAGATTGGGCTGCTTTTGTTGTGCTTGAGCTTTTCATAACGTCACCCCTTAATAAGTAATATCAGTATAGTAACAGCCTGCGTATTGAGCCAAGAGTTTTATGCAAAAAAACATTATTTTAGACAATATATTGAAAGTATTACCGTCCGATGACACTCAGCGACTGCTTCATGGCCGTGGAGGACTATTTAAAGGATGGGAGCAGGTCAATATTGAGATATACCCTCCTGTTTTATGGGTGATTATTTATCAGCCCATTGACGAAATCGAACTAATAGAAACCCTTGCGGTATTGAGGGATCAAGCGGCGCAACTTGCGCTAGAGGGGATTTATATTCAGCGCAGATATGAAGCAGGTAATCCTGTGGAAATCTTCCATGGAACTGATTCTCATTTGAATGTGGATTTTAAAGTCAAAGAAGCAGGTTTGTCGTACTGGGTTAACTTAGGTCGAAATCAAAACAGCGGTTTGTTTTTAGATATGTGCAATGGCCGTAAGTGGCTGCGTGAGCATGCAAAAGATAAAGCCGTACTGAATCTATTTTCATACACATGCAGTTTAGGCATTGCGGCGGCGGCAGGCGCTGCCAATTCAGTTGTCAATATAGACATGGCAAAAGGTGCAATAAAACGTGGACAGCAAAACTTAGCTTTGAATGAAGTAGCCTGTCAGCGTAATACATTTATTGCACAAGATATTTTTAAAATGATCAAAAAGCTCACACAAAAAGGGCCGTTTGATTTATTAATAGCAGACCCGCCTAGTTTTCAAAGTAAAGCGTTTGATGTGCGTCGTGATTATGAAAAATTATTAACCAAATTAAAACCGGCTCTAGCAGAAGATGCGCAGTTGGTTCTGTGTCTTAATTCACCAGCCCTTGGTGAGTCATTTTTGCATGAATTAGTGGGGCGTGTGTTTCCAGAGGCGAGTTTTGTTGAGCGCATTGCAAACCCTGATGTGCTTGCGGATGTTAATGAAGATGCATCACTAAAAGTGATGCTATTTCAGTTGTAAAACTGACTTTATGGTGTGGCGTTAAAGAAATATTGTTGAATGATATTTTGCATATCAATACTGGATTGATTTTTTAACGCTAGCTGCATTTGAAAAGCAAGGGTGCTTTCTCGCTTTTCAATTGAATTCGCTTTTTCAAAGTCGCCAGCGTTAAGGTTTGGGCGAATCAGTTTCACAAAAGCTTTTTGGGTAAGCGTGCAGTCTTCTGCGCTTTCTTGTTTGATGATGTCGGAATAACGAACATAACCCTCATCATGCAGCCACATCAACGCGCCTATGGCCGATAAATATCTTGAGCTGTGTAAGCCGAATTCGTCCATGTCATCCGGCCCGCAAATATCATCAATGAATAAACTCACTTTGCGTGGAAACTGCTGAAATAACGTCAGCAGAATTACGCCCATATCGTGATAAAAATCATCAATGTTCACATCATTCATATTGAATACTTACTGGCTATAACGTTCAAAGAAATGACCAATTTTGCCAATGGCTTCTTTTAAATCGTCGACGCGAGGTAAGAAAACCAAACGGAAGTGATCAGGTTCTGGCCAGTTAAACGCTCGACCATGAACGATTAATATCTTCTGCTGTTCTAGTAAATCCAGTACCATTTTTTCGTCATTTTTAATGTTGAACTTGGCCTGATCCATTTTAACAAAACTGTACAGTGCCCCTTTTGGTAGGGTGCAACTTAAGCCAGGGATATCGTTAATCATTTTGTGAGCAATGTTACGCTGCTCATAAATGCGCCCGCCTGGGCGTACTAAATCATTAATGCTTTGATAACCACCAAGTGCTGTTTGGATGGCATACTGCGCTGGCACGTTCGCGCACAAGCGCATACTGGCGAGCATGTCTAAACCTTCAAGATAGTCTTTGGCTTTGTGTTTTGCGCCACTGACCACTAACCAGCCACTACGAAAGCCTGCTAGGCGATAGCTTTTGGATAAACCGTTAAATGTAATGACTAATAAGTCCTCAGCCAGTGAGGCGGTTGAAACGTGTTCCACCTCATCAAATAAAATTTTGTCATAAATTTCATCTGAAAAAACAACCAAGTTGTGCTGGCGAGCCACTTCTAACATCTCAAGTAACACTTCTTTTGGATAAAGTGCCCCTGTTGGGTTATTTGGGTTGATTAACACCAATGCTTTTGTATTGGGGGTAATGTTCTTTTTGATGTTATCAATGTCAGGGTACCAGTCTGCTTTTTCATCGCAGCGGTAATGCACAGGGGTGCCACCGGCTAAACTGACGGCGCCTGTCCATAGTGGGTAATCAGGTGCAGGAATAAGTACTTCATCACCATTATTGATCAAACCCTGTAAGGCCATCACGATTAACTCGCTGACACCATTGCCCAGGTAAATATCTTCAATCTCAACCCCTTTAATGCCTTTTTGTTGGCAGTACTGCATCACTGCTTTACGGGCAGAGTACACCCCTTTGCTATCACTATAGCCTTGGGAGTTGGGTAACTGATGAATCACATCTTGTAAGATTTCATCCGGTGCGTTTAACTCAAAAGGCGCGGGGTTGCCAATATTAAGCTTTAGGATGCGATGGCCTTCATCTTCCATTTTTTTAGCGGCACTTAAAACAGGTCCGCGAATATCATAAAATACGTTGGCGAGTTTGTTAGATTTATGCAATTCGTGCATGGAAAACCCCGGTGCTGCTTGGATTTAATTAAGCAGCTTGTTGTCGTAAAAGATGTGCGGATGATACCTAGCTTTTTGCATGGCTCCAATCACTACATTAAGCTTTCTTATTGATAGCAGAGACTTTTTTAGGAGCAAGAGATGGAAAAAATAACCAAAACTGAAGATCAATGGCGTGAACAGCTTGATCCTGAAACCTATCGTATTACCCGTGAAAAAGGCACAGAAAGGGCTTTTACAGGGGCGCTGTATACTAATCAGGCAAATGGTACTTACAAATGTGTGTGCTGTGGAGAGCCTTTATTTGACTCGCAAACCAAATACGACAGCGGCTCGGGTTGGCCAAGTTTTTTCCAGCCGATTCAATCGGATGTGATTGAAGAGCACAGTGATGGCTCGTTAATGATGCAACGTACCGAGATCGTTTGTGGGCGTTGCGATAGTCACCTTGGTCATGTCTTTCTAGACGGTCCAGCACCAACGGGTTTACGCTATTGTGTGAATAGTGCGTCTTTGACGTTTGATGAGAAAAAATGAAAGACTTCGACTGGATTTTACACCGGGCTCAAGACTTAAAAGGCCCGGATCTCATCCACTATATGCCGCCTTTAGAAAGCAACGAAGCACTTGCTCAGCGCAGCAGTGCTTCTTACTTATCACTACTGGGTTTGCGCATATTCAGAGCAGGCCTAAAACACAGTGTGGTGGATGACAAATGGCCTATATTTGAGCAAGTTTTTAAAGGCTTTAACCCTGTTTATGTGGCCAGTTTAAGTGATGAGGCTTTAGAGCAACATATGCTACAGCCAGGTTTAATCAAGCATTGGGGCAAGATGAAAGCGCTGCGTACAAATGCCGCATGGCTGTTGGACCTTGAAAGAGAGCAAGGTGGCTTTGGTCAATATATTGCCAGCTGGCCAGTGACTGATATTGTGAGTTTATGGCTGGATATGAAAAAGAAAGGGGCGCAATTGGGTGGTCGCAGTGCACCTGCTCTTTTGCGTATGGCAGGCAAGGATACCTTCAATTTAAGTGAAGATGTCATGGTGCAATTAAGGGCTCAAGGAGTAGTTGATAGAGTCGAAGATAGTAAAGCCAAACGAGATTTGTTGGCTATTCAAGCGGCGTTTAACCAGTGGCATGCGCAATCAGGTTTACCGATGTCGCACATTTCAAGAATGCTTTCCTTCACTTAAATTCAATATCTGTTGATTAAACACTAGACAGTGGTCTTTTGTTTGGTTAAATTAATTGCGTACAATTTAATTTATAGCAATTAATTATTTAGGGGGTAAATATGTCAATTTATGACTTTAAAGCGACGGATATTCAGGGGCAAGAGCGAGAGTTATCTGCTTATAAGGGCAAGGTCTTGTTAATTGTGAATACGGCGAGTAAATGTGGTTTTACGCCTCAATTTGAGGGGCTTGAGGCCATGTATAAAGAGTTGCATGAAAAAGGTTTGGAAGTCCTGGGTTTTCCATGTAATCAATTTGCTCAGCAAGATAAGGGCAGTGACAGTGAGATTGCTGGCTTTTGCATGAAAAATTATGGGGTGAGTTTTCCTATGTTTTCTAAAATTGAAGTAAACGGAGACAACGCGCATCCGCTGTATCAATATTTGAAAAAAGAAGCTCGCGGTATTTTAGGTACACAAAAAATCAAATGGAACTTCACTAAGTTCTTGATCAATCAAGACGGTAAAGTGATTAAGCGTTTTGCGCCAACAACCAAGCCAGAAGACATTGCCAAGCAAGTGCGTGCTTTACTTCAATAAATATTGATAGTGGCATTTGACCCAATCCCAGTGAGAGGGTAACTTGCCCTATTTATGATTCCATTTTGTGCGAGGTGTTATGAGTAAGCAAACAGATGAGCTGCTAAAGCTCGATAATCAGCTGTGCTTTCAGCTTTATAGCGCCTCACGCCTAATGACAAAGTTATATCAGCCGTTATTGAAACCATTGGATTTAACCTACCCTCAGTATTTGGTTATGTTGGTTCTTTGGGAGATGCCAATTGGCCACAAATTTACTGTGACCATGTTGGGGGAGCGTTTAAAGCTTGATAGTGGCACGCTTACTCCTTTATTAAAGCGCCTCGAAGCAAAGCGCCTTATTCAGCGTCAACGTAGCAGTGAAGACGAAAGACAGGTGTGGGTGCGTTTAACAGCCCTTGGTGAGTCATTAAAGCAACAGGCCAAGCGTGTTCCTGAAAAACTATTGTGTGATGCGGGTGTTAAAACGGAAGAGGTAGCGGCGATGCGTGAGATGATCAAAACCTTATTTGAAACATTGCCTGATTAATCGTAGATATTCTTTTTCACCTCCCAGTCTTCTTCCTCTTTTATTTTGTCCATACCACTGGCCAGTTGTCCTGCTGAGCGCTCACTGCTTTTTTTGCGATCAATGGATAATTGGTTTTCAAGTTTGGCCACGGTTTGCTCTAACTCATCTTTTAATGGGGTTAGGTACTGTTTAAGGGGGCTTTTAATAACTAACCCAAGTGTGAGTTTGAATTTCGAAAGGGCAGGGCGTAATTTCTTGGTTCTTAAAATACCTTGCGCCATGTTGTAATTCATATCAATCACGGTTCTTTGCATGATGATTTTTAAATTTTTTACCACTCTAGAGCCATGTGCTTTTGGGATTAAGCCATTTTTTACAGACTTAATAATTTGATCATGTAGATATTTAACCATTGTCCGAATTTCATGGGCGGTATCAGGATTGTCTACTTTTCCGCGTTTGGCTAACCGCTTAACGCTATCGTCTTTTTGCTTGAGCGTATTATCCAGTTGAATTTCCATTTCTTGATATAGGGTGTTGAGGGTTTGGTGATCAGAGTTGTTTTCAAGGATCTTGCTAATTAACTGCATGGTGCGTTTCAGCATGAAGATACGAGTGGGTACGTCGAAATATATGCTAGGGATGACGGCCATCGCGTTTTGCATACGACGTAGGTCATCATTAAGGTCCATCATTTCACGGGCTTTTTCGATTTGACGCTTATCGAGATACCCTTTTAAAAACAGGACGCCAAGTAATAAGAAAGTTATCAGCGCCCCTGTAACGATGATAGAGTCCATTGCTTCTTCTTCATCTCCATTAGATATATTTAGTGTAGACCGAATTTAAAAAGTTTTTTATTAGAAAAAACTTGACCTAATTCAATAAGATACATAGAATGCGCGCCACATTAGACGTGACTGACGTCTTCTGTTTAGTGTCCCGTTCGTCTAGAGGCCTAGGACACCGCCCTTTCACGGCGGTAACAGGGGTTCGACTCCCCTACGGGATACCAATATTATCTTGTGTATTGGCAAGATAGTCAGCGAAAGCTGATCATTAGAGTGGTGAAAGGCTCTAATATGCGGGAATAGCTCAGTTGGTAGAGCACGACCTTGCCAAGGTCGGGGTCGCGAGTTCGAGTCTCGTTTCCCGCTCCAATTTCTCATTAGACTAGGCCGATTGCCTAATGAGAGTCAGTCATTTAGTGTCCCGTTCGTCTAGAGGCCTAGGACACCGCCCTTTCACGGCGGTAACAGGGGTTCGACTCCCCTACGGGATACCACTTATTCTAAGTGGTTGTTCTAGGACAGTCACTGAGTTGAGATCAATCAACTCATAGCCTTAGGGCTAAAAAAGAATTGCGGGAATAGCTCAGTTGGTAGAGCACGACCTTGCCAAGGTCGGGGTCGCGAGTTCGAGTCTCGTTTCCCGCTCCAAATTAAAAAGCCAGAACATTGTTCTGGCTTTTTTTCGTCTATACAAAACTAAGCCAAGCAATGCTTGGCTCTTGTTGTGCTTAGTTGGCGCTAAAGATACGTTGCTTGGCTGCTAGGTAGTCAAAGTTTTCATCGGCTTCTATCATTAGGTCTTCTAGCTGCTGAAATTTAGCAATTTCTTCGTCTGGCATGAAATGAAGCGCTTCACCACCAAAATACCACAGTACTTCACGCCCAAGGTGGGGGGCTAGGGTAGGGTAGTTACGGAACAATCGGGCTAGCCAGTGCTGGCCATCAAATACAGCGTTGCTGTCATGACCTTCAAGGGCGTTTATGAGGGTTTCAAGTTGTTCAACAAAGCTGGTTTCATCTTCATCTAGGGTTTCTTGATTAAATGGAAAACCTTGTTGCATAGATTTTAAGAAATCTTTCAACAAAATCAGAGTATGATGATGGGGATTATAAGCTTGCATAGATACGATACGGTTATGAGTTCATTGAATGAGTATAAAGGACCAGCCCTTAGTATAACGGGGCTAAAAAAAGTATATGACAATGGTCATGTTGCTTTAAAGGGCATTGACCTTGAGGTCGCTCAAGGGGACTTCTTTGCCTTGTTGGGTCCTAATGGTGCAGGTAAGTCTACCACACTTGGCATTGTTTCTGGATTGGTGAATAAAAGCGACGGTCAGGTTAAGTTGTTCGGTTTAGATATCGAAGGGGATTGGTACGCAGCCAAGCGCTTATTGGGGGTTGTGCCGCAAGAATTTAACTTTAATCAATTTGAAAAAGTACAAGACATTGTAGTGACCCAAGCGGGTTATTATGGTTTGAATAAAAAACAGGCCATTGCACAAAGCGAAAAGTATTTAAAAGCGTTAGATCTATGGGACAAGCGTGATGTACCGTCGCGTATGTTGTCAGGTGGTATGAAACGACGTTTAATGATTGCTCGAGCCTTAGTGCATGATCCGCGTTTGCTTATTTTGGATGAGCCCACTGCAGGTGTGGATATCGAATTACGTTTAAGCATGTGGGAGTACCTACAAAAGCTAAATTCAGAACTGGGTACAACCATTATATTAACGACCCATTACTTAGAAGAAGCAGAAAGCCTTTGCCATAACATTGCGATTATTAATCAAGGTGGCATTGTTAAAAATACGTCTAAGCGTGCCTTGCTTGAAGAGCTGCATAAACAAACATTTGTCGTAGAGCTTGCTCAGGCTTATCCATCACGGCCTGTTCTTAGTGAGCTTGATGTGAAATGGAATGATGATCAGTGTTTTGAAGTGGACGTAGAAAAGGGCACTGCCATTAATGAATTATTTAAAGTGTTTAATGATGCCGGTGTGAATGTTAGTGGCATTCGCCCTAAATCAAATCGTCTAGAAGCCCTGTTTGTGGATGCGGTAAGGAAATAATTAAAATGTTATTTATTCGAGCTTATTGGATCGCTTTTAACACGATTTTAGTCAAAGAAATTCGCCGTTTTATGCGGATATGGCAACAAACCCTATTGCCACCTGCCATTACCATGACCTTATATTTTATTATATTTGGCAATTTGATTGGTTCACGCATTGGTGAAATGTCGGGTTTAAATTATATGTCATTCATTATGCCCGGTTTGATCATGATGAGCGTGATTAACAACGCCTATTCAAATGTATCTAGTTCATTTTTCAGTAATAAATTCCAGCGCAGTGTTGAAGAGTTACTGGTAGCGCCGGTGCCTAATAGCGTTATTCTGGCTGGCTTTGTATTTGGTGGCGTTGCACGAGGCTTGCTGACGGGCATCATTGTGACGGTTGTGGCGGTATTTTTTACCGATATCCAGGTCCATAATTTTTGGATTCTGTCATCGATCGTTTTATTGTCTTCCATTTTATTTTCGCTGGGTGGTTTTATTAATGCCCTTTATGCTAATAAATTCGATGATGTATCGATTGTACCCACATTTATTTTAACGCCGCTGTCGTATTTAGGTGGTGTTTTCTTTAGTACCGATTTATTGCCTGAAGGCTGGCGTTTGGTGTCTGAATTTAATCCTATCTTGTATATGGTTAATGGTTTTCGCTATGGGATGTTAGGTGTGTCAGATGTGAGTCTGGTAACCTGTTATGGCATTTTGTTAAGCGTGATTGTGATGTTAACCGTCTACAGTATGTGGTTGTTAAAACGTGGTAAAGGAATTCGTAGCTAATGAGTCACGATGAAAAAGAATTGTTATTGGGTAAACATACTGAGTATGTTTTTGAATATGATAAGTCGTTAATTTTTCCGATTAGCCGCGCACAAAATCGCGAAAAACTAACCATGCCTGAAAGCAGGGTGAATAACGATTTACCTTTTTTTGGTTATGATGTCTGGACCGGTTATGAAGTGTCTTGGCTGAACCTTAAAGGTAAGCCTCAAGTTGCGATTGTGGAGTTTATTATCCCTGCGCATTCATCACATATTGTGGAATCTAAATCTTTTAAATTGTATTTAAATAGCTTTAATCAAACGCGATTAGCGGATCGTTCTGAGCTGGAATCCCGTTTGCTACAAGATCTGTCGGAAGGATTTGGTGCCCCTATTGAAGTGCGTATTTACGATGTGATGAATTTTCTTATCTCACAACAAAGTCTGGGCTTGTGCATTGATGACTTGGATATTGAAGTGAGTAACTATTCTCCAAATTCTGATTTATTGACGTGTGATGGGACTGAAAATGTAGAAGAAACCTTGCACTCACACTTATTAAAGTCCAATTGCCCAGTTACTGGTCAGCCTGATTGGGCCACGGTGGTGATTCGTTATGAAGGCTCAAAAATTCACCATGAGTCATTGTTGCAATACATTATTAGCTATCGGAATCATGATGACTTTCATGAGCACTGCGTCGAGCAAATCTTTTGTGACCTATTGAGTAAGGGGCAGTTTAAGCAGTTAAGTGTAACCGCTCGATATACTCGTCGTGGTGGTTTAGATATTAATCCTACTCGAAGCCTAACCTCTGTTGATTCTGTTGATGGGTTAGGGCGCTTGGCGCGTCAATAACCTTTTAACTCTAACCTTTTAATGCTGAAATATTTGCCCTGCATCAATGATGCAGGACTTTTTACTCTTCTTTACAGCTTCGACATTATTATTTTTTCTTGATAAGTATTATCATTTGCAAAAATGTAAACTTCGGATCCAATCATGTCGATACTCTTTGGCGACCTCAAAGTTGGGGATAATGCCGTCATCTCAAGCTTTAAACCTGATCAAGTGCACAGCAAGCAAAGCCAGCGTTTAATGGTATTGGGATTGACGCCGGGTACTCGTTTTCATGTGACAAGGGTGGCACCCCTCGGTGATCCCATTGAAATTCGGTTGCGAGGCTTTAATTTAAGTTTGCGCCGTGATGAAGCTCAAGGACTTTGGGTAGAAAAACGATGAATCAAAGCAGCTTTACAATTGGTTTGGTGGGAAATCCCAATTGCGGCAAAACCACTTTATTTAATGCTTTGACGGGGACTCGTCAGCGTGTTGGAAACTGGCCAGGGGTGACAGTTGAGCGTAAAAGTGGTCACTATCAACATGCCGATACTAGCTATGAAGTGGTTGATTTACCGGGCACATACAGTGTGATTGCTGATGTAAATGGTGACTCCATTGATGAGCAAATTGCTCAAAAATTTATTTTAGAGCAAGAAGCTGACCTCATTATAAATGTGTTAGATGCCTCAAGCTTAGAGCGTGGCTTGTACCTCACATCTCAGCTTTATGATGCAAACACCCCCATGATCGTGGCCCTTAATATGGTGGACGTTGCTCATAGTAAGGGCATGCATTTAGATCATCAGCTACTGGCAGAAAAATTGGGCTGCCCTGTGATTCCTTTAGTAGCCTCACGTGGTGACGGCCTTGTGAGTTTAATGGATACGGTTGAAAGTCGTATCCAAAAAGCGTTAACAGTTAAGAGGCCGTATGCGTATTCAGACGAATTAGAGTTAAGCTTATCGTCGCTAACTCAGTTCTTATCGCAAAACGATCCTGCGGTACCTGCTTTATTGCCAACTATTTTATTAGAGCAAAATAAAGCGCCTGAGGTATTTGCGCAAAAGGTGCCAGAATCGGCGCATTTGCAGTTCATTCAGTCTCGTTATGATTGGGTTGATCAAGTGTGTGCAGACGTGATTAATCAAAACCATGGCAGTCGTAAAACATTGGGAGAGCGCATTGATGACATTGTGCTCAACCGAGTGTTAGCGTTACCGATTTTTCTTGGGGTGATGTACCTATTATTTTTGTTCTCCATTAATGTGGGCAGTGCGTTTATCGATTTCTTTGATATGACGGCGGCGGCGATTTTTGTAGAAACCCCAAGATGGATGCTGACGGCCATAGGCTCACCTGAATGGCTCACCACGTTTTTAGCAGATGGCGTGGGTGGCGGTGTGCAATTGGTCGCCAGCTTTATTCCTGTTATTGCAGCGTTATTCTTAGCGTTATCGTTTTTAGAAGATGTGGGTTACATGGCGAGAGCGGCCTTCATTATTGATAGAATGATGCGCTCACTGGGGTTGCCTGGTAAAGCATTTGTGCCATTGATTGTTGGCTTTGGTTGTAACGTACCCGCAGTGATGGCGGCAAGAACGTTAAATCGAGAAGGTGATCGCCTGGTCACAACATTAATGGCGCCGTTTATGTCTTGTGGTGCAAGGCTGACAGTTTATGCTTTGTTTGCCGCTGCATTTTTTCCTGAAAACGGACAAAATATTGTGTTTGCGTTGTATTTGATTGGCATAGCAGTGGCTGTGTTTACCGCCTTTTTATTGCGTAAATTTATGCTGCCAGCACAGGCCAGCTCTTTTATTATGGAGCTGCCTCCTTATTTATTGCCCACCTCTCGAAATTTATTTATGCATACATGGCATCGCTTAAAAGGTTTTGTCATGCGTGCAGGTAAAGCCATTGTTGCAGTGGTAATTGTATTGAATGTTTTAAACTCTGTGGGGACAGATGGCAGTTTTGGTAATGAAAACCAAGAAAACTCGGTTTTATCTGCAGTGGGTAAAACCATTACACCAATTTTTACGCCCATGGGAATTGAAGAAAATAATTGGCCCGCGACCGTGGGAATTTTTACGGGGTTGTTTGCCAAAGAAGTGGTAGTGGGAACATTAGATGCGCTTTATTCAAAGTCATCCTCTGGCACGGCAGATTTTAATTTGATCGACTCAATTGCAGAAGCGGCGGCGACTATTCCGGATAATTTGATTGATGTTTTGAATAACTTAGGTGACCCACTTGGATTGAACTTAGGGGATTTAAGCGATACGCAAACCATAGCCGCAAGCCAAGAAGTGCAAATGACGACCATTGATGCATTACAAATGTTTTTTGTTTCTCCATGGGCGGCGTTCAGTTATCTATTATTTATCTTGCTCTATATGCCTTGTGTGGCCACCGTGGGGGCCATTGTAAAAGAGCATGGGAACTTCTGGGCAGGCTTTAGTATGCTTTGGTCGTTTAGTGTGGCGTATGTGCTTGCAGTGAGTTTTTATCAGATAGCCACTTGGCAACTGCACCCACTTTCATCCTTTATTTGGATATTGTGTTTGTTCATTTGGCAGGTGTTGCTGACTTCTTGGCTGTTAAATAGGGGTAAAAAACAAGCCAGTAAAGAAAACTTAATACCTATAGTTGAAGTGAAATAAAGCGAGAGACACAAACAAAAAAAGCCCTCGACGTCATAGATGTCGAGGGCTTTTTTGCTCTGTATTACTTGTTGTAAGACAGGGCGGTATTAACTTCTTCTTTGCTGCCAAGAATCACAGGCACACGTTGGTGGATCAGTTCAGGCTCGATATCTAAAATGGCGATTTCACCGTTAGATGCCAACCCGCCGGCTTGTTCTACCAACATAGACATAGGGTTACCTTCATACATCAAACGCAATTTACCTGGCTTGTTTGGCTCGCGGTTATCCCATGGGTACATGAAGATACCACCACGGTTAATAATACGATGTACTTCGGCTACCATGGCCGCAACCCAACGCATGTTGTAGCGCTTACCTAATGGGCCCTCTTCCCCTTGAAGCATATCTGCCACGTAGGTTTGAATTGGTTTTGCCCAGAAACGCTGGTTTGACATGTTAATGGCGAATTCTTTAGTGGTAGGCGTGATTTGAGACTGAGCTTCAGTCAGAACAAACTCTTTTGTATCTGGATCAAGCGTGAAGATATCTACCCCTTGGCCAGTGGTCATGACTAATAAAGTGGAAGGACCATACAATACATAACCGGCGGCTAGTTGGTTACGGCCTTTTTGCAGATAAGTGGCTTCTTGCGCGGTGTCACCGCCATTGCTAGGCAAGATTGAAAAGATGGTGCCAACGGTTACGTTGATATCAATGTTGGATGAACCATCAAGTGGATCATATATTACTAAAAATTGACCATCGGCGTTGGCCGCTACAGGCAGGTCTTCTTCTTCACTGGCGATGCCGGCCACATGAGAGCACGCTTTTAGTGCGTCTTTAAGCATGTCGTTAGAGATAACATCAAGCTTCTTTTGAGTCTCACCCTGCACGTTTTCTTGGCCAGCGCAGCCTAAAATGTCTCCCATGGCGCCTTTTTGCAGAAGCAATGCAATATCTTTACTGGCAGTTAGCACGGTGTTGATGGTTTCAGTTAAAGGGGCTGAGATTTGGTTTTGTTCAAGAATGTGCTGAACGGTCTGCATGGATGTACCTGTCAGTAAGATTTTAATAATCAAAAAATTGCCCGCATTGTACACAAGACGGCGATTTATGGCCATTGCCACAATGATGCCTAATGACATTAGTATTTATGAGGGTAATAATAGCGTCTGTTTAAATAATCAGCTCTGGGGGGAGTATGAAAACAATCATTTGTGCGGCCATGTTGCTGTTAACGCAACTATCTTGGGGAAATGCTTATATTGGTATTGGCAGCTTTCAAAGTGAATTTGCTGGCAGTGAGTTTGATCGTAAATATGAGTCGGATGTGAATGACATCCGTCAAATTAACTTTGGTTACAACAATAAAGAGTACTTAGAAATTTTTGGTGGCGTAAATATCGACGAAAATGATGAGGTACGTGATTTTGCTTTAGGTTTGGTATTGGAAGATAAAATCGTACGGGTAGAAAGTGGTAAAATTAGCGGCACCATTGTGGATGACGATGGCCCGATAATAGGCTCGTTTGATAATGACTATAAACGTCTTGATATTTTTCAAAATACACCAGATAACCTAGGTTTTTTCATGGGGGTAGGTATCCAGCAGTATGCGGTTCCTCATTTGTTTGAGTTTAATGATGGCTCGATTCAAGGGCCTATGCTACAAGACGACCAATTAGCGTTTACCTCTATAGGTTTGGGTATTTATTATGAGCCTATTTATAATTATTTAATGAGTGATGAAACCGGTTTCAAAAGTGATTGGTATTTTGCTACGTCGGCATTGGCCATATCGCTTGCTTATGCAGAAAACTCAGACGCACCTGATTTAGTAGCGCGTGATATGAATGGCCAAAGCTGGCTAATGTGGGGTAACTCAGGTACCTATGAATTGGGTTGGTTATGGGGATATAAAAACCATTTTGTTTCGGCTGTGTTTAATGTGGGTTATCACATCAGAGCAAATACATTTTTTAATTTAAACCCAGTTGAGTTTTTTGCAGATGAAGCCGATGAGGGCGATATTAATTTGTCTTCCCATCAAACGATTATGCATGGTTTGGTGGCCGCGGTTAGTGTGTCATTTTAATGTGAATCACCTGCCATCTAGCAGGTGAGTTATATGTCTTTTTTGACGATGTGTAGTTTATAAGCGTTGTGAAATCACGGATGCGATTTGCTGCGCTAACATGTCGTCACTGCGAATTTCTCCATGACTGGGTATCAGTACCGTTGGTTTGTCTTGTTGTACTTGCTTGAGTGCCCAGTCTTTAAACGCTCTGCGGTCAGATAAAATAAACCACTTAATGACTTGGCTGATTTTAAGGTTAGGTGCCGCGCCCAGTATCTTTTGCATAAAACGAGCGACCGGCTGGTTTGACATGCGTTCATAATTTAAAAAACTATCACACGTAATCCATGTGCTACTTAGTGGATTCGGTAGTTGTTTGCGTAGCCAAATGTCCCCAGCACGATGGCCAGGAGGAAACAAAATATCGTAACCCTTGGGCAGCGGGGGAGTGATGGACTCTAATGATAATATTTGCTGCTGGGTAAACCCTTTGTTAATAAGCTGTTTTATGGCTAGGTTGCTGGCATAAAGGGTAACGTTATCATAGGCGGTTAGCCACGCATTAACGCCCATGTGGTGATAGGCATTGGGAAAAATAATGTGCAGCTTCAAGTTGCTTGGGAATTGCTCTTGCCACGCTGCCAACAGAGGCTCCCCTGGGCTGATTAATACAAACTCAGTATCAGAAACTTTAATGGCAATGGAACTAGATACAAAATTCGGGACCACATATTGGCCGAATAATAACTCAGGGTGGTTTGCAACGGGGTGCCAGCAGTTCTTTTTCATTTTATTCTTATTTTAAATACTTTAAGGCCATCATAAAGAGGCCATTCCCCGAGCGCAATTGTGTGACGTTAAAACTGATCTTTAATTTGGCGAATAACAGCAAAAACCTCCTCTGGCTTACCTAACACTTTGCCGCTGAAATGTTCAGCGGCACGAATTACATCCGGTGAGTTACATCTTACAAAAGGATTGCTTTTTAGCTCATCGGCCACAGTGGTGGGTAGGGTAGGCAAGTTTTGCGCCCTAAGTTCTGTACACACATCTTGACGATGCAATGTATAGGTATTGTTAGGTTCGATATGCAGTGAAAAATCAATATTGGCCAGCGTGTATTCGTGGGTGCAATAAATTTTGGTGGTCAGTGGCAAGCTGATAATGCTTTGCAGTGAAGTGTGGAATTGTTCGGCTGTGCCTTCAAACATTCGCCCGCAACCACAGGCAAAAAGGTTGTCACCACTAAAAATATGATCTTGTATTATACCGTTATCTTCTTGGCTTTGGGTATGAAATACAATGTGATCAAGGGTATGCCCAGGGGTATGCCAGACCCGCCAATGCAGGCCCATTAAATCAAATGTTTCCCCGCCCATAAGTGCAATTTCACGGCAGGGAATATCGTGGTGACCCGTGCCGTAAATAACACACTCAGGAAACGCCGCTTTGACTTGGGCAATGCCCGTTACATGGTCCCAGTGTTTATGGGTCACAAACATGTAATCCAGTTGCAGATTCTGTTGCTGCAAGTAATCAAGAATGGGTTTGGCTTCACCTGGGTCCACTACTAGGGTTTTACCTTGATTTTGGATTAACCAAGCGTAGTTGTCTTGAATAATAGGAATAGGGGTAATCTTGAGCATAGGGCTACCGATTCATACTTTTTCATTAGTGTATCAGGAATCGGAGATTCTGACTTTGCTGGGTTAATCGGACATAAAAACAATAAGTCCTTGAAACTAACTGGTTTTTTTAAGACAATGCGCGGGCTTTACTCGCAGTGAAGCCCTAGAAAGTGGTTATCCCTTTCGCATTATGGTGGCCTCCGGTCCCCCCGCAACAATAAATAGCGAACCCCGCCAGGCCCGGAAGGGAGCAACGGTAGTTATGGACTTGTGTGCCGGGGTGTGGCTGGAGGTCCCTCCAATCCCCTTCTTTTTCTATTGTTTCCTATTTCAAAACACTGTGTCTTTCCTGTATTGGCTGATTTTTGCTGAGCAAGTTATTTAGTTTGTTACTATGGCCGCCCTTATTGTGTGTGAAGAAGGTTGTCATGTTTCGATCTGATCGGTTACTGGGTTATGTTGCAGGTTTATTCGCCATAAGCTGTTGGTCAGGTTTTGTGTTGGTGTCTCGCATGGGCGGGCAGGGCACATTAATGCCAGTGGATACCGTAGCGTTACGTTTTATGGTGGGTTGCACAATCTTGCTGCCATTGGCGTATGTTTATCGCCCTTGGTTTAACCTTAAAGGTCTTGCTTTGGCTTTAACCGGTGGGCTTGGGTATTGTTTTTTTGTTTATGCGGGTTTTCAACATACCACGGCGGTTCATGGTGCGGTTTTATTACCCGGTTTGATTCCGTTTTTAAGTGCCTTGTTTGCCATTATATTGTTAGCGGAAAAAATCAATGTATTACGAGGCATTGGCTTGCTACTGATTGGAGTAGGGGCTGGTTTAATGCTGACAGAACCGTCAGCACAGGCTTCGTTATTTGGTGATGCTTTGATTGTCATGTCTGTGGTGTGTTGGGCGCTGTATACCGTTTTAGCAAAACGCTGGGGCATCTCTGCTTGGCAAGCGACCACAACAGTGGCTTATGGCTCATTGCTGTTATTTTTGCCCATTTATTTTTTAGGGTTTGAGTCCAAATTGGCTGCTGCCCCTTGGGAAGAGTTATTACTTCAGGGGTTTTACCAAGGTTTTATTGCCGTGATAGTGGCCATGGTTTTTTATATGGTTGCTGTTGAAAGAATAGGCCCATCTAACATGGGGGCCATGATGGCTTTTGTACCGGTTGTTAGTGGTCTTGGTGCTGTGATTGTATTGTCTGAACCTTTGAATGCTCATGGTGTATTAGCCCTGTGTTTGACCAGTCTTGGGGCATTGTTTGCTGCAGGTATTATTTCATTACGCACTCCCAAAATAGTGTTGAATGGGTTGGGAAAATAAACAACGGCCTATGTTGAATCGAGAATTTTATCGTCGCGGCCCCAATCATCAGTTAGATGAAGCTGCGACGTTTTTATCCATTAGAAAGCGCTTTGACTTTCGCAGCATTCAAATTGGCAAGTGGGTAAAAGAAGCCGAAAAAGAAAAAGCAGCCCCTCTGTTTTATGATGCGTTATGTGATTTGATGACAATTTTAGGTGGCAACGAAACGCTGATTTCTTTGCGTGGCACCTTAGCATTGCAATACGGTTGTGGCGGTCAACCCGGTGTCATGGCCCATTATGAATCGGCGACTCGTAGTTTCTCGTTGGCTAAAAATGCAGGTCCTGGCAGTATTGCCCATGAATGGTTTCATGGTTTTGATCATTATATTACGGATAAAGTATTCACTTCTGCTGCAAAAGATGACTTTGCAAGTAATGCATGGCTTGACGATGTACCGCAAATTGAGCATCCGCTAAACGAGCTATTATCCTTGTGTTATCAAACCATTATTTTAAATGAAGCGGGGGATGCCCCAAGTGAATATTTTAAATACAGCGCTCAAGTGGATAAAAAAACCAAGGGTTATTATTTTAGTAAGCCCGAAGAAATGTGTGCCCGTGCTTTTGAAGCATTCATACAAGATGCACCTATCAAAAATAATTTTTTAGTCAAAGGCACCAAACAATCAGAAGAAGCGAAATTGGGTTTATACCCTCAAGGTGAGCATAGGCTGAGAATTAATCATGCGTTTAAAGTATATTTTAATGCATTGGGGCATGTATTAAAGCGTCAGGATGCAAGCCATGAATGAACAAGCAAAAATATTGGAGGATGATTTTATTGCGCCTCTATGTAATGAGGCGATTGACATTCTTTATCAAGACGATGTCATCTTGGTAATCAATAAACCCAGTGGTCTGCTGAGTTTGTCAGGTAAAAATCCTCTAAATCAAGATTCTGTGCATTATCGGTTGATCCAAAACTACCCGAGCGCGTTATTAGTGCATCGGTTAGATTTTGGTACATCTGGCATTATGCTGGTGGCGCTTTCAAAAGAGATAGTTAAAACCTTAAATCAGCAGTTTTCAAATCGGCAAGTGAGTAAAACCTATGAGGCTTTATTGCATGGCCATGTGATGCCGTCAGAGGGCGTGATAGATTATCCTATTGCCAAAGGGGCGTTTCCAAGACAAAAAATATGCACGTCTAACGGTAAACCTGCTCAAAGTGCTTTTAACGTACTTGAACGTTTGAACGGTTATACTCGGGTGTGTTTTAAACCATTAACCGGTCGAACACATCAATTACGCATACACAGTCAGGAATTTGGTCACCCTATCTTAGGCTGTGATTTATACGCTAATGAACACTCTAAACGAATGGCCAAGCGATTAATGTTGCATGCCAGCGGCTTATCATTTGATCATCCAGTCACAGGGCAAAGGATGTTGGTTGAATCACCTTGCCCTTTTTAATGAACAATTTAATTTATTGAGTGATTCACCAAGGGACTAAGGACGTTATGAGGCTAATTAAATTCGTATTTTTATTCTGGCTAAGTGTTGGTTTAACTGGCTGTATTATTTTCCCACTTAAAGAATCCAACCCAGATAGAGACTTAAACTGGTGCTTGCCACGCCATACCTGCGCATCTACCGAAGCGGTGACGTTTGTACACAGTATTAAACCGTTTAAACTCGCGATGCCTTATGAGCAAGCCTGGCCAGAAATCAGAAACAGTGTGTTAGCGCTTGATAATGCGTCCATTGAACATGAATACGAGGGTTATATTTTTGCAAAAACTTACACCCCAGTGTTTCACTTTTTAGATTATTTTGAAGTGTTGTACATAAAAGATGAAAATCGCTTAAATGTGCGCTCGTCATCGCTGTTTGGGTTAACGGATTTTTTTACAAACTATTTTCGCACACAAGCATTTCGTACATATCTTGAAGAAAAAGGCGTGATCCTACCTATAAATGAGTAATGATCATGCCTTTAAATGTGCCGAGTATTAATAAAATTTTGCTTGGCCTTCCGGGCGGGTTTTAAAGCGTTTATGCACCCACATGTATTGGGTAGGGTAACGTCTAACCGCTTTTTCTAATTCTTGGTTCCATGCTTTTGCGTCAGCGCTATCGTCGTGGCCAAATTCTGGAAGCTCTGGTGAAAATTCGATTTCATACTCTTCTTTACCAATGCGACGCATTCCCATGAATATAACGGCTGCACCGGTTTCTTTTACAATCCAGGATGGGGTCGAAATATTAGCGGCATCAATACCAAAAAAGGGGACAAAAATATCGGCTTTTTTGCCAAAGTCTTGATCACAGCCATACCAAACCATGCCACCATTTTTCATAAATACACGCATGTCTTGCAACTGCTTCTTGGTGAAACTTTTAGCCCCTGAGCGAGCACGGCCCTTTTCAATCATACGATCAATAATGGGGTTGTTATTTGGGCGGTACATGTAGGCAATATTTTCAACTTTGCTGGTAAAAAGTGGAATGGCAAAATCAACAACGGCGAAGTGACCACCTAAAATCAAAACCCCGTTGCCTTTTTTTTGCGCAGTTAATACATGTTCTAACCCTGTCACTTTTACACTGTCATTAAAGGGCTGCATGTCTTGCCACCAAGCATGGGTGCCTTCAATAAAGCCTGTGGCTAACTGAATAAAACAGTCCTCAACCATTTGTTCAATCTCAGGGGCGCTCTTTTCAGGAAAGCAGGCGGTGAGGTTTTTACGGGCAATTTGGGTACGGCTAGTGGCGTACTTGAAACATTTTTTACCAATCCAATTCCCAAGTTTATGTTTGTTTTTTAACGATAAAAATGAGATTAAATATAAGGTAAATACCATTAGCCGTGAGGGTAAGTATTTAAGATTAAAAATTGAAGGCATATTATTCTTAGTATATAGAGCAGGGGTCACAATATGCCAAGTTCATCAGTTTGTCATGTGCCTTTGCGAATGATTGCCAGTTCTATTAAATTGGTGCTGTCTTTCTGCACAAGGCGGATGCCATCGTCACCGGTTAATATCATGGGGTGGGTGCTGGCAATGATGTCATTGCAGGGCATATCAAAATCACCGATTTGAGCAGGCTCTAAGGGATTAGTGATATCAAACTCAAGTACACCATCTTCGTAACATACAAATAACGATGTCTCTTTAATACTTAAACCATAGGGTTGATCAAGCTCTAAGGTTTTTTTCAGTTCTGGTTGTGTGATGTCACTAATGTCGTAAATCAGCAATTGATTCACGCCGTTGACATTGTTCACTAAACTGCAGCTCCTGCCATTACGCAATGTGATGTACATATAATCATCTTTGGCAATGACAGGGTCGCAGCTGGTGACGTGCTCAGGGAATGCAATTTCAGTAATAGTGCCAGGGGTTGAATGGTCCATGATAATGGCCCCGGTATTTGTGCCTAAAAGAATCCTATTGGCTTGGTATGGATATATGGTTTCAAGGGTGATGGTGGAAGGTGTGTAATAGGCATTTACTAAAACAGGGGCGTTTGGGTTGGCTAAAGAAAAAATCTGAATGTCATGGTCTTCAATGGTAATCAGGTGGTTGTTTTGAATAGTGAATTTGGCGGTAGAGCCACCAACGCCGTTGCTGGTTTGGACCTCACCGTCTGAGGATTCGCCGCATGCAACTATTATCAAACAGGCAACAAAAAGCAGTATTTTTTTTAAAAAGTAATTCATTACATACCACCTATAGTTTGATTGCTGTTTGTTTCAGTAAATTCGCCATAAAGTACTTCTTGGTTATCAGTATCGATGTAACCAATGATGAAGCCTGATTTAGGATACTTACTTTCTTCCGCGTTATGGGGTTGATAGTAATCAGAATATTTATCTGACTTTCCCTCTAAATAAGTACCTTTAGGAAAAAAGCTGTAATAACTAGGAATATCAAAGATCAGGTTTTTTCGCGAGATAGCGGTTACATCAAAGTTGCCATCTAGTATGAGTTGGTAATTGATAATGGTGAGATCAGTAAAACTATTCACATACATTAATTCGTTATTCACACTGATATCCAATGCCCCCTTAATGGGAATAAACACAAGGCGCATGGGGTTTTGCGGGTCGGTTTGATCAAAAATATGGACGCCGCGGTAATTATCGACAATAAATAAATATTTAGCTTTGACATGTATTTTACCTGGTACGGTAATGACGGCTGTATTGCCATATTCAGGGTAGATGTCTTCACGTAATTCCTCCCATGTCAATGTAATTGGCTTTACGCATATACTGTATGTCGGGTTACACTCATAAGTTTCTTCCATGCAGGCCATTGAGAACAGGAATGAGCTGGTGATCAAACCAGTATGTAATAGTTTTTTATGTTTAATGGTGTGGGTCTTTTGATTTAAAGAGGCGTGTGGCGTGATAAGAAATATAAAAATTGATGCTAAAAATACAGCAGTTACATCATTAATATCGAATGTGCCTGGTAGAAAAGAAAGTAGTTGTAAAAATTCTAGTACGCTTGCAAGAAGTAATGCACCAATTGCAGGGGTAGATGGTTTATTCTGTGAATATTTAATTGATCGTAAAACATAACCAATAAAAAGTGTTTGTAAGAAACTAGGAAGATGAGAGTGTATCCATGTAGGTAAAGCAATCGCGTTTAGTTCATCCACATGAAAAAAATCAAGATAACCAGAGAGCAAGGTGGTACTGCGGAAATTGGCGTAAAAAAAAGCCGCTATAATGACGGTTAATCCGCCTAAAATATGCTGCTGAAAATGAGTTCCTTTCATTTTAATTCTCAGGTAATAACGTTAGAAATACTTAGTTGGAAGCCCTAAATTGAAATCAATTGAATTTAGGGCTTTTAAATGTAGTGGTTATTCGCTTTTACGAATAATGGCCAGTTCGGTTAAGCCAGGATTGGCGTATTCCACCAGTCGAACACCACTATTGTCAGTGAGTATCATGGGGTATTGATCTGCAATTATGTTATTGCAAGGTTGTGAATAGTCACCAATTTGGTCTGGGTCGGTTGGGTCACTTATATCAAACTCAATCACACCTTGCTCATAACACACAAATAAGTTTGTACCGTTAATGCCTAATCCATAGGGTGTATCAATCTCAATTGTTTTTTCAAGTGAAGGGTTTTCTACTTGAAGGATGTTATAAATCAATAGTTGGCTTTTGTTGTTTGAATTATTGGTATCGCTGCAATCTTCATCTGAACGTTGAGTTATGAACAGGTAATTACCTTGAGTGATGGCGGTATCGCAACTGGTAATGATTTCTGAAAACGCAAGGTCGGTCAGTGTGCCTGGAGTAGAGTGATCTTTAAAAAACGTCCCTTCACGGGTGCCAATCATTAACATATTTGTTTTGTATTCATAAATACTTTCAAACTCTGCAGCATCACTGGTTGAATAGGTAGTTTCTAAAACGGGCTGGGTTGAATCCGTTAATGTGTATATTTTAATAAAGTTAGACTCAATGGTAATGAGACGATTATTTTGCACAATAAAATCAGCGGTTGCTTTCCCGTCGCCATCACTGATTTCAGGGTCGGGTTCGGCCTCATATTCACATGCACTGATTACGAACGCGGTTAATAAATACAGTGATAATTTCAAGAGCTTATTCATTACTGTTCTCCGCTCGCATCCGTGTCATCGTATTCACCATAAAGCACTTCATTGCCATCTGTATCAATATATCCAATGATAAAACCTAAATCCGGTAGGTTTTGTGCAGTGGTTGATTTGCGAACGATATAATCCTCATGATCTTCTGGTTCACCCTTCAAGGCATATTCATCAGGAATAAAATTAGTAAATGCGGGTGGCAAAAACATATTCTCTTGGCGTGATACGTAGGTTTGATCAAAGGCACCGTCTAAGATTTTTTGATAATTGATCACAACAAAATCAGTGAAACTATTTATGTAGAGTTCATCCCCTTGAATGCTTAAAGTCAAAGCACCTGGCACAGGTATAAATACCACTCTTATTGGGTTTTGCTTATCAGTTTGATCAAAGATATGTACGCCGCGATAATTATCAATTACAAATAAATAGTTGCCATTTACATATGTTTTTCCGGCAGAGGTTAACGTGGTGGTATTTCCTGAGGTGGGTTCAATATCCGCTCTTAAATCTCCCCAGCTTAATGTGACAGGCTCAACGCACGTGTTTTCGTCAGGATCACAACCGTCATAACACCCCATCGATACAAGGCAAGCACTTGTCAATGCTGAAAGCATAATGCCGTTCTTGAACTGGCCTGCTAAAACCGATTTAGTTGGAGAAACAACTGGCGTCATGTTTGCTGTCATTATGCTGATGGTGAGGCCTGCTAGGGTGATGGCTAATAAATCATACCAATCGAAGGTGCCTGGCAATAAATTAGTCAGTTGTAGGATTTCCAGCAGACCTGTTACTAAAGTGGCTATAACACCAATATGCAGCGCTTTTTGTTGAGACTGGGGAATAAGATGAAAGGCTAGATAGCCAATAAAACACGTTTGTAAAAAACTGGGTAGATGCTCATCAATAAAAGCAGGCAGTGCCAAAGCGCTTAAATGGAATGATTGAAGGGCGCTAAGATACTGAGCAATCAGCGTCTCACTGCGGAAATTAGCATAAAAAATAGCGGCAATCAGTACGCATAACCAACCCAAAAAATGGGTTTTGACATGAATTCCCTTCATCTATTACGTTCCTATAACGAATATTGCTTTATTAAAAGTTGGGCGATGATAAAGGATTGCCGCTAATCTTGTCTATTTTTGGCTAGATTCCCTTTTTTAAGCACACCTCAAGGGTGTTACCTTCTTGTTACCTAAACATTGTTAAGTTTGCTTTACTGAATAAATCGGAGGCAGATATGAAACAACAATTATTAGCATGTTCATTGGTTGCGGGCTTGTTACCGGGTTGCGTTGATGTGGAAGCGGGTGCGAAAGACCCTAATCGCCAACTATGGATGAACGGGGAAATATACACAGTGAACGAGCAACAGCCATGGGCCGATGCCATGGTGATCGAAGATGGCACGATTGTGTACGTGGGGAATGAGGCAGAAGCTAAAAAGTTGGTGAACGCTAATACACAAATTCATAACTTAAAGGGCAATCTAGTCTTGCCGGGCCTGCATGATGTGCACTTACACCCCATGGAAGCATCCAGTGAAGAAGTGACATGCATTCTTGAAAGTAGTGAATCGGTCGGCCAATGGCTGGCTGAAATAAAACAGTGTGAAAAAGTTAACCCAAGTGATGATTGGTTGTTAGGTTGGGGGCATTCAATTTTAACATTATTGGAAAGCACGACAGAGCCCAGAGCTTTGCTTGATAATATTTCGAATAAGCGCCCAATTGCTATTATGGAAGAAACCAGTCATAGCATGTGGGTGAACTCAGTTGCATTGGCCCGTTTAAAATTGGATGGCAAAATTGTTAATCAAACGATTAATGGCGGGGCTGTGTTGCTTAATGATGATCAAATCTCAATCGGAGTATTGCTTGATGGCGCGGGGGACTTAGCGTTTGATATGGCCATGCAAGAGACCCCCGAACGGTTAGAGCGTAATTATGAAGCTTTACTCGCGGGCTTAGAAGAAGTGAATAAGCATGGTATTACTTCTATTGTTGACGCTCGTATTTATTGGCAGCGTGGTTACTTAAAAGCATGGCAGCGAGCTGAAAAAGAAAACACGTTAACCACCCGTAGTGTTTTGAGTTTATGGGCCTACCCAAATTTAGATGACGCACAGCAACTGGCCGCTTTAAAGACCATGTATCAAAATGAAGAGCATTCGTTATTAAAAGTGAACCAAATTAAGTTTTACTCTGATGGGATTACCCATAACGCCACATCGGCTTTGCTGGAACCATATAAAGAATATTATGACGAAGTGGGCCCACTTGGCTTGAATTATTTTGATGAAACACGCTTAACTAAGTATGTGACCCAACTATCACAGGTCGGTTTTGATGCACATATTCATGCGATCGGCGATCGTGGGGTACGGGAATCATTAAACGCTATTGAGGCGGCTCAAACAGTCACAGGTAAAACAGGTCGTCACCGTTTGACACATGTTGAAATGGTAAGTGAGCAAGATAAACCACGATTTAATAAACTGAATGTTACCGCTGACTTTCAACTGGCCGGTGAATTTACACACCCAGAGAATTTTTATGAGATGGAACCAATTATTGGTGAGCGTGCATATCATCAATTGCCGGTGCGAGATTTGTACAACACAGGGGCTAATGTAACATTAAGTAGTGATTGGGATGTGAGTAGTTTGTCGCCCTTTGTGGGAATGCAAAATGCCCTTAGCCGAGGAGAGCAAAGCTTGCCAGATTTAAAAGCGGTAATTGAGGCGTATACAATTAATGCGGCCTATGTCATGGGGCAAGAACACATAACAGGATCGCTAATAGTAGGCAAAGCAGCTGACTTTGTGGTGGTTGACCAAAATATTTTTGAGGTGAACGTCAATAAAATTTCGCAAACCCAAGTGTTGTCAACGGTGCTTGAGGGTGAAATAGTATTTAAAAAATAATGTAAAACTTAAATATAGCCTGGCTAATTGCTGGCCAGGCGCTTTCGTTGAGTGCCTATGCTTATATTGTTAGTGGAAGATGAAACAGAACTTGCCAAATTAGTCATTGAGTATCTTGAGAATGAAGGTATTACGTGTGATCACAGTGCAAAAGGGTCATCGGCATTAAGTTTGATCGAGCACAACGAATATGACGTTATTATTCTGGATGTTAATCTGCCAGATATTAATGGGTTTGAAGTATGTAGGCGATATCGCCAGCAAGGTTTTAACACACCAACCATTATGTTGACTGCACGCTCAAGTCTTGATGATAAATCCAAAGGGTTTGATGCAGGTGTGGATGATTATTTAATAAAACCTTTTGCTATGGCAGAGCTGGTTATGCGGCTCCAAGCACTTAATCAAAGAGGTAAGCGCAGTTCAATCATTAAGCTTGGCGATATACATTTAAATGTATCAGATAGGCAAGCCTATATTCATTTGGATCCTCAAGGTCAAACATTATCACTCACGCCAGAAGAATGGCGTTTACTTGTGTTGTTGGCAAAAAGAAAAAATGAAGTGGTTTCAAAGTTATCGATTATGAATCACCTTTGGCCGGATGAATCCGCCACCGATGATGCACTTAAAATGTTAGTGTCACGTTTACGAAAAGCAGTACGACAGGGTTTGGCTAAACATAAGTTAGATGATCAACTTATTAAAATAGACACCGTAAGAGGTGTTGGCTTAAAACTGGTATGCCCATGATGAGCTTGCTTTTTTATTTGAGAACACGCTTAGTTTTACTTGGATTAGCGGTTTCGTTACCTATTATCTACTTAGTATTTTCTTTGTATGAACTAGGGTTGGATGATGCGACTGAGGGCTATTTAAAAGAAGATATTTTATACGCTCAGTCAGTACTAACTAAAACTGGGCAGATGCCTGAATCAACGGATTTTAGATTGTATTATTTAGGTGATGATTCATTACCTGATCTGTTTAAACTCGCTATAAAAAATAAGCGTTATTTCCCATTTTATATTTGGCAAACGGATGATGAAGTTTTTTATGGTGTGAGAGATATGTTACATGATAAGCCGGTTTATGTATTTCATCGATTTCCACTGGAAGAATCGGTGCCTGGTGTGCAGTTGGAAACAATTGTGGCTGGCTTGCTGTGTTTAATATTACTCATGATGATGTTTTTTGCGGCAATGATTTACAAACGAATCTCAAAGGCAATGACGTATTTAAATCATGCATCCAATGATCCGGTCGGGTTTGATGATAGTGGTTCAGAGTTTACAGAGATAAATGCTATAGCAACGGCTTTAAAGGTATCGGTTAGTGAGCTGGAGCGAAAAAATATTCATGAGCGTTATTTTATTCAAAGTTTAAGTCATGAATTACGAACGCCAATGGCTATTATTCAAGTAGCGGTAGAGTTATTAAAAAAACAAACACCTGTGCAAGGTGATGATCGATTAGATGAAAAGCTGACAACTATTCTTAATGCAAACTTAAAAATGCAGTCGTTATCCAATCACTTGTTAAGTCTTTGGAGTGGTGAAAAAGAGCTTGAAAAATCGCAAGTGTGTATTAATAAAATTATCATTCAATGTATGGATGAATTGGCTCAGAACTATGATCTTAAAGGGCGTGTGGCATTATCTTTACCGAATGAAAGAGTGCTCGTAAATGCATCACTGTTTACAGTGCAGCTAGTGCTTTTAAATATTATTAAAAATGCAATAGTCCATAGCGTTGGGGTTATTCATATTCAGTTAACCAATAAACACATAATGATTACTAACCCAATAATCCGAAGCAATCATAAAAGCAGTAACTCTGTTGGTATGGGGTTATTTATTGTTGAGCGGGGTATTGAATGCTTGGGTTGGGAATATCAAGTAACAGAAGATGATATTTATCGAGTAGATATTACCATCAGTGAATAACAAATAGATGCTATGTTGTTATTCACTTAAGCAATATAAACAGTTAATGGGTGAAAAGGCTTTGTTTGATTCGAACAAAGATGTTAATCACTAAAACCACTAAGCTGCCTAAGGTTAAGCCGACGACTAAATCAAATAAAATTGGCAGTATGACACCACTCAAACCAGCCATAGCGCCTAACGTGAGTGACCACAAATGAATGTCATCAACAATGTGGTGCAAAAACGGCAAGCCATGAACCAAGATACTACCACCCACTAAAAACATGGCGGTGGTACCCACCACGGATAATGTTTTCATGAGTTGCGGTGCAAACCACAATAAACCGCTCCCAAGTTTATTTATTAAACCGGATGGGTAATTGTGAGTTAAATACAGCCCCATATCGTCGAGCTTTACAATGAGCGCCACCAAACCATACACCCCAATGGTCATGGCAATGGCGATGGTGCTGACCACTAATATTTGATTCATCAGGCTGGCAGCTGCCACTGTGCCAAGGGCAATTACGATGATTTCAGCCGAAAGAATAAAATCGGTACGAATAGCGCCTTTGATTTTGTTTTTTTCGAAAGCCGCCATATCTTGCGTTGGGTCGGCCAGTGCATTTAGCTGGTTTTGATGGACCTGTTGATCTTGTTTGTTATTTCGGTGCAGTAAGCTGTGAATGATTTTCTCAGCCCCTTCAAAACATAAATACGCGCCGCCAATCATTAATAACGGTTGAACCAACCAAGGTAAAATCACGCTGATGAGAATGGCAATGGGCACTAAAATGAGCTTGTTTAAGAATGAGCCCTTGGCCACTTGCCACACAACAGGCAGTTCACGCTCTGCACGAATGCCGCTCACCTGCTGGGCGTTTAAGGCAAGATCGTCACCTAGCACCCCCGCGGTCTTTTTAGCGGCCACTTTGCTCATGACAGCAATGTCGTCTAATACGGTGGCAATATCATCTAAAAGCGTTAATAAACTCGCGCCAGCCATGGAGTGTCCTTTTTAATGGGGAGGTTTAATGATCGGTGATAGGGCGTATCTTATCTGAAATTAAGCCGAGTTATCTCACTTAATTGGCGGGATGGGGTGGCCCCTTGCCTAGCAATGTCAGGCTAGGTCAGATATTATCTGTGCTTATTATTTTCCCTGTAAATCAGGCTGTTAGGCCAAGCAAGGCTGAGAAATATTTCATGAGTTATCAGGTACTGGCGCGTAAATGGCGTCCACAATTTTTCAAGGACATGGTAGGGCAAGAGCATGTCATGCGCGCCCTTATCAACGCCCTTGATAATCAGCGCCTGCATCATGCGTATTTGTTCACTGGTACTCGTGGTGTAGGTAAAACCACCATTGCCCGTATTTTGGCCAAGTGTTTGAACTGCGAACAGGGCATTACCTCTGAGCCGTGTGGCGAATGTAACAGCTGCCAAGAAATCAGTCAGGGCCGCTTTGTTGATTTAATTGAGGTGGATGCGGCCTCGCGCACCAAGGTTGAAGATACTCGCGAAATTCTGGATAACGTACAATATGCGCCTACTCGTGGGCGCTTCAAGGTTTACCTCATCGATGAGGTGCACATGCTTTCAAACTCCAGTTTTAACGCCTTGTTAAAAACACTGGAAGAACCACCAGAGCACGTAAAATTTCTGTTAGCCACCACTGACCCGCAAAAACTACCGGCCACTATTTTAAGTCGCTGTTTGCAGTTCAGTTTAAAAAACATGACCCCTGAACGCATTGTGGGTTATTTAAAGAATATTTTGGGTCAAGAAAATATCCCAGCAGAAGAGCCAGGTTTATGGCTATTAGGGCGCGCCGCAGAAGGCAGTATGCGCGATGCATTAAGCCTCACCGACCAAGCCATTAGTTTTGGCCAGGGCCATATTAAAGAATTAGACGTAGCCAGTATGCTGGGTACGGTGGACCGTGGTCGTGTATTCCAACTTGCCATTGCTTTAGCCGAAGCAGACGCCGCCACAGCGTTGCAGTTAGTGGCACAAATGGCCGAACATGCCGTGGACTTTAATAATTTACTGGCCGATTTGATTCATTTGATTCACCGCATTGCCATAGCCCAAGCGGTACCCGATGCGGTTGACAATAGCCAAGGGGACAAAGAGCAAGTTTTAGCATTGGCACAGTCCATGAGCCCAGCCATGATTCAGCTTATGTATCAGGTAGCCTTAACCGGTAAACGAGATTTGCCATTGGCACCTGAGCCGCGCTCTGGCATGGAAATGACATTGCTGCGCATGATCAACTTTGCGCCAGTGGGTCAGCAGGCCGAAGCACAAAGCCCCGCGGGAGTGCCCCAGGTAAAAAAGCCTGATCTGGCGCATCTCAAGCGCCAGGTAATCAATAAGGCGCACGATACCAGTAGCGAAGTGACCCCGCCGGCTGTTCAGGTTTCAGCTGTTGAGGCCAGTTCGCCTGAGCCAATAAATGAAGCCGCGGCACAACCTGCGCCGTCACATCACAGTGATTTTATTCCTCAAACAGGCGAAACAGCCCCTGTTCAGGCTCCCGAGCCTGCTCATGTTTCAGCGCCTGCACCCGATGAATTAGATGTGCCTTGGGATACTACCAACGAGCCTCACATAGAGCCTATTGGTAGCCCTGAGGTTAATATTCCGCAAGAAATGCCTGTGGTTGCAGCGCCTGTTGAGTTCACTCAACCGCTTCAAGCGCCCATTGAGCAGCCACAACCTGATGTGATTGAGCCACCGCTGCAATCTACAAATGTGGCGCCAATACAAAAGATGGCAGCCGTTGAAGAGCCTCAAGTCCAAGCGCCAAGTGAGCCAAGCGCCCAAGAACAAGAGCAGCAAATCAAAGGCGCGGCGAAACAAGCGCAGCTAGAACAAGAAATTGCCGATTTAAAATCCATGCCGCTTAATAGTACAAGCTGGCCTATGATATTTAACGCGCTGCCCCTAGAAGGCATGTTGCGCAATTTAGTTGCCAATACTTGTTTGATGCAGGCTGAAGGGCCCCAGCTAGTGTTTCATAGTGATGCTGGCCATATGCGCTTATTTGGTGAGGCCCATCAAAAACGCTTTGCTCAGGTATTGAACGAGGCGCTTAATCAAACCTATCTGGTGCAAGTATTAGAAGGCCCTATTCAGTTTGAAACACCGGCACAGCGCGCCCAACGACTGCAAGAAGAGCGACTAGCCCAAGCGGTTGCCAGCATCGAGCAAGACCCAAAAGTACAAGCCCTGCGACAAGCGTTCAATGCGCAGGTTATAATGGACACCATTACCCCCGTTGACTGAGTTAACAGGCAATAAACAACCCAAATCATTGAGGAATTCAACATGATGAAAGGCGGCATGGGCAACTTGATGAAGCAAGCCCAAAAAATGCAAGAACGTATGCAAAAGGCACAAGAAGAGCTAGCCAATGCAGAAACCACAGGTGAGTCAGGTGCTGGCCTTGTGAAAATCGTAATGACAGGTCGTCATGACGTGAAAAGCGTGTCACTAGATGACAGCTTAATGGAAGAAGACAAAGAAATTATTGAAGACCTAGTGGCCGCAGCAGTAAACGATGCGGTACGCAAAATCGAAGCAGCAAGTGCTGAGAAAATGGGTTCCATGACCGATGGCATGGGTCTACCACCAGGCATGAAACTTCCTTTTTAAGGAATAGAGCAGGTTATGGCATCTCTTAGCCCACTGATAAACGAGTTAGTTCAAGCGCTTACGATTTTACCCGGAGTTGGGCCTAAATCTGCCCAGCGCTTGGCTTTGTATTTACTTGAAAAAGACAAAGCCGGTGCGGCCAGTTTAGTGGCCACATTAAGCGAAGCCCTTGATAAAGTGGGCCATTGCCAGCAATGCCGTAACCTGACCGAAACCGAGTTTTGCCCAGTTTGTGATGATGCCAAGCGCAATGACGATCAGTTGTGTGTGGTAGAAACACCCGCTGAAGTATTGGCCATTGAACAAACTGGTTTTAAAGGGCGTTATTTTGTTTTGTTTGGGCGCTTAAGCCCCATCGAAGGCATTGGTCCGGATGCACTTGGTTTAGATAAATTAAAAAGCTGGGTGCTTGAAAAAAACGTACAAGAAATTATTTTAGCCACCAACCCCACGGTTGAAGGTGAAGCCACTGCACAATATATCCAGCAAATGTTTGCTGGTAAAAATGTTGACGTGAGTCGTATAGCTCACGGGGTGCCACTAGGTGGTGAGTTAGAGTATGTCGACGGCGGTACGCTGGCACATGCTTTGGCCGGTCGTAAAAGCGTTTATTAATTCAATTTATGTTGCTTCGTAGCTACAACACATAAGGCCCATATGATTTACCTTAAAGATAACCAAGCCTTAGCGGATGCAGCTCAATATTGGATGACAGTTGAGCGTATTGCACTTGATAGTGAATTCATGCGCGTGGATACCTTTTATCCTAAATTAGCATTGATTCAAATTAATGATGGTCGTGATACGTATTTAATCGACCCTCTTGAAATCACACACTGGCAACCCTTGTGTGATGTATTTACCTGCTCAAGTGTGGTGAAAGTATTACACAGCCCAAGCGAAGATTTTGATGCGTTTTTTCATAATCTAGGGGTTTTACCAGAGCCCATGTTTGATACGCAATTGGCGGCATCAATGGCCAGTTTAGGTGGCATTATGGGTTATCAAAAACTGGTTAAAATTTTGTTGGATGTGGATTTAGAAAAAGGCGAAACCCGCAGTGATTGGCTACAGCGCCCGTTAAGTGACAATCAGTTGCACTATGCTGCGGATGATGTCGAATACTTATTGCCTATGGTGGATAAACTGGAAGCGCGCTTAACAGAACAAGGGCGTTTAGATTGGTTAGTAGCAGATTGCGAACAAGTGCTGCAAGATTGGCGCGAGGCTCAAGCGAGTGGGTATTCCTATGAGCGAGTGAAAAAAGCCTGGATGCTCAAAGGTCATCAACTCAATGTGCTGAGTCAATTGGTTGATTGGCGTGAAGCACGCTGTAAAGAAGTGAATATTCCCCGAGGCCACTTGATCAATGATGCATTGCTGATGGAATTGGCCATGCGCTTGCCTCAAGCGGTAAAACAACTATCTTCTATAAAAGGCATACGCCAAGCGACTGTGCGCAAAGAAGGGGAGCAGATCATTGATTTGATTCAAAGCTGTAAAGAAACACCGCAAGATCAATGGCCAGCTCGTATGGATAGACCGCTTTCCCAAAGCGCTGGAGAGTGGTTTAAAAAGATGCGCCGCCAAGTGGATAAAATTGCAGAGCAATTAGATGTGCCACCAGAATTATTAGCCCGAAAAAAACCATTGGAAGCCATGTTACGAGAAGGGTATCCAAGGGGGCCGTTTCAGATTCCAAAAACACTGCAAGGATGGCGTGAAGAAGTAGTGGGTCAACCAGTACTAAATGTATTAAACCAATTATCAAAGCAGTCCTAATTGAGTAACCGCCATGAAAAAGAAATTATTAACGGTATGGTCCAGCCCTAAAAAAGAAGAAATGTATCTTTATACAGATCGTCTTGAAGGCTTAAAACGTGTACCAGAAGAGCTATTAAAAATGTTTGGTGCACCTAAAGAAGTAATGGGTCTACCACTAAGTGAAGATAAGCAACTTGGTCGTGCTGATGCAAAAAAAGTATTAAGTGAAATCCTTACAAAAGGGTATTACTTACAAATGCCACCAGTACGTGATGATTATATGCTAGATCTTTATAAAGATACTTCTGCCAAATACACCGATATACTTTAGAAGCTAGTTGGATTGCTTAAGCGGTGTTAAAAATTATTTTTAATTCGAGTTATGGGATAAAACACCCACTCTTATTTTTAAAATGATTTGCCCCTTGCATAAGCAACTTCGCTAACGCTTCTATTGTCGATTTTATTAGACGAAGATAGCTGAAAGTCGTTCACCCTGAACCGTGAGGGACGAACGATATCGAAGGGTGGTATCACCCAGAAAATCAAAAGTGATACACGTTAGCCTTAGGGTTTATGTATCATTTCAAAGCCACTGAAAATAGGTTTATAACCATGGCCAAAAAAGAATTACCCTTTTGGCAAACCAAAACCTTACAAGAAATGAGTAAGGATGAGTGGGAAAGCTTGTGCGATGGTTGTGCAAAGTGCTGCCTGCACAAGTTAGAAGATGAAGATACCGGTGAAGTGCATTACACCGAAATTGTATGTCGTTATCTTGACCGTGAAACTTGTAATTGCACTGAATATAAGCGCCGCCAAGAACTCGTACCAAACTGTGTTTGGTTAAAACCAGAAGATGTCACCGAGTTTCATTGGCTACCGTCAAGCTGTTCATATCGTCTGATCAGTGAAGGTAAACCGCTACCAAAGTGGCACCACTTACGCAGTGGTGATAAAGATTTAATTCATAAGCGTAACCAGTCCATGCGACGTAAAGGCATACCGGACGATAAAATTCCGGAAGAAGATTGGGAAGATCATATTATATGGATGGAGTAACCATGGCGTATATTGAAACCTATCAATGGGCGTGGGTTGTGTATTTGCTTGCTGCGGTGGGCATGTATTATGTGGTTGTAAAATTCACAAAATATTGGCGCAATCAAGATGTCAAAAACTATATGCGCATGATCAGTGCGGTGATTTTGTTTACACCCGCTTCCCATACTTTAGATGGTTTAAACGCATTGGCTCCCGCTTATATTGTCATGCTTGGTGAGTTACTCACTAATGGTGTGATCGCGGCATTACAAGGCGTTATCCCTATTTTGTTAGCACTGTTATTAGGGGCAATCGCATTAGCGACGCAGGCGCTTATTAATAGTTTGATCGCGAAATATAAAAAGACTTAACACGACTGAGAATTATGGGCGCTTTATTATTACGACTTAAAAATGTACCTGAAGATGAATATCAAGAGGTATGTGATTTACTAGACGCCCATGACTTGGCCTATTATGAAACCAATGCCGGTTTTTGGGGGGTTGGCATGGCCGCTATCTGGCTATATGACGTTGATCAGTTAGCAAAGGCCCAAGATTTATTAAATGAATATATGCAAAATCGGCAAATGAAAATGCAGGCCGACTACGAAAAAGCCCTAAGTAACGGTGAAGTTCGCACGCTGCGCTCTACGTTTTCACAACAACCTGTTACCTTTGTTTTATATCTGTTAGCCATAGTGGGTATTTTAGCCCTCAGCGTATTACCTTTTTTAGGCCTTAACTAAAAACGTCTTTTATTTAATGGATGCAGACAGGGTTCTGCTTTCATGGCCGCCAGTGTTTTTACTTTGTCGCTTTTCGGCGCTTTAACACACGCTTTGCAGGTGCAATCTAACTGGTGGCCATTTTGTTTGGTCGCTGTCATGTCAAAGTCTAGAATAAAATCATCCGGATAATATTCTTTGTTTTCAACGTTATGGCTTGGTTCTGTTTTAGCTGAAACGGCCTGCTGTGTCAGTGTGGGTATGCCTGATTCTTTCCAAGTGATGTTTTTAAGGGTTTGGTTAATCTGAATCTGTATTTGTTTTTCTTTTATTTGGTCCATTGCAGTCATCCTAACGTCATGTACACATTCATTGCTGGAAGATATGGCAATTTGAAAGAAATGGCTTACTGCTTTGGTATTAATTATTGCGCCAAAAAACGACGAGCTGCTTAAAGTTTGAACGAGTTCAAATTATTTTGACCGCCTGTGTCTATGTTCGTTATCTAAATCATGTAAGGGGCACAGTGCCTAGTGGTGATTACTAAGCACTGAAAGGGTAGCTAGCTTTCACTTTTCGCTTTTTTCAGGTGTGTTAAAAATGTTGTTTTATCCACTTCACCTACAATTCTTAAAGCCTTTAGCTCTTGTGTTTGTTTGAAAAACAAAACCGCTGGCGGCCCAAATAAACCAAAACTATTTAAAAGTGATAACTGATCATCTGTATTGTTTGTCATGTCTAGTTGTATAAAAGCCACATTTTTCATTTGCTCTTGTGTATCGATTTGGCTGAAGATTTCGTTATCCATGATTTTGCATGCAATACACCAATCTGCATAAAAATCTAAAACCACCACCTGCTGGTTGTCAGCGGCCCTTTGCAGGGCCAATTCAAATTCTTTGCTGCTGGTTATTATGTTTGCTTGGTGCTGAGATTGAGCAGGCTGCGAATCACTCGTTTGGCCATAGAGTTTTTGAGTTGATCCAATTGGTTGCAGAGGATTAGTTTGACCAGATGCGCCACCTAAAATTAATAGCGCCCCATAAAAACAAAGTATCAAGCCAAACCCTTTAAATAAACGTGCCCAGCTTTGTGTGCCTTGCTCAAAAGCACCAAGAAAAACTCCACTGCTGATTAACAGTGTGGCCCAAAGCATCATGGTAATCGCAGCCGGTAAGATACGTTCCAGTAGCCAGATGGCAACCCCCAACAATGCCACTCCAAATACACTTTTAACGGCATTCATCCAAACACCCGCTTTGGGTAAAAAGCGACTACCACCTGTACCAATTAATAATAACGGGAACCCCATTCCAAGACCCAGTGCCAGTAATGCGCAGCCACCTAGTAACGCATCTCCTGTGGTGGAAATATAAACCAGAGTGCCCGCAAGGGGCGCGCTTACACAAGGGCTGACTACCAGAGCAGATAATACGCCCATAATGGCGACACTAAGCAGCTGCCCACCCTGTTGGTTTTGGTTGATAGAGTTGAGCTTATCTTGAATGGCTCTTGGCAACTGAAGCTCATAAAAGCCAAACATGGAAAGCGATAGCAATACGAACACACCTGCAAATGAGCCTAAAACCCAAGGGCTCTGTAAATAAAGTTGGATATTTGCTTTAGCACCAAAATAACCAACCACCACCCCGGCAGCTGCATAGGCAAAAGCCATGGCAATCACATAGGTGAGTGACATGATAAAAGCACGGCGAGTACTGATGTTGCCTTGGCCTACAATGATGCTAGACAGGATAGGGATCATGGGGAAGACACACGGTGTAAAGGCAAGCCCGACACCAAGCGCAAAGAAGATAAGCATCTGCCAAGCAAGGCTACCGGATTGTAAAAGTGCCGTAATGGATGATATGTCTTGTGCATCTACGGAATTGACGTCCGTTTTAGGGGGGGGTGGAGTATCGATTAAAGAAATGTCGCGTTTTTGTGGCGGGTAACACAGCCCAGCTTCTGCACATCCTTGAAAGCTTAAGGTGACGTTTGCGCTGGAAATGGTTTGCGCATAAATAGTGAGTTTGTGCTTAAAGATGTTAACAAGCCCGAAATACTCATCATCTTTTTCAACCGGTGTTTGTTCGGTTTTAAAAGTAATAGACTGTCCGTCTTGTTTTAAGCTTAGCCTGGATAAATACAAATAATAATGATCCGCAATTTCAAAGTGTATTTTAAGCTCATCACCTGAAAACGACGTTTCATAGCTAAATGCTTGATCTACTGGTAAAAATTCAGTTTCTTCAGCGTGACTTAGAGCACTGATTAAGACTAAGCTAAGCCATAGACTTACTATTTTTAATGCTTGATTCATAAAACTCACCTTTTATCGTTTCAGGCATCATAATTCGAGAATTGTTAAGGAATCCTTAAGGTTCCAAAGCCATACTTAAACCATAAATATACGGTGTACTATATGAAAAGCATGACCAACCCACTTAATAAACTACTGCTAATTGCAATTCTATTTATGAGTATGCCTAGTCATGCTGAACAATGGATTAATAAATTTGATTTATCCCAGTACAAAAACAAAGTGGTGTATTTAGATTTCTGGGCATCATGGTGCGGGCCTTGTCGTAAATCGTTCCCTTGGTTAAATGAAATCGAAGAGAAATATAAAAAACAGGGCTTGGTTGTTATAGGCGTTAACCTTGATACAGAGATTGATCAAGCAAAACAGTTTTTAAAAGATGTGCCTGCAAACTTCAGAGTATTTTCTGACCCTGACGGTAAGTTAGCTGAGAAATATAAATTGGTGGGCATGCCAAGTTCATTTGTGATTGATGGTAAAGGTAAGGTTCGCCATCGTCATGTGGGCTTTAAAAAAAGCAATAGCGATGAATATGAAAAAAGCATCGTTTCACTCTTAAAAGAGTTAAAAAAATAGAAACCTGAACTTGGAGGGTTTATGAAATTCATTACCTCAGCATTACTATTAAGTGTGTTGGCCTTATCAGGGTGCAGCTCATTAGGGGTGAAACCTTGGGAGAGAGATATCCTCGCGCGAGAGGATATGGCACTCGATAATGCGCCAATGGACAGCGGCTTTGATGATCACATCTATTTTAGTAAAGAAGCCAGTAGTGGTGGTAAGAGTTTTGGTGGTGGCGGTTGTGGTTGTAATTAACCCCAAACACTTATTATTACCTTTGAGGTCAATATGAATTCAAAAACGAAATCTAAGTTAAACAATAAAAGCATACGACAATCCCTAACAACCGCAGCGGGCTGTTTATTGGGGGCGACTGCAAACGCTCAGTCAGCGGATGATTGGCAGACCGATGTGGCACTATTGATTTATAACGAAACGGATCGTGTAAGTGCATTTGAACCAGCGGTTTCATTCAAAAAGACGTTTGAAGATGACAGCGTGTTAGGGTTTAAGTTTGTATATGATGCTTTAACCGGTGCATCTCATAATGGTGCCGCGGCTAGTGATCAAGTACAAACCTTCACCGCACCCAGCGGTAAAGGTGAGTATGAAATTGGTTCAGGCGAGGTACCGTTAGATGACACCTTTAGGGATTCAAGGGGTAACTTAAGCATTAACTATGAACAGCCCATTGGCCGATTTAATAAAATGCTTTACGGCGCAAATGTTTCAGCTGAGCATGACTTTACCTCAATCGGGGCCAGTGCAACGTATTTGCAAGATATTAATCAGCGAAATACAACGTTAAGTGCGGGCTTTAGTTTTGAATATGACCAAATTACACCAGAAGGTGGCATACCTGTTGCGCTCAGCGAAATGCGCGCGAATAGTTTGACACAAATTCGTGGCGCTAAGGATGATACGCGCACATTAAGTGAAGTAATGTTTGGCGTGACACAAGTAATAGATCGTTACACATTAATGCAATTTAATTATGGTTTTGCTCAAAGCAGTGGTTACCACTCAGATCCGTATAAAGTTGTTTCTGTACTGGATGCTAACGGCGACTTAATTATGAGTAACGGTTTGAACGGCACATACATATATGAGAATCGCCCTGATAGTCGAACTAAGCAAAGCTTGTATGCAAAAGTGAAACGCTACATGGGTGGTGATGTGGCCGATATTTCCTATCGCTTCATGTGGGATGATTGGGATGTGACATCTCATACCATTGATACCCATTATCGATTCAACCTTAATTCAAGTTGGTATATTGAACCCCATGTTCGTTACTATCAGCAAAGTGAAGCGGATTTTTATCGCTACAGTTTGACCAATACGCAAGCCACTCCTGAGTTTGTGACAGGGGATTATCGCTTAGCTAATATGACGGCAACGACTATAGGTGCAAAGCTTGGTTTCATGGCGGGTGGTTATGCTAATAGCGTGCGTTTGGAAATGTATCAGCAGTCTGGTGATGAAAGCCCTGCTGATTTAGATGCACTCATATTGCAATATAACATTAGATTTTAACCATTAATTAAGCGGCTTTGCCGCTTTTTTAATAACACAGATTGTAAAATAAGTTGTATTAATCATTCACCTTATACTGGGTATTATGCGGATACTATTAATTGAAGATGATTTACAGTTAGCATCTGGTTTAAAGCAAAGTTTAAACGCTGAGCAATATACTATTGATCACTTTGATCAGGTTAAAGTGGCTTTAAATGCAGTGAATCAAGAGCACTATGATTTGGTGATTCTTGATTTGGGTTTGCCAGATGCAGATGGTTTTACCTTTTTGCAAGGTTATCGAAAAAATCATACCTCCCCAGTATTAATTTTAACCGCTAGAGATAATATTGATGACAAAATCAAAGGTTTAGATTTAGGTGCGGATGACTACCTAACTAAACCATTTGATGTCAGTGAGCTACAAGCGCGTATTCGGGCCTTATTAAGGCGAAGTGCAGGGCGTGCAAACAATCTTATATTGTATCAGAACCTGATATTGAACCAGCAATCTCGAAGTGTATTACTCGATGATGCTCCCGTTACGTTATCTCGTAGAGAGTATAACCTGTTAGAAGTACTGCTTGAAAATGAGGGTAGGGTCATGTCCCGTGTTTCATTGGAGCAAACACTGTATAGCTGGGATGATGAAATTGAAAGTAACGCACTTGAAGTACATATTCATAACCTCAGAAAAAAGTTATTTTCGGCTTTGATTAAAACCGTAAGAGGTGTTGGTTATATGGTGCCGAAAAATGAATAAGCGGATTAAACGCTACCTTAGTTTATCGATTAATCGAATGTTAATGGTTGGGGTTTTATCCTTTACGATCATCTACATTAGTGCGGTTTATATCTTAAGCCAGAAACAATCTGTACATGAAATTGAAGAATTATTTGATGCTCAACTGGCTCATAGCTCATTTATATTAATGAACTTACTGAGTGAAAGTATTTCTACAGTTGATCAGAAAAGTGAATATTTGCCGATTGTGTATCATGGCTTTGATGAGTTTTCTTTACCTTCAAAAAATGCTCTGCTTTATCAAAAAAAAGTCGCGTATCAAATATTTAGCCAGAATGATCAATTACTTGTGATATCAGGTAGTGCACCGTCGATCAGGCTTGCTGGAAAAAAACTGGGTTACTCTAATACCGATATTAATGGCGAGACGTGGCGAGTATTTAGTTTGTATGATGAAGATTGGGACTTTTGGTTACATGTGGCTGAAAGTGCCACCATTCGCGATGAATTAGCACATGAGATAGCAAAACAAACATTATGGCCCGCCCTAGCTCTATTACCGATTGTACTTGTGTTGCTGACATTGATTATTCGTATTTCACTTAAACCGTTAAAACAATTGACGGCAAACATCAAAAAACGAGACCCAAAAAATTTATCACCTATCGAGTTAGAACACACACCTAAAGAAATGAAACCAGTGGTTGAGTCATTAAATAACTTGTTTGGTCGATTAAGTGATGCAATAAGCCGAGAACAGCGCTTAACAGCGGATGCTGCCCATGAATTAAGAACCCCGTTATCTGTGGTTATGCTGCATGCGCAAAACGCAATGGCTGCTTTAAGTGATGAAGAGCGCGATAGTGCATTAAAAGAGCTTGAGTTTGGTGTTAAACGTGTCTCTCGATTATTAGAGCAGTTATTAACCTTATCAAAGGTCTCTCCTGAAATTATTCCAAAAGAACCTATATTGTTTTATCCATTATGTCAGGAAGTCATGGCACAAATGGCGGCCTCTATGATCGAAAAAGATCAAGAATTAGAATTGATTTGTGCTGAAGAGAATAGAGATTTACACATTCAAGGTAGCGCATTTTTAATCGAAATATTAATTAGAAACTTATTGGATAACGCAAAAGAATACGCTCCCCAAAATGGTTTGATACAAATACATATTAATAAGCAGGATCAGTCTTTAATACTATATGTTGAAGATAATGGCCCCGGTGTTAATGAGGCGAATATTCAACGTTTAACGGATCGATTCTATCGTGAACATCAAAACAAAGGGAAAGGTGCCGGATTAGGATTATCCTTAGTGCGCAGCATTGTTGAGTTTCATGGGGGTGAAATAGAATTTAATACATCCTTACTTGGAGGTTTGGGGATTTCAGTGAAGCTGCCTTTAGCATGAGGCACAAATACTTTATGTTAAATGTGCTGTGATTCTACTCATACATTTCAACCCGCTTCATTTACTAAAGTGGGCAGGTTCGGTATTGACCTAAGAATTAATACTCTCAAGCAGCAGTAGTAATTGTTTCAGGCTTTGGTCAAGTTGCATTTGTTGCTGGTTGTTTAAGGACGATAAAATTTCCAACTCATTGGCAACATGTTCGTCTACCGCTTTATTAATGATATCAAACCCAGTTTCGGACAGTTTCACTAATTTACTGCGAGCATCATGTTCGTTTGGAATCCTTTCGATTAATCCTCTTTTTTCTAGTTGTGTCATTCTGTGAGTCATGGTGCCTGATGTCACCATTAGCGTTGAAAATAACTGAGTAGGGGCCAAGCAATAAGGTTTACCAGAGCGCAGTAGCGTTGCCAAAACATCAAATTCCCAAAAGCCCAAATTATGGCGTTCAAATACCTTGTCTAATTGGGGCTGCATCAATGCGTGGCATTTTTTAAGGCGTCCAATGATGGCCATGGCAGAAAGGTCTAGCAGGGGTTTTTCAGCCTGCCACTGGGCCACAATTGCATCAATACCATCAAGTTTATGCGTATTTGTCATATTTATTTATCTTGATATCAAGATAACTCCGTGCCAGAATTAATTTATCTTGAAGTTAAGATAAATAGTTTTCATAAATATGTCGAGGTCTCTCTGATGAAAACAGTACTTTTGACACTACTAACCGCATTGGCTCCCATACTCTGGGGCAGTACATACATAGTGACGACGGAAATTTTACCTGCTGGGACCCCTTTTACGGCTGCGGTTATTCGATGTTTGCCTGCGGGGTTGATCTTAATCGTCATCAGTCAATATCGTCCATCAGGGGCGCAGTGGAAACAATTGTTGCTGCTTTCTTTGTTTAATTTTGCCTGTTTTCAAGGGTTGTTATTTATCGCGGCCTATCGATTGCCCGGTGGCTTAGCGGCGGTGGTGGGTGCTATTCAGCCTTTAGTTGTTTTGGCCCTAAGTTGGATTGTTTTAAGCGTAAAGCCAGCCAAATTGACCTTGTTTGCATGTGTTGCCGCCATTATTGGAATGGCGATGTTGATTATTTCGCCGATGATGAATCAGGGCATTCGCTGGGATGAAGTGGGTATTATTGCGGCTTTATTTGGCGCCATTAGTATGGGGGTGGGGACATTCTTTTCGAAACATTGGCAACAAACTTCGTCAGCAAATACGCCTCTTTTAGCCTTTACAGGCTGGCAGTTAACCTTGGGCGGCATAATGTTGTTACCGCTTTCATTGTGGTTTGACCCCAGTTTACCCAGCTTAACCATTGAACATGCATTAGGTTTTTCCTACCTGGCCGTTTTTGGCACGTTATTAAGCTATCTCATCTGGTTTACCGGTGTGAGTAAGCTGCCTTCTGCAGCGGTGTCAGCCCTTGGTTTGCTCAGTCCGATCTCAGCCATAATTTTAGGCTGGGTACTATTAAATCAAACCATTGAGGGTTGGGCATTAGTGGGCTTAAGCATTGTTATTACAAGTGTGCTCACTGTGCAGTACAGCCAATCACGCAAATCTAAAGTAAATGAAATTAATCTTTTTCAAGTCACTAATAAGGAGAAAACAGCATGAACTTAGCCATTAAAAAAATGATTGAACAGCGAACCTCGGTTAGTAAATATAATGAGCATGAGATAAGCGATGAAACGATTAAAGAGCTTGTTCGTTTAGCGAGTTTATCGCCTTCTGCTTATAACTTTCAAAATTGGCATTTTATTGCGGTTCAATCTAATGATGCTAAGCGCGATTTACAAAAAGCCGCTTATGGCCAGCCTCAAGTCGCACAAGCATCTGTCACTTTTGTTGTAATAGGGCAGTTAAATGCCCACCACTCTTTAGAGCAAACATTAAAATTGTCAGTAGATAATGCCGTTATGCCACAAAGCATTGCCCAGTCTTGGGTCGATGCAGCAAAACAAAGTCATGAGGCAAATATAAGTTTGCAACGAGATGAAGCCATTCGTTCAGCTTCTCTTGCGGCCATGACATTAATGTTTGCGGCCCAAGCCATGGGGTATGGCAGTGGCGCAATGGGAGGATTTGATTCACAGCAAGTGGCTGAGCAGTTTAATCTGAGTGATACGGATATCCCAGTTATGTTGGTAACGGTAGGGGAGGCGACGGATTTAAATTGGCAACAAAAAGTAAGAAAGCCGGTGAGCGAAATTTTAACAATTAAGTAGGGCTTAGCAAATTACTGATTAATTTTGTGCGTTACCTCTCATTTTTATATGTGTTCAAATTCTGTTTGATGGCTGATTTTTTCTAAATTATCGTCGATAAATATCTGGATGTTTTTTTAGATAAAAAATTTTTACGCCAAGATGAATAAATTGGATTACAACTAAAGACTAAAATAAATCATTTTTTATTTAAGTCTTTGTAAAACATAATAAAATTTAAAAAATTATTTTTTGATAATAATGTTCAATTTTTTAGAAGTATAAAAAACTCCCTAAAGTGAACTGATCTTTTTGGGTTGTGCGTAAGCTAGTTACCAACAACAGGAGGTCACATGAAAACAAAAATCTTATCTTTAGCATTACTAGGTGCAATTGGTTTAACCGGTTGTGGAAGTAGCGATGATGATGGTCCAACACTTGATATTGTCGAAACGGCTCAGGCGGATGACCGCTTTGAAAACTTGGTGACTGCGGTTACAACCGCTGACTTAGTGAGTACACTTCAAAGTGAAGGCCCTTTCACTGTTTTTGCTCCCACTGATGATGCATTCGCTAATTACCTTGATGAAAATAATTTAACGGCAACTGAATTGTTAGCGTCAGATTCACTAGCTGATATCTTAACTTATCATGTTTATGTGGGTGAGGTGTTAGCCAGTTCCGCAATTTCAGTCGCAGGTTCAAGTGAGAATCAAATAGAGATGGTTAATGGTGATAACTTGGCTTTATCACTAACGGGTAATGATTTATATGCAAACCTATCTAAAGTGGTGGTGACGGATGTAACCGCGACCAATGGTGTTATTCATGCAATAGATAAAGTACTCACCCCGCCATCTGCCAATGCATTATCTGATACCGATAAAACCATTGCAGCACTGGTAACTGATTTAGCAGGTGCCGCTGAGCCAGAGTTCACGGTATTACTCGAAGCGCTTAGTACTGCTGATTTAGCAACAGCCTTAGCGGGAGATGGGCCATTCACGGTTTTTGCCCCCACTGATGCAGCATTTACTGCATTATTAGAACAGCTTGATATTGAAAAATCGGATCTACTTGCCAGAGACGATCTTGCCGATATTCTGAAACAACACGTGGTAAGTGGCGTGGCAATTGATTCCGTCGCGGCATTTGCTGCTAACGGTTCAGACGTGCAAACTCTTAACAGCGCACAAAAAATATCAGTTGCGATTAGTGGCGGTGAATTAACGGTTGATGGTTCTACGGTTGTGATAACTGATGTTCAAACTTCAAATGGTGTTATCCATGTCATTGACACTGTCATAACACAGAATGATGCTCAATAATCATTAATAAAAAAGCCCGCGTTAGCGGGCTTTTTTTGTTAAACATTAAGTAGTAAATGCTCTCTTTCCCACGGGCTTATTTCACGATGATATTGGCGCATCTCTTCACGCTTCACTTCAGCAAAGACCTGACAGAAATCCACACCTAACGCTTGATGCACATCTTCAGCATCAGTAAAAATAGCCAGCGCTTCATCTAACGTTTTAGGTAAAGCATCAACCTCATCTTCAATTTCGCCAGCAGCCGGTTCATTAGGTTTAATCTTATTCATTAATCCTAAGTATCCGCACACCAAACTAGCAGCAATAGATAGGTATGGATTGCTATCCACACCCACAATTCTATTTTCTAAACGGCGGTCCTGTGATTTTGAATTTGGCACGCGTAAACCTGTGGCGCGATTATCATATCCCCAAGCCATATTAGTTGGTGCACTTGAATTGGTATCGGATTCAAAGCGTTTATAGGAATTTACATTAGGTGCCATCAGGGGCATGACTTGTTTAAGATATTTTTGTGAGCCACCGATAAAATGAAAAAATGCTTCACTCGCATCACCGTTTTCATCTGAGAATATATTTTTACCCGTATGTTTATCCAATACACTTTGATGGATGTGCATAGCACTACCGGGTTCATCTCGCATAGGTTTTGCCATAAAAGTGGCAAACATGCCGTTATTTAAAGCCGCTTCACGAATAATGCGCTTGAAATAAAAAACCTGATCAGCCAGTAATAAAGGATCAGCATGGGACAGGTTAATTTCAACCTGACCGGCACCATCTTCTTGGATAACGGTGTCAATTCGCAGACCTGCATCTTCGGCATAGTCGTAAATGGTATCGATAACTGGACCGTATTCATCAACCGCTGACATGGAATAAGATTGGCGGCCAGAGCCTGATCGACCAGTACGGCCAACAGGAGGTTGAATCGGCTCGTTGGGATCCACGTTTGGCTTAATTAAATAAAATTCTAATTCTGGAGCGACAATGGGTTGCCAGCCTTGAGCGTTATATAACTCAATCACACGCTTTAATACATTACGGGGAGCATACTTAACTGGCTCGCCCTTTTGGTCAACCAAATCATGTATCACTTGAAGAGTCGCTTCCTTGGCCCAAGGTACCGCCATGGCGGTACTCATGTCTGGTTTCAGTTGCATATCACCTTCTGCCCATTGGTTTTCAATATCCATTTCAACATCTTCACCGGTAATGGTTTGATAAAAAATTGAAATAGGTAGGAACAAAGTGTGCTCTGGGGAGAATTTGCTTAGGGGCATGGCTTTACCCCGTGACATGCCGGCAAGGTCGGGAATGATACATTCCACTTCATCTACTTTGCGGTTACCACGATAAGTTTGAAATGCTTCAGGTAATTCGTTTAACCAAGAAAGGTGGTTTTGCTGACTCATAGTCAACTCCAGAATGATTTTAAATGCTTATTATTTGGTCAAAAGACGCATTAAGTAGGCTAGCTGCAAATACTGTTTGCTCTAAACTTATGTTTAATATGGCCAAATTTAATGTTAATAAATATATACGAATCAATTACTTAGTCTTTATAAGTCGAGTAATTATTCGGATATAGTGGTGCCTATCCTGCATGTTTTGGTAGATTTTATCAAGTTGCAGTATTTGATAACTATAGTTAAGCACCTAATCTAAATATTGAGATTGAGTATTTAAGCCTTTTTTCGTTATGGGATTGTATTTGGTGCGGGCAAAACTCATTTTTTTTGGCATACTGTCAACAACCACGCCCGCACCATTAAGAGTAAGCACTGACTTGAGACGTGGATGATATAAATGAAATACATTGGGACGACAAAATAAATGGCTTATCGCGCAGTTAAAGCCTCATTGTTAACAATATGCATTGCTCCGCTTGGCTGGGCAAATGACATGTTAGGTGGGGAAACCTTTGCTGCCATGGATGGTATGTTTTACGAACAGGTAATGGAGATGCCTGAAGTGCTCACAGCAGCACGTTTACGCCAATCACAATTGGATACTCCAGCCTCCGTAACCGTGATTGAAGCCGAGACCATTGCCGCTCTCGGATTTAAAGATATTGAAGAAATCTTTCGCCTTGTTCCTGGCATGTTAGTGGGATACCACAGTGGCTTTGGTGAAAAAGCGCCTTCTGTTTCTTATCATGGCACCAATGCTCCGGAGCATAGACGTTTACAGGTCTTAATTGATGGTCGCAGTGTGTTTAAACCAGGCCTTGCCCGGGTTGAGTGGGTGGATATCCCTCTTGCTGTTGAAGACATAGCCCGTATTGAAGTGATCCGTGGTCCTAATGCTGCAACTTATGGGGCGAATTCTTATCTTGGAACCATCAATATCCTCACCAAACACCCAAGTGATGCTCAAGGCCGAGTGGTCAAAGTTACCGCAGGTAATCGCGATGTTTTAAATTCTTATGTCAATATTTCTGATCGCTTAGTCAATTCCGATTTTAGATTGACGCTAGGTTCTAAAAAGAAAAGTGGCTTTGATTTTTACCTTGATGGTACACAAGAGCGTGAAAATCGTGACGGTTTAGACGCTAACTATGCCATGTTAAGAACATTTACATCGTTTTCATCGTCATTTTCTATGGAGTGGCAAGCCGGTTATAAACACGGTGTGAATGAGCAACTTCAAACTCTAGACGAAAACCTAATCATGTATTTAGAGCCTGAGGATGTGATCGCAGAAGATGCATTTTTATGGACAAGATTTAATAAAGAATTTAGCCGCAACCAGGTGGGTCAAATTCAAGTATATAGTGAGCAATTTAAGCGTACGACTGAATGGAAAGCGTGTTTAACTTCATTGGCGGCTTTGGGTTTTGGTGTTGCTCAGCCATGTGGTAAATTAAATCAAAATTTGGACGAGCGAAAATCTGAATTTGAATATCAGCATACTTCGACGTGGAACTCAGATTTCAGAACGGTTGCAGGCATCCGCTATCGCTTAGATCAACTGGATTCACAAACCTATAACGGGGGTTATTCTGAGAACATTAATACTAGTGCTTTTATAAATGTTGAATATAAATTGGGTGATCTAGTCACTACAAATTTGGGTGGTATGTATGAGTTTGATGATCTTAATGGTGAAAACTTTTCTCCCCGATACGCGCTTAATCTTCATTTAAATCAAAATCATACTATTCGCTTTATTTATTCAGAAGCTATTCGCTCACCCGATATTTATGAAAAAGAAGGGCGCAGAACCATTACTATCGAAGGCTCTAGTCTCTCTGGTGCAGGTGATGACCCATTTATATATGGTCAAGATTTCTTTATTGAAGGTGTTTGGGTTGCCACCGGTCAAGTCTCCAACGAGAGTATTCATAGCCACGAAATAAGTTATTTTGGGATACTGCGAGATCTTGGGTTGCAAATAGATACAAAAATCTTTTATGACGAATTAAATGGTTTGATTAGCCAATCTCTTGATCATGATCCTGAATTACCATTGTCCAGTGAAAATCATATCAATCAATCGGGTTTTGAGGGGCAGATTAAATGGGATATGAATCATGAAAATCAGTTGGTTTTGTCTTTTTCTAGAATCAAAACAGACGATGATTTCTCTTCCAATAATTCAAAGGTCGATAGGGAGAGTTCATTAACCGCTGAGAGAAGTGGTTCATTATCATGGATTAATTATCTATCCAAACAAACCACACTTGGTATGGTTTATTATCATGTGGATAATTGGAACGTTCCAAGACGACCAGAAACAGACGGTTTTGAATTTCAACGCCTAGATTTGACAGCCAGTCACGAAGTTAAGCTTCATGAAAACTACACGCTTGAGTTGAAAGGCACATTGCAATATAGGTTGGATGATGACCCCTTGTTGTATGAGGCAAATAACTATGATGACAAAGAGCATTATTATTTCTCAGCTCAATTGAATTTTTAATTCTCAGTAATAATGTGTTTTACATAAAAAAGCCCAGTTTAAACTGGGCTTTTTTATTGCTAGAAATATAACCGTTTAGGGCGTTAGCACGGTATCGTAGGCCACTGGTAATAAATCTGGATGGCTAAGAGAATAATGCAAACCACGGCTTTCTTTACGCAAAATAGCACAGCGAATGATTAACTCAGAAACCTCCACTAAGTTACGCAGTTCCAGTAAATCACTGGTTACTTTGTGGTTACCATAGAAGTCTAAAATCTCTTGGCGCAGTAGTTGAACACGATGTTGAGCGCGTAATAAACGTTTGTCTGTTCTTACAATGCCCACGTAATCCCACATAAAGCGGCGAAGCTCATCCCAGTTGTGAGAAATCACAACATCTTCATCCGAATCCGTAACTTGGCTTTCATCCCAATCCGGGGCAAAGGCCACGTCATTTTTTTCTTTAATGATATTTAAAATATGAGCCGCAGCACTCTTACCATAAACAATGCACTCTAAAAGTGAGTTGCTAGCTAAGCGGTTTGCTCCGTGTAAACCTGTGTGGGCGCTTTCACCAACGGCATATAAATTGGGCACATCAGTACGCCCACTTTGATCGGTTACAATGCCACCACAGGTGTAGTGGGCAGCGGGCACAACTGGTATCGGCTGTTTGCTCATGTCGATGCCGTATTCTAAGCAACGTTCATAAATATTCGGAAAATGTTCGAGAATAAATTCTTTTGGCTTGTGAGATATATCAAGGTACAAACAGTCTGCACCTAGGCGTTTCATTTCGTGGTCAATGGCGCGGGCCACGATATCACGTGGCGCAAGCTCTGCGCGTTCATCAAACTTGTGCATGAAGCGTTCGCCATTGGGTAATTTCAAATGACCGCCTTCGCCACGAACCGCTTCTGTTATTAAAAAGTTTTTAGCTTGTGGGTGATACAGGCAAGTAGGGTGAAACTGATTAAATTCCATATTGGCAATACGACAGCCTGCACGCCATGCCATGGCGATGCCATCCCCTGAGGTTCCGTCAGGGTTGCTGGTATACAAGTACGATTTACTGGCTCCACCTGAAGCGATGACTACGGTGCGAGCTCGAAAGGTTTCAACATGGCCATTTTCTTCGTTTAGAACATAGGCACCAGCAACCCCTTTACCTGGGATCTTAAATTTTTCGCATGAGATGACATCGATCGCTACGCGATGCTCAAATAAGCTGATGTTTTTATGTGTTATGGCCTGACCTACCAAGGCTTCACTGACGGCGACACCAGTGGCATCGGCGGCATGAATGATTCGGCGATGGCTGTGACCGCCTTCTTTGGTGAGGTGATATTCGTTATTGCTGTCTTTACTAAATTGAACTTGCTGCTCAATAAGCCAGTTAATGGCGTCAGTGCTGTTTTCAACGGTATGGCGTACAGCACTGTAATTACATAGACCAGCGCCGGCATTTAAGGTGTCTGCAATATGAGCTTTGATGCTGTCTTCGCTATCTAACACTGCAGCAATGCCGCCTTGAGCCCAGCGAGTGCTGCCGCTGTCTAGCTTGTCTTTGCTTAAAACAGCGACTTTAGCGTTGTCGGCCACATTTAATGCCACAGTCAAACCGGCGGCGCCGCTGCCAATGACTAAAACATCAAATACCTGTCGCTGATCCATAACTTAATCCTGTAACATTTTGCGCCGCCACTATACTGATAAGTGGGGCAAATAAAAGCATACTGAGCCCAATGACAGGGATTTTACACCCAGATAGTGGTCAAGTAGGAATATTTTTAACCCTAGGTTGAACTTTTAATGACATGGTCATTCTAATTCTCCCATAGACAATATTAACAGTGATACCCGCCTCAAAAATAATAATACAGAGGTGAATGAGTAAAGCGTGTTCGGCACGCGGGGGAACAATGTCGCAGGATTCAGATCAACAACTGGTGCTAAAGGTACAAAAAGGGGATAAGCGTGCCTTTGATCTGCTTGTTCTTAAGTATCAGCATAAAATCATGTCGCTGATTTCGCGTTATATAAACGATCACAGTGAAGTCCAAGATGTGGCCCAAGAGGCATTTATAAAAGCATATCGAGCACTGAAAAATTTTCGTGGTGATAGTCAGTTTTATACTTGGTTGTATCGTATTGCAGTGAATACGGCCAAAAATCATTTGGTCAGTCAGGGCCGACGTCCACCCGCTCAAGATGTGGATGTGGATGATGCGGAACATTATGCCCATGCCGCCTCTCTAAAAGATATTGCCACGCCAGATCAAATTTTGGCCCGTGATGAATTAAATACCGTGGTGTTTGCGGCCATGGAAAAACTACCCGAAGAACTGCGCACGGCCATTCGTCTGCGCGAGTTAGAAGGTCTGAGTTATGAAGATATTGGTGAGGTCATGCAGTGCCCAATTGGTACGGTGCGTTCGCGAATATTTAGAGCAAGGGAAGCCATTGATAAAGCAATGGCGCCATTATTGGATCATTCCAAGAGTGCATAACAGGCGTTGAAAAACGTTTATAACCAACTTCTTGCCAGTGCAAGAGACATAAATGAGTTTTAACCGCCTGTTAAGGCAGAGGTGACTATGAGTGAAAAACAAACTGAATCCTTGTCCGCGTTGATGGATGGAGAGCTAGATGAATTGAGCATGAGACGATTGCTTAATGAAATGGATAGCGACCCTGCCATAAAAGACCAATGGTCCCGTTTCCATTTGGCTCGCGATGCGATGAAAGGAGATAGTAGCCCATTCGCAAGTTTTGATATTAGTTCGGCGGTTAGCCAAGCATTGGCAGATGAGCCGGTTAATGCAAAACAAACTTCACAAAAACCATGGTTTAAAGCTGTGGCGGGTTTGTCGGTGGCCGCTTCGGTGGCGTTTGCTGTCGTGATTGGTGCACGATTTAATCCGTTAACTCAAGAAACTGGGTTTGATGATCAGCTGGCTAATAAATCAAAAATTGAAATTGTTACGCCGGATGTGAGCAAATTTCGCAGCCCAAGTATGATTGCGCAGTCACCTAGTGCGATTGAAGGTGTGAATGAGCAAGAATTACAACAGGCTCAAGAGCGACTAAATAGTTATCTTAAGCAACATGCGCAAGACAGTGCGATTGGTCAAGGTCGTACCGCAATGCCATTTGCAAGAGTGGTTAATTTCGAGACAAGCAAGGAAAAATAATGCTGCGTTGTATCATTGCTTTTTACATCGCCAGTGTGTCATGGCTTGCATTGGCTGACGGTGAAACAAATACAAATGCTTCACCAACAGCGCAATCATTTTATGAGCAAATGCTAACCCGTGCGCCTAATGCTATGTATGAAGGTATTTTTATTCACCAGGCGGGTAACCAAACTCAGAGTGTTGAAATTGTTCATGGCACACAAGATGATGCAATCTGGGAGCGATTACTTCATCTTGATGGGCCAACTCGAGAAGTGATTCGTCGAGGTGAGGCGCTCTATTGTATTCATCCTGATAAATCGGTTGAGCAAGTTCAACAAAAAGGTAATTCACCTTTTGCTAAAACCGAATCAAGTAATATTCGTCAGCTTACTAAAGCTTATGAGTTTAGAAGTTTAGGCAAACAGCGAATAGCAGGCAGAATGGTTGAAGGTATTCAACTTGCGCCAAAAGATGCGAGCCGACATTTTTACCAGTTGTGGTTAGACACAGAAACCATGGTGCCGCTGCGTACTGAATTAGTCTCCCGTCAGGGTCAGGTGTTAGAGCGTTATCAGTTTAGTTATTTCGCGCCCAAAACCGAGTTTATACAAGAGCGATTCGAGCCTCGTACAAAGGGGGCGGTATTGGCTCAGGCAGATAAACCAGAAGTGCTGAAAACCACTCAAAAAGATGTGCTTGAATGGCGGTTAAATTGGATTCCGGTTGGCTTTGAAGACGAAGCATCAACCGGTTATGCCCCGAAGCTATCGGCTCGACGCATTTATAGTGATGGCATTGTGATGTTTTCGGTTTATGTGGAACAGGTCGAGAAGGCCCTTGATGAAGGCACGGCTCAGTCTGGCCCTACGGTGTTAGCAGTACAACATAAACAATGGCATGGTCAGACTCACCGCATAACCGTTGTGGGTGAGATTCCAGCAGCCACGGCTCAGCGCATTGCACAAAGTGTTGAGCTACTGTAAAACACCCCATTTATTTGAGTTGTGGTGTCGCAAAATGGTTGAAGAGTCCGCGAGAGTACTGAGAGTTGAAGGTGATGTGGTCTGGGTGCAGGCCATCGCCAAGAGCGCTTGTGGTTCTTGTCAGGCACAAAAGGGCTGTGGTCATAGTTTGCTGGCTAAGGCCGGGCAGAAGCAAATTGATTTGCCGGTGGATCGTAATGGCTTGGATGTCAGTGAAAATGATCAAGTGATCATTGGCGTGCCAGAGCAGGCGATTTTGCGCTCATCATTGTTGATGTATGGCGTGCCTTTAATGGCCATGATGGCGGTTGCCATGCTATTAAGCCTTATGGGGGTTGAAGAAAAAATAAGCGTTCTGTGCGCTTTTTTAGCAATGATTGCTGGGTTTTACTGGGTAAATCGTCAGTCCAAGTCCTTGAAATTTTCACATTGGCACCCACGTTTAGTGCGTAAAGCTCAAAGTGTTGAATCGCACATCCCCATGTGCGAAACCCATTAAATGACTAGAATGATAGTTAGTGGCTGACTTTATATAAGTATTTAATTGACTGTTTTAACTGTAACGGAGTTTATAAATGAAACAATTGTTGTGCTTTTGCCTCTTATTTATTTCTGCTCAGGCAATGTCGCAATTACCTGATTTTACCGACTTGGTTGAGCAAGCCAGTCCGGCCGTGGTCAATATCAGTACCACCCAAAAAGCCCAAGGACGATTTGGCGGTCAAATGGAGATCCCTCAAGGGGTACCTGACATCTTTCGTCATTTTTTTGGTGTCCCACAAACCCCAAGAAACAATCCCAGGGGTAACTCTCAAGAGCGTGCATCATTAGGTTCTGGTTTTATAGTGAGTAAAGACGGTTACATCCTCACCAATAACCATGTAATAGATGGCGCAGATCAAATTTTTGTTCGTTTGAATGATCGTCGCGAACTTGAAGCGCAATTAATCGGACACGACCCAAGTTCTGACTTGGCATTACTCAAAGTAGAAGCCAATAACCTCCCCATTGTCGAAATTGGCAACAGCGAAAAACTCAAGGTAGGAGAGTGGGTAGTGGCCATTGGTAGCCCATTTGGCTTTGATTATTCCGTGACGGCGGGCATCGTGAGTGCAAAAGGGCGCAGCCTGCCAAATGAGAATTATGTGCCGTTTATTCAAACCGATGTGGCCATTAATCCGGGTAATTCTGGTGGGCCATTATTTAATTTGGATGGTGAAGTGGTGGGCATTAACTCGCAAATTTATACCCGCAGTGGTGGTTTTATGGGGTTAAGTTTTGCCATACCTATGAACGTTGCCATGGAAGTGGTGGCCCAGCTGAAAGAAAATGGAGTGGTGTCACGTGGTTGGTTAGGGGTGGCCATTCAAGAAGTGGATAAAAATTTAGCGGAATCGTTTGGTCTTAAAAAAGCCGCTGGAGCACTAGTGAGTCAGGTGGTTCAAAATGGCCCAGCTGCGGCTGCAGGTATGCAATCTGGCGATATTATTACCGAGTTTAATGGTAAAGAAGTCGTGCTCAGCAGTGACCTACCTCACTTAGTTGGGCGTGTGCGCCCAGGTACGAAAGCCAGTTTAAAGGTGATTCGTAATGGTAAAGCTAAACGTTTGAGTGTTGAAATCGGTGAGTTGCCACAAGATGACACTGTATTGGCCGCTAATCGCATGCCTCAACAAAGCAAACAAGTGAATCGTTTGGGTATAGAGGTCATTGGTTTAAGCGCTTCTCAGCAAAAGCAGTGGGATACCGAGGGTGTCATGGTGCAATCAGTGAATCAAGGCGCTGGCGCCAATGCGGGTTTAATTAAGGGCGATGTGATTACCATGATTTACAGTGAGATCATTCGTGATATATCTGACTTTGAGCGAGTGGTGAAACAATTGCCAAGTGGTCGCTTGGTGCCCATGCGCATTGTGCGTCGAGGCTCACCTATGTTTATCTCTATACGTGTGAATGATTAGAGTCACCGCACCTCAACCGTTTCAGGGTTGAGGTGCCTTATCCACTGTAAAACCCTGTTTATTCAGTCATCTAGCTCATTAAGCGCCTATGCTATAAGGCTTAATTCGTGTAAAATTGCCGCAATTTTCACCTATTAGGTTTGTCTCTACGTGAGTAATCTAGATCACATTCGTAACTTTTCAATCATTGCCCACATCGACCATGGTAAATCTACCTTGGCCGACCGCTTTATATCCCACTGTGAAGGTCTGACTGCCCGTGAAATGCAGGCACAGGTTCTCGATAGCATGGATATCGAGCGCGAGCGTGGCATCACCATCAAAGCCCAAAGCGTAACCCTTAAATATAAGGCTCGTGATGGAAAAATATATCAACTTAACTTTATCGACACCCCTGGGCATGTGGATTTCAGCTATGAAGTATCCCGCTCTTTAGCCGCCTGTGAAGGTGCGTTATTGGTTGTGGATGCGGCTCAGGGCGTAGAAGCTCAATCAGTGGCGAACTGCTACACCGCTATCGAACAAGACTTAGAAGTGGTGCCGGTTCTAAATAAAATGGACTTACCACAAGCCGACCCAGATAAGGTTAGCCAAGAAATTGAAGACATCATCGGCATTGATGCCACTGATGCCGTTCGCTGTAGCGCAAAAAGCGGACTGGGCATTGAAGATGTGCTTGAAGATATGATCAAACGCATTCCACCACCTCAAGGTGAGTTAGATGGCGAACTGCAAGCTTTAATAATCGACTCTTGGTTCGATAGCTACTTAGGCGTGGTGTCATTAGTACGGGTTGTAAACGGTACTTTGAAAAAAGGCGATAAAATTCGCGTGAAAACCACGGGTCGTGATTGGTATGCAGACTCTGTTGGTATTTTCACACCTAAGCGTTTGGTAACCAACGAACTAAAAGCCGGCGAAGTAGGTTTTATTTGTGCAGGTATCAAAGACATTCACGGTGCACCTGTGGGCGATACTATCGTACACAGCAAAAAAGCCGATGAAGTGGCTGCCTTGCCTGGTTTTACCAAGGTGAAACCACAGGTTTATGCGGGTTTATTCCCGGTCTCATCTGACCAGTACGAAGACTTCCGTGATGCCCTCGATAAGTTATCGTTAAATGACGCTTCGTTGTTTTTTGAACCTGAATCATCAGACGCCCTAGGTTTGGGTTATCGCTGTGGTTTCTTAGGTTTACTGCACATGGAGATCATTCAAGAACGTTTAGAGCGTGAATATAATCTTGATCTCATTACCACAGCCCCAACGGTAGTGTATGAGTTAGCCATGAATAACGGTGATGTGATTGAGGTTGCTAACCCGTCTAAATTGCCTGACCCTAGCCGTATTGCTGAAATGCGTGAGCCTATTTGTGAAGCCAATATTCTGGTGCCAAAAGAGCTAGTGGGTAACGTTATTACATTGTGCGTTGAAAAACGGGGTGTGCAAAAGGATATGAACTTCACAGGCACGCAGGTGGCTTTGAAGTATGATATGCCTATGAGTGAAGTGGTTGGTGACTTCTTTGACCGTTTAAAATCGGTAAGTAAAGGTTATGCATCCCTTGATTACGGCTTTACACACTTCAGTGCAGCGCCACTTGTGCGTATGGATATTTTAATTAACGGCGAGCGTGTTGATGCATTAGCTGTGATTATTCACCGCGATAAAACTCGCAGTTACGGCCGTGCCCTGTGTGAGAAATTAGCCGAGCTAATTCCACGCCAAATGTTCGATGTAGCGATTCAGTCGGCCATTGGTAACCAAGTTGTTTCTCGTTCAACCGTAAAAGCTTTGCGTAAAAACGTAACGGCCAAATGTTATGGTGGTGACGTGAGTCGTAAGAAGAAACTGTTACAGAAACAAAAAGAAGGTAAAAAACGTATGAAGCAAGTTGGTAACGTTGAAGTACCGCAATCTGCTTTCCACGCGGTGTTGTCTGTAGATAGCTAATGCTATCTATGGCGACAATCAAATACTAAAAAAATAATAAGGTAATAATATGAAAAAACAGCAGGGTTCTAGCGGCATCTTTATTTTGATTGTCATTATGCTATGTTTTTTGGGATTTTTTACCATATTAAAAGTGTTCCCGTTATATACCCAAAACTGGGCTATAGAAACGGTTTTTAAGAACCTAAAAGAAGAATCTGCAGATAAAGAAATCAGTGCTCGGCAAATAGAAGATATGATTCAAAAGCGCTTTCAGATTAATGGCGCCGGAGAATTAGTTGGATTTGTGGAAGTTACTGGCCAAGGTTCTAATATTATTATTGATATGGAGTATGAGCGACGAGTCCCGCTGGTATCAAATATCGAACTTGTCGCTACTTTTAACCATTATATAGATTTCAGTGAATAATCCTTTTAAAAAGCTCAGCCAGCGAATCGGCTACGATTTTAAAGACGAAAGCCTAATTAAATTAGCGCTGACGCACCGCAGTAAAGGCGGTAAAAATAACGAACGCTTGGAATTCCTAGGGGACTCCATCGTTAACTTTGTGGTGGCAGAAGCCTTATTCCATAAATTTCCAGATGCTAAAGAAGGTAAGCTAAGTCGCCTTCGTGCTGGTTTGGTTCGTGGCACCACGTTAGCCGAGCTAGGCCGAGATTTTGATCTTGGTGAATTTCTAGTATTGGGTTCTGGTGAATTAAAAAGCGGTGGCTTTAACCGCGAATCCATTTTAGCCGATGCGGTTGAGGCTATCATCGGTGCTATATACCTTGATGCGGGTATGGATGTCGTCACTAAGCACATACACAATTGGTATGGCGAACGCTTAACAGAGCTAAAAATGGACGGCGTATTAAAAGATTCTAAAACTCGCTTGCAGGAATACCTGCAAAAGAGTCAAGACCGCTTACCGGTTTACGAAGTAACCGAAGTGTTTGGTCAAGCACATGATCAAAAGTTTAAAGTGAGCTGTCGCGTAGAAGCCTTACCAGAAGTCACCTTAGGTGTGGGAAGCAGCCGCAGAATTGCTGAGCAAAATGCGGCAAAAAAAGCGCTTAAAGCGTTGGGAGTTGAGTCATGAGTGATAAGTGTGGCTACATCGCCATTGTTGGCCGTCCTAATGTGGGTAAGTCCACACTGCTTAATCGCATCCTTGGACAAAAGCTAAGTATTACTTCCCGTAAGCCACAAACCACCCGTCATCAGATCTTAGGTATGAAAACCACGGATGATGTACAGGCTATTTATGTGGACACTCCAGGACTACATGAAGGTTACAGCGAAAAAGCATTAAACCGCTATATCAATAAAGTAGCGTCAAACGCCATTAAAGATGTGGATCTTGTGGTATTTGTGGTGGACAGAACCAAATGGATGCCAGAAGACGAAGTGGTTTTGCAAAAAATCATCGCAGCCAATGTGCCCTGTATTTTAGTGATCAATAAAGTAGATCACTTAGCGGATAAATCCACACTATTGCCGCACCTACAAGAAGTATCACAAAAAATGAATTTCTTAGAAGTGGTGCCAGTAAGCGCTAAGCTTGGCAACAATGTTGAACAGCTTGAAGCCAGTATTGCCAAATATATCCCAGAGGGCATGCACTTTTACGATCGCGATCAATTCACTGACCGCAGTGTGCGCTTTTTAGCCGCAGAGCTCGTGCGTGAAAAAATCATGCGCCAATTGGGTGACGAATTACCGTACTCCATGACGGTTGAAATTGAAAAATTTGAAGACAACGGCAAGATCATTACTATCCATGCTTTGATTTTGGTTGAGCGAGAGGGTCAGAAGAAAATCCTCATCGGCGATAAAGGTGAACGTATCAAGCAAATCGGAACCGATGCGCGTTTAGATATGGAAAAAATGTTCGACTCAAAAGTGATGCTTAATACCTGGGTGAAAGTCAAAGGTGGCTGGGCTGATGATGAGCGAGCCTTAAAATCACTAGGCTACAACGATTTAGATTAATCATGTGTCACTGGCTTACGACCCTGTAAGCCAGTGAATATAAAAACAATAAAATATCCTCGATATAGATATGCGGTAACAACATCATCTATGATCAAACAACCTGCTTATGTTTTACACTCCCGACCGTATCGTGAAACCAGTGCCATGGTGGACTTATTTACACCTGATTATGGCTTGGTGCGATGCATTGCTCGTGGGGTTAAAAAAAGCATGAGTCAAGGGCAGGCCTTGCAACCGTTCATTGAATACCAGGTGTTTTTCCATGGTGATTCGGGCCTTAAGAATCTTGATAAATATGAAAGCCAAGGCTTACCTTTAGCATTAAAAGGGGATGCGTTATTCAGTGGTTTTTATGTGAATGAAGTAATTTTGCGGGCGTTACGCACCGATGCCGAAGTTGAAGCTGAGTTTCTTTATGAAGCCTACGAAGCGGCCCTTCATAATTTGCAAAACCAGCAACTCGAGCTAGCCCTGCGAACATTTGAAATCACTTTGCTAGAGCACATGGGGCAAAGTTACGAATGGGATATGGATTTTAAAACCGCAGACTATGTAGAAGACGATAGCCATTATGGTTTTTTTGTTGAGCAAGGTATGTCCCGTGTGAGCCACATTTATGCGGCGAAAAACCCAAATAATTGTTTCTATGGGCAAGATTTAAAACGTTTAGCGCAAGGGGATATATCCGCTGCGAGCACATTAAAAATGTGTAAACGCCTTTTGCGCTTAGCACTTAAGCCTATAATTGGGTATAAACCCATTCAAGCTCGTGAATTATTAAAGCAATACAAACATTTGTAATTAGGAATTGTTATGAAAAGTCAGCGCGTCTTATTAGGTGTTAACATCGATCACATTGCGACGTTGCGTCAAGCTCGTGGTACCCGTTACCCTGATCCTGTTTACGGGGCGCTAGTGGCTGAAGAAGCCGGTGCTGATGGGATTACCTTGCATTTACGCGAAGACCGCCGTCACATCCAAGATCGTGATGTGTTTATGCTGCGAGACATGCTCAATACTCGTATGAATCTAGAGATGGCCGTTACCGATGAAATGCTCACAATTGCCGAGCAAGTTAAGCCACACGCCGTGTGCTTGGTGCCTGAAAAACGTGAAGAACTGACCACAGAGGGCGGGCTAAATGTGATCGGTAATGAACAAGCCATTAAAGCCGCGTGTGAGCGTATGGCCAAAATTGGTTCAGAAGTCTCTTTGTTTATCGATGCGGATGAAAAACAAATTGATGCTGCTGTTCGCTGTGGTGCCCCTGTAATTGAAATTCACACCGGCCACTATGCAGATGCGCAAGATGAAGCGGAACAAGCGAAACAGCTCGAAAAAATCAAAAAAGGGGTTGAATATGGCATCAGTAAAGGATTGATCGTCAACGCAGGTCACGGTCTGCATTACCATAACACCCAAGCAATTGCAGCGATTAAAGGCATAAACGAGTTAAATATTGGCCATAGCATGATTGCACACTCAGTGTTTGTTGGTTTAAAACAAGCGGTTAAAGAGATGCGTGATTTAATTGATACCGCCTCAGCTAATTAATAGGGCTGACAAGTATGACCATTGCCATCGGCACGGATATTCTAGAAATAGAGCGTTTACAAAATGTTTATGCAAGACAAGGTGAAAAGTTTGTCGCGCGTATTCTTACTCCCCTAGAACAAGAACGTTTTGCGGGTCTAAACGATGACAGTATTCGGATGGCTTTTTTGGCAAAACGGTGGTGCGCAAAAGAAGCGATTGCCAAAGCTTTAGGCACAGGTATCGCTAAAGGGATTGGTTGGCAAAATATCGAAATTCACAACTTAGCCAGTGGTGCGCCTCAGGTTACTTTAACAGGGGCCGCGCTTGATCAACTTCATGACTTAGGTGGAAAAAAAGCGCTGATCAGCTTAAGTGATGAGCGCTTATATTGTGTGGCATTTTGCAGCATTATCTAATGCGTTAATTTTTCCCTTAACTTTCAAGCGGTGCTTGCTCTAACAGAGCACTGCTGATGTTTTCTGTTTGCCATTGTTGAACCTCTTCAATGGCCAGCAGTAATTCTTGTTGATATTGTGGCCATTGCTCACAATGGGTTTTTAGACACAGCTCCGCCCCTTCAACGCAGCGCCTTAAATGTTCTGCACCTACGTATTTACATAAACCATGCAGCTTATGAATTGGCTCGATTAACGCTTCTTTTTTACCATTTATAAGTAATGGTGTTAAATCCGTTAATTCTTTGATTAATCCAATTAGCATTTTATGGGCGAGATCTTCTTTACCACCGACTAGCGCCAAACTTTGTTGCCAATTAATCACACTGGTTTCGGTTGCTTCTTGGTTTGCCTCTTCTTGAATCACCACTCTTGGTTTGTTGTAACCATAACCTTGGTAGTGGGTCCATTTCATCAGTGAATGCACTAGCTGTTCTTCACTTATGGGTTTTGTTAAATAATCATCAAAACCATTTTGTAATAGTTGTTTACGCTCAGTTGGCAGCGCATGAGCTGTCAGAGCGATAATTGGTGTGTGCAGGTTATGGCTTTGTTTACGAATCTTTTTGGTGGCAGAAAGTCCGTCTAAGTCTGGCATTTGAATATCCATAAAGACCAGATCAAACTTTTCATGATTGGCAAATTCAACGGCTTGCAAGCCACCGGTTGCGCTAATCACTTCTACATTTAAGTCACCGAGCCATGTGCTTAATAATTCTAAGTTTGGCTGGTTGTCATCCACAGCAAGAATTTTTAACGGCGCTTGGCTTTGACCAAGGAAATCTAAATTATTTTGTAAGGCATCATTAAAAATATCATGCATAACATGAACGATTCGTCGAGTTGAAACCGGGCAAACCAAGCGATGCTCTATATTCAGTTGTTGCAACATAGATAAGTTATGACCGTCATTGTTTTGCAATAATGCAACCACATGGCAGCTTCTTTGAATTTGTTCGCTTAAGTGACAGTCGGTTTTTTGTGTTGTTTCAATTAAACAGACATCGGCCTGTTTATTTATTTGCTCTGTATGAAGGGCTTTTAAACTTGAGAAACTTTTTACTTGAAAACCAATGGCACTTAACTGGTGGCGTAACACTTGAGCTGTGGTGTCTAAGCTAGTTAACACATAAGCGGTTTTGCCATACCAAGGAGCATCGTCCCAAATTTCAGCTTCCACGTCACAAGGCTCAAATTGGCCGGTAAACCAAAATTGCGAGCCAGCGCCCGGTTGGCTTGATAAGCCAATTTCACCCTGCATGTGGCTAATAATATGTTTAGAAATAACTAAGCCTAAACCTGTGCCGCCAAAACGGCGAGTGGTGGATGTGTCCCCTTGGCTAAAGGCTTTAAATAAATTGGCTTGCTGAGCTTCGTTAAGACCAATACCGGTATCGGTGATAGTGAACTTTAGAGCCACTTTATTATTAATGTGCTCTTCAAGCATGACTCGCACAATAACAGAACCGGTTTCGGTGAATTTAACCGCATTGGAAACTAAATTGGTCAATACTTGTTTGATTCGTGTTGGGTCTCCCATGATGTCCATAGGGACGTCTTGGTAAACCATAGCGGCAAGCTCAATATTTTTTTTATGGGCCTCAGGGGCGAGCATGGTGAGTACGTCATCACAGATATCGCGAAGATTAACCGGCACCTTATCCAGTACTAATTTACCCGCTTCGATTTTTGAGAAATCTAAGATGTCATTAATAATGGATAATAAACTGGATGAAGAGGCTTCTATGGTATTTAAGTACTCTTGCTGGCGTTTATTCAAACGTGTTTTTTCTAATAATTTACTGAACCCTAAAATGCCATTTAATGGCGTGCGAATTTCATGGCTCATGTTTGCTAGAAATTCAGATTTTGTTTTACTGGCGTCTAATGCAGAACGGCGAGCAAAGTTAAGCTCAATGTTTTGCACTTCCATGGCTTCTACGGTGCTTTTTAAATCTTCGGTGGCTTGTTCCACACTGTCTTGAAGTTCTTGCTGGGCTTGTTGCAAACTGGCCGCCATGGCATTGATGCCACTTGATAACTCATTAAATTCGGCATAGTTAGGTAATTGAACACGGGCTTCTAGGTTGCCAGCTTCTAGTTCATTTAAGGTGTCGCTCACTTGGTGCAAAGGGGTCGTGATACGAGAACTTGAGCGATAAGATAAATAAAGTGCAAAACAGCAACATGCCAAAATTAATAAAATACTGCTGAAAAGTGATTTATACAGCACTAATTGGCGTTGAGTTGTCGTCAGCTCTAGTTCAATCCAGCCCAGTAATAAACTTTTCATTTGTGAGCGTGAATCAAAAATGGGTGTCAGAATTCGGATACTGTGTTCAGTTTCAAAGCGATGGGAGCCATTATCAATAACACGCTTTGAAGAAGGTACATGCATACTCGGCCCGATATGAATGAGCTCTTCTTGTTCGCTATCAAGCAAAGAGATGCTGCGAATATGAGGTAGATCTAAATACTGTTGTAAACGTTCTTGGGTATCACCACCAGCTTGGTGAAATAAATCAGCACCTTCAATGGCCAGTTGCTGGCTAAGTAGCTTGGCTTGTTCGTTGGCTTGGCGCTTTAGCTGATAGTGTTGATCAAGTGTAAAATAACCACCCAACGCCACCGCCGTGATTAAACAAGGCAGCAAAGTGAGCCAAAGGATGTGTTTTTGAATGCCCCAATAATTCATCTGCAAAATACTTATTTTAAGAGGTTGGCCATTCTAACGGATTTGATTAGGAATTACCCAGCCAAGGGGCGCAGTTTCTCAAGATATAAGCAAATTGCCTTTTGATATTACTAAAGCGATATAATTAGGCGTATTATGCGCCCAGATTGTTATATAAGTGATGACAGCATGGATTTTCCAACCATAGCCGATTTTGTCGGCCATACACCATTAGTTCGCCTTCAGCGCCTAGGCAATAAGAGCAGCAACACGATTCTACTGAAACTTGAAGGGAATAACCCGGCAGGTTCGGTTAAGGATCGCCCAGCATTGAACATGATTAAACAGGCACAACAGCGTGGCGATATCGCCCCAGGTGATACCTTAATTGAGGCGACCAGTGGCAACACCGGCATTGCCTTGGCCATGGCAAGCGCCATCATGGGGTATAAAATGGTGCTGATCATGCCTGACAATCTCAGTATGGAGCGTCGCTGGGCCATGGAAGCCTATGGTGCTCAGCTCATTTTAGTCACCAAAGATCAAGGCATGGAATATGCTCGAGATTTAGCGATGCAAATGCAGCAAGACGGTAAAGGTAAAGTACTCGATCAATTTGCCAATTTAGATAACCCTATGGCCCATTACATAGGGACGGGCCCAGAAATTTGGCAAGATACCCAAGGAAAAGTGACCCATTTTGTGAGCTCTATGGGCACAACTGGCACCATTATGGGAACCAGTCGATACCTTAAAGAGCAAAACCCAGATATCCAAATCGTCGGCTTACAACCTAAAGAAGGGGCGTCTATTCCAGGTATTCGACGTTGGTCTGCTGAGTATTTGCCTTCGATCTTTGATGAAACCCGAGTGGATACAGTCATGGATATAGGCCAACAAGAAGCAGAGGACACCATGCGTGCTTTGGCCCGTGAAGAAGGTATTTTTTGTGGGGTAAGCTCCGGAGGCTCGGTGGCAGGCGCGTTGCGTTTAAGCGAGCAGGTCGAAAATGCCATTATAGTGGCCATTATTTGTGATCGTGGAGACCGCTATTTATCGACAGGAGTGTTTAGTGAGCCACTTGATAAGTAAATAATCGATTTGGTCTAAGCTAACCTGCCTTTTTAACGTCTGTTCACGTAAAATGGCTAACTACTTGAAAAATTAATATTTGAGGCCATTAAGGGCCTCAAATTGTTTTAGGAATGTGATTGTGGCAATTGTGCGCAACGGAAAAAAATCAGTAAAGCGCACAGAAAAGGCGCAAGAGCTGGACCTTACCATTCAAAGCTTAAGTCATGAGGCCCATGGTGTGGGTCGCCATGACAATAAAGTGGTATTTGTACCAGGGGCTTTGCCGGGTGAAGAGGTTAAGGTTCGCCTGCAAAAGCAGCAACGTCACTTTAGCCAAGCTCAATTGCTGAGCATAGAGAAAGCCAGCGAACATCGAGTTGAACCCAATTGCCCTCACTTTGAGCGCTGTGGTGCATGTCAGCTTCAGCATCTTGCCAGCGCTGAGCAATTGCCATACAAACAAGAAAATCTACACCAACAGCTGACTCGTCAACTTAAGCTGAACGAAATCCCTTGGCAGCCGCCAATTGAAAGTGACGGTTTTGGCTATCGTCGTCGTGCCCGTCTAGGGGTGCGTTACCGTAAACAACTTGATGAAATTATTATCGGCTTTCGTGAAGAGGCCAATAAACACCTAACGGCCATTGATGCTTGCCCAGTTTTAGAGCCGCTATTAAGTGCCTTAATTACACCCATGCAAGCATGCATTAGCCAATTAAACGCAAAAGCGGTGATCACACAAATGGAATTAATAGCCAGCGATCAGGGGCCAATTGTGGTATTGCGGCATTTAAAAGCATTGCAAGCTGACGACCAAAACACCTTAAAGGCCTTTGCTAAACAGCATGAATGTTTAATGTATTTACAGGGTGATGAATCTCTAGAGTGTGTGTACCCAGAAGTTGAGATGGCTTTGAGCTACTCGGTCTCCGGCTTTGAACTTGAGTTTCAAGTGAAAGATTTTATTCAAGGTAATGCCCAAGTGAACCAAAAAATGGTGGAACTGGCGGCAACATGGTTAGATTTAAAACCAGACGAAACCTTATTAGATTTATTTGCTGGTATTGGCAACTTTAGTATTCCTCTGGCACCCAAAGTAACGTCATTACTTGCGGTAGAAGGGGTTGGTCCCATGGTTGAGCGGATTAAACATAACGCTCAACGCCATAATATGGACAACATCACCGCCATGGCCCTAAACCTTGATGACGAAGAGTTATTGTTTCGCTTACCTAAAGCCGACGCCATTATTCTTGATCCACCGCGTACAGGTGCGGCTACATTAATGCCATGGTTGAGCAAACAAAAAAGCCGAATTTTATATATCGCATGTGAACCCAGTTCATTGGTTCGTGATGCACAGCCTTTGTTAGATGCAGGGTTTAGAATTGAAAAAATTACCGTTATGGATATGTTCCCACAAACCAAACACGTGGAATCCATGGCGTTGTTTGTAAAGGATTAGTTATGGTTAAAGTACGGGATGACCACTTAATCAGTGACGGACAAGTGAATGTGGATGCTTGGATTCACAGCCTAACTGAGCAAGTTGAAATAAAAGATGTTGATCAGCTTCGACAAGCATGTGACATCGCACAAACCTTTGAATCACAAGCCATTGCGAATCATGAGCAATGGAATGCCGATATTTCAAGTTTGCAAATCGCCACCGAAATGACGCAAGTGTTGGCAGAATTACATATGGATCAGGCCAGTATTGTGGCTGCCATCTTATATCGCCCAGTACGTGAAGGGCGCTTAGCCTTAAACCATGTGGTGCGTCAGTTTGGCGAAGAAATCGCTAAGCTGATTGATGGTGTGTTAAAAATGGCGGCCATCACGCAAGCCCAATCCGCTTCAAAATTAAAAGTACTTGGTCAAGCTGAAGCCCAAGTTGAGCACATGCGCAAAATGCTAGTGGCCATGATTGATGATGTGCGTGTGCCACTGATCAAATTGGCCGAACGAACCAGTGTGATTCGCGCAGTGAAAAACGCATCCCAAGAGCGCCGCTTAAAAGTCGCCCGCGAAGTATTCGAAATATATGCGCCACTGGCTCACCGCTTAGGTATTGGTCAAATTAAATGGGAGCTTGAAGATTTAAGCTTCCGTTACATTGAGCCCGACGCATACAAAAAAATTGCTAATTTGTTAGATGAAAAACGCTTAGGTCGTCAGCAGTATATTGATAGCGTGGTGGAAACATTAAAAAACGCCATCGAAGGGGCGGGCATTAAATGTGACATCCAAGGGCGAGCCAAACATATTTATAGTATTTGGCGCAAAATGCAGCGTAAAAATATCGACTTCTCAGAAGTGTACGATATCCGAGCGGTGCGTATATTGGTGCCAGAATTAAAAGACTGTTATGCCGCGTTGGGGATTGCCCATACTTTCTGGCGACACATTCCACACGAATTTGATGACTACATTGCTAACCCCAAAGAAAACGGTTACCGCTCACTGCATACCGCCGTGATCGGCCCTGAGGGTAAAGTATTAGAAGTGCAAATTCGTACGTTTGATATGCACGATGACGCAGAACTGGGTGTATGTGCCCATTGGTTATACAAGGGCACGGATGTCAGTGGAAAAGACAATGGTTATGAAGAAAAAATTTCATGGCTGCGTCAAGTATTAGAATGGCATGATGAACTAGGTGATATAAACGATTTAATGGGAAGCCTGCGTCAGGATGTGACCCCTGATCGTATCTATGTTTTCACACCCGATGGTCACGTGGTTGATTTACAGCCAGAATCAACACCGGTGGATTTTGCTTATCGTGTGCACACTGAAATTGGCCACCGTTGCCGTGGCGCAAAGGTGAATGGACGCATAGTGCCGCTCACCTACAAAGTGAAAACCGGTGAGCAAATTGAAATTTTAACCAGTCGCGATGCTAGACCATCCCGTGATTGGATGAATCCAGAAAACGGCTATGTGAATACCACCCGTGCCCGTGCAAAAGTGGCATCATGGTTTAAAAACCAAGCCCGTGATCAGAATATTCTAGATGGTAAAGAGATCCTTGAGCCTGAGTTAAAGCGTATTGGTTTCCACAATATAGACATACACCAGCTCACACAGGATTTAAATTTTAAACATTTAGATGATTTATACGCAGCAGTGGGCGCCGGTACGGTGCGCATATCACAAGCGATTCACCATGCGCAAAAACAACTGCAAAAAGAAGTGGATCCCGATCAGCAATTAAGTTTGTTGCCAACACTGCCACCTAAACCTATTGATGGCAGTGATGTCTACATACATGGTGTGGGTAAGTTACTTAGTACACTGGCAACGTGTTGTCATCCTGTGCCGGGTGACCCGATTGTGGGCTTTATTACACAGGGTCGTGGCGTGAGCATTCACAAAGCGGACTGTAATAACTTACTGAATCTTAAACAAAACCAATCCAGTCGAATCACGGAAGTTAACTGGGGAAAAACCCCAGAGAAACTTTACCCTGTAGATTTGATGATAAAAGCCTATGACCGCCGTGGTTTATTGAAAGACGTCAGTATGACCCTTGCACTTGAAGACATTAATATCTTGTCTATGAATACCTTAAGCCAACAAGACGGCACGGCAGACTTATTAATTACCGTTGAAATTGATAGCTTAAGCCACCTAGGTAAAGTGCTGAATAAATTGCAGCAGTTACCAACCGTTATGGATGTGCGTCGTCATAATCAGTAATTTAAGGGATCAAGCAAGATGTATCAGTTAGAAGATTTGTTGTATTTAATGTCCCGTTTAAGAGACCCGCAAAACGGTTGCCCATGGGACTTAAAACAAACCTTTGCCAGCATTTTGCCCCATACCTTAGAAGAAGCCTATGAGGTAGCGGATGCCATTGAAAAACAAGACTACGCCCACCTTAAAGAAGAGTTGGGTGACTTGTTATTTCAGGTGATTTTTTACAGCCAGCTTGGCAAAGAGCAAAATCATTTTGATTTTCCGCAAATCATCGACACATTGGTCAGCAAACTGGTTAGGCGTCACCCCCATGTCTTTCCAAGTGGTGAATTACACAGCACAAACAACGACACCCCGCTAAGTGATGAGCAAATCAAAGGACGCTGGGAAGCCATAAAACAGCAAGAGCGTGATGAAAAAGCCAAGCAGCAAGGCAGTAACGCCATTGAAAGCACAAGTGTGCTGGCGGATATTCCAATGGCTTTACCGGCTATCCAACGTGCTGAGAAATTACAAAAGCGTGCAGCTACGGTGGGGTTTGATTGGCCTGAGCCTGTTCAAGTGTTGGATAAAATAGAAGAAGAAATTGCAGAGTTAAGAGAAGCCATGCTTCAAGGTGAACATCATCGCATAGAAGATGAGCTAGGAGACTTAATGTTCGCCATGGTGAATTTAGCTCGACATGTGCAAGTAAAGCCTGAGCTTGCTGTGCGCAGCACCAACGCAAAATTTGAGCGTCGATTTAACTACATCGAAAGCCATTTACAACTACAAGGTCGCACAATAGAAGATGCGAGCCTAGAAGAAATGGAAACCCTTTGGCAGCAAGCCAAAAGCTTAGAAAAAACAGCGTAATGGCTTTGCTGTTAGCCCTTCATGCCTTTATTCACATAAATATCAAACCGATTCGCTTTGCCTTCTTGGCTTAGCGTTGGTTTTTGATTGTTTAAAAACGGACTCTTACGGGGACGTTTTACCACCACGCGGTATTTAGCTGCATTAAGCGCTGGCAGCAATAACTCATCCGCATCTTCGTCTTTGCCCACCATATCACGGAAAAACTGCATAGACTTTTTAACTTGAGCTTGTTGTTTACCTGTATGGGGAAACATGGGGTCTAAACACACCACATCAAAGCTATCGGCTTCGCATTGTTTTAAAAACTCAATGCTGCTGCCTGTGTGCAGCGACATATGCTGGGTAATTTCATAGACCTCAGGATTGAGCTCAGCACGCTCTAAGGCGTCTGCAAGCAATGCTGCCACAATGGGGTGGCGCTCAACCATAGTCACCTTACAGTCCAGTGCAGCCAGCACAAAGGCATCGGTTGCGGTGCCTGCTGTGGCATCCAGTATATTTAATTGTTTTTTTTGTTTTAAACCCACGGCTTTAGCAATGGCTTGGCCAGTACCGCCGCCATGTTGGCGACGCCAAGTTAGTGCGCCATCTGTGAAATCAATGCACAGATCCCCCACGGATTTATCAAATGGTTTGCACAGGCTTAATCCGCTTTCATTCAAACTTAAAATAAACTCAGCTTGCTCAGGAATACGTTTACTCATGGCAATGCCCAATTGTTCGCTGATACGTTGAGCCTGATCAACTAATTGTGGAACCTGACATACCAGCGTAAGAGACGGTGTCATTAAATAAACCACCCCATAGCCACGCCTAAAAATAGAAAGGCACCCAGTAATAAACGGTAAATTACAAAAGGTGTCATAGAAAGCTGTTCAATCAGCTTTAAAAAGAAATAAATACAAATATACGCACTCACACACGATACCAGTGCCCCCATAAAGATAAAACTCCATGGAATAGGGTGGGTGGTGGTGAGCATTTCATAGGTTTTATAACTGCCCGCAAGCAATATAAGCGGGATAGACAATAAGAAACTAAAACGGGCAGCGGCTTGACGATCAAATCCTAACAGCATGGCCATGGTAATGGTGATGCCAGAACGACTGGTGCCAGGAATCAGTGCTAAGGCCTGCGCGCAGCCGATTAAAAAGGCTTGGCGAAAACCAATCTCAGCAATGGATTTGCTCAGATTAGGTTGACGGTCGGCATACCACAGCAATAAACCAAACACGATGGTGGTCGTTGCAATCACTAAAGCATCACGTAAATAGGTTTCAATGCTGCCATTTAAACATAACCCTAAAAAACCAGCCGGCAAAGTGGCTAAAATGATGCACCAGGCTAATTTGCCGTCCATGTTGGGTTTGGCTAAAAAGGTACTGTCCACAAAACCATTTGTTAATTTCACAATGTCATGACGAAAATAAGCCATAACCGCTAATAACGTACCCACATGAACTGCCACATCAAAAGCCAGACCTTGATCGGGCCAACCCAAAAGTTGAGAGGGCAAAATTAAATGAGCCGAACTTGAAATCGGTAAGAATTCAGTCAGTCCCTGCAAAATGGCCAAAATTACGGCCTGCCACCATTCCATATGAATCCTTAGAGTTTAGCTTTGTTGTTTTTGTTGCTTGATGGTTTTCCAGTGACTTTGTTCACGCAGGTAAACAAGTTCAATATTTTCTGGGGCCAACACCTTACCTGAGTGAAAAAGAGATAGGGCTTGAGGAAACAATGAATCGGCCTTTAATACCTGCTGTGCATCTTGTTGAGTAATTAAAGATTGTAATGAAGGGTCAAATTTATCCCACAAATTTAGACCATGGCCACAGGCAAAATGGTCTGCGTTTAATAAATTTAATGCATCTGATTGCACGTTAATAGGGCAAATCAAATCCTCAACACAGGCTGTCATTAAACCGGTGTTTGTATCTAACGCGTATTGGCCTAAGTAAAGTTCGTTCATGCGAGCGTCCATTATGGCAAGGACTTGGGCTTGCTGTTGTTCTTGATACGCTTGTTGAGCCATGGCTTGAAGAGTGGATACACCAATCAGAGGAATATCGCAGGCAAATCCAATACCTTGTGCGGTAGATGCTGCGATGCGTAACCCGGTAAATGAGCCTGGGCCTTTACCAAAAATGACGGCATCTAATTGATTGGGCCGAATGCCAGCCTCATTCATTACATCGTTAAGCATAGGGTAGAGCAAGCGGCTGTGCATACGCGGGGCGGCTTCAACACGTGAAATCAACGTGCCGTTACAACTTAATGCCACCGAACAACTATCGCTGGCAGCTTCAATGGCAAGAAAGTTGGCCATAGGAATACTTCAATAGACTAATTAGCCGGTTATTCTAGCAGAAACCTAACTTTGAAAAAAACGAAGCAACGAAAATAGATGGGATAAATTTGCAGGAATAAAAAAACCAGTTCAGTCAAACTGAACTGGTTTTTGGTCTAACTCACCATCAAAGCTTATTTTTTCGCTTTTTTGGCATTTTTACGACGCGCTGGAGCCTTTTTCGCGGCAGGTTTACGCACTGCGGCTACTTTTTTCTTAGCAGGCTTTTTCTTAGCAGGCTTTTTCTTGGCAGGTTTTGCCAGTTGCTTCAGCTTAGCAGCGGCTTTTTTAGCAGCGGCTTTGTTTTTAGCTTCTTCTTTTTTAGCGCGAGACTTCACTTTAGCAGCGTCTTTTTTCGCACGAGACTTAACCCATTTCGCTTCATAAGCAGCAAGTGCTTTAGCTAGATCGGCTTCAGCTTTAGTAGCAAGTGATAGCTCATATGCTTCAAGTGCAGCTTTAGCAGCAGCGGCAGCAGCGGCTGCTTTTGCTTCTACGTTAGCGGCTTGAACCATAGTTTTAGCTGTACGCACTTGGTCTTTTGCAGCAGCTAGTGCTTCTTTTTGCTTCGCAGCAGCAGTACGAGCCGTTACAACTGCTTTTTTAGCAGCGGCTGTTTTGGTAGAAGCAGCCTTCTTACGAGCAGCGGCTAATTTTTTGTTTGCAGCATCTACTTTAACAGTAGCAGCTTTAACACCAGCATTTGCTTTATCAACCGCTTTGGTTGCTTTAGTTAGTGCTGGAGAAACGACGGCAGTAGCTTTTTTAGCTACACGTTTTTTTGCTGCAGTTTTTTTACGACCTCGAGCCATAATATTTTCCTTCTTGTTGTGGACGGTGTTTCAATAAAAAAATAGCATAAAAAATGTAAGAGCATAGTCTTATTGGGAAAAATAAATGATTTTTTTGCAAAAAACTACTTTATTGCCCCCAAATCATAAATATTGGCGCAAAAAAATGTGAATATTTTTAAAATTTTGGATTTTTAATAAAAAATAGGCCCGTTACATAAATCTAAATAAGATTCAAAACGAGCCTATTAATGTGAATTGCGGAAACGATTCTCGACTTTGCAGCCACTGTTATTTTTTATAAGAAAGGTGTCACCAGCTTAGCCATCATTTCAATATGTTGAGCATCATCATTTAATGCAGAAATATAACGATATTGTTCACCACCGTTTTCCATAAAGATTTCTTTGTTTTCTTCTGCGATTTCTTCAATGGTTTCTAAGCAATCTGCACTGAAAGCTGGGCAAACAACGTCAACAGAGCGAATTCCATCTTTTGCCCAGGCTTCTAGCGTTTTATCCGTATAAGGTTGCAACCATTCTGTGGGGCCAAAACGACTTTGAAAACACAGTTGATACTCGTCTTCTTTAAGGTTTAATTTTTCTACCATTAATTTGACGCTTTTCTCAACTTGCTCGCGGTAAGGGTCGCCTTTTTCTACATAAACTTTTGGAATACCGTGAAAAGAGAATAATAATTTTTCACTGCGCCCATTTTTTTGCCAAAAATCCTCAATTTTTTTCGCAAGAGCATCAATGTAAAAAGAATTTTGGTGGTAATCCTTAATTAAATGAATAGCGGGTAAATTACGTTGGCTTTTTATAAATGTAGCCACTTGATCGTAAATAGCGCCTGTAGTGGTGGCACTGTACTGTGGGTAAAGCGGTAAAACTATAATGTTTTCAAACCCTTGCGCGTTTAGTTTTTCAAGGCTGTGTTTAAAAGATGGGTTGCCATAGGTCATGGCTAGCTCAACATGAACGTTATCACCTAGCAGTGTTTGTAGTTTTTCTTGTTGTTTGTAACCGATTGTACGAATTGGGCTGTCACCTTCCCAAATACTTTCATACAGTTTGGCAACTCGCTTTGGTCTGAGAGTCAAAACAATGCCATTTAGTACCAGCCACCAAATGGGATTACGTTTTATAACGCGGTCATCCCATAAAAATTCTTTTAAATAGCGTCGAACGGCTTTTGCAGTAGGAGCATCAGGGGTACCAAGGTTCACTAAAATAACGGCGCTTTTTTGTGACATGCTGATTCTCGATAAAAAGGGTAAGTGGATTAAATGGATGGGTACATAATAAATTATTTACGCAGGTTTACGAACCCAAACAAAATCTGGTTTACTTTTGTCATATTTTCTTTGATTTAGGTCATGAGCGGTTAGCCAGGCATAAAAAAAGCCAGCATAGCTGGCTTTTTTATCTCGGGGCAATTTATTAAGAAATGGCCGCGAAAACTGCATCACGAATCTCATCTAGCGTGCCTACACCAGGAATGTGTGCATATTTTGGTGCATTAGCATCTGTTAGAGATTTATAAAAACCTACTAGTGGTGCTGTTTGATCGTGGTAGATACCTAAACGCTTACGAACGGTTTCTTCAGCATCGTCTTCACGTTGAATAAGGTCTTCACCGGTTTCATTGTCTTTACCTTCAACCGCAGGTGGGTTGAAAATAACATGGTAAGTACGACCTGAACCTGGGTGAACACGACGACCGCTCATGCGTTTAACGATTTCTTCATCATCAACGTCGATTTCAACCACATAGTCGATATCCACGCCGGCTTCTATCATCGCTTCTGCTTGTGGAATGGTGCGAGGGAAGCCATCAAACAGACAACCATTTTCACAATCCGCTTCAGCAATACGCTCTTTAACCAAAGAGATGATTAGCTCGTCAGATACTAAGCCACCTGTTTGCATGATTTCTTCTACTTGCTTACCAAGTGGTGTGCCCGCTTTAACCGCTGCACGCAACATATCACCCGTAGAAATTTGTGGGATGTTGAACTTTTCGCAAATGAACTGAGCTTGTGTACCCTTACCGGCGCCAGGAGCACCTAATAAAATAATACGCATTCATGTTTCCTTAAGTTGTATCGATTCAATCTCCCAATGACATGACAGTGTTAAATCATTGGGGCATTGCACCGCGTTGTTTAATTATTGAACACAGTAATAAAAAAGAGCCAAACGATACCGCACCAGTGCGCCTTGGGCAAGTGTCACAATGGCAACTATCAATGACTTAGAAAAGACGTGCTAGGATATAAGAGGGGTAGTGGGTATGTAACCACTGACCTCATTTTTAAATAAGATCAGTGGTTACCCGTATTTAGCCAGTGTTACGCATGCCCGCGGCGATGCCGGCCATGGTGACCTTTAAAGCATGTTCTAAATCAGGGTTCACTTGCTCCCCTTGTGCGCGGGTTCGATACAGTAACTCAGCCTGTAGATAATGCAGCGGATCGGTGTATGGATTTCGCACGGCCATGGAATGACGAAAGGCCGGATTATTTTCCAGAAGTACACCTTGTTGTTTGATATTTTGAATGGTTTCGATGGCTTGGGCTAAACGTGTTCGCAACTGCAAACCTAGGGCTTGTTTGGCTTCTAGGCTGGCATTTTGGTTGATGAGCCTGTTTTCATAATATTGAGCAATGCCTTGATCGGTTTTGCTTAATACCATCTCTAACATATCAACCAATGTTTGAAAGAACGGCCACTTTTCTGCCATATTTTGCAGTGTGGCCAGCTCTCCTTTATCAATAAAATCCTGTAATGCTTTTTCACTGCCTAACCATGCAGGCAGCATTAAACGGATTTGCATCCAAGCAAAAATCCATGGAATCGCTCGCAAACTTTCAACGCCACCAGTGGCTTTACGCTTGGCAGGGCGCGAGCCCAGTGCCAGTTTACCCAGTTCTTGCTCTGGTGTGACATTACGGAAATACGAAACAAAATCAGGGTGCTCACGTACCACACCACGATAACTGTTAACCGCAATGCTACTTAACTCATCCATAACAGCGCGCCATTGCGGTTCTGGTTCAGGTGGTGGTAATTCCGTGGCTTGTAACACAGCAGACATGTAAACCTGCAGTGATCTAAGGGCGACCTCTGGGTTGCCAAATTTAAATCGAATCATTTCACCTTGTTCTGTCACACGAATGCGACCACGAACAGAACCTGGCGGCTGGGATAAAATAGCACTGTGGGCAGGGCCGCCCCCGCGACCAACCGTACCCCCGCGGCCGTGAAACAGCATTAATTCAACCTTGTGAGCATCACACAGGTTTACTAACTCTTCTTGAGCTTTATATTGTGCCCAACTGGCTGCTAACTGACCTGCATCTTTTGCGCTGTCACTGTATCCCACCATGACCATTTGTTTGTGGGAACAGTATTCACGATACCAAGGAATATCCAGCAAGGTTTCAATGCTCGCAGCGGCATGGGTTAAATCATCGAGAGTCTCAAATAAAGGTGCCACCGGCATGGGTTGTACACGCCCGCTCATTTTCATCAGCAAAGCCACCGCCAGCACATCACTGGCGGCACCAGCCATGGAGATCACATAGGCGCTAAAACAGCTTGGGTCTTCTTTGGCAATGACGCGGCAGGTGTCCAGCACTTCTTGTACATCTGGACTGGGTTCCCATTCGCTGGGTAATAATGGGCGTTTGCTTTGTAGCTCTTTTAATAAAAAGGCCACACGTTTCTGTTCATCCCACTCTAGGTAGTTACCCAACTCTAAGTAGTCACATAATTCAGCAAACACTTGTGCATGGCGAGAGCTTTCTTGGCGAATATCCAAGGGGGAAAGTGTTAAGCCAAAAGAGTGGGCGCGGCGAATGGTATCCAGCAATTTTCCATTAGCTACCACGGCCATATTGCAATCGATTAACGACTGATAACAAAGCTGTAAAGGCTGAATAAGAGAGGCTAAATCATATAAACCTTTATTATGGTTATCGTGGTTACCTTTTAACTGGTCTTGGGTGTATTGCTGAGTGTCGCGTAAGCGTTGACGTAAATCGTGTAATAAATGGCGATAAGGCTCTTTAACCTTACCTACCACGGCACGCAGGCTAGGGTTGCATTCTTCCATTGATAGGTCGTTAACAAGGTCGCCTAAGTCCCTTAGGTATAAATCAGCGGCCATCCAGCGACCAAGCATTAACACATTGGAGGTTACTTTTGCGGTGACATTGGGGTTGCCATCACGATCGCCGCCCATCCACGAATGAAACTTAATGGGCACAGCATTAAACGGTAGGTGCTCAAGGCCGCGTTTTTCAAGTAGCTCATTCACTTCACGGTAAAATCTGGGAACCGCATGCCAAAGGGCACCTTCAATGACGGCAAACCCCCACTTGGCTTCGTCTTCTGGGGTGGGGCGCTGTTGTCTGATTTCATCGGTATACCAAATCTCGGCTACCACTCGTTTTAAGTTTTCGAGTATTTGTTTGCGCTCATATTCAAATGGCTGGGTATCTAGACCATTTAGTGCATTGAGAATTTGTTCGTATTTGCCAATTAAAGTGCGCCTTGTGACTTCGGTGGGGTGGGCGGTGAGCACCAATTGAATATCAAGGGCGTTAAGCTTTTGTTGAATCTCATCATTACTTAACTTGCTGCCCATATCTTGAATAACCGCATCAAGCTGCTCTAAAAATGCTTCACCATCATTGCGTCGACCACGAATCACATCGTGATATTGCTCGGCAATGTTGGCCAGGTTTAAAAACTGATTAAAGGCACGGGTGATGGGGGTGATATCGTCATCCGCTAATTGTCTTAAGTTCTCGATTAAATCAGCAGGGCGCTCTTTTTGGGCGCGGGCCTGTTTAGCCAGGGTGCGAATGCTAATGATCTTATCAATGAAGCTGGCCCCTAAATCTTGCTCAATGACGTCACTGAGCAGGTTACCTAATAATCGAACATTTTCTTTTAAATCGGCGTCTAGGGTGTTGGACATAAACCTTCCTAATGGCAAGAATCGAGCGTTAGATTAATTGTAGACGGTTTGTTCTAATGTAAGTGAAGCCTCTAGTCTACATCTAAACGGCATAAGGTATAGGAAGCAAAAACAGCGCCAATGTATTTTGTAATAAATGGTAACCAAATCCGCCATTTAGCCAAAGCTGAGCTAAACTAGTTAAGGTAAGTTGTTTAGTGTTGAGGTTAGTTTAAATGAATGTTCGTGAGCTCATGTCTACATGGGAATCAGCCCGCCATCACGACAATGGTGATGAAAAATATCAAATCAATCTCCCCCTTAAAGATGCCGCCCGCATCGAAGCACTCACCGGACTTTATCCCGGCTTAAATCGAAACGAAATTATTGCCCAATTAATTGGTGTGGCTTTAGATGAGGTGGAGCGGCAAATGCCTTATAAGCAAGGCAATAAAGTGGTTTCATTTGATGAACTAGGCGACCCAATGTATGAAGATGTTGGCCTGACCCCTAAATACTTACAGTTGCGGCATCAGTTTGCGCAAAACTTTAACGGCAAAAAAAAATCCGCTTAAGACCCTAAATATCAAATGAGCATGATCGTAAGGTTATGCTCATCTTGGTTTTGTTTGATCTTTCCATATTTATTGCTCGGCTAATCACCCGCGGGGGCGGGTTCGTACAATGCGAGTTTATTCAAAAATAATACGTAGGAGTGCGCACCTGCGCGCGAATAACCGTTGGCCAATCAACCGAATATCCAACGAATTCTCTTTGTTCGCTAATCACCCGCGGGTGCGGGTTCGTACTGGTTGGTTGATTTAAGTCGTAATTGTCGCTCGTAGGATGGGTTAGAAGTGAGTTCAACGAACTTCGTAACCCATCAATAGTGTGATTTAAAACGATGGGTTACGGTTCTCGCTGCGCTCAAACCTAACCACATCCTACTGGGCGTATATCAAAAACACACACCCGTCATTCCGGTTTCGAGGAGCGAGAAAACCGGAATCCATGCAAAATAAAAACAATCGCCAATTAGATTGGATCCCCGATAAAAGCACTCGGGGATGACGAGGTAACCCATCAATCATTATCAATCGCCATTAGAAATTTTCAAAAATTATTAGGTACATAAAAAAAGGTGAGCTGTTAAAACAGGCTCACCTTTTTTTTGTGGGGTAAGTTAAATTAGCAATGGGCTAATTTAATGTTACCTGCAAGATACTGCGGCGCAGGTCTGCGTTAAGTAGAATCTTAGCGTCATTGGCGATGCTTTCAATGCGGTCGCCAAATTCGATGTTGCCTTCTTCGTTTAAGGTAAGCACTTTACGTTCAAGTAACTCTTCAATTAAGTTTTTAAACAGTGACTTATCAAAAAACTCTGGTGCATTTAAACCGTGCAAGATCGAAATACGCTGAGCCATTAACGAGCAGTTTTTCACCATGTCATCTTTGCTGACGCTACCCGTACCTGCGCGTTGTAGTAGAGCAATGGCAATGTAATAACGCTCAAGAATTTGAATCACTTGCTGTGATAACACAGACAGCATGATGTAATTGTTTGAACTAACAGATGGACGAATAAGATCTTCACCATCTTGAGTTAAATACCCTTTGCTGACACACAGGTCTAACCATTGATCAATCACACCGCTGATTTCGTCTTCTTGCCAATGCAAAAATAATTCAGCTTTAAGATATGGGTAAATGGTTTTTGCAAAACGCACCACATCGTCACGTTTCATTTTTACATTGTTAATAAACAAACATGCCAGCATAGATGGGATGGCAAACAAATGAATCACGTTATTACGGTAATACGTTAGCATCACGGCTTGGGCTTCATCCATGCGAATAATATCGCCAAGAGGGTGGTTTAAACGCTCAACCACGTGCATATCTTCTGCGTACTTGATCCAATCGCTGCCGTTACCTTCTGGCAGTGTGGTTAAGTGGCTGTAAGGCATGTCTTTGGCCAAGTCACGATACAAGTTTAAGGTTTGCGCTAAAACGGTTTCGTCCATGGCTTGTTTTGGAGAGGCTAAAATGGCCAAAGCCAGCATGTTAATTGGGTTAAGGGCGGCTGCTTTGTTAATGCCGGTGACCACATCAATGGCTAAATCATTCACCACTTCAGTTGTCCACGCTGGGCGATAATCGGCACCGTGATCTTCGGTTTTCCAACCTGGGCGTTTGCTATCTAAATATTGGTTTAAATCAATGGCATCACCAAAGGTTAGATAAACGCGACCAAAGTTCTTTTTCAAATCTTTAAGGGTTTTAAAAATACCCAGTAGAGATTCTTTTTTCTTGGTTTTACCACGCAGCTCACCTTGGTAAGTGCTGCCTTCAAATACCTTTTCGTAACCAATGTAGACCGGCATAAATACAATCGGTTTGTGACTGTCACGTAAAAAACTACGAACCGTCATTGCCAGCATACCTGCGCGAGGTTTAAGGGTGCGACCCGTACGGGAGCGGCCACCTTCGATGAAATATTCGGTTGAATAACCCGAGGTGAAAATGGCGTGTAAATACTCATCAAATACTGCACTGTAAAGTGGGTTATCTTTAAAGCTGCGGCGCATAAAAAACGCACCACCACGGCGTAAAATAGGGCCAACTACCGGTAGGTTTAAGTTAATACCCGCGGCAATTTGTGGTGGCACGAAGCCGTTTTTAAATAACACATAAGATAATAATAAATAATCGATGTGGCTGCGGTGACAGGGCACGTAAATGATTTCGTTATCTTTGTAGGTGGTTTTTAGTTGGTCAAGGTTTTGAACTTGAACACCGTTATAAAGTTTGTTCCAAACCCAAGTCAGTACGATATCTAAAAAACGAATGGTGCTGTGGCTTTGGTTTGATGCGATTTCGTCACCGTATTTAATGGCTTTGGCCGCCGCTTTTTCGTAGCTGATGCCTTTGTCTTGCATTTCAGCTTCAATAGCGGCTTTTACCATTGGTTTGCGAATTAAACGGTGAACAAGTGTTCGGCGATGTGATAAGTCTGGGCCGATTACCGCACTGCGGGTATGACGGAAATGCACGCGTAATACGCGGCCTAATTTACGAATTAAACGTGGCGCTTCCATGTTAGGGCTTTCGCTGATGATATTTTGAATATCCAGCGGCGGGCTAACATGCACAAATGTATTGCGGCCGTTTAAAATAATGCTCACGATGCGGCGTAATTTACTGGCCACTGACCAAGTATCACCCAGCCAGATTTTTAAAAAGCTTTTTTCTTTGTTAGGTGAGCGACCCCAAAATACATTCATTGGCACTATTTGCACTTTGATCTCAGGATTATTTTGGCAAATGTCGATCATGTCGGGCACAGATTGATGCAAATAAGGCATAGAACGGCGACGTAACCAGCGGCCCTCTGTACGAGAAAGATAAATAATACGGCTGTTGAATTTTTTACCCGCAATTTCAACTGGCTCAAGGGCGTGGGGTAAGCCGTTTTTGCGCGTCTCACTATCAAGCACAAGGCTGGCAGAGTAGGAACGGTGCGGCAGCGCATAAAAAATTGGTTGCTCAGGCTGGTTGGCTAAAACCTCTTGGGATTCTTTGATCCCTACTACATTGGTTCTAACCCAAATTTTAAGAAGCCCGCGAGATAACGCATTAACAATTGAAAATAGGGCGCGCAAAGTCATCACCTTTTATATATAAACCCAAAGCCAAAATAGCTTTGTAGGCAGTAAAAGCAAACTATTTATAAACCATAGTCTGAACGCAAAACAATGGCGAATTGTAGCAGGTCTTGCTTACAAACCAACGCTAAAATCCTAAGCCGTTAATGTATTCACAGAATCGAGCTATTGTAATCGGAAAAAGTGACGCTATATTGACAGCACTCAATATATGGGGATGAAACTTTCCTCGCATTTTAAAGACTAAACAGCGCCTTATAATAATAGAGAGTTTAATCATGATTCGTGTGCAAAATCTCACCAAGCGTTTTGACCAGTTTACAGCGGTCAACAACCTAAGCTTTGATGTATCACCCGGTGAAGTACTGGGCTTTTTAGGCCCAAACGGTGCGGGTAAGTCCACCACCATGAAAATGATCACCGGTTTCATTGAACCCACACAAGGTGGTGTGAGTGTGTGTGACATCAATGTGAGCGAAAACCCACAAGCGGTACAAGCCATAATGGGTTACTTACCCGAAGGTGCACCGGCTTACGGTGAAATGACCGTGTTGGCATTTTTACAGTTCATTGCCAAAGTGCGTGGCTTAACCGGCCAAGATCGTGAACAGCGTTTAGCAAAAGTGATCGAACAAGTAGAACTTGAGCCTGTTTTAAATAAACCCATCGACACCTTATCAAAAGGTTTTGCACGTCGTGTGGGTTTAGCACAAGCCATTATTCACGACCCAAAAGTATTGATTTTAGATGAACCCACTGATGGTCTTGACCCAAACCAAAAACACCAAGTGCGTGAGCTGATCAAAGGTTTGGCCAAAGATAAAATTGTGATTATCTCTACCCACATATTAGAAGAAGTCAGCGCCGTGTGTTCACGTGCCCTAATCATTAGCGAAGGCAAATTGTTATTAGATGGCAAACCTGACGAATTAGAACGTCAAAGCCGCCATCACAATGCCATTTGTTTGCAACTGGCCGAAGAACACACAGATGTGCAGCAGCAACTAGCCACCATTGCGGATATTGAAAACGTAGAATGTGTGGCCGACTTAGAAGATCGCACGTTTATGCTCTTCCCAAAAGATGGCCAAATGTTATTACCAGAAGTGGTGCGTTGGTTAGACGACAAACAATGGGAAGTTGAAAATATTCACCTAGAAAAAGGCCGCCTTGACGATGTATTCCGTCAAGTGACTCGCGCCCAAACCGTATAAGGAGCATGCCATGACGTTTAACATGAATATGACAGCCATTGTCATGCAGCGCCAACTGCACAGCTATTTTGCTACCCCCATCGCCTACGTGTTCATTTTAATGTTCTTAGTATTGGCGGGCGTATTTAGTTTTTACCTTGGCCACTTTTATGAAAAAGGCCAAGCAGACTTAAGTGCCTTTTTTAACTTTCACCCTTGGTTATACCTGTTTTTTATGCCTGCTATTGCCATGGGCTTATGGGCACCTGAGCGTCAAATGGGCACCATCGAATTACTCATGACCTTACCCATTGGCCAAACCAATGCGGTCATCGGCAAGTTTTTAGCCGCATGGGTGTTTGCAGGTTTAGCCTTGGTGCTGACTTTTCCGATGTGGATCACAGTGGCGTACCTGGGCGACCCAGATAACGGCGTGATTGCAGCGGGTTACATTGGCTCGTGGTTAATGGCTGGCAGCTTTTTAGCCATTGGCAGTTGCATGTCGGTATGCAGTAAAAACCAAATTGTCGCGTTTATTTTTACCGTGGTGGTGTGTTTTATCTTTATGGTGAGCGGTGTACCTATGGTGCTTGATAGTTTTGCTTGGGCGCCACAAAGCATGATCGACTTTATTGCCGGTTTAAGTTTTTTAACCCGCTTTGATGCCATTGCCCGCGGCGTATTAGATTTGCGCGACATCACTTACTTTTTTGCCATGATGGCCCTTTGGTTGTATCTCACACAAGTGATGCTGCAACGTAACAAAGCCAAATAACACAAGGAGAATAATATGAAACCGTCCGTATTAAAGTTTGTATTGGCCCCTGTGTGTTTTGTCCTGGTGCTGTTGATTAGCCAAGTAATATTCAAAGGTGCTCGTGTGGACTTAACCGAGCAAGCAATTTATAGCTTGTCCCAGGGTTCTAAAAATATCGTACGCAACCTTGAACAAGAGGTGACCTTAAACCTGTATTTTTCAGACAAAGCCACCAAAGATTTAACCGCACTGCGCAGCTACGCCAAGCGAGTAGAAGAGCTACTGCAAGAATATGTGTTGTTATCTGATGGTAAATTAAAGCTTAACCTCATTGACCCTGAGCCATTCTCAGAAGCGGAAGACAAAGCCGCCGAAGCAGGCTTACAAGCCGTACCCATTGCCACAGGTGATGATGTGTACTTTGGTTTGCAAGCAAAAAACAGCAAAGGTGATGAATCCACTATTGGCTTTTTCCAACCAGATAAAGAGCCATTTTTAGAATATGAAATCAGCGAACTGATTTACCGCTTAAGCCAAACCCGTATCCCTGTGGTGGGTTTAATGACCAGCCTAGAAATGCGTGGCGGCTTTGATATGCAACGCGGTGGCACCACACCACCTTGGGCCGTGTTTGAACAACTTGATCAGCTATACGACGTACGTTGGGTAGAAGATCAAATTGAAGAAATCGAAAAAGACATCGAGCTGTTAATTGTTGTGCAACCGTCATCATTGGACGACGCCAGCTTGTACGCCATTGACCAATATGTCATGAACGGCGGCAAACTCATCGCCTTTGTTGACCCAAAAGCCGAAGGCAAACAACCCAGCCCAATGGGCGTAGACGATATTGCCATCAACCCATTACAGCCATTACTCCAACAATGGGGTGTACTGTATGACGACAGCCAAGTGGTGATCGACGCACAGTACGGTTTAACCGTATCCATGGGCCAAGGCATGCCACCGGTTCGCCATTTAGGTTTATTAGGATTACAAGCGGATGGTCTAAACCCAAATGAAGTGGCAACCGGTGAACTTGAAACAGTGAACCTAGCCAGTGCAGGATTTGTTGCCCCTACCGCTGACGCCACCACCACCTTTGATGCCTTGTTATGGTCAAGCACAGTGGCACAAACGGTGGACGTGAACCGCTACAACATGGCCCAAGACCCACGCCAATTAATGGATGGCTTTGAGCCAACAGGTGAAAGTTACGTATTGGCCGCCCGTCTAAGTGGTCAAGCAACTAGCTATTTTGAAAAAGCGCCGGTTGAATTAGAAAACCCAACCCAACACAAAACCAATAATGACAACATCAACGTCATGGTAGTGGCTGACAGTGATATTTTAACCGACCGCTTATGGGTGCAAGTGCAAAACTTTTTTGGTCAGCGCATTGTGCAACCTTGGGCTGACAACGGTGCATTGGCAAACAACATGGTAGAGCAATACCTAGGCAGCAATGACTTAATCGCCATTCGCAGTCGTGGCCGTTTTGCGCGCCCATTTGAAGTGGTACAAGATCTACAGCAGCAAGCGCAAAGTGAGTTTTATGAAAACGAACAAGCCTTGCAGCGCCAATTAGAAGAAACCGAACAGCGCATGGCAGAGCTTGAAACCCAGCGAGACAAAGACTCGCTTACCTTAAGCCCAGAACAAGAAGCCACCCTTAATGGCTTTCAGCAAGAAAAATTACGCATTCGTAAAGCCTTGCGTGATGTGCGCCACGAACTAGACAAAGACATCGAAAGCCTAGGCAGCTGGTTAAAAGTACTGAATATCGCCATTATTCCTGTATTACTGACTTTGTTGTTATTATTGCTGGCTCGATTAACATTACGCAAAACACGCACGTCGTAGCGTTGATAAAACAGTAACAGGACCAACATGCAACACGGTTTAAATGACGTTGAACTAGAAGGTAACCTCTTCATATGCCGCCCAAAAGGCGCGTTTAATATGGAAGGGGTCACCGAATACGAAACCAAGTTTGCTCAAATGGCGGCAACGCTAAAAGGGCAAACCTGGGGAATTATGAACGTCTATGACGACTACGAAACCGGCGGGCCAGATGTGCAAAAACGTATTTGGTCCCAATTTAACTGGTCGGCTTTAAACGGCTGTGACTTTATTGGTTTTGTGGTGCACAACCCACTGCATGAATTTGCAGCCAGGCTAACCACCAAAGACATCCCCATAAAAGAAATGCGTACCTTCAAAAACGAAGAAGAAGCCTTTGCTTGGATTAAACAAGCACTGGCCCAAGCCAATGCCTAACCCATGAGCACCGGTTACTGAAAACCAAAAAGCCAGCAACAGCTGGCTTTTTTGGTTTTTAGACGCCCATTCACGGACTGCGTCCTATTAGCATGCCCCTTGTGTAGGGAGTGACGATATAAAAGGCATCTGTAAGAGTAAAAGTGACGGTAGCGGTTTAATCGTAATGACAGCTACCAGCCAAACCGTCATACCCGCGCACGCGGGTATCCAATCCTTAGGAAGTCACGGAGCAGGCTAATAATGAGGCGGTGGCGTCTCATCTTCAGGGCTGCGAATGTTAGCAGGGGATACCTGCTCCAAACGGCTGCTTAAATATTTCATTGCACGTTCCATCATCGCCATTTGCGTTTGCTGGCTGGTGACGATTTCGTTTAATTCATCGAGGTTTTGTTCTAAGAAGGCAATGCGCATTTGCAGGTCTTCAATTTGCTCTTGGTCGGATTGGGTCATAATTTCTATCGTGTTGATTTTTAACGCTAATTCATATTAGATACACAGGCTTGCCTGAATTGTACACCAAGCAAGTGTAACAACTGACAAATTACGTAAGAAAGAAGGTTAAAGATGCAAAATTCACTGTTAAAGAAAGCATTAGTCTGTGTGCTGTTGGCACTTCCAACACCAGCATTAATGGCAGCACTGTTCTCTGTTGCTGGCGGTAGCGCCATCTTCATATTCGCCCAACCACTAGCCGAGCAAGGTGGTGTATCACTATTTTTACAACAAGACGGTGCAATTGCAGCTTATTTAGCCGCCGTATTCGTAGCATTTGTTGTACTGTTCATTGCAGCAAGCACCTCAAGCCAAGCACAATTTAAACGTCGCGGCACTGGCACACTGGTTGAGTCAGATGTTGATGATGGTCGTGAGCGTGGCGTCGTTAAATGGTTCAACGTTAAAAAAGGCTTCGGCTTTGTAACCCGTGATAATGGCGACGACGTATTCGTTCATTTTCGCAGCATCCGTGGCAGCGGCCACCGTTCACTAAGCGAAGGCCAAGCCGTTAAGTTTTCCGTAGTAGACGGTCAAAAAGGCCTACAAGCAGAAGACGTATCCGTTGTACGCTAAGCCTTAACCCGCAAACGCAAACAACAAAAGAAACCCGCCCAGCGCGGGTTTTTTTGTGCTCAAAAGTTTTATATTAAAGCCATAAAATGTAGGAGGGTGTACCCAAAACACTCGCTGCGCTCACGGGGCATGCAACCACCGCGCCCGATAACCCTGCGCGAATACATTGTACGAACCCGCACCCGCGGGTGAATCCCCGTCCGCTAATTCACTCGCATCCCACGCGCTATATAAATTCTAGGAGGGTGTACCCACGCCCGATAACTCTGCGCGAATACATTGTACGAACCCGCACCCGCGGGTGAATCCCCGTCCGCTAATTCACTCGCATCCCCCGCGCTATATAAATTGTAGGAGGGTGTACCCACGCCCGATAACTCTGCGCGAATACATTGTACGAACCCGCACCTGCGGGTGAATCCCCGTCCGCTAATTCACTCGCATCCCCTGCGCTATATAAATTGTAGGAGGGTGTACCCACGCCCGATAACTCTGCGCGAATACATTGTACGAACCCGCACCTGCGGGTGAATCGCCGTCCGCTAATTCACTCGCATCCCCTGCGCTATATAAATTGTAGGAGGGTGTACCCACGCCCGATAACCCACGCCGGATAAATTGTACGAACCCGCACTTGCGGGTGAATCTCCGTCATTCTTTTCCCGTTCACCCTGAGCGTGAGGTACGAACAGTCGAAGGGCGTCATTAAAACCCGCACCCCCAAGGCCAAACAAATACCTGATCAAATAGTAAGTTTTGGACATTGTGGCAAAACTAATAAAAAGGTATAAAGATATTAAGATTAAAGTACCAAATAGAATATCAGCGGTTAAGGAATGACCACAAAGCTATCACCATAGCGGTTATTCCTTTTCCTAAGGAGTGCACATGGACACGTTCGAGCAACTAAAAGCCCCCCTGCAAGCCTTCGCCGACGAGCGCGATTGGGACAAATTCCATTCCCCCAAAAACCTATCCATGGCATTAAGCGTTGAAGCATCTGAATTAGTGGAATGCTTTCAATGGCTCACCGAAGAACAATCCAAAAACTTAACCCCAGAACAACGCCAAGCGGTGATTGATGAAATGGCCGACATACAAGTGTACTTGCTGCGCCTCGCCACCAAATTAGATGTAGACATGTTAAAAGCGGTTGAGCAAAAAATGGTGAAAAACGCGGCAAAGTATCCGGCGGATTTGGTGAAGGGCAGTACGAAGAAATATACGGAGTACAAATAAGCTTTTTGCTTTTATATTGATTTAAACATACAAGCTATCGAGATGGCGGTTGCTGTTAGTTTTCACCATTGTTTCAAAATAAAGAGCCATGTATAACAATTTGCAGATTCATGGCAGTACAATAGTTAAAAGGATATAGACGGTATTATGGATAAGAAGTCACTCAGCGAAGCCGATATCATCAGCAAATTCATCCTGCCTGCCGTCAAAGATTCTGGCTGGGATGACATCACCCAGATCCGCCAAGAAGTAAAACTACGTGATGGTAAGGTAATTGTACGCGGTAACATGGGTGTAAGAAAAACCGTTAAATCTGCCGATGTAGTGCTTTACCATAAACCCAATATGCCCCTCGCCGTAATAGAGGCTAAGGCGAATAAACATGGCATTGCCAAGGGTGTCCAGCAAGGGTTAGATTATGCCCGTTTATTAGATGTGCCCTTTGTATTTGCATCCAATGGCGATGGTTTTATCTTTCACGATAAAACCGCCCCTGCAAACGGTGGCCAACTTGAATCCCAAATCAGCCTAGAAGACTTCCCTACACCGCAACAACTATGGGATAAGTTCCGCGCTTACAAGGGCTATACCGATCACCAATTACCCTACATCACCCAGCCTTATTATGACGATGGCAGCGGCAAGTCACCACGCTATTACCAACTGCAAGCCATTAATAAAACCGTCGAAGCCGTATCCCGCGGACAAAACCGCAACCTATTGGTGATGGCCACAGGAACAGGTAAAACCTACACCGCATTTCAAATCATCTGGCGCTTATGGAAAGCCGGATTAAAAAAACGCATTTTGTTTTTAGCTGACCGCAACGTGTTGGTAGATCAAACCCGCATCAATGACTTTCAGCCGTTTGGCCAAGCCATGACCAAAATCACAGGGCGTACCGTTGACCCAGCCTATGAAATTCACTTGGCGTTATACCAAGCCTTAACCGGGCCAGAAGAACATCAAAAAGCCTTTAAACAAGTCGACCCAGATTTCTTTGACTTGATTATCATCGACGAGTGTCACCGTGGCAGCGCCGCTGAAGACAGCGCATGGCGCGAAATACTCGAATACTTTTCAAGTGCCACTCAAGTGGGATTAACCGCCACGCCAAAAGAAACCGATGAAGTATCCAACATCGATTATTTTGGCGAACCGGTTTATACCTACTCTTTAAAAGAAGGCATCGAAGATGGCTTCTTAGCCCCTTATAAAGTCATACGTGTAGATTTAGACGTCGACCTGCAAGGCTGGCGACCAACAAAAGGCCAAGTGGATAAAAACGGCGAAATCATAGAAGACCGCATCTACAACCAAAAAGACTTTGACCGCACCTTAGTCATTGATGAGCGTACACAAGTGGTGGCCGAAACCATCACCGCGTATTTAAAACGTACCGACCCAATGGCCAAAACCATCGTGTTTTGTAACGACATTAACCACGCTGAGCGCATGCGCGAGGCACTGGTGAACTTAAACCCAGAGCAGATGGCCAAAAACGAAAAATACGTTATGAAAATCACGGGGGATGATGATCAAGGCAAAGCCCAGTTAGATAACTTTATCAACCCAAAAAAAGCCTATCCCGTGATCGCCACCACTTCTGAGCTGATGACCACAGGGGTCGACGCCAAAACCTGTAAGCTAGTGGTGTTGGATCAAAACATACAATCCATGACCAAGTTTAAGCAGATCATAGGTCGTGGCACGCGTATAGACGATAAATACAACAAACTCTGGTTCACCATTTTAGATTTTAAAAAAGCCACCGAGCTATTTGCTGATGAACGCTTTGACGGTGTGCCAGAAAAAATCATGGTCACCAAGCCCGAGATAATTGTTGATATTGATAATCCTGAATTTGACGATGAGCTGGCGGCAACAGATGAAGAGGGTGAAGACAACACAATCAAGAACCCAGAACCTGAGTACGACACTAACGGCAATATAGCCGACAATGGTCAAGGCTCAGAGAAAGAGTGGATAGACGGGCCTATCAGCGACGAAGAAGACGAAAAACGCTTCATCAAGTTTCACGTCAGTGGCGTCACGGTTAAAAAACTCGCCGAGCGCGTTCAATACTACGACAGTGATGGCAAGCTTATTACCGAGTCGTTTAAAGACTACACCCGCAAAACCGTCATGCAGCAATACGCCACGGTAGAAGAGTTCCGTAAGCATTGGAATCAAGCCGATCGTAAGCAAGTCATCATCGACGAACTGGCAGGGCTGGGAGTCATTTGGCAGGCACTAGAAGACGACGTAAGTCGTGACCTCGACCCTTTCGATCTCATATGTCACGTAGCCTTCGATCAGCCGCCGCTTACCCGTCAAGAGCGTGCTAACAACGTGAAAAAACGTAATTACTTTGGCAAGTACAGCGAAGAAGCCAGAAATGTATTGGATACACTGCTCGAAAAATACGCAGACCAAGGCGTGACAGAAATCGAATCGAAAAACGTCCTAAAGGTCGCACCATTTGATAGAATGGGCCGCCCAAGGGAAATTGTAGAAAAAGCCTTTGGTGGTACAGCTCAATACGATGCGGCCATTAAAGACTTAGAAGGGGCGTTGTATGGTTCGGCCAACGAAACCGAACCACAAAGTGCATAGTACGGCACCCAAACAGAATAACGATAAAGCAGTAAGGAACATACATGTCAGAATCATATACAGCTAGAGCGTCTGAAGTTGAAAGCGGCTCAAGATCGATATTAAGTAAGGTCTATCAAGGAATATTTTTACTGGTGCTAATATCTGCCTTGCTCTGGAATTGGGACGGCTTCTGGCAAACTGATGTCAATTGGTTAAACAAAGCTCAGCAGTCTGTCTTCCCAAACAAGTTTACCGAAGAGCAAATAAAAATATCTAGGGCTGCTGTTAACGCTGTTATTTTTGAAGACATTTCTGAACGGGTGAAAAAAATCGAGGCTGAAAATCAGCGTTTGTATGATGAGAAACAGCAGGCTAAGCGTAGCCTAGACGTGTATTTACAGCTGGAAAATCAAAAATGCCGCTATTATGACACCTCATTAAGAATGCTCGATATCATGATAAAAAAATATTCAGTCGATGAATTAAAGCGAGTCCTTAGCTGTACCAGTGCCGAATGTGAACACATTCTAAGTGATCGTGAGTTTGCTGAAAGTATTTGTAGCTAGCTTACTAAATAAAGCCAGTGAAAATTTATAAAAGAATATAAAGGAGGGATGGTCCTCCTTTACTATTTAAAGTATTTAAAAAAGAGAACACCATGTCCGTATCATCCGTTATAAAATCCATCCAAGACATCATGCGTAAAGACGCAGGGGTAGACGGCGATGCACAGCGTTTAGGTCAGCTGTCTTGGTTATTATTTTTAAAAATATTCGACGCCCAAGAAGAAGACCTAGAATTCGAGCATGACGATTATCGCTCCCCCATCCCTACCCAATACCTGTGGCGCAACTGGGCAGCCGATAACCAAGGCATCACAGGGGACGCGTTATTAGAATTTGTAAACAACGACCTAATCGTCAACCTAAAAAACCTAACCGCCCCAATCGATAAAAACCCCCGTGGTTTTGTGGCCAAAGAAGCATTCAGCGACGCCTTCAACTACATGAAAAACGGCACGTTGTTGCGTCAGGTAATCAACAAACTCAACGAAATTAATTTTCACAGTACGCAAGAACGTCACCTGTTTGGTGACATCTACGAGCAAATCTTAAAAGACCTGCAAAGCGCAGGTAACGCAGGAGAGTTTTATACAATGTCATCTTCATCATGTGCGAACAAATGCCACCTTGGTAGTTTCCAAATTAGTGTTACAAGCTTGGCGGCTTAGCCCCAATCAATGAGTTCCTTTACAGGCACGTCATACGTTTCTTCATTAAGCCGGTTTTGAAGGCTCTCATCATCCAGATACTTAGCCAGTCGAGTTGCGATACTGGCAGGGTGGCGTTTTAGCTCTTCGGCCATTTGCCTGCATGTGTAGGCCAGTTCAATCATGTCATACAGCACCTCTTCATCATCTTTAGACCAGGTCTTGCCAAAGTTTTCTGGTAAATCAAGTTCCTCAGTTAGGTATCGGTGATAGAAATCTGATAGTTCACCCATGAAGATTTCTGATACTGCACCGTTTGATGAGATCTTCTGATATCGCCCAGACCGAGGCCATAAGTACCATTTTCGGTCTTCGTAACTGATTAGATACTTGTATTTACTGACTTTTCTGAATCTAAGTCCTGGACGATTCAGTATTCTTTCCAGTTGATTTTGTTGCTTGTTGCTCCACATACGCTCATCCCATTTTTCTTATGATTGGTTAAGCGTACCGCAAAAATCTGGGAAATGAGCGATATATCCCGTGGTGATATATTCACCACTTGGTGATAGTTCTGTCTTTTGAACAGAGCAAACATGAAAGATCCACGTTTAGTCGCATTTGGGGAACGAGTTCGCCAGATAAGAAAAGAGAAGGGGCTATCGCAGGAAGCCTTGGCCGATCTAGCAGGGATAGACCGGAGTTATATGGGGCATATTGAACGCGGTGATCAAAATATTACACTAACCAAGATTTTCCAGATTGCTAAAGCATTGGAAACATCGCCACATAATCTTATTTGTGATTAGCAATAAGTTTGGCAGATAAGCTCTTCTTCATATCTATCCCATACTGGCTTAAGCAAGATGCTTACATCATCAATACTGAACTTTGATAACTGTAGGTCACTTTCGCATATGCTTAAAACAGATCGAAGTAATAGATCCAATGAGATGCTTTCATAGTGAAAATCTGGATTTGTAATTTCTTCGTAGATGTTTTTGGATTTTAATCCAAGATTTCCTTTTATATAGCTACTAGAAAACCTTGGCCAGTCTTGAAGTAGTCTGATTAATACATCTACTGTGCATTTCTTTAAATCCTTTTCCAACGAAGATTTATTCTTTCTGGAATGAAAATAATTTTGAAGTAGGGATACATATTGTATCAACTCATCTTGATCTTTCGGATTTTGAACTTGATAGTCATATTTAGCCTTGCTCTTTATGAACTCATCAACACTCTTGTATTTTATCTTTTCAGCGAAGGGGTTAATCTTATTCAGAAAGCCTCTTTTTAGGCTATTTTCATGCTCGTTAATTGAAAAACTATAAGCCTTCGGAATTACATCTGATGAAAGCCATTGGAAGGTATACTCAGCATCCCAATATCCATCTTTACCGTAGGTACTATTGCTTTCAGAGGAAGGAGACCAGGTGACTTTTACGGTATCGGAATCGATAGTAGAACTGCGAACAGCACGTAGAGCCAAGTGGTAACCGGATTTTAAATGTTGCCTATTACTTGGCAAGTAAACCTGTATATAGCCTGAGGCATTAAATATGTAATCATTGCCATCCCCATTTTCATAATCATGTGTATTGGCATATTTCACCATCATTTTCCAAAACCATCTATCCATTTCGAACAGAACAATTTCAAATTGATCTTTGTTTTGTTTATTGAACCTAATACATCGCCAAACTTTATCTAGATTTTTAGCGGAATCTATATATTCGTTCCAGCCTTCGAGAATCGCCCAGTCTAAGTGATCCATTTCTTCTTTCGTTAGGCAGAGTCGCGTCGTAGGGTGAATAAATACATAGCGACCAGTTTCTTCGATTAAATAAAAATATGGAGTATCTTCGATGTGATTGCAGTGCTTTCTGTGCTGCATCAGAGAAACTAAAAACTCACCGTCACCACTCACTGATACGCCATTAATATCAGCTCTCGAAAAATTGATTGCATAAGATAGTCTGGAGCTTTTAGTACTAGGTAGAAACATATCTACTTGGACTTTTAAATTACTCAAAATCAGATGATTTTCAAATCTTGATATTGATCTTTTTTTGAAGTGCCGTTCCTTACTAGAGCTAAATAAGTCTAGACAGAAACTGTCTCTAACATCTTGACCATAAAATGTTTCAACAGTAGTGTGGTTGGATCTTAGTTTTTTTAGCAATACCCTTCGATCCCACAATTCAGCATCAATTTTATTTTGGGATAGTTTTGAAACTGACTTATGCCATGACTCTATAACTTTCGTATCCTCTATATCATTGGAAACTATTAGGATGAACTTCTTTGTTTTATTTTTGTAGTCGCCGGAGAGGAACTTATTAACCCAGTCTGTGATATCACCTGATGAAATTGAAGCTCTACGCTTACATTCAGCAACTGCGTATCTCTTATCGGATGGGGAAAAACTTATTAAATCAAAGCCGCTTTGAGCTTGCCCGTCTTTTCCATATCTAAATGCTCGCGTTTTACCATCATGACAAATCTCACTCTCGAATAGGTCGAGACAAAGGTATTCAAACTCTTTCCACGAGAGTGCATGGAGGGGCAAATCAAAGTTTTTTGATAGACGAACTAAGGTCTTCTCAGCTTCGGGAAGTGAGTCTCTAATTGAGTGAATGTCAACTTCTACGATCTTGTCTACCATGCTCTAACGTTACCTTGTTGTAATTCCTGAAAATATCGCATTTGCCATCCCATCCAGCCGCTCTTTCGTCTTTTCCCACTTTGGCATTACCTGACCCATTAACCGATAGAACCGCTCGCTGTGGTTATGTTCAGCTATGTGGCAAAGCTCGTGTAAAATCACGTAATCAATGCATTCACGAGACGCTTTAACCAGGTGAGGGTTCAGAGTGATTCTGCCATTGGGTGAACAGCTGCCCCATTGGGTTTGCATTGTCAGTATGCGCAGAGGTGGTCGTTCTTCTACCCAAAGGGCTTGCTCCAGCATGACATCGAGGCGCTTGGCGAAGGTTTCCTTGGCCCGCGCTTTGTACCAGTCTGTTAGTAGCACTTTCACCTTTTCAGCGGACTTTGTTCTTACCGAAACTTCTAACTTACCGCGTAGTAGTTTCACGCCTTGAACCTGCTCAGGCGCTTCAATCACTTTCAGTAGGTACTGTTTCCCGAGGTAGTAATGGCTCTCACCGCTGATGTATTGACGAGGGGTTATGAATTCAAGCTGCTTGCGGAAATCCCTAAGCTGCTCGTATATCCAGCGCCCACGCTTTTTAACAGCAGATAACACGGCTTCGCTCTTAGCCCCCTCAGGAGCCGATGCGATTACCCGACAATCGGGATGAACCTTGATTGATACCTTGCCTGTGGCTTGCGGGCGCTTAACTCGCTCAAACGTAATCTGCTCATCGCCGTAGCGGAAGCTCATGGTCTGGCTTTGAGGTTTAATAGGTACGTTCATCTGGTTATACCTGTTCAAGCACCGTTCAACCCGACCCGAGTGATCTGAACAATCATCTCAACAATCTTCTTGGCCTGATCCATACCGCCACCAATGGTTTTGCATTCTTGGAACATGCGCGGTAGTAGTTTTTTGCGAATGTCGGCTTCGATGTTCTGTGGGTTGATGGAGTTTTCCGCGACAGAGGTTTCTACCGCCTGGTCAATTTCAAAGGCGACTTTTACCCACTTATCCTGAACTTGCTGGTCGAGCACAGCCAATGCTTCCGGCAATACCTTTTTGAATACACCGAAATAGGCCTGCGCATGGCGATTACCGGCAAACGCATCGGGTATGTCGTTCAGGCGCCTGTCCTGCACTTGCTCTTCGAATTCACGGAACAGCATGTACTGCTTCAGTGGGTGGTCGAATAGTTTTTCAGCTTCCTCAATGGCTTGGCGTAGCAGCTTGGAGAACGCTTCCTGAGCGTAAGGGTCATCCCGTAGCTCTTGTTCAATCATTCGGGTTACGCGGGTTTTGATGATGTCGGTTTCGTTGCGGGTTTTATCTTCGCTCCAGTCTTCCGGCTGTTGCTTTTGACCCATCTTGCCAACTTCATACACGCCACTGGGTTCTTTAACCTCGACACCCACCACATGCTTATCCAGCAGCTTTTTCACTTGTTCGGCGTATTCGTCGTAGTCAATCTTCTCACCGGAATCTTGCTGCACAAGTTGGCGCAGGCTGGAGAATTGCTTCATCGTCTCTTTGTAGTGACGACGATCCTGGTCGCTAAAGCTCTTGTCTTCAAAGAAGGTGGCCGATTGTAGTGCTACCTTCAAGCAGCTGGCGAAGGCTGTTAGGGCTTCGTAGAAGTCCTCTCTCACCTTTAGATGGACGTCAACCAGCTCTCCAGCAATACCCGCTGAGGGCTCTCCGCCACGCTCTTCAATCTTGGGAACCAGTACCTGGCGCAATTGCTCGATGTCGTTCTTGTTTTTCACACCATCGAATATGGCCCACAATTGCTTATAGAGTTGTGGCAGGCGCTTGTACTCGGTACTCATCTGGTTGTAGAGGCCAGCAATATCATTAATGTCGTAACCGCCCTGAGTACGGGAAGCAAGATCCTGGTATTTCTGAATAGTGGTATCAAGTTCCGCCAGAATGCCGCGATAGTCGATGAGCAAGCCAAACTTCTTCTTCGGGTGTAGCCGGTTTACCCGTGCAATCGCCTGAATCAGGTTGTGCTCTTTCAGGGGTTTGTCGATATAGAGCACAGCGTTTTTCGGCTCATCAAAGCCGGTGAGCAGCTTATCAACCACGATGAGTATCTTCAGTGAATCATCTTTGTCGAAGCGTTCGATCAAGTGTTTGGTGTAAGCCTGTTCATCTTGGCTGCCCACATTGTCTTTCCACCACTGGGTCACTTCGGGTGTGGTGGCCTCATCCACAGCAGTGTTACCTTCACGACTATCGGGTGGGCTCATCACCACGGCAGATTCAAACAAGCCTGCTTCGTCCAGATACTTTTTGTACTTGATCGCAGAGGCCTTACTGTCGCAGGCTAACTGGCCTTTCAAACCTTCGTCGATGTTCTTTACGAAATGGTTGGCAATATCTAGGGCAATCAAACGAATGCGGTCATCCGCACCGTATACCTGGCCCTTCTTGGCAAACTTGCGTTTTAAGTCGGCCTTCTGGTCATCGGAAAGGCCTTCGGTAATCCGCTCAAACCAACTGTCGATGGCACGTTCATTCACATCCAAATCTGGAATACGTTCTTCGTATAGCAGCGGTGTAACAGTTTGGTCTTCCACCGCGCGTTGCATGGTGTAAGCATGCACAATGGGGCCAAACTTATTGGTGGTCTTGTCGTCTTTTAACAGTGGCGTGCCGGTGAAGGCGACAAAGGCAGCATTAGGCAGCGCCTGCTTCATACGAATATGGTTTTCACCACCCTGGCTGCGGTGGCCTTCATCAATCAGCACAATTATGTCAGAGCTGTGGTTTACACACTCTGGCATTTTGGTAGCGGTATTAAACTTCTGGATCAGTGAGAAGATGATCCGCTCAGTGCCCTTGCCAATCTGTTCAGCTAGGCGTTTACCAGAGGTCGCCATGGCTGCTTCTTTGTCTTTTTTACCGGCCAGTTCACCGCCCGAGGCAAAGGTTTTGCTCAACTGGGTTTCCAGATCTACCCGGTCAGTAACCACCACAATACGGCATTGCTTCAGGCTTTCGTGGAGGATCAGCGCCTTACTTAAAAACACCATAGTGAATGACTTGCCCGACCCCGTGGTGTGCCAAATCACACCGCCTTCACGCCCCCCGGTGACGCTACGGGTATTGATACGTTCAATCAACCGCTTGATACCAAATACCTGCTGATAACGGGCAACAATTTTGCCAGCCTTTTTATCGAATAAGGTGAAGTAACGGGTCATCTCAAGCAACCGGGCAGGGCTTAACAAGCTGATCAGTAATTGATCCTGACCAGTCACTGCAAGCTCTCCGGCAGCGGTCAGGCTCTGGTACCAATCCAGGTCTTTTGCCGGGCGATGGTTGAACAAGTTCGTCAGCTGTTCGTCTTTGAGCGTTTTGTTTTTGATAGCGTACATCTCGGCATCGGAGATGTCTTCTTCACGCCAGGCGGCCCAAAACTTAGCGGGTGTGCCACAGGTACCATAGCGACCTTCGTTGCCGTTTATGGATAACAACATTTGGCTATAGGCGAACAGTAACGGGATTTCGTCATGTCGCTGGTTACGCAGGCTTTGCGAAATGCCTTCGTCAATGGTGGGGCCTTTTTTGGCATTGCCATCGGGGCGCTTGGCCTCAATCACAACCAGAGGAATACCGTTAACAAAGCAGACAATGTCGGGTCTGCGGCTTTCGACTCCACCAGAGCGGGTAACGGTAAACTCTTCGGTAAATACAAAGCTGTTATTGGCGGGGTTCTGCCAATCAATTAGCGCAACGGTCGGGCTGGCCTTTTTACCATCCACAAACTCAGTGACGGAGATGCCATACAGCAGGTGGTTGTACAGGCGTTCGTTAGCCGTTAACAAGCCTTCATTAAGTGCAGGGCTGCACACCTCTGCGATCAGGTTGTCGATAGCCTTTTCAGACAGCGGGTAGCTCTTCCCAGCAAAGTTAAACGTGCGCTTCTTAAGTTCGCTGCGTAGCACCTGGCGTAAAACCACTTCATCGGCTTTACCACCACGGGCAGCTAACGCGAGTTCAGGAGAGAGGAACGACCACCCGAGGTTGGTCAACAACGTCAGCGCCGGTAACTTGGCACTGTATTCTTCCTGAAATTTGGGTGTGTATTGTGTCATTCGTTATCTCTCTTCAACCCCTGATATCCGAGGTGCGAATATTAATTAGCCTATAAGTAACTCGTATACGATTGCGGAAACTTTGTTTTTTATCCACTTGTAAACTGAGATTACATTCCAGCCAAACATAGTCCCCATAAAGCTGAAAACGCTCGTGATGAATAATGCGGAGATTGTTAAGACACTTTTCTTATACGTCTGAACGATCGAATAGTTGACCAAATCAATAGGTAGGTTAGTGTATGCAGTCCAAAAGACACATGATATTAATAATAAGCAGAACAACAAAGATGCAGTTATCCCGATACTATTAGAAATTTTCCGCATCTTTATTTGGGTGTTGGTAATCTGCTTGTCTTTTGAGGCAATTTCACTTTCTAGCCCTTTAATTTCAGAATCTTTTTCATCTTTTATTTGAGTAATCTCTGCATCTTTCTCATGGGTATGCTTATTTTTTATCTTTTCCACTATTTCAAATACGTCTTTCTCTGTGAAATCCTCACCAACATCAACAGAGACATCATGTATCAAACCTAGTAAATCCGAATCCCATCGAACAACTGTAAGATCGTCTTCAGTAATTTGCCCCTTGCTTTCAAGTAGTTGCAATTTATCAATGAATGAGTTCCAGAATCTATCGTCTGTGTATAGGAGGCCATACGCCGAAGCAATAATCTGATCCATTGGTAGTGTATTGAATATTTCTGGGCCCTTGAGCCAGAATATAGCTGTCATCCATTGTTCAGATACAACCAAAGGAATATATTTCTTTGTCGGTATTTCATTTTTGAAATACTCATTTGCATGATTGACTAGGCCTGTATTTGGTGTAACAAAAATAGCCATTTTTTGATTGAGATCACTTATGAGTTTACCTTCTCTAAGGTTGTAGATTCTAGAGATGCAAATAGTGTCATGCTCAAGATTCTTGCTATCTTTAAAGTTGGTAGATATTGCTGATTCTAATCCCTTTTCATCACATTGGTACCGTGGATTGGTTTTGAATCCAGAAATCAATGTTATCCCTTCCTTCTCAAGCCTAGATTTAAGAAGTTTTATTTCGGTATCTAATCGCTCGGCGTCGTATCCTTGTGATAGAAGTAACTCCAGTGTTTTAGAGTTGAACTTTTTATAGTTTTTTCTTTTTAAGTCATCTCTCCAAGCACCAAGAAGCATTTCAGCTTCATCAAGAGATTTATCAAATAGACGTAATTCGATTCCGACTTTCTTTAAAAGAGAAATAAACTCATTAATGGATTTCTTTCTTTGGCTGCCACTAAATCCGAGCATTCCAATAATAATTGGCGTATCAATGTAAGCAGTAATTGACTTGAATTGTTTTTTGCTGCCAATTTTATCTGCAAGACAGAGATAATTGGCTAAAACCATGCCTTTGACAATTCTTGAAAAGTGATCCAGTGTCGATGATTTGGTTTTATGTATATGACTTATAAACGATGCTGTAACATGATCGGTATTTTTAATCTTTGATTTGAGCTGGCCTTTCTCAAACCTGTTGTGAGTGGTAACGGATGATATGTTCTTATCAATAAACTCTGTTATTAGAATATCACACTCATTGTCTGTTATTGATTTTCCGAAATGGTCACTTGCAAATTCTTTGAAGTCATTTCTCAATATTTCAAGAGATGTTTCAATATCATCCTTTTTCTCATGATATCCATTTTTCCATTTGTCTACTTGACTGCTATTAGGGATGAAGACGTGGTTTTCTCTGTGAAGTAACTTCCTTTTTTTTGCCCTGGTCATGAAAACTTGTATTGCAGAAATTGGCGGTGTAATACCAAAAGACTGTGTAAACTTTTCCTGTAAAATAGCGGGGGTGACTTCTTCACCTGGAAGTTCAGATAAAGTAACAGCAATGAATGGCAAAAACAGGTCTATCTCATCAGATATTTCGTTTGCCTTTAATGACTCAAGCAGTGCAAGGTGTATAAGTGGACTTCTGATTTCCATTAGTTTAAAAGTTCCTTCTTCTCGATAGTTACTCGGCGTTTACCCGTCAACAGCTGCTGCATCAGCGCTTTTTTCTCTTGCTTTAAAGCATCGAGCTTTTGTTGTAGGGCGGAAATTTCCTGATCGGCGGTGCACAGGACGGCGGCGATTTTTTGCTGTTCTGCTACTGATGCAGGCATATGTAAAACTTGTTTCTCAACATCCTTCTTTCCAAGGCCAAGCTGAGCTGTTCCGTTCGCTCTGCGCCGTAAACTTTTGTTTACCTTATTGCTATTAATAAGATAACTAATGAAAACACTGTCATGTTTTAGAACCTTCAGAGCATATACATGGTCTGCCAATACATACTTGTGAGCTTCTAATATCAGCCCTACACGGCCAATGATATTGCCACCACCAATATCATCTTTTGGCATAACTAACTGCCCAATTTCCAGAAAATCTGATTCTAAAGTTGTCCGTTTTGAAGGGATCAATTTTCCCTCTCGTGAAACAGACCCCATATCAATGATGAAGTTATGTCCAGACTCTGAAACAAAAGCACTTTTTGATGTGCTGGTTGTAATTTCAACAACTTCACCCAGTAAATGAAGTTTCCAATCCCCACTAAATCTAACTCCATTCTCATCAAGCAAGCGTTTTTTTCCGGTGAGCAGTTGTTGCATCAGGGATTTTTTCTGCTGCTGGCTATTGGCGAGCAGCTGCATGGTGGTGGTGATTGCCGTATCCCAGGTAGAGAGGATTTGGGCGATTTTCTTTTGTTCGCTGTATGGTGGAACCGCGATTTTTAGCTTTTTAAAATACGGCAATCCAATTGTTTTAATAGTTGAACCAACAGCCTGGCGTTCAAACTCAGCCTTATTCAGCTGAAGCCAGTTATACAGAAACCAACTGTTTAGTTTTTCCGCGTTATCGCATTTCCAAGCAATAAAGTGCTGGCTAACCGCCATAGGTTCAGCCATAACTCCACTTTTTCCAATGCCAGCGTCACGCGATAAAACCACAGTTTCTGCTGGGTGTAATTCAGCGGAGCTATTCGCTATACCTGCTTCAGATATTTCCTTGTCAGTTTCGTATACATACCCTTGATCTAAGCGAAAGCTATCTGCAAGAGATATCCATTTAATCCCTCCATTCCAGTATTCGGGAAAAGATTTACTCGGCGTATGGCCGCTGCAACGGGTTGCAAACTTGTCCAGCAGGTCGTAATTCCATCCAGTAGGGATACTTTCCTTAGCTAAATTACGCGCCATAACCAAGATCCTCCAGATACTTAGCCATCTCGGTTTCCAGCTCGCTCAGTTGAGCTTTTAGCTGTTCACGCTCTGCACGTACCGCCATCAAGTCGATTTCTTCCTCTTCTTCAAAGGTATCGACATAACGCGGGATGTTCAGGTTGTAGTCGTTCTCTTTGATCTCTTCGAGACTGGCAACGTAGGCGTATTTATCCACGCTTTCACCCGCTTTGTAGGTGGCAACGATTTTGGCGATATTCTCTTCTGTCAGCAGGTTCTGGTTTTTACCGGCTTTGAAGTCGCGGCTGGCGTCGATAAACAGCACATTACTGTTTGATTTTTCTTTTTTGAAAATCAGAATCGCTGCCGGAATACCCGTGCCGTAAAACAACTTCTCTGGCAGACCAATCACCGCATCAAGCAGGTTCTCGTCGATGAGCTGTTTACGGATTTTGCCTTCGCTGGAGCCCCGGAATAGCACACCGTGCGGTACGACCACGCCCATGCGCCCCCCAGATTTACCTTGAGAGGCAGGCTTTAGTGTTTCGATCATGTGCAGGATAAAGGCGTAGTCGCCCTTAGTTTTCGGCGGTACCCCACGACGGAAGCGGCTGAACTTGTCGTTGTCGGCTTCATCGTGGCCCCATTTATCCAGACTGAACGGAGGGTTGGCGGTCACAATATCAAACAGCATTAAGTCGCCATTTTTATCCAGCAGCTTGGGGTTACGGATGGTATCGCCCCATTCGATTTTGTGGTTATCTTCACCGTGCAGAAACATGTTCATTTTAGCCAGCGACCAGGTGGAACCAATGGCCTCTTGTCCGTAAAGGGCGTAGTTTTTACTGTCGTGGTTTTTGCGAACTTTGCTACCACACTTCATTAATAAGGATGCAGAACCACAAGCTGGATCACAGATGCTGTCACCCGGTTGAGGGTCTAACAACTCGGCGATCAGGTCACTGACTTCTGGCGGGGTATAAAATTCACCGGCTTTCTGGCCACCGCTCGCCGCAAAGTTTTTGATTAGGTATTCGTAGGCGTTACCGATCACATCCAGCGTGCCGACACGGCTTGGTTTTAGGTTCAGCTCGGGTTTGGCGAAGTCTTCCAGCAGGTGACGCAGAATGGTGTTTTTTTGCTTTTCTTCACCCAGTTTGTCGGTGTTAAAGCTGATGTCCTGGAACACGCTTTTGCCTGCGTCTTTGAGTTTGGTGCCGTTGGCTTCTTCAATGGCGTGCAGCGCCTGGTCGATGCGCTCACCGTTGCCGGGTTCATGACGGCCCTCGTACAGGGCGTAGAAGCTGGCCGCCTTAGGCAAGACAAAGCGCTCGTTTTTCATCATCTCTTCGATGAGTTCTGGCTCGTCGCCGTATTCGGCTTTATAGCCATCGTAGTGATCCTGCCATACATCGGAGATGTACTTGAGGAACAGCATAGTCAGGATGAAGTCTTTATAAGTATCGGCACTGATGGTACCACGGAAGGTATCGCAGGCATTCCACAGCGCTTTGTTGATGCTATCTTGATTGATTTTGTCGTTCATTAATTCTTGTCCTGGTCGTTATTGTCGCTCAACTTCTTTGCTGCCGACTCAAGTTGTTTGATGCTTTTCTCTGGTGGGGGTAGGTTTTCCGGCATAGTACCGCCAAGCTCAGCAATGGTTTGGCGAACCTTCTGGCCAACTTCATAGTGGGTTTGGTTTGCCTGCTGTTTGCTCTGAACGTTATCGCGGCGGAGCTTTTCTTCTGCCTGGGTGGCACGGAATAGATTAGCTGCCAGCTCGGTCGAGCCCATGTGGTCGAGGATTTTTTGGCTTTTCTTGAGTCCTTTTCGAGCATGGATGGCTTTTTGATCTAATCCACCATATAAGCCTTTGTAGCCGTGATTTTGGAAGATAGCGAAATCGAGATTCGTCTCAACCCCAGCCTGCTGCGCAGCTTCAACGAGCTGCTTGTTATGTTCTTTAAGCTCATTGCGCAGAAAAAGGCGCTTCTGATCTTCTTTAAGTTGCTGGAAAGCCTGATCATCGGCCAACTCTTGTCGCCGAGTCTGCACGGCAAAGTAGGTTTGCCCTGCGGCGATCACAGGTTTTGTTGGATCACCATTCTGAACAACCAGATAGCAGGCATAGCGAGACAGTTTGATATCTGGCACTTCTCGCTGTGCTCCTGAGCCAATTGTGACCATTGCGAGTACGTCCTCGAAATGGTCTTCTATGGCGTGCTCACTATTTATACAGGCTTCTTTTGCTTTTGTGATTACTGGTTGAAAGTGTCGATACTCGGAATAGCCTAAAAGCTTAGAAATCGATCTTGCTGACCAAAATTCCATTCCATTTTCGTCAATTTGCTTGAGTTGTTCGAATAATTGATGCTGGTCACTCATGGGCTTACCTCCTTGTTTTCGAATAGGTCTTTAGCGATAGCACTCATCATTCGTTCGCCATTGCTCACTAATTTTTGTATCAGTTTATGTTCGTCACGCAGCGTGGCTGCCATCGAAATAATTGCTCGCTGCTTTGTCAGCGGTGGAACAACGACAGGAATATCTTCGAGCACACTACGACGAATGCTTTTTGTTAAAGTGCCTTCGGCATTCTGCTCAAAATAGCGCTGAGCCGGTACCTGATTCAGTAACCACACTATAAACTCAGGCAGAATGTCTTTCTTCTTCAGGCTGACCACAAAAAAATGAGGTGCAGCAACGGCCTGCTTGCCTGTAGAAGCCAATAACTGATCCACCTGTATGGCGTAGTTATGGCTGCCTCGGGCGGCCACTAAAATATCACCTATTGTGAGGTAGTCGGGTTCACGCTTGCCGGTTAGTTCTGTTTCCAAACAGTCTGACCAGCGAATCCCTTCGGTTAGCGAGACATCCTTCATCTGAACCGCGACCACAGCAGAGCCTGGCACTTCAGGGATTTTCCCCCGAAATGGATAGCCTGCATTGATGGTTGCGATCTGTTTAAGCTTCACGCTTTCACCTATTCATAGTCAATGATGCAGAAATAATCTGTTGATCCTGGTTGAATGTCAAGCTAAAGTTGTTTCATCGCCTTTGATGCAAATAAAAGTGCTCAAGGGCTTTTTGTTAGGTTGTCGGTATACGTCATAAGTAATGATGCAAAAAAAGAGTGTAAGCATTCATAAGGTGAGATTCAACGTGGGGGCATTACCAGTGTTCTCTGGTGTGGTAAACGACCATGGGATAAGAGTCATTGAATACCGAGCCGACCACTGGGTAGATAATTTCCCTCTGATTTGGTCGAACGACCGTCAGTTTGATGCGCTGGAAATAAATTTATTCCTGGAGCACCGCTACAAGGGGTTGTATCGCGCCCCTAAACGAGCTGCAAGGTCGAACCCATTGGGCGGGATCTCTCTCAAGACGCTGCAATCAATAGCAAACTCGTTGTGTATTTTTCTGAGTTGGCTTGAAGAGAAAAATGTTGATTGGCGTCAGGTTACTGCTCAGGCAGCAACACAGCGCGCCAAGTATTGGCTACCTGTTTATCGGTTTAGAAAGTTTCTAATCGATTTGATCCAAGCAAAATCTCTAGGTCGCGACAGTGCTAATTTGTATATGACGCATGTTAGGCAATTTTATGAGTGGGCTCGTCGTAGAGGGACTATAGAAAAGCTGCCTTTTGAATATCAGCAGTTACATATTAAACCCAGCAATGAGCACTTAGATATTAACTCAATATTTTCTATGGCTCATCGTTTATCTGGAATAACCGTTCAAACATCCGACCTAACGATACCGAGGAAATACCGACAGAAATCACTACCTAGTGATCAGTTGTCACCATATACCCGTGAAGAGCTTAGCGCTCTATATGGCACCCGATACATCAACTCTCCAGCAAGGCGCCTGTGGGTAGATCTAGCCCTTTTCACTGGAATGAGGGCATTTGAAATTGCTCAATTTCAGGAAGCTCATGTAGTAGATCCATCAACAAGTGATATGTCCTCATATCATGCAACTATCACGGGCAAGGGGAATAAAGAACGCCAGATACTAATACCGCGCACATTAATGCAGCGATTATGGCGTTACAAAAATTGCGATGAACGAATACGCAGAGTTATGAAGTGGGAAGTGAAGAATGGAACTGATTGCGACAAACCACTTTTCATTAACCGTTCTGGATTAGGGATTTCAGAAAAATCTGTTAGTAACACCGCAATTTTCGCACGTAACGAGTTGTCACTCTCGGGTTGTATTCTTGACAGGAGCTTTCACGATTTACGTTCAACATACGCAACCAATCTTGCAAAATATATGCTCGACAAAGGCCTGGAGTCTGGATTCATTGAGTTTAAGTTGATGGCGCTACTTGGCCATTCAAATTTCTCAACAACACGGAAGTATTTAAACTTCGCTCGCACAGTTACCTTTGATAGCGAAATGAAAGGTTGGTCAGACACGATCTTCGACGGTATTGATACGCGGCTTGTGGGTGACTATCAGCACCTGCTAAGGGGAAGCGATGGTTAATAAAAGGCAAATGCTTTGCGACCTATCTCCAGCACTAGAGCGCAATTTCATTGAAGTTCAGCACGGAATTGAAAGTGGTTCAATTTCAATCAGCAAGACTACAGCAAATAGTTATCGTACTGGACTTGTACAAGGTATGAGATTCTGGCCTAAGGACTGTGTAGAGACGCTTACTAATCTTAAGGAAAATGGAGTAGAAGCGCTCAGTGATCAAAGATATTGGCTGCGTATAGAAATCGGTGCATTTAAAAATTTGGAGCGTAAGAAGGCTATTGCATTCAGTCGATCATTGGACTTCCTATACAAGCTAATTTATCCAGAGAATTATGCAGGTAAACTAACGAGTATTTTAGTTCACTGCACCTCGGTTAGCTTATTGGAAATCTATCTAACATCTGAACAGCTTGGTGATTCAGTCAAAGACGCAATAGCTAAATTCAGCGGCTCAGAAGTTTTATCCGAAGCAACTAAAATAGCCGTTGTTCAGCAAGTTGTAGGTATTGTCAAAGCCCTTGCGTCAGATGAGAAATTAAATCTTGCAACAATGCTTGAATCCGCCCTCGATGATGAAAGTCTAGCCCAATCAGGTATTAAAAAGCATAGAGTTGTGTCTGTACGGTCACAGCTTCGGTCCTTTATTGAGATTGTATATCCAGATATATTTTTCAGACAGAAGTTGAAAGTTGGCGGGCGAAGCCTGGATGTTACTGAGCTTCACTTGATATCAAGAATTGCATTGATGCAGATAAAAAAGCTTGTTGGAAATACTTACTATTCAGGCGAGTATGGACATAGCTTGGGTGGAATTAAAGGGCGGTTATCATGCGCCATAAGAACAATTCTTAAATTTGTTAAGAAAGACAAATATTTTAAAAAGCTATTTATGGAGCTCGGGCTGGATGCATTGGCTGCGAACGACTATCGCCCACTGAAAGATATTTTTCAATACTACAAGCAGTATGAGGCGACTTCGGTCGCAAATCTATACGAGCACTACTCTGGAGTGGAAGTTAATCAGCGAATCTTATTTCAAGATATTTTATGTTTTGAAAATGAGGGGTCAGGGAAAGTTAAAACTATTGATATATCTTACATATCTGAAATTTGTTCAAGGCTTAGGGAAGATATTGTTTTTCTTCATGAAGAAGAAACCGAACTTATTGATCAGAAAAACTATGGGGCTGAAACTCTTCATACCCGTTTTTCAAAACTAGTCAAAGTGTTTTCAAACTATTGTAATCGGAATGCCATAAAAGGTCTTGGTTTGAGCTTGCTATCTGCGAACGACGGTAGCATTCAGCTTGATATTCTGTCTAGTATACAAACAGATGTTCTTACTAAATCCGTCTCAAGACGAACAGCTGAAGGTTATATTTCTGCGATAAGATGGCTGTGTGGAATAACGGGACAAAAATTTATTAATGCATATAGGGTCACTAGCAATAGGCACGCTCTGCATGCTTCGAGAATGAAAACTAGTGATACATATACGTTAGATGAAGTACGGGAGCTAGCGTTTCATATAGAAAAAGGCATTTTAAAGAACGACTGGCCATTGCAGGATAAGCTGGCCATGTATTTTGCAAGAATACAAATAAAGACGTGTTGGAATACATCTTCAATAGCTAAAATCGAGTGTTCGGATATTCAGCAAGTTGACATGCCAACAAGCAATCGACCTATAACAATGCTTGTTCAAAAGCCCCGCAAAAACTATCAAACAGATCATTTTAACTTTGACTTTAAGTCATCCAGATCCGCTATTCATGACTTGCTAACAGTGCGGGATACTTTAACAAATTCTACAAGGAATAAGTATTCTGGATATGATAACTCAAGACTTCTATTTATTTATGAAGAGCTCGATCACCTCAAAACGATAGATTACAACGTTATTGTAGCTAGGATAGCTACGATTCTTATGGGGCTTGGGTGCTCGATAAAATATAACTCCGTAAAGCTCAGAAAAACTGGTTCTAATGAAGTATATCGCCAGCTTTCAAAAGATTTCAGAAGATATAAAGCTGCCTTTAAACATACATACCCAACCTTTATAAAAAATTACCAACGAGTCAATGAAGCATCTTCAAAAGCGACCCTTAGTGATGCCACTAAAATTATGGAGCAGTATTTTAGTGGTAAGGAGCTATCGACGGAGATCAAAATTGTTACTGAATACGAATATGGTACTCAACTAACTCCTGTGGGGGGGTGTAACGCAGAGAGAGGCTCTAAAGAAGCGCAAGTTTATGCAAAGGAAAACAGGATATTAAGCTCTAATGAAATCGACAGATGCGGCGATTTTATGGCGTGCATATGGTGTAAGCACTACAGGGTTGTAGCTGATGCCGATCATGTCTGGCAATTGCTGTCTTTCAAAGATTATGTCTTGGGCGATATGCAGGGGACTATCGCGCATTTTTCCGATGTTAGCCTGCAAAAGCAGGCTCATCGTGCTTTATCCGAAAGGGTTGATGAGATTATATCTAGGTTGAAAATTACAAATTCTAATCAGGTTAATTTGGGACTGGCATTGTTTGAAAATAACGGGCTGCATCCAATCTGGGACTTTGCCATATCAGATATAACAGGTGTTATATGAGTATTTCTGTCGTACTTTCCGAATGCCTTAGTGGTAGTGGCGAATACAATTTAAAGCCATATTGCGAAAAACGTTGGCTGTCTTTATGTGATGAAATCATCTGGAGTGGTTCTGACATTAACGGTTATTCTCGGGAAGTAAGGCTTTCTGATGTCACATGGAAGCCGATAAGTGAAAAACTTGGTATATCGTTCAATGGGCTCAGTACCGAGTTTGAATATGAATTCAAGATATTGATATTGGCACTGTATACGTCAGGGATTGGTGAAGGTATGCCGCCGCTGAAATGGAGTACCATTATAAATGGGGCAAGAAGTCTGATGATTATTGCCAGATTTCTTTGCGTAAAACAAACTTATTCTTGGATTGAGCTCGATCAGCTCAATAATTTAAAAGCATCACATTACTGCGCTGAAGCGATTAGTTACATTGGAGCTAACGATAAGCCTCGCCTGTGTATTTCAATTAACACCGCTATCAATTGGCTGAAAAGCTATGGCTTACTAGGTAAAGAATCATTTAATTTAATTTCGGATAAGCTCATGCCGATCGTGGCAGTTTATCAATTAAACGGAGGGAAGAAGCACCCTGTCATCCCTAGTGGTATCCTAAAAAAACTAATTTCAAAAGTTATTCTTGAATTAGAGGGTCTCGACGAGCATCGCAATGAGTGGATTCGTCTTCAATCTGATGAGATACGAAGAATTGAAAAAGGTTACTACAAAATCCTAAATGGGCGGTACAGAAGCATCTGCGGCGCAGGTGATTCAGCAGTAGCAGCTAAGATTGGTAGAATAAGAGGCTTAGTAAATGTATTGGTACTGGCCTTTACAGGGATGCGTGATGGAGAGGCTCTTGCTCTTGCAAATGATTGCTTAGTCACTAGAGAGAGTGAGAATGGCGAGATTCACTACGCGCTGGTATCTGAGCTAACAAAAACAACTGATGGTTCGCAGAAAGTAGAGTGGGTGTGCGGAGAGGTTGTTTCTAAATACTTAACGATCATGTCCACGCTGAATCAAGTAGTTTATGAAAAAGCTACCGCCATTATTGAGTATCTATCATCAGAAATCTCGGATGAATATCTAAATGAATTGCAGCAAGGGCTCAATTATAAATATCTTTTCGCGGTTAACTATACGCTTACAGGCTGCAGATTCTATCGATTGAATAGGAGACCAAATTCAGCTGCTTTCAATATTGGTCATTTCTTTAAGATTCCTGTCAATACATCAGATATAGAGCAGCTTGAGCGCCTTGGTTGTAATTACAAATCAATTGCTCCTAACAATTCCGATCGTCATAAACCATACAAAGCAGGCGATTACTTCAACTTCACACCTCATCAGTTCAGGCACACATTTGCCTGGTTTATCATCGCAAACCGCTTAGGTGAGTTAGATGATATTAGATATCAGTACAAGCACTTATGGCAAAATATGACACTCGTCTATGCCCAGCGTGGATTTGAGTCTATCGGTGAACTGCTAAATATAGCGGATGATTTTTCAGAGCATATTACCAGCTTGACGGTGAATGAGATTGTCGAGGCTTCACTCGATGGAAATATTGCTGGGCACGGTGGCGCTCGGTTCTCTAGTCGAGTTAAGGAAATGCTGGGAAGCCAAGTTGAAAAAAATGTTCAACCACATTTCAAGGATACAAATCAACTGGTGGAATTTATATCGAATAATTCAAACGATTTGCGAGGAGTTGGCCACGGCTATTGTACGAAAGCCAAGGATTGTAAGGTTAAGAATGTAGCTGATCCGAGCCATTGTGTTTATTGCGACGGATACATTGCAACGCCTAGGCACTTAACTTACTGGAAAACAATTCAGCTGAACTGCGAAGATAAAATCAAGAAGATTGAATCAGCTCCAGATGGGGTCCGGGAAAGGTTGGATTCTTTTAGTTTGGTTCTAAACAGTAACCTAGAGGCTGCCAGGGTTATTATTGAACAACTAGAGCCGTTAAGAGGAGTTGATCACGCATGAGTGATAATACCAGAAAATCTTTAATAGAGGCTCTATTTGAATTGGTTAGCGAAAGTAAAAAAGTAAGCATTAAATCAGTCGCTGATAGAGCAGGTTTAAGCCATTCCATCATTTATAACCGCTATCCAGATTTAAAGTGCATAATTAAAGACGAGCAAATAAAGCAAGCTGAGCAGCTGAAACGGGATAGGGATATAGCGGAGTTAGAAAAATTAAAAACCAAATTATCGTCAATTAAAAGAAAGAATCAAAAGCTTGAGAAAGAGAAATCAACGGATTTCCCCTCTTTACTTGCCCATATACAACAAGTTTATTCGATGTACGACCAACTGGCTGAAGAGCATGTTGAAGCTCTTAACCGCTTGCGTGATATGAAGTAACAACCAAATAAAGCATTGCTGTCCAGATTAAGTTCTGCGGTCTTCATGATCGCATTTGGCGTAACACTTTAGGATCTTTTCGGACAGCGATTCTAAGATTTAGGCTCGAAACACTACTGAAAGTGTTACTCCCCCAGAGCCTCCGCCAAATCACCATGTAACACTTTTTCAAAACACTGAAGATGGCATTGTTTTTACCCCACGTGCCGTCACCCGCTTCATTGTTCAAATGATCAACCCCAAGCTAGGCGAAAGCATCTTTGACCCAGCCTGCGGTACAGGTGGTTTCTTAGCTTGCGCCGTCGATGAATTAAAAGACCAAGTGAAAACCAGCGATGACTACACCAAGCTGCAAAACTCCGTGCGCGGCGTCGAGAAAAAACAACTACCGCACCTACTGTGTACCACCAACATGTTATTGCACGGCATCGAAGTACCTAAAAACATCAAGCACGGCAACACCCTAAATCAACCCCTAAGCAGTTGGGATGACGACGACATGGTAGACGTCATCGTATCCAACCCACCATTCGGTGGCACTGAAGAAGACGGCATCGAAAAAAACTTCCCAGCAGAATATCAAACCCGCGAAACCGCCGATTTATTCTTGCAGTTGATTATTGAGGTACTCAAGAAAAAGGGCCGCGCCGCGGTCGTATTACCCGACGGCACCTTGTTTGGTGAAGGTGTAAAAACCAAAATCAAAAAGCTATTACTAGACGAGTGCAACCTGCACACCCTAGTACGGTTACCTAACTCGGTATTTGCCCCCTACACCAGCATCAAAACTAACATATTGTTTTTTGAAAAAGGCACACCCACCAAAGAAGTTTGGTACTACGAAGTACCCCTACCAGAGAATGTAAAAGCCTTTAATAAAACCAAGCCCATGAAGCTTGAAAACTTCGACGCCTGCACCGACTGGTGGGGCGAGGGCAAAAGCATCAGTGCAAAAACCAAACGCAAAAATCGTCAAGAAAACCAATACGCGTGGAAGGTGGATATTCAAGAGATCATAGACCGCAACTACAATCTAGACATTAAAAACCCCCACGTAGGCGAAGTCATTAGTCACGACCCAGAACAATTGCTGGCGGATTACAGCAAACAGCAAGACGACATGAACAAACTGCGCGACCAGCTAAAAAACATTCTCGCCGCCGCACTCACCAACAAAGCAGGGGAATAAATATGGTTTTTAATTTCCCTGTTACACACCGTCATACCCGCGCAGGCGGGTATCCATTACCTGTAAATAAAATCTTCCTTGTAGGAGCGAGCTCAGCGCACCCAAAGGGCATGATAAGTGCATTGGGTATGCTCGCGATAAAATGCTCAGCGAGCTCTGGTGTGCAAGCGAGTAAAGTGACGACAGAAACCAATTTGTGGGAGGGCGCTCGCGCGCGATAAATATGAATAACCCACAACAACTCATCACCGACAACCTAAACATCTGGACCGCCGCCATCAAAAAACGCGGCAGCCAAGGCCGTGGCTCCAGCAAAAAAATCGAACTGCATGGCATCAAAAAACTGCGCGAACTGATTTTAGAATTAGCCGTGCGCGGATTGTTAGTGCCGCAAAATCCAAATGATGAACCAGCCAGTGTGCTGCTAGAAAAAATCGCCGCTGAAAAAGCGCAGCTGATCAAAGATGGCAAGATTAAAACGCAAAAGCCATTGCCAGAAATAAGTGATGATGAAAAACCGTTTGAGCTGCCTAAATCTTGGGAGTGGCAAAGAGTAAATGATGTATTTTATTCAATATCTGTTAGTAAAAACAAAATAAAGACTAGTGATATTTTAGCGGAAGGAAAAGTGCCTGTTGTAGATCAGGGGCAGTCATTCGTTGCTGGATATACAGATCGTATTGAGCTAGAAATACAGTTGCCGGGACCGGTAATAATCTTTGGCGATCACACATCAGCTCTGAAATTTATTGATTTCAATTTTGTGGCAGGTGCTGACGGTGTAAAAATACTACGTCCAGTATGTGTAAATGAAGAGTATTTCCATTTAGTTGCTAAGACTCTACCGATAGAAAATAGAGGTTATGGTCGGCATTATAGTAGGCTTGTTGATAATTTATTCCCCCTTCCCCCCGAAGCCGAACAACCCCGCATCGTCGCCAAAGTCGACGAACTCATGGCCCTATGCGATCAGCTGGAACAACAAACCGAAGATAGCCTCACTGTACACCAAACCCTAGTGGAGACCCTGCTAAACAGCTTGCTCGACGCTGCACAAACCTACCCTGGCCACGCCAGCGATGTAAGCCGTGATATAGCCGGTGATTTAAAAGACGCTGAAAGCAGTCATAAAAACAAAACAAACAGCGACCCATTCCAACAAACATGGCAAAGGATTTGGGAAAACTTCGACGTATTGTTTGTTACAGAACACAGCATCGATCAACTCAAACAAACCATCCTGCAACTGGCCGTCATGGGTAAGCTCGTTCCACAAAATGAAAATGACGAACCCGCCAGTGTGCTGCTAGAAAAAATCGCCGCTGAAAAAGAACAACTGATCAAAGACAAAAAAATTAAAAAGCAAAAACCATTGCCAGAGATCACGGATGAGGAAAAACCGTTTGAGCTGCCGAAGGGCTGGGGCATGGTCAGGTTTGAAGATGTAGCTGATATACAAAGTGGTATTACTAAAGGTAGAAAGTTAAAAGATAGAGAAACTACAGTTATTCCTTATCTTAGTGTTGCAAATGTTCAGCGGTCGTATTTAGTTTTGGAACCAATTAAAGAAGTTGAGATACCAATCGAAGAGGTAGATAAATACCGAGTATTGAATGGCGACTTGTTAATCACCGAAGGTGGTGATTGGGATAAGGTTGGACGTACAGCAGTTTGGCGAGATGAGCTTGCGTATGTAGGGCATCAAAATCATGTTTTTAAAGCCAGAAAGTTCTTAGAAGAGCAAAGTGAGTTATGGTTAGAAAAATATCTTAACTGTCCTTTTTCTCGTGATTATTTTGCTGGTTCAAGTAAGCAAACAACCAATTTGGCTTCCATAAATAAAACACAGCTTAGAGGTTGTCTTATTGCAGTTCCTCCTGCAGAAGAAAAGAATAGAATCGTAGCCAAAGTCGACGAACTCATGGCCCTATGCGACACCCTAAAAGAGCGCATCCGTGAATCTCAAGCCACCCAGTTGCATCTGGCCGATGCTATGGCTGAGCAGGCGCTCTAGTAACAGGATCAATAGAAGGATTAATAATGAATAAAAATATAATGATCTTGCTATTTTCACTCCTACCAAGCTTACTTTTCGCAAGCGTAGATGAGAAGTTGGAGTATTATTTACAAGATGAAAATTTAGAAAAAGCAGTGGCTAAGCTATTCGTAGTTGGGTATCCAGGCGATATTTACAATTACACTAAGTGCAATGAATGTTCATTTCTTTTAAAAGAGCTACAAATTGGTGGGATTATGTTGAACCAATATAACCTACCAGCTAGCGAACTGACGGAATTTGACAGACAAACTGCTTTTAGAAAGATTAGAAGCCTTATTCAAGATATAGGCTATCAATCTGTAAGTAATTTAAGAAGCTCATTAAAAACACAGCCTTTGTTAATGGTTGACTTCGAAAGTTATCGTTTTTCATCTGTGAAATATCCATTATCACCACCGCCATCATCTTTGGCATTAGCTAGTACTGGTGATGCAAACTTTACATATGCAGCAGGTCTTTTATCCGGTTATCAACTAAAGCAGATGGGTATTGATGTAATATTAGGGCCCGTATTAGACCTAAATTTAAATTTACAACAAGGTAAACCCAATACAACGATTAGAACACGTGCGTATTCTGATAATTTCGACATAGTCTACAGTCATGCAAATGCGTTCATTGATGGAATTAAGAAGTCTAATTTAATAGTATTTACGAAGCATTTCCCACCATATTCATCAATAGATTCTAACCCTCATTCACAAGCATCATCCCATGTTGGTTCTAGTAATTTTATTAAGTCGGAACTGGAAGTGTTTAAGGCGTTATCTGAGAAAGTAGATGGAATTATGACATCACATCTTAATATTGGATCAGATTCGAGCTATCTTCCTTTTACATTTTCAAAGCATCAAATGAGTGACTACCTGTTAGAGAATAAAGGGATATCGAATCATAACCTGTATATTACAGATGACATGTCTCACATGGAGGCGGTGAAAGTATATCAAGAGAAGAATAACAAATCTTACGCTGATATCGCTTATGAAGCGTTTCAGTCGGGCCATAATCTATTATTATTCTCACATTATGGCTCTGAATCTGATTTCAATCGAAAGGAATTGGCTAATTCAATTAATTACATAGCGAAAAGAGTTAGAGAAAATAAAGAGAGCAAAGCGCATTTAAAACGTTCATTAAAAAGAATATTCACTATACAGGAAGCTCGGATCAAACAGAGAATTGATGTGAGTGAATTTGACCATCGTGCTGAACAGATACTGCTTGATACAAAGTTTAATGATATTGATGAATATTTTACTTCTACATATAAAAATGGTGCTATTTCATTGAAGGATGAAAAATTACCAAACTTAACAGAGCTATCAAATGATCATAGGTTTTTGTTGATTGCAGATAAGTCAGTTTTATCACAATATGATGAATTTAAAAATAGAGGAGAAAGGTATACTACAATCCCAAAGCCGAATTATCATTCCATAGAAGAATTCGGAAGTTTCTTGCGTGATGAACTTAGGAAAAATGACTTCGTATACTTTACGGTTGATAATATCGATGATGCTAATGCTGTAGATCATATTAATATCTATTTCCCTAAGCTTTTAGAAAAGCTAGTGATACTTTTGCATGAGAATCCTAGCTACCTAAAAGATTCTGTCATCAATAAAGCCAAGTTTATACTGGGTAACTTTTCTAGAGACCCTATCTCTTACCGAGTTGATTTGCATTTTATACTATACGGTAATAAACCAAAAGTTATCGATTATCTTCCAGTTAGTCTTAATAATAAATCCTATCATGATACTAGTGGTTTGGTTCCTATTAATTATGCATCGAATGAGTCAGTTATCGAGTTTTTTGCGACGGAAAAAGAAAGGAAATTAAACCAAGAAAATAAAAATCTTAAATCAGAGCTTAAATCTATTAGAATGAGAGAGCGTGGACCGATAGAGATGGTAAGGCTTATTCTGACAGTATTTTTTATAGTGTCAGGTTTGTTTGTACTACTTCATGTAAGCTTCGCCTTGATACCAGAAAATAAAAGAAGTAATCATTACTTTAATCAGGTAATACATGGGATTAATATTGTTTTTTTTCGGGGAGGTAAGATTTACAATTACATTATTGTGGCCTTCTTGGTTTCTTGTGTTTTGTTGTTTCTTAGTTTTCTTTTTGTTGATTTTCCATCCTTTAATGATGGTGTTGAAGGATTAAAGCCATTTGTCCAATAAGAAAGATTGGTATTTCGACATAAATAAAGACTTGATCAACGGCTGATTGAGCTGCCTCTGTTTTAAGATGCAGGTGCGATAGCCATATTCTGGCTAGACCGTTCTTATTGCTGTGTATTGCTCAGTATTTACTGTCTAAAATCCAAAGGTTCATCTAGCCGATGCCATGGCCGAACAGTCACTCAATTAATTTTACGGATTTAAATTATGGATGATACGCAAAACCGTCTTCACCCCTTTTTTAGAGCAGCCGATGCTTATTCTAAAGCTATTTATCAGCTTGGTTACAGTTCATCTGATGCGAGTTTGATATCGATACTGGTGCTATTGGCTGCTAGAGAGGGCTCTTTGAATATCAATGGATCATATGGGTATCACGAAGCGCCAGCTGATATATGCCACTCTTTGTGGGGTTTCTTAAGAAAAAACGAAGATCTATATAATAGTTCTCAGTTTATTCAGCCAGTGCTTGCTGTCCATCATAAATCATTGATGCCTCTGGCAGATATAGCGCTTAGGCTAGACCTTCGAACTGAAGAAATTTTGTATGCTTTAGATATTTTACTAGTTAATTCAGAAGTTAGTTTAATGGCTTCAATTACCCCACCTTCGATTGCGAAGTTAATGGTTCAGTTACTGGATGTAAGAGGTGGAGTGGTGTCTGACCCTGCTGCAGGTAGTGGGGGATTACTCCGTGAAGCCATGAAACATGCAACGGCACATCAGAGTGATACCTATATTGGGCAGGGGGTTGAACTTAACCAAAAGATTGTCTTTGTTTATGAGCTATATAGATTGATAGAAGGAATTGAAAGTATAAATTTCCAATGTGGAAATGGCTTCTTCTACTTTCCTGATTTTCGTCAAAGTGACTATGTTTTATCCAACCCACCGATTAATAGGGTTAACCGATATGAAGCAATGCAAAGGTATGGTCAAGCTCTTTTTAAATTGGGACGAGGTGTTTCATGTGATATGTCCCTCAACTTTATTCAGCTCGGGCAGAGTGGTTTAAACGAAGGGGGTAAAGCGGCGTATTTGGTAAATATGGGAGTACTATTTAGCAGCGGCGATGCTAGGGAAATTAGAAGGGAGTGGATTGAGAGAAAAGAATTGGTAGCTGTTATAAGCCTACCTGGGAATCTACTTGCGCACACCACAAATAAGTGCGCGATACTTTTATTTGAAAAAAATGGAAGTGATTCTGTCCGTTTCCTAAAGGCTGATGATTTATATAAAGATGAACTTTCCGGTAAATGTTCACTAGCGGATGATTCGTTTGAGCAGATTAGTAAGCAATTATATGCAGATGATCATAGTTGCAGATCAGCTTCTGTTCCCTATGAATATATAGCGTCACAGGATTATTCTCTTCACCCTGATTCATACGTTTTGAAAGAGATCTATGGTATTGCTGAAAAAATATCAGAGCGATGGGAGCCGTTAGGGAAGTTGGCATGCATAGAACAGGGCACCAGAGATTTGAGTAAATGCCCAGAAGGGGACTCCGCGATTATAGTAGGCAATGATGTCATTAAAATATATAACGATAAATTTATCCCAAGCCTGAAAGATCTATCCAGTTTAAAAGCTAAAATTGTAAGGGCACAGGAAAACGATATTCTCGTAAAAAGGCTAGGGAGCAAACCAACAGCCGTAATGGTACCTCGTCATTTAGATGGGTTAGTTATAGACCAGACTGTATTTTTATTAAGGTTTTATGATTTAAGTGAAGATCAACTTCATTTTATATGTGAGTTCATAAACTCTGAAAGGGGGGCAAGACATATCGCTTCATTTTGTCGCTCTACTACGGTTCAAACTTTAACAAAAGGGATACTATCCTCTGTCGACGTTCCTATAGCTAATACAATTTTTCAAAAACTATTAGTTGAAGCAACAAAGGCTGAGCGGGTCTTGCTCCGGGAACTTGAGAAAGCGCAAGAGTTAAAAATGAAGGTGTTTGATGGGCTTGGAATTGACGGAGTTAAAGACTCTCATGATGATGTTAAGTTCTCATTGAAGACTCTAGAAACAGCCCTCGTGAATAAAGACAAAATAAGTTACAAGGTTGCACAGCAGTACCCTTACCCAATTGCATTCCCTTATCGAAATATCTATATGGATAGAGAGTGGGCTGCTATATATGACCGACAGATGAAATTTGGTGAGCAATTACTATCTTTTCTTGCATCCGTTGGTTTAGCTATAGCCAATGACAAAATTGATCGTGACGACAGCGAATTAAGAAGTATTAAAAGAAGTTTTTCTGAGAGTTTGAATGGTGGAATTTCTCCTGGAAATTGGCTTAGTTTATTTCGGACCTCTGCTAAAATACTTCAGGGTTTGGAGAATGAAAATTTTGCTCAAGAGTTTAGTAAGCTTTGGTATCGAGGTCGAGGTAGTCGACGATCTAAATTTTCCGAAGTATCTGAGCTGGAATTAGTTAATAGACTAAATGATTTTAAGCATCATAGAGGCCCTGCAGGAGCCAATGCATGTGAGCAATCTTCAGCTTCACATCGTGTAATTCTTGATGAAGCTCTTTTAATGATCGAGTCTATATCTCAATGGAAGCTCTTTATTTGTGATGATTTAGATTATGTATCTAGTAAAAGTTTATTTGAGTGCAGAGTGAGAGTTCTAAAGGGAGACCACCCTTGTTTTGAGTCTTCGATTCTTACTCTCAATAGGCCAATCTCGAAAGGTTGTATATATATCAAGATCAATGATGATGTAGTTAACCTGGCTCCCTTTATTGTTGAAAGATTTAATCCTGATGCTAGAAAAGTTGAGATCTATAGTTTGGATAAAAGAACGAAGAAAGGAGAGTACATCCTAAAGAGCTTTGAAACAGGTTCAACTATGGAGGCTGATCATTCATTGACTCAAGAATTAAATGAACAGCTTAAAATTGAATGCGAGGCATAATTAATTTCGAATGACGGATAATAAAAACCCCCTAAGCAATTTAATTCCGAAGAACCAAACCGATAGGGGCCGTGTTGCTGTTAAAGATATATAAATTTGCGGCGACGTCAAGCTTTGAATTATCAGCCCAATGGCTAATATCGGGCGTTAGATCATGCAGAAAAAGGTCTAGACATCCTGAATTCATTGCTGTGCAGGGTATTGGTTGAATATTGGCCACTTTAAGAAAATAACTAAAATCTAGGTGAGTAACCCATGCAACCTGCCACAATTAAATTATTCCTTATTGAAGGTGAACCATCTGGTATACGTACAGCCGAAATATCCAATTGGACAGGTAAGGCGATTGCAGGCCCGCGCTCACGTTTGGATGAGATTCGTCAGCGTGATGAGTTAATCTCGCCAGGAGTGTATTTTTTAACAGGTGTGGATGCAGAAACAGACCGACCTACCTTGTACATAGGTGAAGCAGAATCTGTGGCGAAGCGTTTAAAACAGCATCATAAGGGCGAGAAGGAATGGAATCAGTTGGTCGCCTTTACCAGCAAAGATGAAAATCTAACCAAGGCGCACATCCGCTATCTTGAAGACGAACTGATTGACCGTGCGCAAAAGTCCAAAAGAGCTTTACTGATAAACAATGCTAGAAGTGGTGCTAGCCTACCTGAGTCTGATCAGGCAGAGATGAATGTATTCTTAGATAAGATGCTTCAGTTGTTACCAATATTAGGTATAGACGCCTTTAAGTCATTACCTGTACGAAATGTCAGTGACGCTGAGTTAAACCAAAATACTCTTTATTGCTCAATTAAAGGCTTACAGGCAACTGGTCGCGTAAGTGATAATGGCTTTGTCGTATTTGAAGGCGCGCAAGCAGTTAAAGAAGATCGTAAGTCATCTAATCGCTTTCGTGAAAAGCGCGCTCAATATGTTGAGAGTGGCTTGTTACAAGTTCGTGAGGATCACCTTGTATTTACTCAAGATTTTGAATTCAGTAGCCCTAGTGCTGCCGCTGCTATTATTCGAGGTGGAAGCTCTAATGGCCTTACGTGCTGGAAAAGCAGTTCTGGTGTTGCGCTGAAGGATTTGGATAAGTGAAAATTGAAATAGGTGAGTAAATTGCCCTTTAAAAGTCAGTATTCAGAATACTTATTCAAAACCAACCTATCAGGCAGTGGCAAAGCCACGTCTTATATTCGTGCGCTGGATTTACTCAGTCAAATGTTGATGATCGAATCGTTTGGTTTTGTCGACTGCATTGATATTTGGGCGGTGACGTCAATTAAGCGCCTGTTTGAGTTAAAGGCTTTAGTAGCAGTTGAGCAACGTAAAAAGCTAGATAGCGTATGGCTAAGCGGTGATGTTGCCAAAAGCTATTTGATTAACGGTTATTGTCAGGCTGCATTAACCAGTTACGCCCAGTTTTTAGTTGAAGTAAATCAAGAAAATGATTTGTTTGATGTCTTTAAGCAGTACAAAGGCACAGCTGGAGATTTGTCGGCTTTGCTTGATACAAGCCCTAAAAATATTGATGTTTTACTGGATGGTATAAAAGATACCGAAGGTGAAGACGTTATCCGTAGTGTCAAGACGCGCTTAAATCAAAATCTATTTAGGCGCATGCTGATGGATATTTACCACGAGTCTTGCTGTATTACGGGGCTAAATATTCCGCAAGTTAATCGCGCTAGCCACATAGTCTCTTGGGCCGATGATCCTAGTAAGCGTTTAGACCCAACAAACGGGTTATACCTTTCAGCCACATATGATGCAGCATTTGATAAACACTTAATCAGCCTTGATGGTGATTACCGAATTATTGTATCTAAAGAAATTAAAGAGCATTACACCAGTAAGAGTGTTAACGAGTATTTTTTAAAAATAGAGGGTGATCGTATTAAGCTGCCCTATAAGTATTCGCCTGATAAAAGCTACTTAGCTAAACACCGTAGTCGCGGTGAGTTTTAAAATCTTTTTTTGGAATGCTGGCATTCATGGGGCCGGGTTTCACAAGCGAGAATAGCTTGGTGGCGTAGGTGTGATGATGCTGGCCATAAGCTAGATCAGCGATATTTGATAAATGAGCCGATTACTTAGTTTATTCGGCTCATCTGGTGAGCCGAATAGCACTGGTTAATTGGCTTATGTTAGGTTCGATCCGTTATATTCGTAAATAAACCAAGCCATTCCTGCCTCCCACCACTGCTATAACCTGTTATTCTTTGTTTATCTTATTTAGCAGAACCCCATTATGGAACTGATGAAAAACGGCCTTGGCCTGCCTGCGGTTAAACGCATCAGCCAAGCACTGGCTCACTTTAATCATTAAAGTTAAGCAGCGTATGTGGTTTTAATTTGACCGTTAAACAATCCCAGCCTCACGCAGTACTCGAATATTATCCCGGATGCAGGCTCTAATTAATTTTACATGCTGGAGTGTATTAGGGTAGTAATCTCCATCTTCAAATTCTTGGATCAGTTCATCTGCACGGTGTTGTATGCGGTTTGCGATATCTTTGAATTTTTTTGTTAAATAATCATTGCGTATGCCAATGTCGTTGGCCAGTGCCGCTATATCTTCTTTGGTGATGTTGGTGAGTTGGTATTCACCATTCACGCCCATTGCTAGGTTTGTGTCTAATTCTTCAAATACTTTTGTGCAGACGATGTCATAGGCGGGGGCGAGTTTTAGTTTGTTTGGTGGGTTATGTAAAAACGAGTAATTTTTAGCGTGTGCATCACAATTACCAATAATAATATTGAAGATGAACAGATTCACACATTGGTCAATATTTTGTATGGGGACTTGGCAATTTTCGCGGATAAAGGTTATTAAGTCGGGGAAGTCCATGCCGTTGTCATGGTCGTATTTTTGAGAGGAAAGGTGCCCTGTTAATTGGCAAAAGTCCTCTTGGTGAATACGTTGTGTGTTTTTATTTTGAGTATCTCTGTCATATCGGGTGACACATAAACAGTCCGATTCGTTGTCGTCTTCATCGTATACTTCAATTAACGCAACCTTTGCGGTATTGATGCCTAATGCACTGCATAGTCGCATACAAAAATATTCGTTATAGACCAGTTGCTCATATTCTTTACGGCTGGGTGTCGGTTTTAATATATGGGTGCTGGGTTGCCCGCCTGATAGGAATATTTCTTCATTTACTATTGTGATGGGGAGTTTATTTTGTGCACCTGCCAAGCTTAATCGGCGGCCATTTTGGTTGGTTAAATTGTATGGTGTTCGATTGGTTTCGAGCAAAAGATGACTAAGTTCTTTTGTATTAAGGGGGGGCTCTATTTGCGTCGTTGATTCAGGTGTCTCATCTTCATTGAGTATTGAAATGGCACCCGCTACGTCTCGCCCCATAAGAGTGACTAATTTTTTAAAGTCGCCATCGGCTATTTTATTCTGCACTCGAATTTTTTGATCTATTTCACCTTCTGGAAATAGGTTTTCGATAAATGGCAATACTATTTCATCTGTATATATTTTTGTTAAGGGTGGAACGGGAACAGGCATCGAAAAAGCGATGGGTTTTTGATGGTTCATGCAGTACATGCCATCGTATTCGAATGTCATGCGTTGGCGTTTATCAAAGGTGAGTTTGCCTGCTTTTTGCCCGTGCAAATAAACATCGAATACAGTCATTGGGTTAGTTCACTATTTGAGGCAAGTGGGTTGATACCAAGTGCGTTAAGTAATGCGATTAATTGGCCGATGCGTAAATTCTCTTTACCATTTTCGACTGCACTTAGGTACTTAGAGGATGTATGGGTCATGCCTGCTACATCTTCTAAGGTCATGCCCATCTGTTTACGGGTTTGACGAACCGTCTCCCCACGTAGGGCAGGGTTTGTAATGAGTGGTGATTCAATGCCCAGTACAGAGAGTATTTTGCTTACGGATTGAGTTTCAACCGTGGCTTTTGCCTGTTCGAAGTACACAACGGACTTAGCGGATACGTTAGCCATACCCGCCACATCTATTTGTGTGAAGCCGAATGCTTGCCTAATTTTAATGGCTTGAGTCGATAGGTTATGTAAATGCGTCATTGTACCGAACGGTAATATTTTCTAATGTTGTGGCAGTATAGGGTAATATTGTACCGAACGGTAATATTTTCTAATGTTGTGGCAGTATAGGGTAATATTGTACCGAATGGTAATATTTTCTAATATTGTGGCAGTATAGGGTAATATTGTACCGAATGGTAATATTTTCTAATATTGTGGCAGTATAGGGTAATATTGTACCGAACGGTAATGTTTCTTATGAAATGCTTAGAAGTGCTGATTAAATTAACCGAACGGTAATATTGTAGAAATGTTTCTTAGGCAAAAAGCTGGTTAAGTTCATTATTCGGCTCATTGAGTGAGCCGAATAGTGCTGGTTAATTGGCTCATGCCACATTTAATAAGTGGCTTAGGTACTTTAATGAGCGACATTACTCCTGTCACCCCCCTGTCAGTAGAACCTGTTATTCTTTGTTTATCTTATTTAGCAGAACCCCATTATGGAACTGATGAAAAACGGCCTTGGCCTGCCTGCGGTTAAACGCATCAGTGATGCGCTTGCAAAAACAGCGGCGTTAGAAAAAACATTTGATGAAGCGGCCTTTATTCAAGCGGCCACAGGCCCCCTTGAATCATTAGAATTAAAACAACGGGTGCAGCATCTTATTAAGGTATTGCATGAGTTTTTACCGCAAGGGTTTGAGCAAGCCGTTGAATGTTTGTTGCAGTTGCCCAGTGTGTGGGACGCAGGTGACCCTGATGATCCGCTGCGGGGTTTTGCCGCTTGGCCCATTATTGATTATGTGGGTGAGCATGGGGTGAACCACCCACAATTGGCGCTGCCTGCGCTGCGTGATTTAACTCATTTGTTTTCAGCGGAATTTGCCATTCGCCCGTTTTTATTGAATCACCCTGAATTATGCCATGCGCATTTTGAAACTTGGGTGCAAGACGATAGCGAACACGTACGCCGTTTGGTATCAGAGGGTACACGGCCCCGTTTGCCGTGGGGCATTCAATTAAAACCCTATGTGAAAGACCCAAGCGATAACCTGCGCTGGCTTGATGCGTTAAAAGACGATGCCAGTTTGTATGTGCGCCGTTCGGTGGCGAATCATTTAAACGACATTAGTAAAGATCACCCGCAGGTGGTGCTGGAGCAATGCCATGCTTGGTACCCCAATAGTAATGCGAACGTGAAGTGGGTGATTAAACACGCTACCCGCACCTTGGTGAAAGCGGGCCACCCTGAGGTGTTTGCGTTATTGGGTCATAGCAAACAGGTGGACATTAAAAACCTTGCTTTAACGTTATTGGCTGATCATCTAGTGCTGGGTGATAGCTTGGAGTTTGAATTGTCATTGCAGTCAGCGGCAAAACAGTCGCAATCTTTGGTGGTGGATTTTGCGCTGCATTTTGTCAAAGCCAACGGCAGTACTTCGCCCAAGGTATTTAAATGGAAAACCTTAAGTTTAGAAGCCGGGCAGCCGGTACGTTTGCAAAAGAAACACGGCATTAAAGCCATTACCACACGCCGTTATTATACGGGCACTCAAAAACTTGAGGTGCTCATTAATGGGCAGCCAGTGGCTGAGGCTGAGTTTTTTCTTGAGCTGTAGTGGGTTGCTGTCTTTTTAAATTTTGAATTATTGACGTTAAGGATTGGGTTCCCGCGTTCGCGGGTCACCCGCGGGTGCGGGTTCGTACAATGTGAGTTTATACAAAAATAATACGTAAGAGCGCGCACCTGCGCGCGAATAATTGTTTGTTGATCAAATGAATATCCAATGCATTTTATTCGTTTGTGTATCACCTGCGAGAGAATAATTTTATCGAGTCTCTAAGGTCGTGTACCTGCCAGCAAAATAGATACAGGTGCAAGGACATTTTAAGCGGCCCTTAACACATGGTATGAGTTGCTTGTCTTTATTGGTATTTATGAAAGCTTAATATCCTGCAAAAAACCACGAAACCATTTGCTACTGGCATCGTTATCATGGGTGGCATGCCAATATAAATACACATCCACGCTGCTGGCGGCAAAGGGCAGTTCTATGAGTTCTATGTGGTCAAAATTTTCGGCCAAAATATGTGCGTAGCGTTTTGGCATGGTTAACCAGTAATCGCTGCTGGCCACTACCTGGCAGGCGGCAAAATAATGCTGGCAGCGCAGTGCAATGTCACGTTTTAACCCTAATGCGCTCAGTGAGTAGTCCACCAGGCTTGGGCCAGAGGGTCGTGAGCTAACAACGATGTGTTGGGCATTTAGGTAATCCTCTTGGCTCATTGTGCCTTTGTTGGTTTGATGGGTGCGTCGCAGTACCACTAATTCATCTTCGATGAGTTTTTGTTGTTTGATGCTGGCAGGGCTTGGGCGCAATACATCTACAGCAAAATCCCATTCGCCACTGGCCAGTTTGGCATCTAGGTTTTTACGCTCCATAGTGACGCTGGCAACAGATATGTTGGGCCCCAGTTGGTTTAATTGACTCACTAACGGCGGCAGTAAGGTTGCCTCAATCACATCACGCATGGCCACGGTGAAGGTTTTATTGGCCAGAGCTGGGTCAAAACCGTGTGCGTGTTGCAGTGCTTGGTTGAGTTGCGCTAACGCGCTTTGAATTTCAGGTAACAGATTTTGCGCCAGCGGGGTTGGGCGCATTTTGTGGCCGTGGCGTATAAATAACGGGTCATCTAGACGATCACGCAGGCGGCCAAGGGCATGACTTATGGCTGGCTGCGTTAAATTTAGGCGCGCAGCGGCACGGGTTAAGCTACCTTCGCTGTAGATGGCTTCAAATACGGTGAATAAATTTAAGTCTATTTTCATAATTTATTGGGCCTAATGCGCTGTAAGCCTTACCTGTGATGGCTGGTTTTTACTATTAATACCATTAATAAATAAAAATTCAAAATATTCATTAGATTTATAGATGATAGGGTTTTACTGTAGAGCCATATAAATCAAACGAATAAGGCTTTCATCATGGATTTTAACCCGTCTGCTCAAGGGGCTGAGTTACTTAAAAAAGTAACTGACTTTGTTAATAACGAAATTATCCCCATTCAAGATGCTTATTATGAAGAGCTGCGTGCCTTAGAAAACCGCTGGGTGGTTTTGCCTATTATTGAAGAGTTAAAAGCCAAAGCAAAAGCCCAAGGTTTGTGGAATCTATTTTTACCAAAAAGTGAATACGGCGCAGGTGTCAGTAACAGTGATTACGCCTTGATGGCCGAACAAATGGGTCGCAGTTTTATTGCCCCTGAAATTTTTAACTGTAATGCCCCAGATACCGGCAACATGGAAGTCTTGGTGCATTACGGTTCAGAAGAACAAAAACAACAATGGTTGATGCCATTACTCGAAGGCAAGATCCGCAGCGCCTTTTGCATGACAGAACCAGACGTTGCCTCAAGTGATGCAACTAACATGGCGGCCACTGCCATCATTCAAGGTGATGAGGTGGTATTAAATGGTCGCAAATGGTGGAGCACAGGTATTGGCCACCCTGACTGTAAAGTGCTTATTTTTATGGGTTTAACCCACCCTGATGCGCCTAAACACGCGCAGCATTCTATGGTGCTGGTTCCTAAAGATGCACCGGGCGTAAAAGTCGAACGCATGCTGCCTGTATTTGGTGAGTTAGATGAGCCTTATGGTCACGGTGAAGTGAGCTTTGATAACGTACGCTTGCCACTAAGTGCCATTATCAAAGGCCCTGGTGCGGGTTTTGAAATTGCCCAAGGCCGTTTAGGGCCGGGCCGTGTGCATCACTGTATGCGTGCTATTGGTGCCGCTGAGCGCACATTAGAATTAATGATCAATCGTGGTATTGCCCGTGAAGCGTTTGGCAAACCCATTATTAACTTAGGTGGCAACCGCGATATTGTTGCCAATGCCCGTATGGCCATTGAGCAAGCGCGTTTATTAACGTTGAAATGCGCATGGCTACTTGATACCAAGGGGGTGATTGGTGCCCTCAGTGAAGTATCACAAATTAAAGTGGTGGTACCTAACATGTTGCAAACCATTGCTGACCAAGCCATTCAAATGCACGGCGGCGCGGGAGTGAGTGATGAGTATTTGTTAACGGGCATTTTTGCTTATGCCCGTTGTTTGCGTTTGGCAGACGGCCCAGATGAAGTGCATCGCGGCATGGTGGCGAAGTGGGAATTGAAAAAATATTCTCAGGCCATTAAAAATCAAGCCAAATAATAACAAACCATCAGTTTAGAGGGTCATCATGAAAAAAATTATTATAACCGGCGCCTCCAGTGGTTTAGGTGAAGCGCTGGCAAAAGAATACGCCAAACAAGGCTGGTCTGTGTGTGTGGCAGATATTCAGCAAGAAGCGGGTGAAGCGTTAGCAAAAAAATTATCAGCTGATCATGGTACAGACTGCTTTTTCTATTCATTGGATGTGACCAGTGAAGATCAATGGCAAGCACTGTACAACGAGGTTGCACAACGTTGGAAAGGGTTAGATGCGTTAATTAATAATGCAGGCGTGGCATCCAGTGGTGACATTGATGATTTACCATTAAGCGATTTTCAGTGGACAGTGGATGTGAATTTAATGGGAGTGGTGAAGGGTTGTTATTTCTTTACTCCGCTTCTTAAAAAACAAGGGGGCTACATTGTGAATGTGGCATCCATGGCCGGTTTATTACATGTACCGGGTATGTCTGCCTATAACGTATCAAAAGCGGCAGTGGTTGCGTTAAGTGAAACCTTATGTGCAGAGCTTGAAAGTTATGGCATTAAAGTGTCGGTTTTATGTCCTGCGTTTTTCCAAACCAATTTAACCAAAAACATGCGTGCGACTCACCAAGGTGGTATCAAGGTTGCTAATCGCTTAATGGAAAAATCATCCATTAGCGCCGCAGACATTGCCGCAAAAGTGTATAAAGAATCGCTGGCGGGTAAGTTTCATATTTTAACCCATACCCGTGAAAACATGTTTTGGCGTTTAAAGCGTTTTTTACCCAAAATTTATATGATGCAAATTAAGCGCACTGGCAAAAAAATGCATAAAAAAATGACGGAGAAAACAGCATGAGTTTAGAAGATAGCGCTGGTTCTATTCGCCAAGGTGAAGAGTTAGATAATAAAGCGGTTAAACAGTTTTTAGCCAAACATATTGAAAACTGTGATGGTGAGTTAGAGATTACTCAGTTTCCAGGTGGTGCCAGTAATTTAACGTACCAACTATCGGTTGCTGGGCAAGATTATATTTTACGTCGCCCGCCGTTTGGCAAAATTGCAAAAAGTGCTCACGATATGTTGCGTGAAGCCAATATTATTGAAGCGCTAAAACCGGTTTATCAATACGTGCCCAGTATCATTGCGAAGTGTGATGATCATTCTGTGTTGGGTTGTGATTTTTATATCATGGAAAAACTAACGGGCATCATCCCCCGTCAAAACATGCCCAAAGAATTAACAATGAGTGAAGCGGATACCCGCAGCTTATGTATAAACGTGATTGATAAGCTGATTGAATTACATCAGGTGGATGTGAAAGCGGCAGGCCTTGATAGCTTAGGTAAAGGGGACGGTTACGTGGCGCGCCAAATTAATGGTTGGAGCGACCGTTACCTAAAAGCAAAAACCGATGACGCCACGGATTTTCAAACCGTAATGGATTGGCTAAAAGCCAATATGCCAGAAGATGTTGGTCAGTGTTTAATTCATAACGATTTTCGTTTGGATAACGTGGTGCTTGAAACTCAAAATCCATTAAATGTCATTGGTGTATTAGATTGGGAAATGGCCACCATTGGTGACCCATTAATGGATTTAGGTAATAGCTTGGCGTATTGGGTGCAAGCGGATGACGAGCCTCAATTTCAAATGATGCGCCGTCAACCTACCCATTTAGCGGGCATGTTAACCCGTGATGAAGTGGTGGCGTATTATCTTGAAAAAACCGGCCGCAGCTTAGATTCATTTGTCTTTTATGAGGTGTATGGCTTGTTCCGTTTAGCGGTCATCATCCAGCAAATTTATTACCGTTATTATCACGGCCAAACTCAAGATAAACGTTTTGCTGGTTTTGCCCATGCAGCACGCTATCTTGAAACCCGTTGTTTGCGTTTAATTAAAGGCGAAGGGTAGTCACGTGGCCCAGTTGTTTTTAATTCGCCATGGCCAAGCCAGTTTTGGTAAAGCAAATTACGATGCCTTGTCTGAGCTGGGTGCTCAGCAAGCGCAAGTAATGGGCAAATGCTTGGCAGCATCCATTGAGCCTACGCAATTAATTTGTGGCTCGCTTAATCGCCAACAACAAACCATGGATAATTTGTTGGCGGGTTTCGAAAGTGCCACTGAAAAAAAACTGGCTTTACCAATCAAGGTGAACCCTGATTTTAATGAGTTTGATCATGAAAATGTGCTAGAGGTTTTTAATCCTGATTTTAAAGATCGTGCATTTATGACTCAACACATCATGGCGCAAAAAAATCCGGAAAAAGCGTTTCATAAACTGTACCGTCAAGCGGTTTTGCAGTGGTTAGACGCAGGCAGTCAAAATGAAGCATTAACAGAATCCTTTGATGGGTTTTATCACCGTGTTAACCAAGCCATTGATGGCATTGTTCAAAATGCTCAGCGTCAGGAGTGCATTGTGGTGGTCAGTTCAGCCGGTGCTATTTCCATGTGTTTGCAAAAGGTACTGGGTATCAGTGCGGTAAAAGCATTTGAATTAAATGAAATGATGGCAAACACAGCGATTACCCGTTTAGTTTTTAACGAAGTAGGGGATGTGAATTTATCTTACTTTAATAATTATCAGCATTTAACTTTAGGCGATATCAAGGTAACGTATCGTTAAATAAAAATAAGGAGAACAGTATGTCCACAGAACTTTTCAATTTAAGTGGTAAAGTTGCATTGGTAACCGGAGCCAGTCGTGGTATTGGTGAAAGCATTGCAAAACTACTGGCACAACAAGGTGCTCATGTCATTGTATCCAGCCGTAAATTAGATGGCTGTCAGCGTGTGGTTGATGAGATAACCGCAGCAGGTTACAGCGCACAAGCCATTGCCTGTCACATTGGTGAGATGGAACAAATCGCCGCGGCGTTTGAGCAAATTAAAGCGGAACATGGCAAGCTGGATATTCTGGTAAACAACGCAGCGGCTAACCCATATTTTGGCCATATTTTAGATACCGACGTAATGGCATTTCAAAAAACCACGGACGTTAATATTCGTGGTTATTTCTTTATGTGTGTTGAAGGTGGCAAGCTAATGAAAGCCAATGGCGGTGGTAGCATTATTAATGTTGCCTCTGTAAATGGTGTGATTCCTGGTTCGCTACAAGGTATTTACAGTATTACTAAAGCTTCGGTGATTTCAATGACCAAAGCCTTCGCAAAAGAATGTGCACAAATGGGTATTCGTGTGAATGCGTTATTACCAGGTGCGACCGATACGAAATTTGCGGCAACACTGGTGAAAAACCCTGCCATTTTAGAAAAAGCACTTGAGCATATTCCGATGAACCGCATAGCAGAGCCAGATGAAATGGCCGGTACGGTTTTATATTTGGCCAGTGATGCATCAAGTTATACCACTGGTGCCTGTATTAATGTGGATGGTGGATATTTGTTGGCCTAACAGTCAACAAATTATGAGGGTAAGCTGATTAAGCCCATTTAACTTTTATTAAGTTGGTAAGCTTGTGCAGTTTTTACTTTTCATATTTAAAAGCGTTGAATGAAGATCGCCCGTTTCTTTATTCAGCGCTTTTTTTATGCACAAAAAGTGTTACCTTGTGTGCATAAAAATAAAAACTAGGACCCTGTATGAAAAAAATAATGGTAAGCGCCGTTGTAGTGTTAACTGGCTATCTTGCTTTTTGGCCGGTAGAAATTGAACCCGTTGCGTGGCAAGCGCCAAATGATCAAGGTTACACGGGTGCGTTTGCGCAAAATCAGCAGTTAAGCCAGGTCAATAGAATTGAATTAAACGGTGATATAGGTCCTGAGGATTTAGCATTAGACGCTAAAGGTAATCTTTATTTTTCTTTATTAAGTGGCGACATTAAGTTTCTTGATAAAAAAGGCAGTATCCATGCTTGGGTCAATACCGGTGGTCGCCCGCTGGGAATTGAGTTTGATAAACAGGGTAATTTATTGGTGGCCGATGCCATCAAAGGCTTATTGAGTGTCTCGGTTGATGGCACCATCACCACCTTGGTAGATACGGTAGATGGTGTGGCAGTTAATTATGCGGATGATGTGGATGTGGCCAGCAATGGCAATGTGTACTTTTCAGATGCCTCCACTAAATTTCATGCTAAAACCTATGGCACTTACGGAGCCAGTTTACTGGATATTAACGAACATGGTGGTCATGGTCGCATCATTGAATACAATCCAACCACGAAAGTGTCCACCGTACTGGCCAATGATATTAACTTTGCCAACGGTGTGGCATTAAGCCATGACGAACAACATGTGTTATTTAATGAAACGGGCAGTTACCGAGTTTTACGTTTAGCGTTAAATGGTGAACTACGGGGTACGTTAGATGTGTTAATTGATAACTTACCGGGTTTCCCTGATAACCTCGCCAAGGGGAACCATGGTTTGTACTGGTTAGGTTTGGTCAGTCCACGCAGCAAGCCTTTGGATATGCTGTCAAACACACCGGCGTTACGCAAAGTGGTGCAACGTTTACCGGCCTTCATGCGCCCGAAAGCTCAAAACTTTGGTCATATTGTTGCGATTAATGACGCGGGTGAGGTGGTATTTAACTTACAAGACCCGCTGGGAATGTATGGACAAACCACTGGGGCATTAGAGGTGGGTGATAAGCTGTATATTAGCAGCTTGCATGAAACCGCCTTGGCGGTGACACAAAACATTAATTTGGCCCAAGGCAAAACCTTAAACGTGAACCATGATTTATAATTCTCAATTATAAATCCGCTTGTCATTTAACTGTCATATTTCATGGTTACTGTCCTTAAAAAAGGACATGACCATGAAACCACAAATTAAACACTTCTTATTTACCTCATCTTTGTTTTTAAGCGCACAGGCGTTAGGCCAAGAACCGGCTGAACTTGATACTGAAATACTGAACAACCTTGCCGATAAATACGATGTGCAGTTATCGGTATTAAAAGATTTTAATGAAAGTTATAACTTTAAATGCCCTCAAACCCTATCAGCCAATGACCTAGTCGCTATTTTAAATACCGAAGAAGAAGACACCGAGCTGAGCGTTATGATTGAAAGTAACCGCCTAGAGTGGCGTGATATTTATGTAGAAGCCCGCTCAGGTATTAGCTGTTTACATGATGGTTTGGTATCAAAAGGGTATTAAGTGGCATCATTGTTAGGTAGATGATGTTTGATAATCTCGTATAGGGCGGGTCTGCCTGTTGCGATCTCTTCATTGGTTAACCCTTCAAGCGAGTGAGGGTACTTTAACCATGCTTCGGTTTCATGAATATAAAAGTCCGGCACTCTTGCTGTTTTATTGCGCGAAGGTTTGTAATAGGGCACCGCGACACGCACATCTTCAGGCATATTTAAGCGGGTGCGGCGCTGTAACTCATCAATAATGGCCTCAATTGAGCGCCCTGTATCAAATACATCATCTACGATTAATAATCGATCATCATGTTTAATGTTTTTCATTAAATAATTTAAACCAAATACCTTAACCTCGCGGGATTGCTGGTCAATACCAGCCGCATAAGATGAAGTGCGTATGGCTATGTTGTCCGTTTCAACACCGTGGTATGCCAAAAACTCTTGTACGGCAATGCCAACAGGCGCGCCGCCACGCCAAACCGCAATGATGAATGTTGGGCGAAAGTCCGAAGCCAATACTTTAGCTCCAAGAGCAAATGAGTCATCCAATAGGCCTTGTGCGCTTAAATATTGTTTTTCACTCATAAAGACTTCCTGTAGTGTGACGCAGTGTAAATGGTCGAAAATAGTGCATAAAAAAGACTATTGAGATTCACATTAGCCTATGGCCTAATTAAAAGCTGACCATTTGGTTATTTTCTGTGTTTATTGATTCAATCACTTGTCAGCGTTGGAGGCAAGATGGAAAAGCGTTTTTTAGATGAAGAAAGCTTGATTCAAGATGCTTTTCGTTTAGGTGTGAGTATTTTAGAAAGTGGGTTTCGCCCAACGTTTATAGTGGGCTTGTGGCGTGGTGGCAGCTCGGTGGGGATTTATGTGCAAGAGTGTTTGCAAACATTAGGCATTAAAACCGATCATATTTCACTGCGAACGTCTTACAAAGGTCAGCCAGCTTATCAAAACATGGTGGATAATCCTGAAGATATTCGTGTACACGGTACCCAATATTTAGTTGAAAATTTAAATGCGGATGACGGCTTGCTGATTGTTGATGATGTGTTTAGTACCGGACAAAACATCAGTGCTGTTTTAAAGCGCTTAGAAAAACATTTAAAACGGAATTTACCTAAAGATATTCGTGTGGCGACCTTGTATCAAAAACCAAAGATGAATCAAACCAATATTAAACCCGATTTTTGTTTATATGAAACCGATGACTGGCTGGTGTTTCCATATGAGTTAGCTGGTTTAAGTGTTGACGAAATAGCGCAGCATAAACCGAATGTTTCGCCGCTGTTGCAGCCTCAATATTTAAAATAATGGATAAATCGTTTTTACCAATTATCAAAAATGGGCTTGAGCCCACGGTTGTCCCATAATTTGAAAATCAACAGAAACTCAACGTCTCCCCCGCGAACGCGGGGGTCCAATTCCATAAACTGACCGATGAAACACTCAAATCTTTCACAAAAGTAGAACTGGATCCCCGATCAAAGCGCTTCGCGCGTCGGGGATGACGTTTTTTGGTTAAGCGTTGATCATATCTTTTGTGGGGCAGCCGCAGCCTAAGCCCATTTTTTATTTGTTATTTAGATCATCACTGATCGGCACGTTTTGAGTTTGCTCAAAGTGCATCTCAATGAGTTGCCACTTTCCTTCGCTGCGTTTAAGTCTTACCTCTACTGGCAGTTGAGCATGTTCACCTATGGCGACTAAAATTAAATGGGCATGACCTGAGTCATTGTGTGTTTCTATGCTGCTAGTATTCCCAATTTTAATTTCGCTGATAGAGCCGATGAGTTTTTCAATGGCAGGTTGTTCATATAAAGATTGCTCGGCAACCTCATATGCTTGTGAATGTTTGATAATATATTGTGAAATATCATTAAAGTCTTGGCTGGTAAAATCAATGTTTGGCAGGTTGGGTGTAAACCAATAAAACCCCATTAACACTATGGCGGCAAGGCCACGGTACGAGCCTGATATTTTTAGATCTCGTTTTACTTTTGTGCCAGCTAGGTGATCTCCAAGACGGCGTTTTTTTGAGTTGAGAATAATAGCGATGGCTTCGACGGGCCAAATTAATAATGACAGATTACGCAACACTGCACTGAAAAAATCTACGGGTTTGCCCGACGTTTTGACAGTTCGAATGCCCATTAAAAGCTTGCCAATACTTAACCCGTTTATGGTGTCTTTACATAGAAAAATGAATAAACCAGTGAGGCCCATTGCTAAATGTAAACTGATCACACCTTCAATGAGGTCGGTGTCCCACGGTGTTTTGATGACAAAAAATTGAATGTAAATGCTTAAGGACGTTAAATACCCGATTAACCAAAAATCAATCAATACAGCAATAATACGGCGTTTTCTGGAAGCGATTGGGTTATCCATTAAGGTATCCTGATACAAATACTAATAAGCAGGCATGTTAACGGATTTGTAGCAGAAAACCATACATCACATACTCCAATAGGGGAGTATGTGATGTGTATTTAACCTTACTCAGTTACTTCTGCGTAACGTACATATAAGTTGCCACTTGCAAGTGTGCCATCTTCACCATAGTTGCTGACCACTTGTGCTTTAAAGAAACGATCGCCGTCTTTAAACAAGTAGGTGGTGAAAGTTGGCCACATGTTGTGTCCACCGGCTACACCGTATTGGAATGCACCGTAGTTACCAGGAGCCGAAAGAGCGGTTTCAGCTGAGTCAGTGTAAAATTTATAAATGTCATCACCACTGGCTTTAGGGTTGGTGACATCAAATGCAGAACCGGAATCCACTAATACATGACCAATACCTGCGGTGCCATTACCTGATACAGCTGCATTTACTTGAATGTTCCATGCTTGGCCGGCGCGTTCAATGCTTAGCTCCCAGTCATCTGCTGAGGTAACCAGTGCATTGGTTTCCATGTCCCAGTATTGGCGCTCAGTTGTGAAATCAATGGCATCTGATTCGGTTGCGGCTACAAATACTTGCGCGTTTTCATCCCATTGCTCAACTGAGAACTTCAAGGTGTAGCTCACACCTGACTCGTAAGTAAGATCAGAAACTTTTACACGGCCATAGTTATAAAGACCGTTGCCATCGGCACTTGCAGATTGAACGATCCAACCGTTTTCGGTGCCTTGGTTAAGGGTGATAGCGTGTGTAGTTGGGTTGTAGCTGGCCCAGTCGCCAAATTCAATATAGGTTTTAATGGCGTCAGTGATGAAGTTGTCACAGCTGGTTTGAGTGACCGCATTAAATGCGGCTTCTGTGTTATCACGGGTGAGCGCTTCAAATGCAGCTTGAACCGCTTTGCCGTCTGCGTCATATAAACCATCAGGGGTGTGTGCGGCACAGGCGCTAACACTGCCGCTACCTGAAATGCCACCATTCACGGTAAAGCCTACGTATTTTTGATATGAAAAATGCCAGTTTTCATCTTTGGTAACCGTCGTGCCGGATTCTAGATTTAAATAAGCCGGTGCCGAAATTGCATTAAAGGAAGCATAGCTATTTTCAGTTGAAGCTGATTCGTCTGTTTTTGGAATGTCAGTTACAGGCGTTTCAGTTACTGGACTTTCAGTGCCAGCTGAATCGGTAGTTGAATCACTGCTGCTGCCACAAGCGGTTAATAATGCACTTAGTGCAACTACGGAAAGAGTTGAGGTGTGTTTCATTGTGTTCTCCAGTTGTGTTGTGTTTTGATAGTTGGTTTAAAAAATTAATTTATTCAGAGCAATGCCTAAATACACATAGCGTCCTTCTTCTGGACGAAGATCGCTGCCCACCGAAAAATCGCGCTGTACATCCGTTAGGTTGTCGATGCCTGCAAAAAGATTGATGTGGCTGGTAGGGTAATAATTCCACTTAAGATCAAATTGAGAATAAGCAGGTGTGACTAATAAATTGTCTTCGTCAGAAAACTGCTTTGAATAATATTGATATTTCAAAGACACTTTATTTTTATGGGTCAGGTAAAAATCCAAACTGGTTTTTATATCGTGTTCAGGTCGGCTGGTTAATGCTTTGCCGGTTTCCTTGTTGATAGCATCTAAATAGGCATACCCCAAGTTGGTGGTTAACCAAGGTGCGATTTCATACGCCAGTGAAAACTCAAGCCCCTGTGTGCGCGCTCGGTCAATGTTGCCATAGACATTGGCGACCACTTCGCTGCCATATTCGCTGGATAATTCATTGGTTTTATCTTGGTTAACATAAAAATCGATGAGATTTTTGATGTCATTTTGGTAAACGCTCATGTCTAGTCTAAAATTATTACTGCTGTATTCTAAGCTTGCTTGCATGTTAGTTGAGGATTCAGGCTCAAGATTTTCGTTACCTAACAATACATAACCAATGTGGCTATGATTAAAAAAATGGTAGAGCTCTTTTAAGGTCGGTGTGCGATAACCATAACCACCACCTAGACGAATATTGATATGATGTTCGTTACTAATGAACGGGGTATATTGCATATTAAACATGGGTGAAAACTCAGTACCGTACCTTGAGTTATTATTAACTCGGCCGCTGTATAGCAGCTCAATATCCGGTGTGGCATGCAGCCCTAACTGAAAAAAGCCATTGGTATTTTTTAGGGTTTTATCATCAACTTCGGTGTCTACGGATTCATTGGTCCCGTCGTTTTTATGGGAGGTGGCGTTCATGCCATCTAGTAGGGCTTCAACCCCGATTACATAATAACGAGTATGGTTTTGGTTGAAATTGTATTGAGCGGTGATACCTTGATGATCAATGTCGGTAATACGATGTTGTTCTATATAGGATGTGTTGATTAAATCTTGGCGAGATTCGTTTTGATAATCTTCAAAACTGTATGTCATTTTTAACTTGCCTAAGTCACCGTTGTCTTTTTCAAAAACGCTAATCAGTGAGTTTTTGTCAGTGATATCAACCTTCTGTTTTGGCACATTACCAATACCGCCAATAAAATTATCATTAATGGTTTTAATATCTTCACGATACAGCCGAGGAGAGATCATCAGGGTACTTGAATCGGATAGCTGCCGAATGCTTTTTGCACTGACATTTGACTTGTAACCTTCCCAACCTTGAGATTCATTTGAGTCAGGTGCACGAAAGCCAGAAGATAGCTGGGTATCACTGACTAATTGAAAAGAATTCTTTCCGCTTGCTTGGCCAATCGTTAAATTCAAGTGTTGCTTGCCAAAAGGCACTGTGCCGTAAGGTAAATCTTGATTCCCCCAAGAACCACCAATGTAACGTAAATTAGCTTGACGACCTTGTTCTGGTTGACGAGTGATAACATTGACAACACCGCCCATGGCGCTGGTGCCATAAATGGCGGACATTGAGCCTTTACTGATTTCTATGCGTTCAACGTCACCGATGGCAATTTGTGTAATGTCCACACTGCTGCCGGTACCCGCTGCAACTGGGTTGCCATCAATCAATACCGCAACACGATCGGAATCATAACCCTGCAGCCATACGCCCGTTCCCGATTTGCCCGTTATGGGCTTCAGCTGCACACCGGCAGAATACTCTAGTGCCTCGGCTAAATTTAGAGCATGGCTTTCTTCAATTGCCTCACGGCTGATGAGTTCGACCCTCACAGGCTGCTCGCTTAAATGAGGGTATTGTTTTGTATGACCCGTAATCTCTTGTGTGTCTAACTCAACGGCACAATAGGCATTTGTGGCAAGAAGGCTGGTGATTAATAGAGAAGAAACGCAGTGGGTTTTCATAAATGATATTTATTCGCAAATAGTAATTATTGTCAATTCTATTGCATATACGAATCATTCGCAATAGAATGCAGTAAATAATTATGAGCTTTGTATGAAAAGTAATCATGCGAGGCTTGTTGAACTTAAGCACTTCCCGGAAAAAATCATGATCTCCTCTATTGAATTTTTTATGTATCGCATCAGCGATCTTTTACTTGCGCCAGTGTTAGTGGCAATTTTGTTCGTTTTCTTTTTGGGGTTTTACAGTTTGGGTCGAGTGGCCATTCAGGCGTGGCAGCGTCGTGCAGGGCAAAGCAAAACGGTAAACCGTGGATTCGAACTGCATTATTTTCAGGCGCAGGATCGTATTCAGGATTTTGATGAGTTGGAATTATTTGCATTTAAACGTTTAGAGTTTTTAAAGCTGGTTACCAAGGTTGCTCCAATGTTAGGCCTAATTGCCACCATGATTCCAATGGGGCCCGCATTAAAAAGCTTGGCAGATGGCAATATTCAAGGGATTTCAGAAAATTTATCCATTGCGTTTGCTGCGGTTATTTTTGCTTTGGCAGCGGCTTCATTAACCTTTATTGCGGTATCAATTAAAAAACGCTGGTTAGCCCAAGACTTAGTGGACTTAAAACAAGCATTGCACAATGAACAGCCCATTGGCGTTGCTTTAAAAGCAGTAAAAGAGGCTTAAGATGAAATTTTTAACTGATGAAGATGATCTAGATCCCATTACAACCGCCGTAAATTTAGTGGATGTATTTTTGGTCATCATAGCCGCTTTAATTATTTCCATTGTGCAAAATCCGTTAAACCCGTTTAGCAGCGAAAATGTAACGGTAATAAAAAATGAAGGTGAGCCTAATATGGAAATCATTGTGAAAGAGGGCAATGAAATTAAACAATTCCAATCTCAAGGTGATGTCGGTTCAGGCAATGGACAAAAAGCAGGTACCGCCTACAAGATGAAAGATGGGTCCATGGTGTACGTGCCAGCCGATGAAAAACAGAGCAACCAATAAATGACTTTTATGAAACACAATATCATTAATTACATAATCGTGATGGCGATTGCCCTGTATGGGGCTGTATCCAATGCGAATACCGCCCCTGCAAAAGATATTTTATATATAGGGGATAGCCATTTAGCCTCGGCCAAAATTAAAATCTTAAAAGAATCAGCCAAGCCTTATCAATTAAATTTAGATGCGTTTAGTACGCGCAGTTTTAGTAAAAAACCGGGTTTGGCAGTGCTGTGTGACTATAAAGTGGTGATTACACAGGCTGTTAGTGCGGATGCTGCTGCGGGACAATACCCAGAAATTGCCAATGCCATGAACGCGTGTGAAAACACGGCTATTTCTGTTGGTTTTAGTATGAATGGTTTAAATCGTGGTTTTACTAAGGCGCAATATACTCAAGCCCATGATTTTTTAGAAAATGGGATGCGTAAAAACTATGAAAATTTATTTGCTTTTTTAGGTAATGAATTTTTTAAACAAACCAATAAAGTAGGCTCTTTACATGTTGTGCCTACCACAGGGGTGTACCACCCTGATTTTGCTGGCTTGATTAGCGCCGATGCACAAGGTTTTTTTAGCTGGTTAAAACAAGATCAGACAAAACCGGTAGTGGGTGTGTTAATGCACCGCAGTGCCGTTGAAAATGAGCAAACCCGCTTAATTGATGCCACAATTTCAGCCATTGAAAAACAAGGAGGCCAAGGGTTTGCGATGTTTTTTGATGGTACAGATGCAAGTGAGGGCTTCCGTAAAATTGCCACAGGCAATGTGCAAGCTTTGATTAACTACCGCATGTTGCACGAAGCTGAAAAAACCAAACAAGATTTTATGGCAGTGGGTGTGCCTGTGTTACATGGCTTAGTGTATCGCGATGGTGATCGTGAATCATTTGATCAAGCGCAAGCGGGTATTAATGCCATGATGTCCCCTTACTTTTTAATGATGCCAGAAAGCGCAGGTGTGATTGACCCAACCATGGTGGCAACCATTGATAAAAGCCATAATCAGGTACCGATGCTTGATCATGTGGACGCCATTGCTGAGCGTGCCATTAAACAAGGCATGCTGTCACTCAAAGCAAATAAAGATAAAAAATTGTCGTTATTTATGTGGAACTACCCTCCGGGTGATAAAAACATGGGTGCGGCATTTTTAAATGTGCCGGACTCCATTCGAGATATCGCAAAGACTCTTAAAGCGCAAGGTTATAGCATTGAAGAAAAAACATCCGATGAGCTGATTGAATCGGTTGGTCAATTGTTACGCCCGTTTTATACGCGCTCTGGTTTAGAGTTATTAATGGAAAAAGGCTTAAGTGATTATCTGCCTGTGAGTGATTACCTGACTTGGTTAAACACCTTGCCAGAAGCGGTACGTCAGCCAATCCTTGAACGCTGGGGTAACCCTGAAAATAATATTTACGTGCGTACAGTAAATGGCGAAAAAGCCTTTGTTATTCCACAAATTAAAATGGGCAACTTGGTTGTCATGCCACAACCGAGTCGCAGTGAAGATGAAGATAAAAATGCGGCGCTTTATCACAATACATCTAGCCCCATTAATCATTATTACTTAGCGGTTTACCTGTATGCCAAACAGAAGCATGCATCGGATGCGTTTATTCATTTAGGAACTCACGGTTCTCAAGAGTGGTTAACAGGTAAAGAGCGCGGTTTAAGCATGTACGATGCACCTCAATTAACCGTTGGCAATACACCGATTGTTTACCCATTTGTGATGGATAACGTGGGCGAAGCCATGCAGGCTAAACGCCGTGGTAGAGCGGTTATGTTGTCACACATGACACCAGGTTTTGCGGAGTCAGGTTATTACGGCGACTTTGCAGAACTTGAGGAATTACTTGAGCAATACATGACCTTGTCTGAGGGTAAAACCAAACAAGTGGTGCAAGACAATATCAAGCAGTTGTCAATCACACTTAAAATCTTTGAAGATGTGGGGTTTTCTGAAGCACGTATCGAAAAAGAATTTGATGCTTATATGCATGCTGTACACGACTATATGCATGAATTAGCGGAAGAATCTCAACCGTTAGGTGTTCACACTTATGGTTCAACATTAAATGATCATCATTTAATGACCACGGTTGCACAAATGCTTGGCCATGAATTTAAAGAGCAAGCTGAAACCTTTGAGCAAAAAACGGCCATTACATTAAAACAAGCACCTGATGTGTTTTCGCAAAAACTAGAAGATAACAAGGTAGTGCAATTAGACGACACACCTGGGTTTAAATTGTTATGGGCTCACATTGTTGAAAAGCAAACGTTAAAAGTAAACGCTGAATTGGCTGATTTTTTAACGCAAGCTGAAGACTTTGCACAACGTATTCGCGGCCAACAAGAAATGGAAAACATGTTAAAAGGCCTTAGCGGGCAGTTTGTACCTGTGGGTTATGGTGGTGACCCAGTGCGTGCCCATGACTCAGTACCGACCGGTGTAAATTTATTAGGCTTTAACCCAGCTAAGGTGCCGTCAAAAGCGGCTTGGCAAGTGGGGCAAACATTAGTTGAAGACTTAATTGCCAATCACTACAAAGAAAAAGGCCAGTATCCAGACAAATTAGCATTCTCGTTGTGGTCACTTGAAACCATGCGTCATCATGGTGTACTAGAAAGCCAAGTATTAGCGGCCATGGGTGTGCGCCCAGTGTGGGATGAAAACGGCTTCTTAAAGGGCACAGAAATTATTCCTTATGCTGAACTTAAGCGCCCACGGGTAGACGTAGTGGCGTCGGCGACAGGTTTGTATCGTGATGCGTTCCCTAATGTCATGTTAATGATTGCCAAAGCCATAGAGCAGGTGGCAAAACTTAAAGAAGATAATAATTCGATATATGAAAATACCTTAGCACTGAAAAAATCTTTATTGGCAGAAGGAGTGAGTGAAGATGAAGCCGAGTATTTATCGACCGTGCGCTTATTCAGTAACGCTTCTGGCAGTTATGGCAGTGGTTTAGCCGATACCGCATTAGCCAGTGATACTTGGGAGAGCGATGGCAAACTGGCGGATTTGTATCTTAAACGTATGGGTTATGCATTTGGTAGTGATCCAAAACGCTGGAGCGATCAAGTGGAAGGGTTGTACTCCAAAGCGTTATCAGGCACCGATGCGGTATTGTTTAGTCGCTCGTCAAATTTGTATGGTATGAACACCAGTGACGACCCATTCCAATATTTTGGTGGCATGGCGTTGGCGATTCGTAATATTGATGGCGCTAGCCCACAAATGATGATTTCAAACTTGCGTGAAAAAAATGAAGAGCGCAGTGAAAGCTTTAATCGTTTTATGGCACGTGAATTAAGAAATCGCAGTTTTCACCCTCGCTGGATCGAAGAAGCACAAAAGGAAGGGTATTCAGGTGCCAGCATGATGTTGGACCGTTTGAATAACTTTTGGGGCTGGACGGTGATGTACCCTGAAGGTGTGACCGATGCTCAGTGGCAAGAATTTGCAGAGGTGTATGTAAAGGATAAGTACAACATGGATATGCGCGAGTTTTTTGAAAAGTCGAACCCAACCAATTTAGCGCAAATGATTGAGCGTATGTTAGAAGCACAACGTAAAGACTATTGGGAAACCGATGAGGAAACGTTAAAACAACTGGTTGAGACTTACCTAGAAATCAAACGTGATCATAATGTATTTAGTGAGAACGAAATCTTTTTAGAAAACCTATCTCAACAAGCAAAAGGTTTTGGTTTAGAAGCATTATTGGCCAGTGCAAATGATGTAATTGCGCAAGAATTAGCACAAGAAGCCGCCGCCTCACAAGCCAATGAAATGGTAGAAGGGCAAAAGCTAGAACAAGTTGAGCAGCCACAAACCAATGATGAATTGGATTGGCAAACCCTAGGTTTTGCAATGTTGTTATTGTTAGCCTTTATTGCTGGAAGCTTGGTGCAGTTGCGTCCCATACGGATACAAAGCACTTAATAATTATTAATACATAAGTGAAAACGAAAAGGCACGCCACCCAGGTGTGCCTTTTTTGTATTGGATAATGCAGTATTATCATGAGTGTCTTAGTTGTTTTTTAGTTGCTTTAGTCGTAGTTGCTTTAAGATTAGGCTGTTTGACCTAGGTACTTTCTGGTAATAGGTTCTTGTAATAGGCGTCTGAGTTATTTATATCCATTATGGCTCTAAACCATTGCCTTCAACGATGTATATATTCCATAAGTCACGGTAGTTGAGTTAGATTTGAATGAAGTGATTAAGCAATCATATATGGTTTAAATTTCTCTATGGGTTACGCTGCGCGCTAACCCATCCTACTTCTTTGCTGGTACTGCATAAATTCAATGCCGTCATACTCGACGCGAGAAAAGCCTGTCCTGAGCTTGTCGAAGGGAGCAGATCGGGTATCCATTGTTTTTATGTATTTGGTTTCCAGTTGGTACTGCATCGGCTTTACTTTATTTTTACGAACCCGCACCCAGAGTGCCCCGCGAACGAAGAGAGTGCTTTGGGTATGCGGGTGAATAATGATAGCAATATCAATAGCGTTTGCCTTAGATAATGAAATATGAACGTCACCCACCATTATCAGCCTTAAACACGTCATGGTGAAGCCGATTTAAGTGCTAAATATGCAGTCAAAAATATTGGATTGATATGTTGTTCAAATTCAAAGGCTCAAGTGGATACAAATATTTTAGTAGGACGTCAAAAAGGGAGGGCATATTTACCAAAGTTGGCTTTATGTAGCATGATGCTTAGCTTTTTATGTAATACCTTTATATTGCTTTAATAGTATTTTAGCCTGCGCGTTAGGCTGTTTTTCATAGTGACGAATCATGGTATTACGATAGGCGACATGTTCTGCATTTGATAAATCCCACATTTCACGGCCGACAATACTGACTGGTTTATTAGACTGGTTGCTTACCTGTATGATTTCATAAAATTGATTATTGTCTTGAATGATTTTTTCTGTGATTAATCCAAGATTAAGATCATTAAGGCCTTGTCGAACTTTATGCAATTGACGAACAGGGCATAACAGAAAATCTAAACGCTTATTGCTAAAAAGCGATGCATGGCGATTATAAATGGTATCAACCATTTCAATTAATAAGTCACCACCTACACCAGCAATGATTACTAGGTGATTCTCTGTTTGATCAAGTGAGAGATCGGCAGCATTAGCACAATGGGTGCGCCAGTTTTGCTTTGAATTATGAGAAAGTCGCTTTTCAACTTCTTCTATCAAGTGGGGCATTACATCAATAAAATGAATGGTGCTATCTGGGTGTTCCGCCATCAGCTGCTCGCCAAGGTAACCATGATCACAGCAACAATCCCAAATATGCTGGTATGTGTGTTCAGGGATGGCTTGGCAAAGTGCCGTGAGACGAGTACTTAACTTCATTATGTTGTTTTAAATATATTCGATCGAAACCGGGATATTAGCATCTTTGTATTTTTGCCTTAAGCGAAATAAAGCGACACCGTATGTTGTGATCGGTAATCCCTCGAATTCGGGGTGTGCATTGAGATAGTCTTCTTCTTCGATGTAGCGGTGTAACGTCACCTTATCTTGAGGCGTTTTTTGAAATTCATCAAAGGCAATATTGGCGGTGTCGGTTAGTAGTTGATCAATGGCAACAACCGCTTTAATGACATCTTCGGGTATTTTTTTCTTGCCCGACTCCCACTTACGGATAGAGCGCTCGTCCACATCAATGACTTTAACTAATGTGGAGATTGAAAGGCCAACCGCTTCGCGTAAGGTTTTAAATTCAGCAGGGTGCATGGGGCTACTCTAAGTGGTGGCAGAATGAATATCAATTATACCAAATACCACTGTTTAGGTCCGTTTTAACTGGAATAGGCTCACTGGTTTGTTGATAATAAGCGTTTTTTGTTAGTGAATTTTAGATTCAACCAGTAATAAGGATATTTGTGAAAATTGTATTAATCGGTTTTTGGATATTATGGATATCAGGTTGTTCAAGTATGTATGTGGCAAAAGAGAGTGATGAGCCTCATGGTTATTCTGAGGTGAAGCTTGATGAAACAAGTTATTTGGTCAGCTATCAAACCTATAAGTCAGTCTCTTATGATGAAATGTTTGAATATGTCACCCAACGATCGGCTGAGTTGGCTTTATTGGAAGGTTACGAGGATTTTAATCTTTCGAATCGTCAAGATGAAACCATTATCGAGTTAATTGAGATGCCGCTAGTGACCACAACGTCCACACAGGCGAACTTTTTACCTAATGGCATGACAGTGATGAGCTCACATGTTGATGTGGCTTCGCCGGGATATACAAGAGAAATAAAAATCAAAAAAACATCGGCCAAAATTACGCTTGTTAAAGAAGAGACAATTGGCATGAGATTGAATACGGCTGAGGTTTTAGCTCAATAAATTGTTAGCAATTTTTAAGGCTGAAACAGTCTTGTAATGGCTTATAGGCTATCGATATAAATAAATGGATTTATATTGGTATATGTTGCAAGGCTTATTTTAAATATCCATGCTTGCTGGGCATATCGTATGGCGCTTTGTTGATTAAAGGTTAGACTTATTGATGAGTCACTATGCTATTAGGTTGCCAAATGTTAAAGCAGTGTTTGATTATATTGGGGTGGTTATTTGCTTGTTCAATGCCCACAGCCCAGGCTTCAGATTCTGAGCTACCATCTCAATTGACGTTAGCCACTACAAATTGGTGCCCATACGCCTGTCCAAACTCAGATAAGTTGCCCGGTATCGCCTATGAATATATTCAAGCTACTTTGAAGCAATTGGATATGGATGTTGATATTAAGTTTTACCCTTGGACCCGTGCTATTAAAGAAGTTGAATCGGGCCGTGCTCATGGGCTATTAACCGCTGTCCGTGAAGAGGCACCTGATTTTGTATTTACCAATACCCCAACAATGTCATATCGCGTTTGCTTTTTTTCTAATAAAGACAGCCAATGGCGTTTCAAGGGTGTCTCATCCCTTAATGCAGTGACGCTTGGTGCAATTAAAGGTTATGGTTACGACTCTGATATTGATGAATATATTCGTAATGCAAAGTCTAACGAAGCCGTTCAACTGATCTCAGGTGGTAAAGAAATCCCTAGGCTTATTAATATGTTGGATTTAAACAGAATTGATGCGTTTTTAGATGATCAATATGTAGCAGCCTGGGAGGCTAAAACACATAGAATTGATTTGGCCGATTATCAAAATGCAGGTTGTTTGAGTGAAAACCCTTTTTTTATGGCATTTAGCCCAAATTTTAACTGGGCATCAGAATTAGTTAAAAAACTTGATGTGCAATTTTCAAAAAAAGAACATCAAGCATTACTAAATGAGATAATTAAAAAATACACCAATAAATAATTATTTTATTGGTAATGCTTATTTTTAGACATGCCTCCAATTCCGGCATTCAATGTGTTTGTTGGGTCTAGCTTTCTGTAGTTATTTGCCAGTTCAGGTTTGGCTATGTAGTGATGACCAACATTATGTTCAGCAGGGTATTGCGCTCCACGGGTTTCTAAAATTTTTAATAAAGACGCTTTTATGGCGTTAGCATCCTCACCTTTTTTAACTAGATAGTCTTGATGAAATACATGGCACAAAAAATGGCCATAATATAATTTTTTCACCAGTTTATTGTTAATGTCTTGAGGTAGAGTTTCAAACCAATCTTGATCGTTTCGTCTTAGGGCAATATCAAGCGCGATAATCGGCTCAACACATTGGTTATGAATCGAGGCGTATTGCACGCCAGCCCCAGCTGCAGCAAAACGTAACATATAGGCTGATTTTGCTTGTTTGTCAGTACACTGAAAATAGCCAATATTGTGCTGGGTTTGAATCGAATTTAATAACGCGATTGTTTCACCACTTTGCTCACCTTTAACGGTTAATATGAGCTGGTGCTCGTATAAGTTGTTCCAGTGATGCAGCTGATGGGGGGTTTGGCTTGGGAATAAATTGGCAATTTTGTAGCTAATTTTGTCAATCAAACCTTGTTTTATAAAAGGGATTTTACGACTCACAGCATCTAGTTGGCGTTTAATATTAAAAAATTTAGGCAGCCAATTTGTACCAAGGTATTTAATTAGTAAAACTGTGTCGCGGCCGTACTCATCCGCTAGGTTAAAGATGTCTCGGTGTAAATATTCGGCATAGACGGGTAAGTGTGTGGCTTGTTCAAGTAGTGTTTTTCGAACGGCTTGTAAGGCACTGCTCGAGTTGGTGCCAAGATAGAAGGTTTGTTCGTGATTATTTTTGATGAAGGTATTCACTCGTACAGCAAATACGGCTAATTTTCCGGCGCAACCACTGGCTTGGTGTAATCGCCTTGGGTCAGCATTAAAGCGTGCAGGTGTGTCTTCGTTGGTTTTTCTTACCCAGCTTGCGTACTGTGTGTCACAGGCCAGTTTGTCTGAGTTTAAAATGTGTTTTTCTGAATAATGCTTGTTTTGTAAATTGGTGAGAATTTCTTTTGGTGTGTTGCCCAGTTCAATATCCAGATTGTTGATTAATTGCAATGTGCCATTTTCATCCACTTGGCCATACAGGGCAAGCTCGGTGTAAGCTGGGCCTCTTTCCACAAGAGCGCCACCTGAGTTGTTGCAGATTCCCCCAACAATGGATGCGCCAATGCAAGACGAACCGATAACGGAATGAGGTACGCGCCCATAAGGAGACAAGACTTTTTCTAAAGAAAATAAACTGGCACCAGGGAATGCAACAATTTGAGCCTGAGATTCTAATACATGAATATCTTTAATGCGTGTTGTATTAATAATGACAGTGTTGCGATCACAGCCCTGTGTTGGGGTGGAACCGCCGGTTAAGCCTGTATTGGCCGCTTGCATAATGACGATGACATTGGCTTTTACGCACGCTTCTAAAACCTGCCATTGCTGCCACAGCGTGCCTGGGCGAACAACGGCTAATGCAGGACCTTCACCTTGGCGAAACGCTTTTCTAAAAGGCGCTGTCGCACGTTCACTGGTGAGAACATGGCGCGCACCAACAATCTTTTTACATGCACGAATTAATGTTTGTTGCGCCATGGTGACTTCTTAAATTAATTAATGGACGGTTTTTGATGAGAAAAATTAAACATGGCTTTGCGTTCTTTTTTGCGTAAAGCCTCTTGTTCAATAATATGTTTAGCGTTTACGTTTTCTAGGGGTTCCTGTGTTTGTCGCGATAAATCACCATCAGCGATCAGTGATAGATAACGCGAACAACACACTCGTAAAAAAGAGGTGAAGTTTCCGATATCATGATCCGCATCTAAGGACTCTAAATACAATTTTGTAATAATTTGATTTACCGTCATTTGATCGCGAAATGATATTTCTTCAAGAATATCCCAGAAAAACACTTCTAATCGAATGGATGTGACAACCCCTTGAATACGCAACGATTTAGTTTTGGGTGTCCATAACTCGCTGTCTGCACTAATAAAAAGTTGGCACATATATTTCTCGATTTAAAGGTAATTAAAATAACGCTACGAATTGTTTCAGCATAGCAGGGTGCGCAGGCCATGCAGGTGCTGTCACCAGCTTACCATCTGTAATGGCGTCATCCATAGATAATACAGCGTACTGTGCACCGGCCATTTCAATCTCTGGTTGGCAAGCTGGGTAGGCCGATACGTTTTTACCTTTTATGACGCCAGCGGCCGTTAATAGTTGTGGGCCATGGCAAATAGAAGCAATGGGTTTTTCGTTGTTTGCAAAGTGTTGAATAATTTCTAGCACCTTGGCATTTAATCTAAGGTATTCAGGAGAGCGGCCGCCGGGTAAATAGAGCGCATCATAGTCGGCTGGGTTAATGCTTGAAAATGAGGCGTTTAACGTGAAATTATGTCCACGTTTTTCGCTATAGGTTTGATCACCTTCAAAATCATGAATCGATGTGGCGATGCTGTCACCTGCGTTTTTATCAGGGCACACTGCATCGACATCATGGCCCATGGCTAAAAGCGCTTGAAATGGAACCATGTTTTCGTAATCTTCAACAAAATCACCGGTAATCATTAATATTTTAGACATATCACTCTCACTGATTAAAAGGTTTTACTCATGTGCTTAAAAAAGCCTAGGTATGATTACACCATGAATAAATTTGAGTGAGGTAATAAGCGAATACTACAAAGGGAAATGACTGATTGATATTGCAAATAACTAGGATTGTACTGAAGAGGCTTATTTCGCAAAGCGCACAAACTAAGGGAGAGTATTAATACACGCTTAATATTATGAATATTAAGCGTGATGAACATTTGATTATGAGTGTGAAGCGTTAACTGCTAATAGTTGCTGTATTTTTGCCCCTGCAAACATAGCGCCTACAAAAATGAAGACTTCATGGTAACCATAACCAATTGCCGCTATTGCTGGCCCTGGGCAATAACCGACTAAGGCCCAACCTATACCAAACAAGGTTGCGCCGAGTATTAACGGCTTATCTATATTCATGTTTGTAGGCAATGAAAATTTGGCTGCAAATAAAGGTTTGCCTTGTTTTTTCATGAGTATTTGAAAACACGGCACCGCGACAATCAGCGCGCCCATCATGACAAACATCAAGCTTGGGTCCCAATTTAATAAATCTAAAAAGCCTTGAACACGTTCTGGGTTGTTCATATCCGAAGCGGCTAAACCTGCACCAAATAAAACACCTGCGAGTAGGGCGGTTAATTTTTGCATGTTAAATACTCCAACCTAATACGTGACGTGCGATAAACATGGAAACAATGGCCGCAGCCATGAAGGTGAGCGTCGCTACAATTGAGCGAGGGGAAAAACGAGACAAACCACAAATGCCATGGCCGCTTGTGCAGCCGTTACCCATGGCGGTACCAAAGCCGACTAATAGGCCACCAATAATTAATAGTGGCAGTGAGTTGTCTGGTGCCGGTGGGAAACTCTGACCGCTGATAGCGTGGAATAATAATGACCCTGCAATCAGGCCCGCTAAAAATAAAATGCGCCAAACTTGTTGGTTAATGGGGGCCGCTAATAATGAAAAGGCAATCCCACAGATGCCCGCAATGCGGCCAATACCTGCAAATAAAACAACCGCGGCTAAGCCAATTAAGGCGCCACCACCTAAAACATGAATAAAAGAGACAGAGTCAAACATGATGATCTTTCAAAAGTGAAGTTGGATGTAGTTTAGCGAAAGGTAATATAAAGTCCGAATATCATTAACTTCTAATATTAGAAGTTAATGATATATAAGCGGTTTAGTTAAATGCGCTTTAGTCTAAGTCTTGTTCTTTTTGATGTTTGCGAACGGCCCATTCCCAGCCACCCATGTGATTCCATTGGTTCACAATCAAAGCAAAGAGTTCGGCGGTTTTTTGTGTGTCATAAAGAGCACTGTGGGCCGCTTTATTATCAAAGTCGATGCCTGCAAGCATGCAAGAACGAGCAAGAACCGTATGGCCAAGGGCTAAACCTGCAAGCGTTGCGGTATCAAAGCCAGAGAAAGGGTGAAACGGGTTGCGTTTTAAATCATTACGCTCAACCGCGGCATTGATAAAACCTAAGTCAAAATGGGCATTGTGGCCGACTAAAATGGCACGTTTACAGCCTTTAATTTTGATGGCTTTGCGGATGGTTTTAAACATGGCGTCTAGGGCATCGGCTTCATGTTCATCTTCGCGATCTGGGTCAAAAGGGTCGATACCTGTGAAGTCCAGTGCGCTTTGCTCAATGTTGGCACCGTCGAAAGGTTTGATTTTGGCCGACATTTCAGGCCCAGGTGTCATAAGGCCTTTATCGTCCATGTCCATGATAACCATGGCCACTTCTAAAAGTGCGTCTGTTTGAGCGTTAAATCCTGCGGTTTCCACATCGACCACTACCGGTAGATAGCCACGAAAGCGGTTCGCCATTGGATTGCTATGAAAATCAGCCACGGATTCCCTTAATGTTTCCGTTAAAAAAAGTGATTGTACCCCAAGGTGGCTGGTAAGCCTACTTTAACGCCATTACCCTTAATAACAGAGGCTTACCAAAGCAATACAGAAACCTCTTTTTTAAGGGTTAAGCTTCATAAATGAGTCAAGATTAGGCGTCATTGGCCGATAACCTATGCAGATATCATAAGTTGGGTTTGAGTTGTGCGAATCATTGTTTATACCGCCTTGATGTTGTGGGCAATAAATAGTCACGGATTAACCTTCCAAGCATCGGTTGAAGAAACCGAATGGCGTCTGTCGCCTTCCATTTTTGAGTGTGAGTTTGTACAGCCTATACCTAATTACGGCGAGGCCGTGTTTTACCACGAGGCTGGCGAAGATCTCATGTTTCACTTAAAAACTAAAAAAAACTTAATGGGCCAAGGTGAGGCAGCGTTACATATTGAGCCACCCATTTGGGGCCCAAGTCGTTTTGCGTTAGATCTGGGTTTAGTGGCTATTCACCAATCAAGTGTGCCATTAAAAGTGGACCCGGGTCGGGCCAACCATATGATGCAGGCCCTGATGAAAGGCATGCAACCCACCTTTACCCGCAAGGCTCGTTATGATGAAAATGAACCTATTCGAGTATCATTATCAGCGGCTAATTTTAATAGTTTTTACAAAGACTATTTAGGCTGTGTCGCAGGCTTGTTACCGGTTAATTTTCGCCAAGTGGCGAAAAGTAAGGTGTTATTTAAAGGTGGCGGTGATTACCTTGATGCGGAATCGAAGAAGAAACTCGATCTTATTATTCTGTATGTAAAAGCTGACCCTAAGGTTAAAGCACTTTACATAGATGGCCATAGTGACTCATCTGGTCGGCGTTATAATAACCGCCGATTGTCAGAGTCTCGTGCTTTAAAAGTATCAGACTACATGGTTAAAAAGGGCATCGATCCCGGTATGTTAACCACCCGTTACCATGGTGAGCGGTATCCGGTGGCCAGTAATAAAACCCGAGCCGGTCGAGAGCTTAACCGCCGTGTCACCATTCGTCTTGAAAAAGAAGACGAAGACATGGAGGTTGAATTTTAGCTTGCCTTTTATAGATAACCCCTGATAATAACTGTTTATCTATACAGTTGTTGGTGGGCCCGTGCGCCAAGTTCTCCATGTTGATTGTGATTGCTTTTTTGCTGCCGTTGAAATGCGCGATCAACCTCATTTACGTCATGTGCCTTTGGCCATAGGTGGTGCCAGTGACCGCCGCGGTGTCATTTCGACGTGTAACTATATTGCTCGTAAATACGGCGTGCGTTCGGCCATGGCAAGTAGCCAAGCTAAAAAACTATGCCCTGATTTAGTTTTGGTGCCTGGGCATATGCAAAAATATAAAGAAGTGTCCCGTCAAGTAATGGATATCCTGCAGCAGTATGCCTTGCAGTTTGAAGTTGTCTCTGTTGATGAAGCGTATTTAGAAATTGCGCCAACCAGTAATGGTCAATTAATCGCACAGCAAATTCGTCAACACATTGAAAGTGAATTAGGTATTACGGTTTCTGTGGGTATTGCTCCCAATAAATTCTTAGCGAAAGTCGCCAGTGATTGGCGTAAACCCAATGGTCAGTTTTGCATTTTACCCAGTGATGTGGATGAATTTGTAGCCCGTCTTGAAGTTAAAAAAATTCCAGGTGTCGGGCCTAAAAGTGCGGCTAAATTACATGAAATGGGGATTTATACCTGTGGTCATGTACGTGAAGTGCCGGATGAAACCCTACTAAAAAGGTTTGGTCGGTTTGGGCAGTTATTAATCGAGCGCGCCAAAGGGCTTGATCAGCGAGAGTTGAGTCAAGGACGACAACGAAAATCCATCAGTATTGAACGCACTTTTGCAGAAGATTTATATCGTGAATCGCAAATACAAGAAGCACTGACAGCCATGTGGCCAAAGTTTTTAGAGCGTATTGAGCGGGCCAATTTAAAACTGGAACAGCTTGCGCCATTTGTAAAAGTTAAATTTGCCGATTTCCATGTGACCACTTTAGCCAAGCAAAGCTCGCAAGCCAGTTTTGATCAATATCTCAGTTTAATTATTCAAGCCAGTCAACGGGATCAGCAAACTATTCGTTTGTTAGGCTTGGGTGCTAAGTTATTGCAACCCAGCGCCCAATTAAGTTTATTTGAATAAACTCCGCTAACTAGGGGGTCACGATATTAAACGTGCCCATGGGTTTATCGAGCATGCTAAAAAATGAAATTAAATCTAGCTTACTGCCCTCTAGGCTTAACTCATCACTAAATAACGTGTCCTTTAATCCGGCTTCGCCCACGATCATGTTTATAAATAACGCTCGAGTCAGTTTCAGTGTGGCGTCAGCTTTTGTACCGGCTGAGACTTTTTTATGGTGCAGGACAGAATTATTAACGCTTAATAAATAGCTTTCGTTTAAATCGGTAAAAGTAATATTAACCGTTAGATTCACGCCCTCGGCTTTCTCTGCAATAAGCCTCACAGACATGCTGTCGAAGAATTTATCGACAGAAGTTTTCATTAATACTTCTTTCATGACCGCAGGACTAATCCCTGTGTCAGGTGCACCATGGCGCAATTCATAAGCACCGGTTAAGTAAAAATCTCGCCACGGTGCGGCTTCTGCTTGATAGCCTAACTGATCATATACTTTGGCTAATAAACTTTTAGCTTGAGAGTTATCCTGCTCAGCAAACACGGCGTGATTGAGTAGCTCCGCTAACCAGCGGTAGGTTTTAGTCCCGTTCTCGGGTGACATGTTAGCGGCCTCGTTAAACTGGGTTTGTGCTTTTTGTAAAATGCGTTCAACACCTCCCATCATTTCAACATAGCGAACGGCGGCTTGTGGTTCAGGTAATGGGTCTAGTTTGGCAGGGTTCGCCGTGAACCAGCCCAGATAAGCTTGATACACAGCTTTTGCATTGTGTTTAACAGTGCCGTAATACCCCTGGTTATGAAAGTCTTGGTTTAATGCATCTGGCATGGTTAAGTTTTCAGCAATCTCATTTGGGGTGAAACCTTGGTTTAACATGCGCACACTTTGATCATGAATAAACTTATAAGTATCACGCTGCTTTTCTAAGAAAGCATTAATGTTTTGCTGTCCCCATAATGGCCAGTGATGGCTTGCAAAATACACGTCGGCGTCGGCAAAGCGCGTGCGTGCTTCATCTATAAAGCCACTCCATATTCGAGCATCGCGCACTTTGGCACCGCGTAGCGTATACAAGTTGTGCATATTGTTACTGACTAACTCTGCGCCACAAAAGGCCTTGTGTTCGGGTAAGTAAAATGTGAATTCGGCAGGGGCTTCTGAACCAGAGACGGTTTGAAAAACGAAGGGTACGCCATCGATACTCAGTTGTGTGCCGGTTTCATGAATCAGTGTTGTGGGCATTTCAATACCAAATGTACCAAATGCAGGCCCTTTACCTAAGCCTGTGCCCACATGTCCGCGCTCATTTCTGGCAAGGCGTTTACCATACATGTACATGGCGCGACGGCTCATGGCTGTGCCGGCAATGATATTTTCACTGGTGGCCTCTTCTTCAAAGCCGACAGGTGCGATAATTTGTAATGCGCTTTTTTCGTCCTCGCTCAAGTGCTGAATGACACCTTGAACACCGCCGAAATGGTCGATGTGGCTATGGGTAAATAAAATAGCTTTTAATGGTTTCTTACCTAGGTGCTCTTGTGCAAATAGATAGGCTTTGCTGGCGGTTTCTCGTGCCGTTAATGGGTCAACGATGATCCAGCCGTTATCACTTTCAATGATGGTCATGTTGGCAAGATCGTAGCCGCGTACCTGATAAATGCCTGAGGTTACTTCAAATAAACCGTGGATATTGTTCAGTGCCACCTGACGCCATAAGCTGGGATTCACACTGGCAGGGGGCTGCTCGCCATCAGTATTAATAAAGTCGTACTCGGGCATGTTCCAAACTAAGCCTTGCTGAAGATGTTCCGTCACGAGACTTGGCTCTTGTGCAATTAAGCCCTTGCGTGCATTGATAAAGTCTTGCGTATTGGTAAACGGGCGCTTCTCTAAAAACGCTTCATTGGCTTTGACGGTTGCCATTGTGGGCGCAGTATGACCTTGTGAATCTGCATTATCTTCCCATTGAGGCGCGTTATCGCAGCCAATGAGAAGTAATAATGCAGTGGCGAGGGATATGGGCTTGAGCATTTTGATCTCTTTATTATTGTTTTAAACCCAATCATTGTAGCTTTATTTGTAATGAAGCGGCTAGTCTTATTTGGACAAAGAATTATCCATATTGCTGCGCCTTTAAACCTTTATATAGTGCTTTGTCTAAGTACTTTGATCTAAGCGGCTATTCGTTGGCAGCGTAAACGATAAACACAATTTGAACCCGCGTTTGTGCTAATAAATGCGGGTTAAGCCACTTGATTACCCATAAGATCATTGATGGCGTCGTCTTTAATTTCATCATATTCACCACCTGAAATATTTAGATAACTTAACGCTGCTTCAACGCACTGCGTGTTAAATTCATTGTCTTCTACTTTCCAGTAATGCTGGTATTCACCGCTGATGTCTTTGGCGAGAGTGAGAACGGCCAGTAGCTGGCAGATATCTGCGGGTAATTGTTTACTGCCGTCTAACACGCTTTTGGTAATGGGCTGGTAGCGAATGGCTAACGAAACGTCATGACTCATGTACCAGGCTTTAGCCATCAACGCCCCCTGTAGGTAATGATCGGTATTGAAGGTTTGGCGTTCATAAACGCACATTTCATTGGCCGGTTTACGTGTGTGAGTGGTTTAAAAGGCATCGTAGTTTTCGAAGTTTAACAGCATGATTGGGATGCCTGCGTTATGCATCATGCCCACGCTGTAAGCATCATCGACTTTGATTGAGGTGTACTTGGCGGCTAAGGATTGGCAAATACCGGCTACTTCAGATGCGGTGTCCCAAAAGCTTTCCAATAACGGAGATTCCTTGAAGCACGAGCGAATAATCACCGCTTGTAAAAGGCCCAGAACGCGCTCAAGGCCCATGAGTGAAATGGCGGTTTCAACGGATGTCACTTCTTGACGTAAACCTAACCAAGGGCTGTTTACACTGGAGAGTAAAACCGCATACAAGGCGACGTCTTGTTTGATTAAGCGTGTGATTTTAACTAAATCAACATCTTGTTGCTGCATTAACGCTTGTATCTCAAGTAAGATGCCTGGCTTGGGCGGTATGATGAGTTGATTAGGTTTCATGTTTTCACCAGTAGGTTTGATGAAGCGCACTATACTGATATCAAAATGAGAGGTAAGTCTCATTTTTGTTGGGGTTTGTTACGATAGGTAAACTCTGATTACAGAGTGTTTGTAAGAGATTTTGTGGTTGTTTTTTAAGTGAAGGATAGTTTATGCGCTCCATGGGTTCAGATTTTGACCCTGATAAGGCAATCGATTGGTCGGTTGTTAAACAAATTTGGCCTTACTTAACTGAATTTAAGCGCCGTGTATTTTTAGCTTTGATGTGTCTGGTATTGGCTAAATTGGCCAGTGTCGGCATGCCTTTTGTTTTAAAGCAGGTGGTGGATGGTTTAGATGCGCAAATGAATGGCGCAGCGAGTTTGGTGATTGTACCGATTGCACTGATCTTAGCTTATGGTTTGATCCGCTTGGCTAATGTGTTGCTTGGAGAGATACGCGATACGCTGTTTGGGCGGGTCACCGAGCGTGCTATGCGCCGCATAGGTTTAACCGTATTTAAGCATTTGCATGCGTTAGATTTATCCTTTCACTTATCTCGTCGCACCGGCGGATTATCACGTGATATTGAACGAGGCACCAATGGCATTAGTTTTTTAATGCGCTTTTTGGTGTTTAACATTGTGCCCACCTTCTTAGAACTATTTTTGGTGATGGGTATTTTATGGCAACAATATCGTTTTGAATTTGCTTTGATTGTGTTTGTTTCTGTGGTCTCGTATGTGTGGTTTTCTAAAAAAACCACAGACTGGCGCACCCAATTTATTCGTGAAGCCAATCAGGCTGATAGCCGTTCTAGCTCACGTGCGGTAGATAGCTTATTAAATTTTGAAACCGTTAAATATTTCACCAATGAGAAATATGAGTCAGGTTTATATGATGTTGAACTTGAGCATTGGGAAAAAGCCAAACGTAAAAATCGATTAACTCTGTTTTTATTAAATGGCGGCCAAGCCTTAATTATATCAGCATCAATGACCGCCATGCTGTTGCTTGCCGCTAGTGAGGTGAGTAATGGACGCATGACCATTGGTGATTTTGTGTTGGTAAATGCTTTTATGATGCAGATTTTTATGCCGCTCAATTTCTTGGGGTTTGTGTATCGTGAAATTAAAAGCTCCATGACCAATATTGAAAAAATGTTTTCATTGCTAAAAGTGGTGCCTAAAGTTGCGGATAAAGAAAATGCCAACACCTTGCTTGTCAGCAAAGGGTTAATTGAGTTTAAAAATGTATGTTTTTCTTACGATGAACGCACCATTATTGATGATGTGAGTTTTACTATTTTACCCGGTGAAAAAGTCGCATTGGTGGGTAGCAGTGGGGCTGGTAAGTCAACCTTGGGTAAACTGCTATTTCGTTTTTATGATGTGAGCGGTGGTGAAATCTTAATTGACGGTCAAAACCTGCAGGATGTGAGTCAATATAGTTTGCGCCAAGCCATTGGTGTGGTGCCACAAGATACCGTTTTGTTTAACTCAACCTTGTTGGAAAACGTACGCTATGGGCGACCAGATGCCAATGATGAAGATGTAAAACAAGCCATAACCATGGCCCATTTAGATGATTTTGTATCTCGCCTGCCAAAAGGTTATGACACAGAAGTGGGCGAGCGCGGCTTGAAACTCTCAGGTGGTGAAAAGCAGCGTGTGGCCATTGCCCGTACCATTTTAAAACAGCCAAGTATTTTGCTGTTTGATGAGGCCACAAGCTCGTTAGATAGCGCCTCAGAAAAAGCGGTGCTGGATGCAATAAACGAAGTGTCTCAGGGTAAAAGCAGTTTGGTGGTGGCCCATCGCCTTTCAACCATTGTGAATGCGGATCGTATCTTAGTGCTGGATAACGGCAAAATCGTTGAGCAAGGTAATCATAAGGCATTAATGACTAAAAACGGACGTTATGCCGCATTATGGCAAATGCAGCAGCATAAGGATGATGTATGAATCTACTGCTTATTGATGCCATGAATTTAATACGCCGTATTTATGCGGCGCAGTCCTATGGCGGCAGTGAAGCCATAGAGCAAACGTTATTGCTTAGCCAAAACGCCATATTAAAAGATTTAGAAAAAGTAAAAGCCACTCACGTGGCTTGCGTGTTTGATGGCAAAGGCCCCACTTGGCGTCATGAATTGTTCCCTGCCTACAAGGCCGACCGCAAGCCTATGCCGGATGAGTTAGCTGGGGCTCTTGAAAGCTACATGGCCCGTTTTCAAAAACTGGGCATAGCCAGTATGGTATACGATGAATATGAAGCGGATGATGTGATTGCCACATTGGCGGTTAAAACCAGTTTAAAAGGTGGGCAAGTGACCATTGTGTCCACTGATAAGGGTTTCATGCAAATTGCCAATGAGCATATTCGCTTGTATCACCACTTCGATAAGCGTTTTTTGAACCCAGATGACGTGCGCCAGCAGCTAGGGTTAGAGCCTCACCAGTTGGTCGATTTTTTAAGTTTAGTGGGAGATACCACCAACCATGTACCTGGTGTTGCAGGAATAGGGCCCAAAACAGCTGGGCAGTTATTAGATGAATATGGCGATCTTGATTCGGTATTGATCAATAGCCAGCAGATAAAAGGCAAGGTAGGGCAAACTCTGCAAGAGGATTACCGAATAGCCCTAATGGCCAGAAAGTTGGTGAAATTGAAAACCGATTGCCAGCTAGAATTAAATTTAAAAGACTTTAGGTATCGCAAGCCAGCATAGGGTGATTGCAACCCAAACTGGCAACAGGGATAATCCCCTCATCACTGATCTAGGATAGACACCATGGCTTGGTTTAAAACGTTTATTAGCTTCGCGATTGCACTGGTTGTTATTGGCTGCGGTATGGCGCTAACGTTACGAAATGCTCAGCTGGTTGAATTAGACCTATTCTTTTGGCATAGCCCGTCTTTATCACTGGGAACAATATTGGTTGTATGTTTGCTCATTGGTTGTTTATTAGGCATGTTAATCAACAGTGTTTGGTTGTGGCGAGTCACCCGTAAAAGCCAAAAACTGCAAAAACAATTGGATCAATCAATTAAGCGCCTAGAGCAAATACAGTAGCAACTATGGATCTACAATTACTTTTGGTATTGGTGTTAGCAGTGGCCCTTGGCTGGCTACTTGGGCGCTATGAAGGGCGTAAAAAATACAAGCAAACACCGTTTCCAAGCTTAGATATGCTGGCTGGCGATCGACAGTCTGAAACCATGCAGACGATTCTAAATATGGCCGAGCGTGAAGAGGCCCTAGATTTACAGCTTAACCTGGGCACGTTCTACCGCCGCCGTGGTGAAATAGATAAAGCCATTTCTATTCATCAAAGTTTATTTGCACGCCCTGATTTAGATAAAAAATTATCCGCTGAGATTCAATTAGCCTTAGCTTCTGATTATTTGAACGCAGGGTGGTTAGATCGCGCAGAACGCTTATTACTTGAATTACTCAAAGGTAATAACCATTTAAAAGCAAAAGTGTTGGCCAAGTTGGTCACGCTTTATGAAGAAGAGCAAGACTGGAGCAGTATTTTATCGTTAGCGGGTGAGGCTAAATTTTTAAAAAATAACAAAGCCATTGCTTATGCTTGTTGTGAGCTGGCGGATGCGGCAATCAAACAAAAAAGTTGGCGCGATGCTCAGCGTTATATACAGCAGGCCCTTAAACTCGACAGCCACTGTGTGCGTGCGTTACTGCTAGAAGCGGATATGGCAGAAATTGAAGGCTTTCCTAATAAAATGTTGGCCAGTATCAAAGAAGCGTTAAGCTATGAGCCCAGTATTTTATATGTGGTTTTGCCTAAGCTGCAGGTCCTGTTTGAATCCCGTCATCGTCCAGATGAGTTAGAACGTTTATTAGAGCAATTATGGCAAGACCACCCAATGCCACTTACACTGCATAGTTATGCTGAACATGTAGCTAAATATGAAAGTCTTGATGCCTCCATTGAAAAGCTGACGCATTTTATTGCTCAAGTGCCGACTTATGAAGGCTTCAGTTTATTGCTAGATCACCTAATTGAAAAAGGCGACACATTATCGTTAGATTATATGCGAAGCCTTAAACACATCATGCTGCAATTGCAGAAATCTTCAGACGAGTTTGCTTGTCGCCAGTGCGGTTTCGAAGCCGACAAACATCATTGGCGCTGTCCGAGTTGTAAGGAATGGGAAACATTTGTTCCCAAGTTAGCTTACACCCAACGCAGTAAAGCCAGCTCACCATCAAATGTTAGGATTCCCCATGCCAAATAAATCCATTGTTGTGGCGCTTGATTTTGATAATCGCGCACAAACTCTTGAGTTAGTAGAACGCCTTGACCCTGCCCGTTGTCGTTTAAAAATTGGTAAAGAGTTGTTTACCAGTGAAGGCCCGCAGCTAGTTGAAGCGGTTCAAAAGAAAGGCTTTGACGTCTTTTTGGATTTAAAATTTCACGATATTCCAAACACTTGCGCAAAAGCGGTGGCGGCTGCAGCGAACATGGGTGTATGGATGGTAAACGTACATGCCAGTGGTGGTGAGCGCATGATGGTTGCAGCACGTGAGGCCCTAGATAAGTTTCAGCAAAAGCCTTTATTAATTGGTGTAACGGTCTTAACCAGTATGGAGCAATCAGACTTAGCGGGCATTGGTTTGGATGTAGAGCCGCAAACACAGGTTAAGCGTTTGGCACAATTAACCAAAGCAAGTGGTCTTGATGGGGTGGTTTGCTCAGCGCAAGAAGCCGTGATGTTAAAAGAATTATGCGGGCAAGAATTTAAATTAGTGACCCCAGGCATTCGTCCAAGTTTTGCGGTACAAGGTGACCAGCGCCGTGTGATGACACCAAGTGATGCCATGAAGGCGGGGGTGGATTACATGGTGATAGGGCGTCCAATCACACAAGCTAATGATCCAATTGAGGCACTAACTTTAATTGAAAAAGAGTTGTTGGCTTAATCCATCATGCTTATGTCGTAAGGTTTTCCGTTACTCGCATTTATCTTACAAGAATGTGAGATAAATCCTACGATGCCTTTATAACCTTCTTGTTACGGTTAAATCCCAACAAGGAGGTTTCCATGAAAACAATTCAAACCCTTAAGTATGTTTTAGCCAGTGCTCTTGTATCTGTGTTGTTTGCCTTACCTGTTTCAGCTGATCAAACCGTCACTGAACAAGGTCAGGTTGAACAAGTGCAAACTGGCATGATAGATATTAATAACGCCAATGAAGCGCAACTTGCCCAGCTGGTGAAAGTGGGGCCTAAAAAGGCACAAGAGATCATCCGCTACCGTGAAGCAAATGGCCCGTTTAAAAGTGTTGATGAATTGGCCAAGGTAAAAGGAATTGGCGAAAAAACCGTAGAGCAGAACCGAGAGCGCCTATTAGCAGGCCAGTAAGCGTTACGGCAATCAAGCCTGATACACCCTTAAAACAAACCCAGCTGCTGCTGGGTTTGTTTTGTCTAGGATATAAGCACTAAATACTGGTTGGCACCCAGGTAAAAACAGAAACCGCCGTAACTGTTTGAAAACTACACAGAAGTCGCTAAGTGCTTGCAAAATATGAAAAAAATATCGAAAAGGTGATTGACACATGACTAAAGTTATATAAAATGCGCTCCACGCTTTCGGGGTGATTAGCTCAGCTGGGAGAGCACCTCCCTTACAAGGAGGGGGTCGGCAGTTCGATCCTGTCATCACCCACCAAATTCTCTTTGAGAAAATGGTTCGAAGCGTAAATAGTTAATATCGCAAGATGTTAATTCTGGACTGGTAGTTCAGTTGGTTAGAATACCGGCCTGTCACGCCGGGGGTCGCGAGTTCGAGTCTCGTCCAGTCCGCCAACTTTAGCTTTAGTAAAAAGCTCATCTTAATCAGGATGTAAACTTGAGTATTTGAGTAGGGTGATTAGCTCAGCTGGGAGAGCACCTCCCTTACAAGGAGGGGGTCGGCGGTTCGATCCCGTCATCACCCACCAATCTTCCCAAAGATTGGCGATGTCTGTTTGACATCAATTTAAAGTGGACTGGTAGTTCAGTTGGTTAGAATACCGGCCTGTCACGCCGGGGGTCGCGAGTTCGAGTCTCGTCCAGTCCGCCACTTTAATTCAAATACAACCTTTTAGGCATTTAGTTGCTTATATGGGTGATTAGCTCAGCTGGGAGAGCACCTCCCTTACAAGGAGGGGGTCGGCAGTTCGATCCTGTCATCACCCACCAATTTTACTTGTTGAAAGTAATTCTAATGCGGACTGGTAGTTCAGTTGGTTAGAATACCGGCCTGTCACGCCGGGGGTCGCGAGTTCGAGTCTCGTCCAGTCCGCCATTTTATACTCCCTAAGTTTTTTCTTGTTGCCATTGTGCAACGCCTTATCCATTTCCAAATTTCATCTGGTTATTCAGCGTTATTTTAGTTTTCGTATATGTGGATTTTGTTTATGGACAAATAACGATATTTGTTAGTGGCCATTTATAAAGGCGGCTGCTTTATTGTGCGATGACCGTCGTTTATGCTTTTTGCGCTAAGCCGTAATCTCGAATCACATTGTCGATTAACGTTTTACAGGTCTCAACAGCATGATCACTGTCGTTACCATCTGTCTGAGATAAGGCATTTCGTAACCAGTACCCATCTATTTGTGCAGCGATGAGTTGTGCGCTCCATTCTACTTTTTCCGGTTTGATGAGGTGTTTAAGTGAATATTTTAAGTTTGAGACTAAACGTTTGGCGTTTACTTTTTGCAAGCGTGCTAGCTCTGGCGAATGCATGGATTGAGTCCAAAATACTAACCAAGTAACGGCGGCTTTTTTTGAACGCTGCACACTGGCAAAGTTAGCATCAATGATGGCATGTAAGCGGGCGTGGTGATTATGGTTGTCTGGCAGGTGATTTAATAATTCTTGTTTTAATTGTTCAAGTAGGTAGCGCATAGTCGCGTCGATCAGCCCTGCTTTGTCACCAAAATAGTGGCTAATAATACCGGTACTGACATTGGCCTTTTTACTGATAACAGAAACAGTAGTGCCATGAAAACCATATTTTTCGATGGCTTCTAAAGTGGCATCGATTAACTGTGCTTTACGGATTTTCTCCATGCCGACTTTAGGCATATGCTCCTCACATATTTTTATTTCTGATTATCATATGACAAAAATATTTCACTTTGATTAAAAACAAAATACTTAGGCTTAATCGGATAACTGCATTGGCTTAAAAAGTGATTATAACTGACTGATTCTATTAATTGTTTATTTTATATTGAACGGGCGTTTAATTTTAAAAAAACTGTCATATTTTCCAACCATACTCCGCGCCATCAGTGAATAAAACTGTAAAAGATCGAAATAACAAAAAAGGAAGGCGCAATGAAATTGTTACCATCAAAGAGCGTGTTAGCCGTATTGGTTAGCTGTTCGTTATTAGCGGCATGTGGCTCAAGTAGTAATAATCAATCCTCGGTAGACGAAAAAACATTAGCAGATGGTAAGGTTAAAAATGTCATCTTGATGATTGGCGATGGTATGGGGGCACAACAAGTTGGCTTGTTAGAAGAGTATGCGCGTCGTGCGCCGAATTCAGTTTTATCGTCAACCACAACGGCGTTGCAACGTTTTGCGGATAATGGTCGTGTTGGCCTGTCAATGAATGGGCCGATGGGGGCTAATCCAAGTTTGGTGGTGGACTCTGCGTGTTCAGCTTCACAACTTGCAACGGGTAAAGGTTCTATTTCTGAAGCGGTTGGCCTTGATGATAACGGCAATAAAGTACAAACCATTTTAGAAAAAGCCAAAGCCATGGGTAAATCCACGGGTTTGATTTCTGATACACGTTTAACCCACGCTACGCCGGCTGCGTTTGCCGCGCACCAGCCTCATCGCTCTTACGAAAATGAAATTGCTGAAGATTTATTAACGGTTGGTGTGGATGTCATGTTAGGTGGTGGTTCGCGTCACTGGGTGCCTGCGGGTGATTTTGCTGCTATGGCGGCTGAATTGAATGCACCTACCCATGTTATTAAAAAATCAAAACGCTCAGATGAACGTAATCTCATTAAAGAAGCACAAACAGCAGGTTATGGCTTGGCATTTACCAAGGCTCAGCTAGCGCAAGCCAGTGGTACAAAGCTTTTAGGTTTATTTGATGATTCAGCCATGAATGATGGCATCGAATACACAAACTGCAAAAACGGTACGGTAAGTGATAAATGTACCGATGAGCCATCTTTAAAAGATATGACCATGAAAGCGTTGGATATTTTATCAAAAGATGAGGATGGTTTTTTCTTAATGGTTGAAGGGGGTCAAATTGACTGGGCAGGTCATGTAAACGACACCGGTTGGTTGTTGCATGAAATGCTAAAATTCGACGAAGCGGTTGCCGCTGTTTATGAATGGGTGAAAGAGCGTGAAGATACTTTAGTGGTGATCACCGCGGATCATGAAACCGGAGGTTTTGGTTTTGCGTATCACAAACATGACTTACCCGAAGCGAAGCAGTTAAGCGGTGATGGTATGAACGGTAAAGATTACAAGCCTAACTTTAATTTTGGATCACTAGATACACTGGATAAAATTTTTGCACAGAAAAAATCTTACTACGATATTTTTAGTGACGTAGAAGGAGATTGGGATTTTACCGCATCGACTCCTGCTGAATGGAAAGCGGCGGTAAATGCGAGTCTGCATGCTGATTTTCATGTATCGGATGACGAAGCCGATCACATTGCTGCGCGCACTATGAATGAAAATCAAGTAGCAGGTCATAAGTACCTTGATGTTGCTGAGCTGCCATTGATTAACGATTACAGCGATTTTTATGTGTACCCAGGTGAAGACCATGGCCCGCTAATTAGTCGTGCTATTGGTGCAGAGCAAAGCGTTGCATGGAGTAATGGTTCCCATACGGCGTCCCCTGTACCAGTGTATGCCTTTGGTCCTGAAGCCATAGCCAATAAATTTTCGACTATGCAGCATCATACGAACATTGGCCAAAAGCTAATTGATGTTTTGATTGTTGAGTAGCGTTTAATTACTCGCAGTGCTAACAACGCTTAGATGATTAAGTGTTGTGAGTGATTTAAAACACCCTAGGTGCATAGCGCTTAGGGTGTTTTTTTGATTTTGGCCAGTAGCTATAACTATTATTCATTCCCTATGTCTCTCCCGTAGGACGCAGTTCGTGATCGGGAGTCCATATTTGCGGTGTTACTTTTCTTTGTTTGGTTTTGTTTTATCAAGGTTAAGGATTGGATTCCCTCGTTCGAGGGAAAGACGGTGTGGCTAGTGGTTGTGATTGAGATAAAAACGTTATTACCCTTACAGATGCCTTTTATATCGTCACTCCCGTAGGACGTAGTCCGTGAATGGGAGTCTATAAATGCTGTTGCTTGTCTTTGTTTGGTTTTGAATTATTAGCGTCAAGGATTGGTTTCCCTCGTTCGAGGGAAAGACGGCGTTGTTACTTTCTAAGGTTGGGATAAAACCGCTACTGTCTCTCCCGTAGGACGCAGTCCGTGATCGGGAGTCCATATTTGCGATGTTACTTTTCTTTGTTTGGTTTTGTTTTATCAACGTTAAGGTTTGGGCTCCCTTGTTAGAGGGAGAGACGGCGTGCTATGAATTTTTTAGATAATCATAAAAAACGGCCTCAGAAGAGGCCGTTTTTATCACAAGCAATAAGTTAAAAAGAATTACACTTCTTCAACCCATAATACGCCCACATCGGCTTTTACCACTTTCACCATGGTGCCTTTTATCAGTGGCTGCTGGCTTTTCACTTTCCATTGAATACCAGAATACTGATGATGGGATAAACCTTGGGCATCACAATCATTTTCTAATACAAATTGATGGTTAATGGTCGTGGCGGTTTCTTTATCTTTGCCGCTGTTTTGTTGGCTCTTTTTAAGAGGTTTCCAAAGTAGACCAGCCAATACCCCTGTTACGATGGCATTGCTCCAAAAGGCCGTAATGTAGGTGGAGTCTAAAATACCCACTAACATCAGTACCCCAGTGAGCACCATAGAAAGGCCCATGAAAAACAGCACAAAGGTGGCAAAGCCGAGTATGGCTACTTCAATGATCAGCAGTGCGATACCCGCGATGATCAGGCTTTCTGATAAGTTTTGTGCAATGAAATCCATGCTTAACCTTTTTGCTGTTCGTTAATTTTATTGATAATCGCCATGGATGACGCCACTAACGAGCTGGCGCTGGTATCACCACTTGGTAACAAAACAACGGATGATTCTTTGGCGATGGCTTTTTGCGCTTCGATGGCTTTGGTGGCTAGATCCAGCTGTACTGCTTTTTGACCTTCGGCAGTCATGGCTGCATCACCAACGGTTTTAAGGGCTTTGGCTTGTGCATCTGCAACAGCAATAATTGCTTGCGCTTCACCTTCTGCGCGTAAAATTTGTTCCGCTTTGTCAGCTTCTGCGGCAAGTACCATGGAGGCTTTTTGACCTTCGGCGACGTTGATGGCCGCTTGTTTATCGCCTTCAGATTCTAAAATCTGTGCACGCTTAACACGCTCGGCTTTCATCTGAGCTTCCATGGATTCTAAAATCGATTTTGGTGGCACGATGTCTTTAATTTCATAACGCAGTAATTGAATGCCCCAAGGTTCGGCCGCTTGGTTGATGGACGATACGATGTCGGCATTTAAGGCTTCACGTTCTTCAAAGGTGCGGTCTAATTCCATCTTACCAATGGCGCTTCGCATGGTGGTTTGTGCAAGTTGAGTGACAGCATAGCTGTAATCGTCTACGCCGTAGGTGGCGTCATAAGGATTAAGTACGCGTAAATACAATACGCCATCCACAACCAGTGAGATATTATCTTTTGTAATCACAGATTGGCTTGGTACGTCTTGGGCTTGTTCTTTTAAGCTGCGATCCGCGGCGATGCGATCAATGAACGGCATCATAAAATTAAGGCCAGCAACTTTTGTGCTGTGGTATTTACCAAAACGCTCGATTAACCACGCGCGGTTTTGAGGTACAAAGATGATGGTTTTTTTCAATACAACCAGTACGAATAAAAATGCAATACCGGCGACGATTGTGCTCATTGTAAATGGCATGAAGATCCCTTTCTTTTTTGTTATGAGTGCTTGATTGTAAAGGGTTTGGACAAGCGCGCCCAGTATTAGTGCCCATTATTGCGAGGTTTTGTGATGGATGTGTCTATCGGGCGCGGGGTTGCATGCCCCGCGAGCGAAGCGAGTGCATTGGGTACACCCTCGTACTTTTTTTGGCTCTTAATCCAAATCTGTAGGAACACTCTAACAGCAGATGAATCTGAAAAAATAGTGGTATAAGCGAGTAAGGCTAGGTGATTCGGCCGCAGGTGCGGCCTCGTCCAGTGTTTCGATTATGGGGGGTTGTAGGAGCTTGCCCCTGCGAGCGAATAAACAAAGGGAGCTGTTTAACCCTCTGGCCATTCAATTAGCATATCTTCTTCACCATCAACAACTCGCCACCATTGGCTTTCTGGGCCTTGGCCTTCTTCCCAGCTGCTATTTGAGCAACGTACCTGCGTGGCTAATTCTTTACAGGCTGCGTGGGCGCAATCTAAATCGGTGTCCCATGGGCTGTTATTTTGTTTAAACCAAATGCTGGAATACTTGGCGATGGCATTGCCAAACGCAATGACTTCGCTGCCATCCACTAACCAGTGGCTACGAGCTTCGCTTTTTTTAGTCTCCACATGTTTACGCTCAACGCTTTTAAAGTGCAGTGCAAGCCAGTCTTCAATTTGTTTGAAGGTGATGTCTTTGACGTAAATTTCAATATCTGGATAGCGCATGGTTAAACCTTTTACGAGACAAGTTTAATCGTGATTGGTGTTGTCTTGGTCACGTTGGCTTGTTTTCTTTTTTTTAAAAAATATATACCAGCGATAATAGGTCAAACTTAAATAACCAATTAACGCGGTGATGATACCAATGGTAAAAAATAAAATAGCAATTAATGTTAGTAACTCAGCTAACAAGGGTTGAGCATCATAATGTTTAGCGCTGAGGTAAAACAGGCCAATGCCAATCATAAAAATGGCAAGGCCTGCGCCAAAAATAGCAAAGCAACGTTGATAGTCTTGAGCTAGGTTGCCGAGCCATCTTACGATAAACATGCACGCTCCTTGTGTTTGAGTGTCTAAGTGTCGCTTTGCTCGCTTACAGGTTCATCATTTGTGCGAACCGTACGTTCAGCTTTTGGTTTTAAACTAAAGCTATCTAAATTGATTTGTACCCGTAAGTCTAGACGTTCTTGCGCCATTAATCCTTGTTGGATTTCTGGGCTTGAGCGCCATGTGTGCGGTGTCATGGCCAAAAGATGTTTGGTGCTTTCTTGTGGCAAGCTCATGGTGAAATCGAGTGTTTGTCGATGTTCGTGTTTAAAGTCATCACTCATGACGGCTATGGCGTCAAACTCGACAAATTTAGGTGTCGTATAAATCGCTTGTTTAAGCTGCTGTAAGTGATAAGCGCCGGCACTGGCAATAAATACACGGCCTTCTTTATGGCAAAGCTTGGCAAGTGCGGTTGGCATGATACGGTTAAACACGTTCATGATTAAGTGCATGCTGTTTTCTTGAAATGGTGCATGATTGGCATTTGCCACTAACCAGTTAATGTTTTTACTGCGTTTGCAGGCAGCTTTTACCGCATCTTTTGAAATGTCTAAACCATAAAAGGCATGGTTAATTTGGTGGTCACTTAACGCGGTGTGAAGGCGTTCGGTGTAATAACCCTCACCACAACCTAGATCTAAAATTTGACTCACGTCTGCAGTGTTTTGCAATAAGTGGTCAATGGCGAGTTGGTTGATGGTGTCAGAAATACTTTGATAATGGCCGCCATTTAAAAAGGCACTGCGTGCTTGCACCATGGCAGCATTATCGCCAGGCTGTTTTGAGCTTTTGGCGGTGTTGAGGAGTAAATTAAAATAGCCTTGCTTGGCTTGGTCATAGCTGTGATTGTTTTCACAGCGTAATTGACGCTCATTCAGCTCAAGCAAGTTTTGGCAAACTGGGCACGTTAACATAAGGCTTAATTGTTAATCCAAAAGCAATTTTTCAAGAATACGCTCATATATAGCGCTTAAGGTATCTAGGTCGGCCACACTGATGTGTTCGTTCACTTGGTGAATGGTGGCGTTGATTGGACCAAGTTCAACTACTTGTGCGCCGGTTGGGGCGATGAAGCGACCATCACTGGTGCCACCTGAGGTTGAAAGTTCGGTGTCGATGTTGGTCACTTCTTTAATGGCATCAACGGCGGCATCCACTAATGAGCCGCGGTCGGTTAAAAATGGGTGGCCACTGAGTTTCCATTCGATTTCATATTCGAAACCATACTTGTCCATGATTTCATGGGTGCGGCGTTTTAAATCTTCTTGAGTTAGTTCCGTTGAAAAACGGAAGTTGAAGATTAATTCAACGGTGCCTGGGATCACGTTGGTGGCACCGGTGCCGCTGTTCATATTACTGATCTGAAAACTGGTGGCAGGGAAAAACTCGTTGCCGTCATCCCATTTTTCAGCCGCCATTTCGGCAAGGGCAGGGGCGACTAAGTGGATAGGGTTTTTGGCAAGGTGTGGATACGCCACGTGACCTTGAACACCTTTAACCGTCATCCATGCGCCCAGTGAGCCACGACGACCGTTTTTAATCACATCGCCACATTCTTTAGTGCTGGATGGTTCGCCCACAATACACATGTCGATTTTTTCGTTACGTGCTTCAAGGGCTTCGATGACTTTTACCGTGCCGTTGTCAGCTGGGCCTTCTTCATCGGCTGTTATTAAATAGGCGATGGAGCCTTTGTGGTCTGGGTGTTTTTTAACAAAGCTTTCGGTGGCCGCTAAAAATGCGGCGATAGAGCCTTTCATATCGGCTGCGCCGCGACCGTATAACATGCCATCCACGATGGTGGCTTCAAAAGGTGGGTAGGTCCAGCCAGCATGCGGGCCAGTTGGCACGACGTCAGTATGGCCTGCAAAACAGACAAGGGGTTTTTCAGTGCCTTTACGTGCCCATAGGTTTTTCACTTCGGCGAATTGCATGGTTTCACAGTTGAAACCTAATGGTGCCAAGATGTCTTCCATCATTTGCTGACATTCGGCGTCCTCTGGGGTCACAGACGGCTGTTCAATTAGGGCTTTGCTTAGGGCCAGTGTGCGCGTATCGCTCATGCTTGCTCGCTTATTTAGATTCGTTTTTATTAATCAGTTTGTCCATGCTGGCGAGGATGCCCCGTAGCATGTTGAGTTCTATTTTTTCTGGGCGTGCGCGGTTAAATAATCGCTTTAAACGCAGCATGGCTTGACCCTTATGAGCTTGGTTTAAAAAACCGGCATCATCCAGTGTGCTCTCTAGATGCTGATAAAACCCATTTAATTCGTTAACTTGCGGGTAGTCTTTTTCGTGTTTTGCGTAGGTTTGGCGGTTGCTCATGAAGCACTCGTAACAGACTAATTGCACCGCACTGGCCACGTTAAGAACCGGGTATTCAGGGTTGCCGGGAATATCCATATGAAAATGTGCTTGGCGCAGGTGTTCGTTATGCAAGCCCATACGCTCAGGGCCAAATAAAATGGCCACCTTGCCTTGGCTGGCCTCACTCATGATTTGAGGTGCCATTTCACGGGCTTCTTTGATGGGCCAAGGGTGGCTACGTGAGCGTGCACTGGTGGCAATAACCAATTGGCAGTCGTTAATGGCTTGCTCAAGGGTTTCCACTACGGTTGCGTTGTTTAACACGTCGGTGGCACCGGCTGCCATGGAGGTGGCTTGATCGCTTGGGTATTCAAGTGGTGAAACTAAGACTAAATCGCTTAACCCCATGGTTTTCATGGCTCGCGCGGCGGCGCCGATGTTCCCTGGGTGAAAGGTGTTCACCATGACGATGCGAATATTTGACAGGGGATTGGACATGTAAATTGGGCCGCTAAATAAAGGGTCGCATCTTACCATATGCGGGTTTTGGGCTCTATAGATGGATTGCTTGTAGGCATTTGCCAGTGTGTGTGAAAAAGATAGTAGGGTTTAGGCTGTGTAAGTAGTGATCGGGCGCGGGGTTGCATGCCCCGTGAGCGAAGCGAGTGCATTGGGTAGACCCTCGAGCATGGTTGATTTGGGCAGTGTTTATTCACAAGTTTTTGCGCTTTATTTCGATCTGGTTACAATAGCGCCATGAATAAAAGGCAGATCCCATGAGCACTCGTGCAGAACAAAAATTAAGAACACGCCAATCGATCATTGATGCCTCTCTTGAGCTAAGTAAAGACAAGGGTTTCCCTGCATTGAGTTTGCGAGAAGTGACGCGACGTGCGGGCATTGCCCCTGCTACGTTTTATCGCCATTTTGTGGACATGGAAGATCTTGGTTTAGCCCTTGTGGACCAAGTGAGTTTGATTTTGCGCCAGATCATGCGACAAGCCCGTCATCGCGTGAAGGTTGAGGGTTCTGTGGTGAGTACTTCAATTGAAACCTTTATGGAATTTGTTGAAAACTACCCCAATTTAATTCGGTTATTGAACTCAGATATGGTGTCTGGCCCTAAGCAGTTTCGTGAGTCTATTGCCCGTGAAACACGTCGTTTTGCAGAAGAGCTAACCGATGACTTAAGCTCGCCAGAGCAAATGAAGCGTCAGCCCTTAGCGAATATTCCAGAAGTGGCTGAAATGATGGTGATGCTGGTGTTCAGCCAAGGTGTTATGTCATTGGATATGAGCGAAGAAGAGCGTAAAAACCTAGTGCGTAAATTAAATATTGAACTGCGCATGGTGCTGGCGGGTAGTCATGCTGTGTATTTGAAAAAACACGGCAAGAAATAACACAAAAAAAGTAACCAATCATTAATTTAGAAAGGGGCGTCACTTAAAAGTGATGCCCCTTTTTTATTAAAGCCCTAATGACTCCTCGCGCTCTAGATCATTAATCATGCGCCATTTCCCGCCGCTTTTTTCAACCCGTTGTTGCCAATCTTTTAAGCGCTGCATGTATTGAGTTGGGTCTTGATTGTCGCTGCGCAATTTAGTGACGTTTAATGCGATGACTTCATAGTCAGGCAGGTTTAATTCAAAATCACGTTTGTAGCCTTTAGGCAACTCTTCTTGCATGTCAGAAAAAATCATAATGTATTTTTTGTCACTGCCAATTTCATTCAAATATTCTTTTGCTAAAAGTAGGCCGCCACTGATGTCGGTGTAAGCACTGCTTTGCACGGTTTCAATAAACTTAGAAATAGTGGCGCTAAAAATACGTTTTTGTTCGTTGGCGCGACTTGGGCGATGATCAAACGTGACCTTGGCGATGATGTCGGTTTCAGAAAAACTACCACTATCAATGCGCGCCACGGCAAAACTGTCGCCTGGCTCCAATTGCGCTAAGTAATAGTGAATAATTTGCTGGGCTTTTTTCAGCTCTTTAGTATAGGTGCCAGATGTATCTAATAGTAAATACAAACCTGTGGTGGGTTTTTGTTGGGTACAGGCGCTTATAAAAATAAGCGCACACACTAGCGTAATGAGTTTGAATGATTGCGTCATGATTAGGCTTCTTTTTGAATCTTAGGTGTGGCGTCTTTTTTTGCTTTTTTTCTATCACTTTCTGTTTCTGCTTCCAGCAGTATGTGTTCGCTGTTTTCTTGCAGTGCTTGTTTTTCCAATTCGGCTTTTACTTTTTTTGTTGAAGCCGGTTTACTCTCAATCATGTGCTCAACCCATAGTGGAGCAAAACATAATATATCGTATATATGCTTTAAACTGCTGTTGAACTGCTTCATGAAAAGAGACAGGCTGCGTGCAATGGTGCTAGAAAAAATACAAAGATGCACCACCATATTACCTAATACGTGACGACCGGTATGGATGAATGATTCAAACGGTATGGCCACAAACATTAAAATGAGTGGCAATACAAAACCTAATGTCATTTGCCCTATCATGGGGATGTTACTGTGCTCAACACTGGCGGATGCTGCAACGGCTTGTTCACCACCCACTAAAAAGCTGGTTAGAAGTGCTTTGTCGGCCACCATGGTTTCGCGCATATACGCTAAACCCGCTTCAACCCCACATAGGGCAAGTAAAAACAAAATACACACCCAAGCCCAAATCATGCGTTTTTTATCTTCCATAAAATGAATCACTGGAAACAGTCGGGTAATGCCAATGGCTTCCATGAAAAATAATCCCACGGTCAGCTCCAGCATAATAATGACCGCAGCACCAATTTCGGCCACATCATAACCAGCCACTTGGGACGTTGCAGGCATAAGCTCTGACATGGGTAATGCAATTAGGTTGTAGTTTACAAACGCGCCAAAACCGGCAATGACCATCACAATGACGGATATAAAAAATTGCGTGGTATTGCTTGATTGCAATAAACGTTCGGCTTTGTCAGTGCCCTTTACCATGTTTTCAAAGCGATCCACTTGCAAATCCACTTTTTTGCTTTGCTCATTTAGGTTTTGCCATTGCTCATGCAGGCTTTCAATTTTGTGCAGTAGGTGACGCCAGTGCACCATGGCGGATTTTAAGATACTGTGGCGCTTTGCTATATCTTGACGAAATGTACTCAGTACTTCGCCTTGTTGTTTGTGGAAGGCTTCGTAAATGGCTTGTAATAGTTTACCCACAACCGCATCGTTTTTTGTGACATCTTTCAGGCGAGTGATCGACTCTACCGCTTCTGTCCATTCTGGTAGGGGCGCTGGCACTTCTGATGTTTGTGATAGCTTGTCTTCCATGTGAGAGACGTTTTGTTCGATGCTGCGTTGAATGGTGGGGTAACGCCCTAGATCTTTTTCAACTAAATTGCCTAGGCGAATAAATTGGCGCTCTAATTCTCTTTCTGCTTGTTGTTTACCGTGTTCAAGTAACACCTCGCGGTTACGTCTGCTCATGTGCCGAGCGGTGGTGATTAATGCGCGACTAAATAGTCGTAAGTTATTCACGACCAATAACGTCAGGCTGTCTAATAATTGATGAGCGCTATGACGAATAAAGTACAAAATGAGATTGGCAGCAATAATAACCAGCAACCAGCTTAATACTGGTTCTCCGGGAATAAGGTTTGAGACGAACATGAGAAATCCTTTTATATTTGAGAGCCAAAGGCAAAGCTAAGCAGCGACTATGCCTTATTTTAGTTGAGGAAAATGTGAACAGTTGCGCTGGATGATAATTATGTTGGGTGACACAAGTTTGTTTTGTGAAGGGGTCGAGTTAACTGTTTGAATTTAAACGGTTTTATGAATTTAGAATACTTGGATAAAACCAAATAATATAAAAATCAGAAAAAGGTATGATGCTTAAACAGCACAAATTGGTTTATTTGCTTGTGAGCATGGCGGCTTCAATGCACCAGATTCTATCTTGCCCCCAGACGTGCGTGTGTTTATAGCGCATGCTTGGCACACCCCAGAGCCCTAAGGTGTAAAGCTCTTTGATATTGTCGTTGACGTCTTTGTGCCACTCATCAGATTTAAGTGCCAGCTTTGCATCCTGCCAGTCTAAACCCACTTTTTGGCATATTTTTTTTAGGCCTGAATGGAAATTAGCGCTGATTCCTTCAACATTCACAAAGTGGGAGATGGCTAATAATAATTCTGTGCCTTTATCTTGCTGTTTGGCCCAATGCCAAAGGGCATAGGTATTTTCAACTCCTTTGCCCAGTGGGTCGGCTACTTTGCCATAAGGTATATTGAGTTTTTGCCCTTCACGTACCGCATCAAAGAAAATATAGCGGGTCTTGTTTTTGGGAACGCTTAAATTACGCATTAACATGGGTAAGACGGGTTTGATGATCAATGGCACTTGATAGTGTTTGGCAAGTGCATGGCAGCGGTTAAGGGCGAGGTGGCTATAAGGGCTGCGCATGGAGAAGAATAGCTCGATGGGTTGTGTTTTATCCGTAACCGCAGTTGTGGGTTGGGCGCAAAAATTTTCCCATGTACGTGCGTATTTTGAGCCATGGTAGGGCTGCTCATTAAACCCTAGCGCTAAAAGGCGTTGTTCTAAGTGTTCAAGTCGATCAATGCCCCAGTACCACTGTCCTGCAAAATAAATACTGGCTGGTAAATAATGCCCAAGTGCCTGGAGATGTTGCTCGTTTTGGCGCAATAACGGTTGTGGACATGTATTGGCTGACGGAATGATTCGATCTAGCCATAGCTGTTCAAAATGCTCAATTGCTTGGTGTATATTTTCTGGTGGATGCTGTGCCCAAAAAGATTGAGCTTGGCGAAGGTTATTTGTCTTTGGGTAATACGGAGGAAGGTACAACTGGTATAAGCCCGCCAGTTTGGTTGCGTCGTCTATTGCCCATTTTGACCACATGGTGTTTTCAGGAAACATATCTGCTTGACGACGATGGATAAGGTGGATGTCTAGATCTAAAGAAAAGTCTTCGCAAAACTGGCGCAGTAGTTGTAAAAGCAGGTAGCTGTAAGGATCATCAAGTGCCACAAAGACCTCGCAGTAGCGAGGTCTTTTTTGTTTGCATAGCTTGTCTTCAGCCTGTTTGTTTTTCTTGGCTAAATAGTTATCACTTGACCAATAGCCACTAACAAATGGCGTAATTAAGCTGCGCATTTAAACGGCAGTTGCGAGCTTTGTTTTATCACGAATTGAAAAGTCGTCACGTTTTTCAAGTTGTCGTTGTACTTGCTCGGGTGTGGCGAAGGTGATTCTAAAGCGGGCGCCTTCTTGTGCTGCAACATAATCTAATCGGGCCATGTTCATCTCACAGAATTGTTTAGCTAGATATAATCCTAAACCGGACTTACTTGATTCTGAGGTATAAAACGGCTCAAAGATATGATCTAAGTCATCTAATGCGACACCATACCCATTGTCTTGAATTTCAATAATGGCTTGTTTGCTGACTTTATTGTGGCCCACTAAAATGGTGACACGAGCAAATTCTTCATTTTTTTGCTTAGAAAAATACGCCGCATTTTCGAGCAGGTTGGTAAGTGCTTGTTCTATTTGAGATGGGTCCACATAAATGTTGGATGCCGTGCGGCTTACTTTTAACTGAATTTGCACATTTTTTAAGGTTGTGTGCTCAAGCTTACGCATGGTGCTGACAATCCAGTTACCAAGGCTGACCTTTTGATATTCAGTGGCTTTACTATTACTTAGGTTTTGAACGTTATTTATGATGCGTTCAATGTGCATTGAATGCTCTTTAATTTTAATGTGGCGTTCTTGGTCTCCAGATGCAACAAGACTTTTGGCGGTATCTTTGGCGATTAAATAAATGCCATTCATAGGCTCTTTGATTTCTCGCACAATCCCCGCGGCTAACTTACCAAGAGACACTTGTTTTAAGCGTTGGGCTTGTTGATAAACCACGTTGGTATCTTCGATAAAAATCACAGTGCCACGGTCAGTGCCAGGCATTAACGGTGCAAACATGGGCTGAACTTTTGCAGTGGTAGGGCCAGCTTTGAATGTGCCGGGTTTGTATTTAGGGAATTTTAAATATTCATTTAAGCTTGCTTGCAGTTTTTCGGGTAGAGCGCGAATGGGCCCAGGGTAACCCAGTAGTCGTTGAGCTGCTGTATTTTGAAAGATTATATTATTGTGATCATCAATTACGACGACACCTGTATCTAAGCGTTTAAGTACAAGTTTGGTAAGTTGCTCCATGCTTAATAAGCTATCAGCCTGAACACGGTTGATATCCACAGACAAGTGCAGGCGCTTGACCAATGCTTGAATAATGAGTGCGCTTATAAAAAAGATAAAACCAAGTGTGCCTGCATTTAAATAATTGTAGTCGTGGCCACCTTGTTGGAATTGATATTCGATAAATCCTAAACAAATAGTCGCCCAAGCACTTAACAGAAACCCTTTTTCCCCGCTGACTAATGCGTTACCCACAGCAATATTAATGATCATTAAATAGCTAAGGGTGGTGCCAGAGCCACTGGAATAAATTAAGCCAGCCACTAGAGTGATATCAATCAAAAAGAAGGCGATTAAATGATCGTAATGGGCTTGGCCTACGCTAAAAGCCAGCACCATAAATACAATGGTCATCACAGCATGAAAGGATAATACCATTGGGTATAACTTAGGGTTGAGGACACCTAAAAAATCTAAATCGATGTCAGAAAAGAATAAGCCCATCAATACACCGGTAATGACGGCACTGTAGACACTGAAATACTTAAGGATTCGAAGCCGATCTAAGGGCAGAAATGGTTTATCTAGAATGTCCTGTTCCATTGGTCTCAATCCTTTATTGTTAGAATAATTAGCGTTTTCTAATTTTAATACCAGAGCATTAAATTAGGAAGGTTAATACTTTCCTGGAAGAGGGTATGGTCTGTAAAAACCGATAAATCCTTCGGCTTTTTGGCGCGTTTTAGTGCACAGGTATTTTTTGATGTGCGTGTTGTTTAATCAAATTGGTGCGATAAAAGTGCGAATTGGTTCGCAATATGGTTTTTAGGAACTTTTCGCTATAAATTTTAAGTTGGTTAGAATTTTTAATCTTGATTGGAGCGATTGGCGTAAATGTCCTAACAGCACATGTTTCTTCAACGTTTTATGCAAAGAAAAACAAAAAAAGGCCATGAGTAATTCATGACCTTTTTGAAAAGACGCTTCTAACTTAAAATTAGTTGTTGGCGTGTAACTCGTGATTTAACTCGATAGCCGTTTTATTGGTGACACATTGCACCGCACCACCGATAGAATCACGGCGGAATAATAAGTCAGGCTTACCAGCTAGCTCGCGTGCTTTAACCACTTCAACCACTTGTTTTTGATCATCAAGTACCTGCACCTTTGTGCCGGCCGTGATGTATAAACCTGATTCAACCGTACAGCGATCGCCTAAAGGAATACCAATACCAGCGTTAGCACCAATCAATGAGTTTTCACCCACAGAAATAATGATGTTACCACCGCCTGATAGGGTACCCATGGTTGAACAGCCACCGCCAAGGTCAGAGCCTTCGCCGACAAATACACCCGCAGAAATACGACCTTCAATCATAGACGTGCCGGCAGTACCGGCATTAAAGTTAATGAAACCTTCGTGCATGATGGTGGTGCCTTCACCCACGTAAGCGCCTAAACGTACACGAGATGTATCCGCAATACGCACACCGCTTGGTACTACGTAATCGGTCATTTTAGGGAATTTATCAACACTGATGACTTCAAGTAGCTCGCCGTTAAGGCGGGCTTCTAGTTGTGCATCGGCAAGTTCAGCAAGGTCAATGGCACCTTTGTTTGTCCAAGCAACGTTTGGCAGCAAGCCAAAGATACCCGCTAGGTTAATACCATGTGGCTTAACCAAACGATGAGAAATGAGCTGAAGCTTTAAATACACCTCAGGTGTGCTGCTTGCTTGCTCATCTGATTCTAAAACCACAAGTACAGTTGGGCGCTTACTGGTGCTAAGTGTTTTAGCAAGTGACGCCTGATCAGCCGGTAGACTTTCTGCCAAAGTGGCTAATTTAGCGCTGTCTAGTTCGATAGCTTGGTTGCCAGAGGTGTAACCTGCGGCTTTTGCTGCATCAATTAGCTGAGCTTCTGGTTGGTAAACCGGCTTTTGGTAGAACACTTCTAGCCATTCATTTTTAGCGTTCTGGGTGCCTACACCTAATGCAAATGCTAATGCCATTTTAATATTCCTATGGTCAGTTACTTATGTGTGATTAAAATTTATACAAACTCTTGGTATTGCTCAGCTTTAAAACCCAGCAAATATTGGCCGTTATGTTCAAGTACCGGACGCTTAATAATGGATGGGTTATCCAGCATGACTTGTTTAGCCACACTTTTATCTAGCGCGCTGATCTTTGCCTTAGTGTCCTCATCAAGAGCACGGTAGGTGGTACCGCGTTTATTAATGAGTTGCTCAATTTCGATATTAGCCAGGAAGGTGTCTGCTAATTCTGAGCTTAACCCCGCTTTTTTGTAATCGTGAAACTCATAAGCCGCTGCTTGGGCGTCTAGCCACTTAAGGGCTTTTTTCATGGTGTCACAGTTTTTGATGCCGTAAATCTTCATGATGGGGCCACGTAAAAATAAAAGGCCGCATTAAAGCATAAATAGCAGTGATATTCAGCCCTAAGTTAGCAGTCGTTATTTTGGGTAAATGGGCTAAGTCCCTGAGTTAATTGATCTATCTTACAATTATGGGTGTTTACTACCCCCCTTAGTATGATCAGCTAGACTGTATACATAACTCTGATTAGTGGTGCTGTTTATTGACCCCTTTAAAACATGACATGCCACCCTCGATGTTAGATCGTGTGCTTTGCAAACTCATACCTAATCGTTTCTTGATTCGCGAGGATGCATTTCGGGCGAAGGTTCTATGGGTGTATTCAACGGTATTGGGGCTGCTAGGTGTTCTGATTATCATCATGATCAGCTTGAGCGAAGGGGAGTTACCACTTAGACGTTTAGGCACGGCAGGTTTAACCATTTCTTTGCTGGCGGTTACTTTTTTTATGGGGGTGTTTGGCCGTTTAGGCCATGTATCTGCTTATGTGTGTGTCATAACCATGAGCCTGATTTTTTATGTGGATTTTAATAACTTGTCCATTGCAGGCCCCACTTTAATTTTATGGATTGTGCCGGTTTTATTGATAGCGTTTTTGTTTTCAGGTTGGCACTTATTGATATTTGTGGCAGCAACATTTTTGTTGTTTGGGTTTAACGTATATGCCTTGTTTAATGGTTGGTTGCCAGAGCCCTTGATTCACCCAGATGGCTGGGTTTTGATTAAAATTATGTATGTGGTGTGTGCGGCAATAATGGTGCTGACATGTACCCGGGGTATGTGGAATTTATCCCAGCAACATTTAGCGGAACTTGAAGAAGTTGTAAAAAACAAACAAGAAAAAATAGAAGAGGTGAATCAATTAAAGTTAGAGGCGGAATCCTCCACTCGAAGTAAGTCAATATTTCTCGCCACTATGAGTCACGAATTAAGAACCCCTTTAAACAGTATGATTGGCAATGCTCAGCTTTTAGCCCGAGCTGAACTGCCTGAAAAACATCATGCGAGAGTGAATGATATCGCGTTAGCTGGTAATTTATTGCTGATGTTAATAAACGATATTTTAGACTTTAGTAAACTTGAAGAGAATCAAATTAAGTTAATTGAAGAGCCCTATGATTTAACTGAACAAGTATCTGAAATCGCTCGCATAATGGAAACTAAGCTAAAAGAACATGTGAACTTGAAATTAAAATTGCCAGATGAAAAATTATACATTAATGGTGATAAAAATAGACTCGCTCAAGTTTTAATGAACCTGATATCAAATGCCATGAAATTTACGGATGTCGGTGAAGTTGCGATTAGTTTAGAGCGTGTAAATAAAAGTGGTGTTCGAATTTCAATTTCGGATACGGGTATTGGAATAAAAAAAGAAGATCAAAAAAATCTATTTACTCAGTTTTCTCAGTTCTCGGATGATTCCACTAGGAATATGGAGGGCACAGGTTTAGGTTTAGCCATTTCCATGGGTTTGGTTAAGAGTATGCAAGGCTCTATTTCTGTTACCAGTGAGCCTAATATCGGCAGTTGTTTTACAGTCGATTTGCCTGGGCGTGTGTTAGCGAATTGCCATATAGAGAAACAAGAAGATTCTAGTGTGGATATAAAGTTATCTCTTGCGGGGCGCTCGATTTTAGTGGTTGATGATATTGCAATGAATTGCATGGTGCTTGAGTCCATGCTGATGGAGTTTGGTGCTGATACTGTTTTGTCCGTCAATAGTGGTGAAGAAGCAATTGACTATATTGCTGAAAATATGGATACAAACTTAATTTTAATGGATATGAGAATGCCGGGTATGGGTGGCGTTGAAGCAACACAGAATATTCGTAATATGGGGTTTAGTAACCTAGTAGTGGCTGTAACCGCTAATGCATCGGAACAAGATAAACAGGCGTGTATCGACGTGGGTATGAATGGTTTTATCGCTAAACCCATTGCTATTGATGCACTAGAAGAGGTATTAACTCATTTATTTCATGCTTAAGTGCACAAGGTTATCAGGTATTGCAGGTATGGGGCAGAAAGAATAGATTTTTAGTTAAGCTTGTTCCAGCGTTTAAATGCAGTCATGATTTTTGTTTGATCAATGGGCTTGCTAATAAAATCATTCATACCCACATATAAGCAATGTTCGCGATCACTGTCGTAGGCATTAGCGGTCACGGCAATAATAGGTGTGTTTGAATTTAAATTATCACTTTCTCGAATGCAGCGAGTGGCTTCGTAGCCATCCATTCTTGGCATTTGGCAATCCATAAAAATAGTTTGGTATTTTTTTTGTTTGACCATTTCAAGTGCTTCTATACCGTCTTTTGCTTCATCGACGTCTAATCCATTATTTGTGAGAATTTGAGTTAAGACCATAAGGTTGATTGGATTATCATCGACAGCTAAAACAAGGTTGTGGTCATGGCGGTGTTGAGTTTCATGGTCTTTTGGCAGCTCTGCCTTATGGGCGATTATATTTAATGTGTATTGGGTGCCTTGGGCAGATGAAGAAACACGGCAGTGTGCGTGAATTAATTCCGCGATTTGTATGCTATTGGCAAGGCCTAAACCCAAACCTTCAATGTTTTTGATAGTGTTGATATTGTTTTGATCAAAGCCTTTTTGTATTTGTTGAAGTGTGTCTTGCTGTATGCCAGGTCCTTGGTCAATAACATGAAAGGTTACCTGGTAGCTTTTTTTATCATCTAGTGGCTTACAATCCACGTTAATGCTGATCACTCCTTTGTGGCTAAATTTAATAGCATTATCCAACCAGTAGGTGAGGATTTTTTGGATATTGGGCCAGTCTAATTTTAATGTGTGGGGCGTATCAGAGGAAAAATTTGACTGCAATACTAGATTTTTTGTTTGTGCGTTCCGTTGAAAGCTATTGAGTATGCCTTGAATGTTGGTATTGATATTTACGTCATGCAAGGTACTGCGAGCTTTTTGAGAGGTGAGCTCTGAAAATGTTAGTATATTTTCAACCATGCGCAGTAAATGTTTAGCAGCGCGAGATGCCGTCTCTTTTTGCTGCTTTTGTTCATCTGTAAGCGATGAGAACCCTAATAACTGTAAGCTGCCTAAAATGCCATTTAAGGGTGTTCGTAATTCATGACTAAACACGCCTAAAAATTTGTCTTTAATTTGGTTGTTTTCTTGAGCGTCAGCTAAGGCAATATCCAGTCTTTTTTGTATGAAGGTTTTTTCTTTTTCCATGTTGTGTAGACGCAAAACCATGATGCTGGCTAACAATATAATCTCGATAAACCCACCAATGTATATCATCCATTGAGTGACATAGGTATCTGCTATTAATCCACTTAAACGCATGGAAGCGAGTGCCATACCCACAATAAAAATCACCCAACTTAATGTGAATAACAGCGCGCTTTTTACTCCCTGCCTATGTGCGTACAAACCTAAAGGAATTAAGAATATAAAAAACATGGCAATCACATCTGCAGTCATCCGTGAAAGATTGGGATAGCCCATTAGATTGGTGAGCAAACCAAAAGCCCCCAAGCTTGCCAGTGCTAAAATGCCCTGATCGAGGCTTTTCGAATAATGCTTTAAGTTTAAGAAGCGCCTTATAAATAATAAGGACATGATTTGGCATAGGTTGATTTTAATTACGACCATCCATATTTCATAATGGTTGGGCATAATAAAATAGCCCCACAAACCACTTAAACCAGCAAACAGACCGGCAGCAGAAAGTACAAATAAGGCATAGGATAAAAATAATTTATCTTTGGTTGAATAGTAGATAGCCACAGCAGCAATGCCCATGAACACTTCTAAGCAAAGTAACATGACCAGAGACAACATTTCTAAATGGCCATGTCGATAAAAGTCTTGTTCTTGCCAAATGTGGAAACTGGTAAAACAATGCATGGTCATTTCAGTGCCTTGAAAAATCCGAATATACACTTCGTAAGATGTTTGTTTTGGCACAGCGAGGTTAAAAGCCGGTCGATAAAAAGAGACTGAGCGCGTGGTTACCGGTAAGTCGAAGCCATAATGAATATGTTGAAATGCGTCTTGTGAGTCCAGTTTGCGATAGTAAACATCGATGTTTTGCGCAGATGCGTCCACGTATTCTAAGACTAGCCTCATATCCTTTTGTGACGGATTCTTCAGGGTAAACGCCATCCATGATGAGTTATCTGAGAAGCCACGGTTGGTGACACCCGATTCAGGTGTTTGCCATGGGTTATCGGCTAATACTTGCTTTAAGGGTGTGGTTTCGTTGTAGTCTCGAGAATATAGGTAGTTATCGCCAGTGCGCTCACCAGAAGGGTGTTTTGATAGGTCTATAACAGGCAAAGTGCTTGCGAGGCTGGGCACGGTGCATAGGAACAGGCAGACATTCAGCAGCCAAACGAATGAGTAGCGAGTCATTCACAATTAGCCTTACATCTATAGTATAAATGGCAAAGAGAGTTTCTCATTTAGTAACTATAGAAGTGCTTTAGCCAGCAAGCAATTAGGCTATTAAAGCATCCTTGCCTTGTTGGGTTAGGCGTCAATAACGTTTCGATCTAAAGCGTTATTGGCGCTTAACCAAAGGCATAAATCTAAAGGGATTCAACTAAAGCGCGAATGCGCTTAGCCGCTTCGATGCACTCATCCACTTCGGCAACCAAAGCCATGCGAATGCGACCCTCGCCTGGATTAATGCCGTCTATGGTGCGAGACAAATAGCTACCCGGTAACACCGTCACTTGTTGTTCAGCAAATAAGCGCTGTGCAAACACTTCTTCATTGATGGGTGTTTTTGCCCAAAGGTAAAAGCTAGCATCACTTTGTTTGACATCCATTACTGGTGACAAAATTTCAAGTACAGCATTAAACTTTTGAGTATAAAGACGACGATTTTCTTCAACATGACGTTCGTCATTCCAAGCGGCAATGCTGGCAATTTGGTTTGGTATGCTCATGGCGCAGCCATGATAAGTTCGATACTGAAAGAATGGGGCCAGTACACTGGCATCACCTGCAACAAAACCACTGCGTAAACCAGGAAGGTTTGAGCGTTTACTTAAACTATGAAAAACCACGCAGTTTTTATAATCATCGCGTCCTAATTCTGCGCAAGCTTGTAGAAGACCCACTGGCGCTTGTGCTGAATCAATATAAATCTCGCTATAACACTCATCGCTGGCCACGATGAAGTTGTACTTGTCAGATAGTGCAATCAGTTTCTTAAGTTGATCCATACCGATTACTGCGCCGGTTGGATTACCTGGGCTGCAAATAAATAGGATTTGTGCGTTTTGCCAAACACTCTCAGGCACCGCATCAAAATCGGGGTTAAATCCATTTTCTTCTAAACATGGCAGGTAATGAGGTTTAGCCCCTGCCAAATACGCGGCCCCTTCATATATTTGATAAAACGGGTTTGGGCTGACCACCAGTGCATCAGGCTTACTTTCTATGACAGCTTGGGTGAAGGCAAAAATCGCTTCACGGGTACCATTTACCGGCAGGATTTGATGCTCACTATCTAACTTATTTAAAGTAAAGCGCTGACAGGCCCACTGGCTAATGGCCTGACGAAGCTCTGGAATACCCTTGGTGCTTGGGTAATTGGCCAGCTTGTCTAGGTTATCGGCCATAGCATTTAGTACAAAAGCAGGGCTCTCATGCTTTGGTTCACCAATTGAAAGCGCAATATGGGGCAGGTCACAGGTTACCTTGGCGTCAGCTTTAAGCTTATTCAGTTTCTCAAAGGGATAAGGCTGAAGTAGGGCAAGGTTTGGGTTCATGGGTGACTCTCTATATAAATTTGCGCTGAATTATAGAGGACGTCCCTGTGAATTTGTACTGCTATTGCTGACTCCCCAGTGGATTGTTCACTGATATGAGGGCTTGCTGCGCACTGAAATGCACCTCTTTGGTTGAAAACAAAGAGTGTCGGTGCGCTGAACTGGGTCACTTTTACGTTGTCTTGGTGAGAGTTTGTCCAATTGGTCAGAATCGAGTCGAGAGGTAAGTTAGGCTTGGTGCATCCTGTTGGTGCAAAATTAAGGATTGGGTTGAATACTCTAAAATCCATTTTGGTGCGTCAGATGCTCAGCAATGTGTCCAAGAGATTTTAGTTGGTGCCAAAATCTGATTTTGATGCACCTAAATAATGAAAAAAATAAAAGTATCAAAATAAATTTCACAATATCCTCCAAAGCCATTTTTCTGGCACAAAGTTTGAGATAACAAATTAGAAATTAAAAAACGCGGCCCGTTTTAATTGAATCGTTTCATTTTCTAAATTAAGAAATTTAAAACTCAAACTTAGAAGGAAAAAACAATGACGTTATCTCAAGCAATCAAACGCACAGTAAAAAGTGTGGCACTAGGAGCGGGGCTTGCAGCCACTGTATTAAGTTCGTCTGCATTTGCAGGTGATCCTGAAAAAGAAGAATTGAAATTTGGTTTTATTAAATTAACCGACATGGCACCGCTTGCCATCGCGGCAGAAAAAGGTTTTTTTGAAGATGAAGGATTGTTTGTTGAACTAGAAGCTCAAGCAAACTGGAAAGTACTGTTAGACCGTGTGATCACTGGTGAGTTAGATGGTGCACACATGCTGGCAGGTCAGCCACTGGGTGCCACGATAGGTTTTGGTACACAGGCTCATATCATTACTGCATTTTCTATGGACTTAAATGGTAACGGCATTACCGTTTCAAATAATGTATGGGATGAAATGAAAAAACACATTCCCCATGAAGGTGGTAAGCCAGTTCATCCAATTAAAGCGGATTACTTAAAACCCGTTATTGAAAAATACAAAGACGAAGGTAAGCCTTTTAAAATGGGTATGGTTTTCCCAGTATCCACTCACAACTATGAATTACGTTACTGGTTAGCCGCTGGTGATATTAGCCCAGGTTTTTACGCTCCTGAAAAAGGTGACACTACCGGTACGCTTAAAGCGGATGCTTTGTTGTCAGTGACACCGCCACCACAAATGCCTTCGACAATGGAAGCTGGAACAATTGATGGTTACTGTGTAGGTGAGCCATGGAATCAGCAAGCTGTATTTAAAGGCATTGGTGTACCGGTTATCACCGATTATGAAATTTGGAAAAACAATCCAGAAAAAGTATTTGGTGTATCAAAAGCTTGGGCGGATAAATACCCAGAAACACATATTTCAGTTGTGAAGGCAATGATTCGTGCTGCTAAATGGTTAGATGATAAAAATAATGGTAACCGCCCAGAGGCTGTGAAAATTTTATCGCAATCTAATTATGTAGGTGCAGATTACGATGTGATTGCAAACTCCATGACAGGTACATTTGAATACGAGAAAGGTGATAAACGTGAAATCCCTGATTTCAATGTGTTCTTCCGTCACAACGCAACTTACCCGTACTACTCAGATGCTATTTGGTATCTAACGCAAATGCGTCGCTGGGGCCAAGTATCTGAATACAAGCCTGATAGCTGGTACATGGATATTGCTAAAAAAGTATATCGTCCTGATATTTACGCAACCGCCGCTAAAGAGTTAATTGCAGAAGGTAAGATGAATGCTTCTGAGTTCCCTAACTTTGATACTGAAGACGGTTTCAAACCAGTACAAAAAGACTTCATCGATCAAGTACCGTATGACGGTAAAAAACCAAATGAGTACCTTAAGAAATTCAACATTGGTCTAAAAGGTAAAGACAAGGTTTAAGGTATTAAGCGGCTGCGCTAAGCGCAGCCGCATTATTGAGTAAGGGGAAAATATGATGAATGTTGTTTCGAAAATGGAAGACTTTAGGATCTTTGCACCCTGGGTTCGAATCATCAAAGGAGAAAATCGCCGAGAGCAGGTCAATGTATTATTGCGTTCTATCGGTGTACCAATTTTAGCGTTTATTCTGTTCTTAGGATTATGGGATAGCGCGGCCAAAAGCGTTGTCACCTCATTGGGTCAAGTACCAGGGCCTTCTCAAGTACTTGAGCAAGCAAAAGGTTTGTGGCAGGAGTATCGAGTCGAATCAGAAAAAGAAGCCAAATTTTATGAGCGTCAAGAAAAGCGTAATGCTAAAAAATTAGCGGCTAATCCCGATGCTGAGGTTAAGTGGCGTGATTATCGTGGGCGTACGACTTACCCACAACAGATTTTAACCAGTTTATACACTGTGTTTACCGGATTTATTTTAGCGACACTTATTGCGGTGCCGTTAGGGATTTTAACCGGCTTAAGTCAGACTTTGAATAATGCAATGAATCCAATAATTCAAATATTTAAGCCGGTATCGCCATTAGCATGGTTGCCAATTGTGACCATGGTGGTGTCAGCTGTGTATGTGAGTGATGACCCTATGTTTGAAAAATCATTTGTCACCTCTGCTATTACCGTTATGTTGTGTTGCATGTGGCCAACATTAATCAATACAGCAGTGGGTGTATCGTCAATCAGTTCTGATTTGTTAAATGTAGCTAAAGTATTACGTTTAAGCTGGTGGTCAAAAATCATTAAAGTGGTATTACCATCTGCCATTCCTATGATTTTTACTGGCATGCGTTTGTCACTAGGTGTGGGCTGGATGGTATTGATCGCCGCAGAAATGCTTGCACAAAACCCAGGTCTAGGAAAATTTGTTTGGGATGAATTCCAAAACGGTAGCTCAAATTCTCTAGGTCGTATTATGGTGGCGGTATTAACCATTGGCTTTATTGGCTTCTTGTTAGATTGGTTTATGTTGCAGCTACAAAAATATTTTAGTTGGGATAAAACAGCAGTTAATCGTTAATCACTGCTAATGAATATAGATAGTTATCCGAATGTAATGAGAGGTTGTTATGAGTGCACATTTGAATATTGATCATGTGACAATGGAATTTGATACACCAAGTGGTAAATTTACTGCCCTTGAAAATGTCAGTTTAAAAATCAAAAAAGGTGAATTCGTTTCTTTGATTGGTCACTCTGGATGTGGTAAATCCACAGTTTTAAATATCATCGCTGGTTTATATCAAGCCACTAGAGGCGGTATCGTTTTAGATGGTAAAGAAGTGAGCGAACCTGGCCCAGAGCGAGCGGTAGTGTTTCAGAACCATTCGTTATTCCCATGGTTAACCGCCTATGAAAATGTTGAACTTGCGGTTAAACAAATTTTTAAAGGCAAAAAAACCAAAGCCGAAATGAAAGAATGGATTGAGTACAATCTTGAGCTTGTTCACATGAGTCATGCTTTGCATAAAAAACCAGATGAAATTTCCGGTGGTATGAAACAACGTGTAGGTATTGCTCGTGCATTGGCAATGGAGCCAACCGTATTATTAATGGATGAGCCCTTTGGCGCATTGGATGCTTTAACGCGTTCACATTTACAAGACTCGTTGATGGAAATTCAACGAGATTTAAAAAATACGGTAGTGATGATCACCCATGATGTGGATGAGGCTGTATTGTTAAGTGATCGTATTGTGATGATGAGTAATGGCCCTGCGGCAACGGTTGGTGAAATACTAAATATAGATCTACCAAGACCGCGTCATCGTTTAGAGCTTGCAGATGATCCAATGTATAACAAGTATCGAGCTGATGTGTTGCGCTTCTTACATGAACGTCATGCCAAGCCAGACGTACCTAGTAGCAAAGTGGCTTAATGCTTTAACTGTTATAGCGGTAGAATCCAATTTGGATTCTACCGTTTTATCGTAAGTGGTAGTGCAGGCTTTTACCAAGTGCAATGGTCAATTGATCACTTAGTTCACCCACGTTAGCAATATACTCTGCTAGTAATGTATTTACTTTTTGAGCAAAGCAGAGCCCTTCTTTTTTACATAAAAACTCAACTTTTAGTGCATGGGCTTTAGGCTTTAAGTGTCGTTTTTCTGAGTGGTTACCAAAGCATTCAATTGCTGCTAAGGCGGACTCGGCTTCACATTGGTTGTTAACTAATGTGAAAAATGGGTAATGTTCAGGTGAAGGCATAATGTGTACTTCTGTACTAGATTTAAGCCATTATGCAAAATTATGAGGTTTTGCTCAGTTGTCATTCTGTAATCGAATGTAAGCATAAGGTAACCCCTGAAACAGACGTTTAAGGGGTGGGTTCTTATTTTGCCTGAACTTATTTTGCCTGTAAGTACGCACCACATTCAATGTGATGGGTATAAGGGAACTGGTCAAACATCGCAAAGCGTTTAACCTCGTGGGTGGCACTTAACTGCTGAAGGTTTAACTCTAACGTATCTGGGTTGCAGCTAATGTAAATGATATTTGGGTAGCGGCTAATCATTTCGCAGCTTGCTTGATCTAGGCCTGCACGAGGCGGGTCCACTAATACGGTTTGAAAATCCGCATCTTCAAGTCCTAAGCCGGTTAGGCGTTTACGCGTAGTAACACCGTTCATATGGTCGGTAAACTCTTCAGCACTGACTCGAGCAAAGGTCACATTTTCTATGCCGTTAGCGTCTTTTGCAAAGTTGGCGGCATTAACAGATGTTTTGCTTATTTCAGTGGCAAAAACACGGCGGTATTGGTCTGCAAGGGCCAGTGAAAAGTTACCATTGCCACAGTAAAGTTCTAATAAGTCAGCGTCACCTGCCGTGGCGCAACTGCGTGCCCAACTTAGCATTTTTTCATTCACCCGAGCATTGGGCTGGGTGAAGCTGGCTTCAATTTGTTGATACTGTAAGGCTTTTCCATCAACGTTTAGGGTTTCCATGACGTATTCTTGATCAAGCAGAAGACGCATTTTGCGAGCGCGGCCAATCAGATGAATACCAAGCGCTTCTTTTACGCTTGTGGCGGCGGCTATCCACTCATCATTTAGCTGTTTGTGGTAAATCAGAGTGACCAGCATTTCACCGGATAGGGTGTTGAGGTACTCAATTTGAAATAACTTATGTTTCAAAATGGGCTGAGCGTTAATGGCTTCAATGAGCTTTGGCATTAACTGGCAGATCTCAAGACTGGCGGTTGGAAAGTGCTCAATTTTTATGGGATCGGTTTTGGTGCCAGGCTCAAACATAGCGTGAAAGCAGCTATCGCCTTCATGCCAAATACGAAACTCTGCACGCTGGCGAAAATGGATCGGTTCACTCACGTAAACGTCAATGTCACCAATATTAAACTGGGCAAATTGGTCTTCGATACGTTCTTGTTTCTCGGCCAATAAGCTCGAATACTGCTCTGGTGCCACTTGATGCATGCAACCACTACCTTGGATATCAATTAAGGGGCGCATTATAGGGCAAAGGATCAGTCTCACCAATGGGGCGTTTAATGTGACAGTGTGTTTTTGCGGATAACTTTGCGTTCAAACGTGTGTTTGAATATGCTGAAGCTAGAGTGTTTGATCTAAACTAGCCTTATCGGTATACAAAAAGGATAAATAAATGCATGCGGTAACCCAGCAGTTAATTGACTTATTAAGTGTGAAATTCCTTCATGAAGGGCCGCAAACCTATTTATATCGGGGTGAGTGTGAAGACCTTGGTTTCCGTAATTTATTTGGTGGCCAAATCTTGGGTCAATCTTTAAATGCGGCGATTCAAGCGGCCCCTGAAGGGTTTGTCCCCCATTCAATGCATGCGTATTTTTTGCTGCCAGGTCATGTGAATGGACATGTGGATTATAAGGTAGAAGTGCTGCGTAAAGGCCGAAGTTTCTCTGCACTGCGGGTGGATGCCATACAAGATGGCAAAATTATCTTAACTCAAAACACCAGTTTTCAACTGCCAGAAACAGGGTTTGAACACCAGATGCCAATGCCAGATGTGAAAGGCCCAGAGGGTATCATGTCGCAATTGGAGATCACTCGTAAATTTGCTGAAATGATCCCTGAAAAGGTCAGAGATAAGTACACCTCAGATAAACCTGTAGAAAGCCGCCCGATTAATCCAATCAATATCTTTATGCCAGACAAGCGTGAGCCCCATAAAGATGTCTGGTTTAAGCCCATTAATGATTGGAGTCAGCAGGACCTAGCGCTGCATTATTCTTTACTCGCGTATAGCTCCGATTTTCACCTTGTGGGCACAGCACTGCAGCCTCACGGTGTTTCATTTGCAACTAAAGGGATGCAGGTGGCGAGTTTAGATCATGCCATTTGGTTTCATCATCAGCCGCGCATTACCGATTGGATGCTCTACAGTATGCAAAGCCCAGCGGCATCGGGTGGACGAGGTTTGAATATTGGCCATGTTTATCATCAAGATGGGCAGTTGATGATGAGTGTGGCGCAAGAAGGGTTGATGCGACAAAAGAGCTAATACTTTCATTAATCCCCACCCACAAAGCAAGCCTAAGCTTTGTGGGTTCTATATTAGTTTTGTAAAAATATATTCTTTTCTGCGCGTTTTTTCGCAGATTCTTCCTCTTCTTTATAAGCATGATATTCCTCAACATTTTTGCGCTGCTCAAAAAAACGCTGAGCATTGGGCATGCTTTGGTCTGTATTGGTGTGGTACACCAAACCCAAGCCAATTAACACAAGCACAACGGCAATAAACTTAATGAATGCTTTAGTGTTGCTATTTAGCTTGTCGTATTTTGATTTAAATCGACTTGTAACAATGGGAGAGCGCTTGGCCATGCTATTCCTAGGCAAATATGAACCTATCTAAAGCCTAGCAAATATTATCAATATTGCAGAAAAGAGGAGGGGAGCGGGGTTGTCTGATTAGGCTTAATGTGACCTGAGGTCGGTTCAGGCATATGCTGAATATTTGCTGCCTAATTTATCTGACTTAAAGCTTTATCTGGTTGAATATGCAATCAGATAAGGCAGAGCAAGTCAGTCACCGTATTAAGATACGGGTGTTGACAGGGCATTCATCTGTTTCGCTCCCCTTTCTCATCTTGAGATCTATTGATTAGCTATCAGCTAATAATAGCTCGTTCATGATGAGGGTCAGATATGGCCACTGTTGTCTATTTAAGATATATGCCAGTGAAGACTTTTTCAATGCTGCTAAGCTTATAAAAGAGTTCGGTTGGATGGTCTACGTTGAAATATCTTTTAATTCTTTTGTCTGTACTTTTGCTTATGCCTGCCCATGGGGTAGAGCAGAGTATTCCGGGCTTGACCACATCTGGGCTGTATTACTGGCTTGAGCCTGATGATCAGCCTCATACGGTACAAGAGGTGCTGGAAGAAGCCGCTTGGCTGCCTACTGAGGGTGAGCTTAATTTTGGTTATTCCAATTCCACATTATGGGTATTGCAAAATATTCAGGCGTATCGTTCTGGGGACTGGGTTATTCAGGTGCCTTACCCGTTGTTAGATTACCTTGATATATACCTCTATCGTGGCGATGAACTTATTGTGAGTATGCACAGTGGTGATGCTCGTCATTTTGGTGAACGTCTAGTGAAGGTGCCTGATTTTGTGTTGGGAGTGTCCAATGATAAACCCACACAATTTCGTATGTTGGCGCGCATAGAAACTCAGGGCACCATGATGTTGCCCGTCAAATGGTGGGCTGAAATTGAATATGCAGAGCACCTCGCTTTAGAGCAAAGTGTGTATGGTGCGTATTACGGTGTTTTGATAATCATGGCGCTTTATCACTTATTTATATTTTTGGTGATAAGGGAAAAAGGATATTTACATTATGTCTTAACCGTTTCAGCATTTTTATTACTGCAGCTCTCATTTGATGGTCGAGGGTTTGCTTGGTTGTGGCCAAACACCCCTGAGATCAACCATTATAGTTTTCCAGTTGCATATTCTTTATATCAGTTTGCGGTATTAACGTTCATGTCTACTTTTTTGCGGCTATCAAGTAATAGCCCTAAGTTGCATCGATACTTTGTTGTATTGCGTGGTCTGGTTGTATTTAACCTACTCAGTTTGTTTTATCTTGAATACAGTACCGCTACTCCCATTATTATTGTCACGGGAATTGTGTCGATTTTTTCTGGCTTACTTTCTGGCGCGTATTTGTGGCGAAAAGGCTACACGGCTGCACGTTACTTTACCTGTGCTTGGGCTTTGTTTTTAGTTGGCATCCTACTGCTTAATTTCCGAGGGCTTGGGATTGGAGAAACCAATTGGTTGAGTGTTTATGGTTATGTAATAGGCTCAATATTAGAAGTGTTGTTTTTGGCTTTTTCATTGGCTGATCGAATTTCATCTTCAACACAGAAGCGAATCGAAACAGAAAAAGCACTGATAAAAAGTAAAGATGAGCACGTAAGAGTATTGCAGCAATATCAGAGTTTATATGAAAACTCCCCCATAGGTAATTTTCAATCTAATCAGTTTTATCAATTAGTAAGTGTAAATAAAGCGTGTGCTGACATTTTTGGGTTTGAACACCGGCAAGATATGTTAAACAAGGTGCATGATATCCGAGATTATCTGAGTTCAAGTTTTGTCAATTTTCAAAATATGGTTCGTGCGGCACGTGAAGAAGGCAGCAGTACCAATAATGAACTGTTGATTAAAACAGAAACAGGTGAGCAGCGTTGGGTGAGTATTAATTTACGTTACTTTAAAACTTCCAAAGAAATAGGATTTGAAGGCACTGTACAAGATATTACAGAACGTAAATCATCTGAAAAACTAAGAGAAGAGCTAGATAAAGAGCGTTTGACCATTATGGAGCAATTTTCTTTGGGTATCGCTAAAGAGATTAGTATGCCTTTAGGAAGTAACGTGGTGTCCACTGCACTATTAAAAGAAAAGCTATCTGAAGTTAGAGCCAGTGAACATAATGTGCTAAATGATGAGCATGAAAAATTCCTCTCTACCTTAGATCAGTCCCTTAGTTTGATTGGCAGTAATCAAAAAAGAATGACCAAGGTAGTTAAGCGCTTTAGAGAGGTGTCTTCTTGGCAGTTAGGGTTAAAAACAAGCCATATTAACGTACTGGATGTCATAGAAAATGTGATAAATGCTCAGCGTTGGCGTATGGCTGGCTGGCGGGTCAATATTGATTGTGAAGCGGACATTAAAATTTACACCTATAAAACTGCTTTAACCTCAATACTTGCACAGCTAATCGATAATGCGCTATTGCATAGTCATGCGGATGAAGGCCAAACTCCTATAATTAACATACGGGTTAAAACCTATGATAAAGACAAGATTTCAATTGGTTTTACAGATAATGGCCAAGGCATAAAACCCCAATGGGTTAAAAACCTATGTAAGCCTTTTTTTACCAGTAAAACAGGGCCCGATGGCCATATCGGTTTGGGTTTGTATATGATTTACAACCTAGTATGCCAAGCATTAAAAGGCCGCTTGTTTTTTCCTGTAAAAGGTCAGGGATTTAGCGTACAAATTATAATTCCTAAGCATTTAGAATAATTCTCAAATAATGTTTAAGTTGGCCAAATTGACAATTGACCTTCTGCAGTAAACACCGCACCCTTAAGTAAAGAATATAAAAATAAAGGTGCCTCATGGTTAAGCTAATAACCAATTTATTGTTCATTGTTTTTTTAACGGCCTGTTCCGCAGGGCCAAGTGATGAGCAAATTTTAGCAACCGCTCAGACGTTACAACCTAAAGATGAAAATCTAAATGCAATTTATCAACGCAGTTGCCGCAATTGCCACACTCTTGAAAGTACAAAAGCACCACTGACAGGGGATGTTTCTGCATGGCAAGTTCGCCTAGAAAAAGGTAACGATGTCTTACTTAATAATGTCATTAACGGCTTTGGTGGTATGCCGCCATTTGGTCTGTGTATGGATTGTAATGCTGAGCAATTTAGTGCCTTGATTGATTTCATGGCTCAACAACCTAATTAGTACTTAAAACAATAATAATTATGCAAACACGTCGAAATTTTTTACAGCAGCTAATGGGCGCTGCCGCTGTTATGGCTATGCCACCCTGTGCATTATCAGCGAATACACAGCCGTTACCTTGGCGAAATTGGTCAGGCTCACAAGTTTGTTATCCAAATACACGCAGTGCCCCTGCGGATTTAGCACAGCTACAAAGCTTGTTAAAACAAGCCAATGGAGTCATTCGCCCAGTAGGCTCTGGCCATTCATTTATGCCTTTGGTGCCCACTGATGACACTATTGTATCCTTGAGCCGTTTGGCGGGTCTGATCAGTGTTGATCAGACTCGTCAGCAGGCTCGAGTTTGGGCGGGTACGCGTTTAGGGGATATTGGTGAGCCTTTGGCAAATCAAGGGCAGGCGCTGGTGAATATGCCCGATATTGATGAGCAAAGTCTTGCAGGAGCCATTGCTACGGCCACTCATGGGACTGGCGCGCAATTAACCTGTATGTCAGACCACGTAGTTGGGCTGCAACTGGTGCTGGCCAATGGTGACTTACTAGAATGTAATGCCAAACAAAATACTGATGTATTTAAAGCGGCTCAGGTCAATTTAGGGGCGTTAGGCATTGTTTCTCAGGTTACGTTACAAAATCAGGCGAGCTATAAATTAAAACGTGAGACCACATGGCTGCCTATTGAGGAGATTTTAGACAACGCTGAAACACTGGCTGATAATAATCGTAATTTTGAATTTTATTTTATTCCTTTTACTGGAATGGGGTTTATTGACATTCAAAATATTACCGACGATGAGATTACAGTGATAGACAAGCTTGATCAAAACGACGGGGCTGAAGATTTAAAAACGGCACGGGATATTTTAAGTTGGAGCCCTAAGCTGCGTGAGCTGGTATTAGGCACCTATATGAAAACGTTGCCAAAAGAAGTGAACGTGGCAAACAGTTGGCAAAATTATGCCAGCGAGCGCAATGTTCGTTTCAATGAGATGGAATATCACTTACCCCGTGAAAATATGATTCCTGCATTTAAAGAGATTCGTCAGGTAGTAGAAACGCAGTTTCCTGAAGTATTTTTTCCGTTTGAAGTGCGTTATATCAAAAGTGATGATATTTGGTTGAGCCCATTTTATAAGCGTGAGACCTGCTCAATTGCTGTTCACAGGTATTATAAAGAAAGCCATCAGGCCATGTTTGCCGCCATCGAACCGATCATGCAAAAGTATCAAGGGCGTCCCCATTGGGGCAAGCTTAACACCATGAAGGCTGAGCAATTTTCTCAACACTATGAGCATTGGCAGCGATTTAACGAAATAAGACGTGAGCTTGATCCCAAGGGTAAATTTTTAAATACATATTTATCCTCTGTGTTTAATACCTAGAATAATATTTATAAAAAGGTGAGTTATGAGCCAATTGCTGCGTAACGGTTTATCACGACGAGCGTTATTAAAAGTGGGTTTAGCGTCTGCTGCTGTAGGCGGGATAGCATGGGCACGCCCTAGTGATTTGGGTGAAAAAAATCATAATGCGTTTTTTCAATCCTTAAGTGATATGTTGCACATGAATGACATTTCAATACCGTCATTGGTGATTGATAAATCGATTATGGCTCGCAACATACACACCCTAAGTGGGCATTTAAAAGATCGTTTTGACTATCGTATTGTGGCTAAGTCGTTACCCTCTATTGAGATGCTTAAATGGGTTATGGCTCAAGCCAATACCAATAAGTTGATGGTGTTTCATCAACCCTTTTTGTCGGCTATCACACAAGAAATTCAACAGGCTGATATTTTAATGGGTAAACCCATGCCTATCTCCGCGGTTAGGGCGTTTTATAAAAATCATACAGCGACAAAAACAGGGTTTAATCCTCAACAACAATTGCAATGGTTATTGGATTCCACACAGCGATTAAAGCAATATGAACGTTTTGCCACGGCCCATTCAACCCCGCTGAATATTAATATTGAACTGGACGTGGGTCTGCATCGTGGTGGTATATCCAGTGATAATGAATTAATAGCCATGCTTGAGCTAATCGAAAATAGCCCATATTTAATCTTGTCTGGTTTTATGGGGTATGAGCCGCACATTGGTAAAGTGCCTGGTGATCCCATTAAACACCGTGATGAAGCGATGGCGGTTTATCAACATTATCTTGATCTGGCTGAGTTGTATTTAAAGCGCAGTGTGCAAGGTTTAACCTTGAATGCAGCGGGTAGCCCAACGTATCAATTTTATAACCAAGGTAATCCAGCAGACTGGCCCATGAATGAACTAAGCGCAGGCTCTTGTTTGGTTAAACCGACCGACTTTGATTTGCCAACGCTCATGGATCATGAGCCAGCAGCTTTCATCGCAAGCCCTGTGTTAAAAGTGTTGGATGAAACCCAAATTCCTGGTGTGTCTGGGTTAGGTAAAGTGATGGCCATGTGGAATCAAAATTGGGAGAAAACGTTTTTTGCATACGGTGGCTATTGGAAAGCACAGCCAGTATCACCAAAGGGCCTGACGCTAAATCCAGTTTATGGGCGTTCAAGTAATCAAGAAATGTATAACGGTTCTGAGAGTATTGAGCTCAAACAGGACGATTATATTTTTCTAAGGCCCACGCAATCAGAAGCGGTATTGTTAGAGTTTGGTGATATCCTGGTGTATGAAAACGGCCAAATAAATGAGCGTTGGCCAGTTTTAAAAGGCTAAACAATAACGGTAAAGCACAATTGATGTGTGTTTTACCGTTGTGCGTTAGTGAAGAGCGCCTGCTTTTTTTAAACCCAAGTTATTGGGTTGAACATAACGTAAATCAGCCAGATGACTCTTTAAATCTTGCCAAAGAATTAATGCGTCTTTGTTATCATCAATATGTCGGCGTAATAAAAATAAAGCGGTTTCCACTTCTTCTGTGATGTTGTCCCAATGTTTAAGTTGGTAATGGCAAATGGCCATGTAGCCGGCATACATTGGATTATTTAAAAACTGTCGATCCCAATTCATGAGCGTGTGCAAGCAGTGTAGGCACAACGCATAACGTTGGCGTTTATAGTGTGATCTTGCCTGATAGGCATGATAGCGGGCGATCCATTTTTCCACTGATAACCACATAATTCCCCCTTTATCTCCATTTTTAGTATAGACAAGGGTTCGAATAAGGTAGGGCAAATCTTAGTATTTCTTATATATTTTGAAGTTATGACCAATCAACTTCTGGTGTGGCAAAACGATTAAGCTGCCATTGAGAGTTAGCGGCGAATGCCAAACATGACAGGGGAGAGGCTCAATGTTAGGCCAATACTGTTGGCCCCGCCTTGTGATGCGATTAAATAGCCTCCAATACCAAGATCAGCCAAAGCAATACCAGCCACACTTAGGCCTGGGTAGGTTTGAGGGTAAAGGTTCATACTCACCTGATAAAACGGGTGGTAGCTGAGGGCAACACTGCCCATCAATGAGCCCTTTTTGTCCCAATAGATATTTAGGGATTGATTATAAAGTTTGGCAATTTCGCTGGCTGTAAAATCTGTGCCTCGTTCTAATGAATCCACTGTTTCGTGAGGATGACTCACCGCAACATCGGTTGCGAATAAAACACTCAGCTGATCGTCCATAGTAACAGGATAAGATATGCCTAAACCCGTTGCAGGCATGCCACTGATGATGGCTAAACTGGTTTGGGTATCAAACCCCAGTTTACTCCTAAAGTAATATTGCTCCCCTTGGTTAAACAAAGCCCCGTCTTGTAAGTCAATAATGGGTTGGCCTGGCCAGTAGTAATAATCAAGGTAATCGTTACTAAACAGTTGAGCGACTTCATCAAACGAAAAGGCAATGATGCCGGCTAAGTTAAAATAAAAATCAGCCAGAGGGTCTAATCTTTGTTCCCAAGGCAGTTCGTATTCCACTACTTCATTGGTCGCTTGAGCGGCGGCCAACGTAATGATGGCTTTGATCTTGGCTTGTAGTGGGCTGTTACCTTCTTGTGATAAATAATACTCTTCTAACTTTCGCGATAGCATGCCCTCACCTAAAAGGTGCAAAAAATAATTAGGAAGCCACGCACCAGATGGGTGAGCAAAAGGAATGAACTCTTTTTTTAATGATTCGTTGGTACCGCCAGATTCATCTAATACATCCCTTTGATTTTTTAAACTACTTTTAAGCTGTTGCCAGCCTTTAGCGTAATTAATCTCATCTAATTGAGGTTGTGTGCCCAATCGCCCTGGTACCACCAAACCCACATTTACCCACACATTAAGTGGGCCAAATTGTGACTCGCTGCCATAGGGTTGATTAAAATAAAAAAAGTTATCCCGTGAAGAGGAGGCACTCAAAGTACGAGCAAGTTCAGGTAATTGATTCGCTTCAGGTAAAGGGGCCGTTTCTTGAGCAAATGCTTCTACTAAGAACAAGCAACTTAGAACACTTACAAACCAATAACCAGACACATTGAATACTCTTACAAATATAAAATTGGGCTAAGGATACGACTCAATACACCTAAAGACAAAAGAGATTAATGTGAATCTCTTACTCAAAGAAAGTGAAGCAGGACTAACATGCCCGCGTGGTCATGATTGGCTTGAACGCACAGGGCGGGTTCGTACGATTTTGAATCACTGATAGGGCGTAGGATGGGTTAGATTTGAACGAAGTAAAAATCGTAACCCATCAGGTAAGGTTTAAATTAAATGATGGGTTACGCTTCGCGCTAACCCATCCTACGATGCCCCGTCTACCGTCTACCGTCTACCGTCTACTGTTCCCAATTAAGCATTCCGTTTCTTATAAACAAAATACAACATAGGAATTAATATCAGCGTAAACAGTGTGCTGATTAAAATGCCAAAAATTAAACTAATGGCTAAGCCATTAAAAATCGGATCATCAAGAATAAAAAATGCCCCCGTCATGGCGGCCACACCGGTTAATAAAATGGGTTTTGTGCGCACGGCAGCGCTGTTTATAGCCGCTTCAACTAAATCTGTGTCTTTTTCTAATTCTTGGTTAATAAAATCCACCAGTAGTATGGAGTTCCTCACAATGATGCCCGCTAAGGCAATCATGCCAATCATACTGGTGGCGGTGAACTGTGCGCCAAATAATGCATGGCCCGGCATCACACCAATGATGGTTAGTGGAATAGGAGCCATGATGATCAGTGGCACTAAATAACTTTTAAATTGAGCGACCACCAATAAATAGATCAAAATCATGCCCACGCCATACGCAATGCCCATATCGCGAAAGGTTTCATAGGTGATTTGCCATTCACCATCCCATTTAATGGATGGTTGGTTGGTCACTTGTGGTTGATTGATAAAGTATTGCTCAGGGCCAAAGCCATCCCCACTTGTTTTTGCATCATTCATTTTAAATGACATATCAAATAAGCCATAAAGTGGGCTGTCTAATTTGCCGGCCATATCAGCGTTGACAAATACCACAGGCAATAAGTTTTTATGGTAAATAGTATGATCAATGGTGCCATGGTTAAGTGTCACCATATCGGCGATCGATACCATTTGGCCGGTGATGCTTCTGACTTTGGTATTTAATAATATTTGCCAGTTTGCTTTGTCGGCTTCATTGTATTCTAAGCGAATGGGGGTTGCGTATTTGCTTTGTGGTGAATGTAAAAAGCTCACATCTTTGCCACTAATCGCCGTATCCAATGCTGATACAATACGGGCATAAGGGACGCCAAGCTGAGCCGCTTTTTGGCGATCAATCTCAATTACAGTTTTTTGTTGTGCCGCTTCAATGCTGTCATCAATGTCAATAATGTCTGCTGTGTTTTCAAATAAAGCACGTAAGCTTTTTGCAGTTTTTATTTGCTCTTCGTAATTCACACCATAAACCTCAGCCACAATGGGTGCCATAACAGGCGGGCCCGGCGGTACTTCGGCAATTTTCACATTGGCATTATATTGCTTGCCGATGACTTGAAGTTTTGGACGCAGTGCCATGGCAATATCATGGCTTTGTAAATCGCGCTGGTCTTTGCCCACTAGGTTAACCTGTATGTCGCCCATATGTGGCTCATTACGTAAGTAATATTGGCGAATTAAACCATTAAAATTGATAGGGGCGTTGGTGCCTGCATATAATTGAAAATCCTTCACGTATTGACTGGCTTTTAATTCTTCACCTAGTGCTTCGAGTGCAACCAGTGTTTCTTCCATTGGAGTGCCTTCTGGCATATCTACAATGACTTGGAATTCGGATTTGTTATCAAAAGGCAACATTTTTAATGCCACGATTTTCATAACCGGTAACGACACCGATAAAAGAATTAAACCAATGACCAGAGCCAGCATTTTCAAACGGTTTTTTGCTGCCTTTTCACCTTCAATTAAAGGGCGCATAATTTTATTAAATAACTGATAGGTTTTATTATCTTCTGCTTTTTCTTTGTTATGAATATGCGATTGTTCATTGTTTGCCAGTTGGTTTGCTAATAATTTAAACGATAACCAAGGGGTGACAATAAAAGCGATAGCCAATGAAATAAGCATGCCGGTGCTTGCATTAATAGGAATAGGGCTCATGTAAGGCCCCATTAATCCGCTTACAAACGCCATCGGCATTAATGCGGCAATTACGGTGAAGGTTGCCAAGATAGTAGGGCCACCAACTTCGTCTACCGCTGTGGGAATGACCTCGAGTATTTTTTTACCGCCCATATGCAAATGTCGATGAATATTTTCAACCACTACGATGGCGTCATCCACTAAAATACCGATGCTGAATATCAGTGCGAATAGTGAAATGCGATTAAGGGTAAAGCCCCATGCCCAGCTAGCAAATAAGGTAATAGCAAGGGTGATAAAAATGGCACCACCGACGATGATGGCTTCTCGCCAGCTCATGGTGGCTAATACTAAAACCACCACAGCCGCAGTTGCGAACAGTAACTTGGCAATTAATTTGTCACTTTTATCTTTAGCGGTGTCACCGTAATTGCGAGTCACGCTGACTTGAATATTATCTGGTATGACAATATTTGAAAGCTGCGCCAGTCTTTTTTCAATGTCACTGGTGATATCAAATGCATTTTTTCCCGGTTGTTTTGCGATCGCGATGGTAACCGCAGATTGATTAGCACGGTTACCTTGTTCAAAGTGTAATACTTGGGATTCGGGAATGTCAGCACTGTGAATAATGTCAGCCACATCAGACAAATAAACCGGGCTGCCATTTTTGGCAAGACCAATGACCAGTTGTTTGATTTCACTGGCGCTTGATAAAAAGTTACCCGCTTGCACTTGGATATAAGCTTGCTGTTTGTATACATTGCGATTAGGTGCACTGGCGTTTGCGTTTAATAATGTATTTGCTACGTCGTCAATGGTAATGGAATAAGCGCTTAAGCGAATAGGGTCAAGGCGAACATTAACCACATCGTTTTGAGCGCCAATGGTGTATATGTCACGGGTACCGTCGATGCGTTTTAATTCAACTTCTAATGCATGGGCAAGCTCAGTCAGTTGTTGGGTTGATGTCGAGGGATCATGACTTGTTAGCGTTAATGACATAATCGGCACATCATCAATGCCTTGAGGTTTAATAATGGGCTGAGAGGCCCCAAGATTTGTTGGTAGCCAGTCTTGATGACTGTAAACCTGATTGTACAAATTCAAGATGGCGGTTTCGCGTTTTAATCCCACCTCAAAAGCCACGGTTAATATCGCCATGCCCGGGCGTGAAACACTGTAAATATCATCAACGCCATTTATTTCGCTAAGAACTTGTTCAGCTGGGGTGCTGATTAAGCTTTCCACTTCTTTGGCGGATGCACCTGGAAAAGCGATGTAAACATTGGCAAAAGTCACATCAATTTGTGGCTCTTCTTCTTTTGGTGTCACCATGATGGCAAAAAAGCCAAGTAGCAATCCAAATATCGCAAGCAAAGGCGTAATGGCATTGTTTTGAAACGTTTTGGCTAAACGTCCACTAATGCCAAGTGGCTGATCATTATTTTGTTGCGCTTGGGTCATGTTAAATCTCCTGCGCAGCTAAAACTTGAGCAGGGTTGGTGGCAATTTCATCACCGTCTTGGATGCCCGCTAATACTTCTATGGTGGCGGGTTTATTTTGTTTGTTATGTGCCAATTGTTTTGCACCTAAACGAACTTGTCTAAGTGAAAATTGATGTTGATTTTTAATGTAAACATAACTTGCTTCACCTTTATAAACGATTGCTGACTCTGGAATGTGAATAGATGTTTGCTCGTCGCTTGGTATGTTCAGCTTCACCCACATACCAGGAAATAGCCCTGCATCTTGGGCATCAATATCCGCGCGTATTTTAAAGCTGTGACTATTTGAGTCGGCAAAAGGGAATACGGTGACCTTAGTAGAGGGCAGGATTTTATCTTGGTGGATAACCTGTAATTGTGTCTCAGGGTTTACCTTTGCAATAAAGCGTTGTGGTAAATGGGCAACTGCACGTAATTTATTTAGAGAAAGGCCGGTCATTAATGGCGTGCCTGGGTTAACACTTTCGCCCACTTCTACCAAGCGCGATTTAACAATACCAGCATAGGGGGCTCGAATTTGTGTATATGAAAATTGCTCTTGTGCTTGTGCCAATAACGCTTGCGAAGCTTTGACTTGCGCAGCGGCAGACGCGGCATTGGCCTTAATGGTATCGAATTGGCCTTTTGAAACAGAGCCTTGTTCAAACAATGGTGTGGCTCGTTTAAGTTGTGATTGAGCATCATCACTTAAGGCTTGTGCTTGGTTTAAACCAGCCGTTGCTTGAGCAACGGCTGCTTTTTGCTGTTTGTTGCGCAACTGAATGATTAAATCACCGGTTTGCACATAATCGTTTACGTCCACTTCGATGGACTGCACACGGCCACTGGTTTGAGCACTAATGGTGGCTTGATTCACCGCTTCAATTTCCGCTTCAACGGTAAACCAGCTTGGCAAGCTTTGTAGGTTGGCTTGCGTTGTTGTGATGTCCTGAGACCAAGCGCTGTTGCTAAATGTAGCTGCAATGGCAAGGCAGCCGGCCAGTAAACGAGCGTGTTTCATATATTCATCCTGTTTTGTGCCTTAATAAGTGTAGAAGAGGCTGGCTAGAATATTAGTGATAAACTTTAGGTTTATCTAAATTAGAATTATCTAATATATATCAACTTAATGAATCATGAAAGGATTGCTTTGTATTGTATAGGCGAGATGTGTATTAAAAAGAGGTTTGGTTGGCTTTATATTGCTATTTGGAATATGTGGGTGGTGATTCCTACCCACATATCGGCAGTTACCACTTGGCGAAATGGTCTTCGCAGAACCCAGTGGCATTGCTGATGGATATAGTCTCACCTTGTAAATTCTTCACGCTGCCATTGAAGCGACCAAATACTTGGGTGAAATTGGAGGCAATTAGACCTGCGTTTATTTTCTCTTTGCGCTCACCAGCTGGGGTAAACGTAAGATCAATGTGCCCATCACTGGTTTTGATTTGCCAAGGGGCCATGCGATTGGATCGATCAAAGATAAATTCAGCCCGATCCAGTTTAATCATTTCTGAGTTTATCCAAAGTGCATTTTCGGTATAGCTGGTTTCATTGACACCGGCAGCTAGGTTAAAACCTACCGTGTCACCGTTTTGAGTTTTATGACTCAAGCTTGCCCAGTGCCAAAATGTTTCACGGCGCATGTACCCACAAGACCAATCCACACTGGCAAGCAGATCTTGAGTATTGATATCTTGCCCGCGCCATTGAATGTGGCCTGTAAAAGGCAGGGCAGTATTTTTTTGTGTATACACCCAGCCGTTATAACCCGCACGGCAACATACATCTAATGGAGACTGAGTTTCATTTATGGATACATCGACATTGAGTTCGTTACCGCAGCTGATTTTTAATTGTCGTAAATGCTCGAGGCTCGTTATTGATATGTGGTTATGGCCACTTTTGAATGACCATGAACCATTGTTAGGCTGAGTATCGGTTTGAGTATTTAACGCAAATGGTTTGAGCCAAGAATACTCAGTAAAAGTTTGTGTGCTGGGCTGGTAAATATATAAAAAGCAGTTGCTTACCCATTTTAAATTCACAATGGCGACACCAAGAATCAAATCATCACCAGTTAAACCAATGAACTGAAATTGATTGAAGCGCATCTTTTTTCGAAAGCCGTTGATGGCTTTGTCCATGTTGTTGCGTAAATCAAAATCTAAGTAGTTAATGTTTTTTGGGCTGGTTGGAAAAACCCCAAAACTCACTTGCCCTTGGCGATTAATAAGTGTGTCCATGGTGATACCTTTTTATGATTGCGGACAGTGTATCAATCCCTATTTTTGGCACTAGGGTATTAAGAGCCAGTATTGGGAGCAAATAGCGACACCTTAGTGCTGTATTCTGGCGTTATTGGTTGAATGTCTGAAAGAGAATCGGTTAAATGGAGCCCATTAATAAATAACAAAAATAATAATTTTAGGTATCACAATGAGCCAGTATCCTATTCATAAAGTGAGTCAGTCGTGGGCAGATAAAGCCTTGATGAATGCTGAGCAATATCAGCAAGCATATGACCATGCCATTTCCGACAGCGAGGCATTTTGGGGTGAGCAAGGCAAGCGACTCGATTGGTTTGCCCCTTACACCAAAGTAAAAGATGTGAGTTACGCAGCTGAAGATTTGCACATCAAATGGTTTTACGACGGTGTTTTAAATGTCTGTCACAACTGTGTTGACCGTCATCTGCCAGCCAAAGCCAATGATGTGGCCATTATCTGGGAAGGTGATGAACCAACGGATGATACCAAACTGACCTATGCGCAGTTGCACCTTCAAGTGTCTCGCTTTGCCAATATTTTAAAAGAAATGGGTGTACAAAAGGGCGATGTGGTTACCTTGTATATGCCGATGATTGTTGAAGCAAGTCTTGCCATGTTGGCGTGTACGCGTATTGGTGCCATCCATTCGGTGGTATTTGGTGGTTTTAGTGCGGATGCGTTAGCGGGTCGCATTGAAGACTGCAACAGTAAATGGATTATTACCGCAGATGAAGGCGTGCGCGGTGGCAAAACCATTCCGCTCAAAGCCAGTGTCGATGATGCTTTAAATAAAGCCGGCACCCAGTGCGTTGAAAAAGTTTTGATGGTTAAGCGCACAGGCATAAACGTTCATTGGCAAGAAGGCCGTGATGTTGAATACGGTGAAATGCTCAAGCAGGTTGCTGACGAATGCCCATGTGAGCCAATGAATGCAGAAGACCCTATGTTTATTCTGTATACATCTGGCAGCACAGGCAAACCAAAAGGGGTCTTGCACACTACAGGCGGTTACTTAGTTTACGCTGCGTATACCCATGAGCATGTCTTTAATTACACAGCCGGAGATGTCTATTGGTGTACCGCTGATGTGGGCTGGATCACAGGCCACAGTTATATGATTTATGGGCCGTTAGCCAATGGTGCAACCACGGTTTTGTTTGAAGGGGTGCCCAATTACCCTGATGTAAGTCGTATGGCGCAAGTGGTGGATAAACATCAAATCAATACCTTATACACCGCCCCCACAGCCATTCGTGCATTGATGGCTCATGGCGAAAAAGCCGTGCAAGGTACCACTCGTAGCAGCTTAAAATTGTTGGGGAGTGTGGGAGAGCCCATCAACCCAGAAGCGTGGGAGTGGTATTTCAAAACAATCGGCAATAGTCAGTGCCCAATCGTGGATACATGGTGGCAAACCGAAACAGGCGGCATTTTAATTAGCCCATTACCGGGTGCCACGGATTTAAAACCAGGTTCTGCAACCAAACCATTGCCAGGTGTGGCGGCGGCCATTGTGGATGGTGAAGGCAATATTTTAGAAGGGGCTTGTGAGGGTAATCTTGTGATGCTCGATAGCTGGCCTGGGCAAATGCGCAGTGTGTATGGTGATCATGCTCGTTTTGTTGAAACCTATTTTAAAACCTTTCCTGGTAAATATTTTTCAGGTGATGGTGTGCGCCGTGATGAAGATGGTTATTTTTGGATTACAGGTCGTGTAGATGATGTACTGAATGTTTCAGGCCACCGCATGGGCACCGCAGAAATTGAAAGCGCTTTAGTTGCACATAAAGACACTGCCGAAGCCGCCGTTGTGGGTTACCCCCATGATATCAAAGGCCAAGGTATTTATGCGTATGTGATTTTAAAAGCGGGTATTGAAGCAACGCCAGAATTAGAAGCTGAATTAAAAACCTGGGTACGTGGAGAAATTGGCGCCATAGCGACACCTGATATTATTCAGCTGACAGCAGGTCTACCTAAAACACGCAGTGGTAAAATCATGCGTCGTATTTTAAGAAAAATAGCCGCCAATGAAATCGACACATTGGGTGATACATCCACCTTAGCGGATCCTGCTGTGGTGGATCTGTTAATCGAGAATCGTCATAGCACTAGCTAGAATTAGACTATTAGTTTGATATTTAAAGCACCATATAAGCAGTTATATGGTGCTTTTTTGTGAGTGCTAAAAAATATAAAGATGAAATCTTGAATTTTATATGTTTGCCCATAAGGCAATATTTATGCAAAAAAATTAAGTGTCATGAATAAAAGTATGAAAAATTGATGGTGATCATTTAAATAAAATAATGTTTATTTAAAACGCTTGAAAATGATTTTGTTGATCATATATCGGTTGTGAGCAAATTGAATTTTAAATAGGAGGCTCACATGAGAGTGTCAACTTGGGATCCATTTGCAGAAATGGAAACAGTATTAAATCGTTATCGCCCACAAGAAAGTAAAGCCATCACCCAGGCCATGATAAAAGCAGATTGGCACCCAGTGGTTGATGTTAGTGAAGGTGATGATGCGTTTCATGTGCATGCTGAATTGGCAGGCGTGAAAAAAGAAGATATTGAAATTAATGTTAATGAAAATGTCTTGACCCTAACGGGTCAGCGTGAAAATAAACATGAGCAAAGCAGTAAAAAAGCCCATCGAATTGAAAGAGCGTATGGCTCATTTGCGCGCAGCTTTTCATTGCCCGACAGTGCAGACGCTGAAAAAATCGCGGCCAGTTTTAATGATGGAGTGTTGGAAATTACCATCCCTAAAGCGAAACATGAAAAGCCGTCGCCCATAAAAGTCAGCATTAATTAATACTTTTAAGTTGGGTTTGATCAATTTAAGCCTTATGTTTGTTTTTTGAGCAAATATAAGGCTTTTTTGTTGAATATTGACAAGAGGATAGCCTGTCACAAACAGGCCTGCTAAGCCGTAGTCAATTACGTGTTATGTGGTACACTAAGCCCTTTGATCCTGCGGGTCAGGGTAACTCTGTTTGTATTTTGTACAGGATTTTGGGCCACATGAGCTTTAAAGCACCGGAAAGTTTATCTGAGCAAATTGCCCAGCATATTGGTGATCAAATCATCACAGGTAAATTAAAGTCAAAAGAGCGTATTCAAGAGCTCAAAGTAGCCAATGACCTAGAAGTAAGTCGTGGTTCTGTGCGTGAAGCACTTTTGATTCTAGAAAGCCGTCACCTTATCGACATTCTCCCGCGTCGCGGCGCCATGGTTGCCGAGATGAATAGAGCCAATGTTCGCGCTCTATATGAAACCTATATTATCTTACTGATTGCACTGGCATCTAAAGTTGCTGGCACGTGGAAGCCGGGTCAGTTAGACCCTTTAATCGAGCAATTACAAAAGATGCGTGCTATCGCCAATAGCACTGACCCAGAAGCACCCGAGCGGGTTGTAAAAGCAGGTTTTGACCTGATGCGTATGGCGTACCCTCTAGCGGAAAACCCATATTTAGAGGGCATATTAGAAGATTTACAGCCGGCTATTCACCGTGCTTACCACATGGCTTTAACCGTTGATAATAATGCGTTAAGTTACAGCATGACCTTTTTTGGGCAGTTGCTCGAAGGGGTGGTGAAACGTGAAGTGCCAAAAGTTGAGAAAGCGCTAAAAGAATACGGCGATCATTTGCTAAGCATCATGATGGATGCCCTAGAAAACTAATAATAAAAAGGGGCGCAGTGTGCGACTTAAGTCCATTAAGCTTGCTGGGTTCAAATCCTTTGTTGACCCAACCAAGATACCATTTCCAACCAATTTGACCTGTATCGTCGGCCCTAACGGCTGTGGTAAGTCCAATACCATCGACGCTGTGCGCTGGGTAATGGGTGAATCCAGTGCCAAAAACCTGCGTGGCGATGCCATGACAGACGTTATCTTTAATGGCTCAACCGGTCGTAAACCGGTGGGCCAAGCCAGTATTGAGCTGGTATTTGATAACAGTGAAGGCAAACTTCAGGGCGAATACGCTCAATACAGCGAAATCTCCCTAAAACGTAAAGTGACCCGTGATGGTCAATCTATTTATTACCTTAATGGCACCAAGTGTCGCCGTCGTGATGTGACCGATCTATTTTTAGGCACCGGCCTTGGTCCACGTAGTTATGCCATTATCGAACAGGGCATGATCTCAAAATTAATTGAGTCAAAACCCGAAGAATTGCGTGTTTATATTGAAGAGGCGGCGGGCATCTCTAAATACAAAGAGCGCCGTCGTGAAACCGAAAACCGTATTCGTCGCACCGCAGAAAACTTAGAGCGTTTAAGTGATATCCGTGAAGAGTTAGAACGTCAAATTGGCCGTTTACAGCGCCAAGCCGAAGCCGCTGAAAAATACAAAAACTATAAAGAAGATGAGCGTCAAACCCGTGCCCAGTTGTTTGCTATGCGCTGGCGCAATATGGACGCTGAGCTAACACAAATCAATCAAGTTATTGCTGAGCAAGAGCTGGCACTTGAACAAGTGTTAACCGTACAAGTACAAGACGAAAGTCAGGTTGAAGAAAAGCGTATTTTGCTGGTGGATTTAACCGACGACTTTGAAAAAGTACAAGCCCAATTCTATGAATTAGGCGGCAATCTTGGTCGTTTAGAACAAAGCATTCAATTTCAAAGTCAGCGCTCGCTGCAGTTAAATAGTGACCTGCAAGAAATCAATGATTCGAAAGCCTTGATTGCCCAACAAGAAGAAGATGACGCTCTAGCGTTAGAAGCTCTTGATGAACAATTAATGGAGCTTGAGCCAGAAAATGAATTAATGATGGCACAAGAAGAAATCAGTCAAGAAACCCTGATGCAAGCAGAAGAGGCCATGCAAAATTGGCAGCTTTCATGGGACAGCTTTAACGAAAAAAGTGCCGAGCCACAACGCATTGCCGAAGTGAGTAAAACTCAGATTCAAAACTTCGAACAAAATATTACTCGTATTCAGCAGCGTATTGAGCGCCTGCAGCGTGAGCTTGAGTCATTGCAAATTGGCGATGAAGCAGAAGAACAGTTGGCATTGCTTGATGAACAATTAAGCGAAAAAGAACTGCAGTTTGAGCAGCAACAACAAGATGCGGCTCAATATCAGCAACAAGTAGAAGAAGCCCGCGAGCAACAACAAACATTATCACAAAAATTAAATGAGTCTCGTAGCCAGTTGCAATCGGTTATGGGCCGTAAAGCTTCATTAGAAGCATTACAACAAGCCGCATTAGGTACAGATGGAGAGTCTGGTCGTTGGTTGCAAAGTCAGCAGCTGCATAACAACAAGCGTTTAGCGGATGAGTTAACCGTTGAGAACGGTTGGGAGCAAGCGGTTGAAACCGTATTAGCGGAGCAGCTTCAAGCAGTGGTGGTTCCTTCAATTGATCAATATGCTCAGCGTCTTTTGCAGCTTAATCAGGGGCAGATGACCTTGGTTGAGGCTCAGTCATCTAATGACGCTAAAGCAGGTAGCCTAGCGAATAAAGTAAGCGGCGCGAAATTACCTTGGCTTAATGACGTGTTATGTGCGGATGATCTTACTTCAGCATTACAAATGCGCACTAATTTACAGGGTAATCAAAGTATTATTACCCCAGATGGTATCTGGTTAGGTGCAAACTGGATTCGTGTTAAACGCTCTGGTGATGATCAGTCTGGTGTGTTGGCGCGCAAGCAAGAATTAGAAGAATTGATTGCTAAAGAAGATGATCTAGATGCATTAGTGGAAGAATTAGATGCAGATTTAGAATCCTCATCCTTGCGTATTAATACCCTTGAGCAACAGCGAAATAATGCTCAGCGTGAGGTTAACCTTGCGGCTCAGCAGTTAAGTGACCATAAGTCGACGATCCACGCAGAAAAAGTGCGACTTGAGCAACAGGTTGGTCGTCGTAATCAATTGCTTGGCGAAATAAATGAGCAAAAAGAATCTAAAGAGTTAGAACAAGAATACTTAGAAGAAGCCCGTCTGCAATGGCAAACCGCATTGCAAGATATGGAGCACTATACACAAGAACGTGAACAGTTATTAGAAAAACGCGATGCTTGTCGTGAGCAGCTTGATCATATTCGCCAGCAGGCTCGTCATCAAAAAGACCAGGCCCATCAGCAGCAGTTGAAAGTTCAAACACTTCAGCATCAGCGTCAGACTTTAATAGATGCCATTAGTCGTCACGAACAAGATAAGCAAAAACTATTAGAGCGTGAACAGCAAATATTAGAGCAACAAGATCAAGGTGATAGCCCGGTCGAAGAGCTGAAAGCCCAATACGAAGAGATGATGCAGCAACGTTTAGACGTTGATGAACTGATGAAAGCATCTCGTAGTAAAAAAGAACTTATCGAAAATGAAATTCGTGAAGTAGAACAGAATCGTCAACAGCTTGAGCAAAAGGCCCAAGGTGTTCGCTCGCAACTTGAACAAAGCCGAATGCAATATCAAACTATTCACACACGTCGTGGTGGTATTGAAGAGCAGTTGGCCGAATATGAAGTAGAGCTAGATGACGTACTAGAGCAGCTTGCAGAGGACGCAAGCATTGAGGCTTGTCAGTTGCAACTTGAACAAATTCAACAGCGCATCACCCGCTTAGGTGCGATTAACCTTGCCGCTATCGATGAATATAAAACTCAGTCTGAGCGTAAAGAATATCTAGATAAGCAAAATGCCGATTTAGAAAAAGCACTTGAAACCCTAGAAAATGCTATTCGCAAAATTGATAAAGAAACCCGTACGCGCTTTAAAGAAACCTTCGATAAAGTAAATGCAGGCTTAAAAGAATTATTCCCGAAAGTATTTGGCGGCGGCCATGCTTATTTAGAATTAACCGGTGATGATTTGTTAGATACAGGCGTGGCGATTATGGCGCGCCCACCAGGTAAAAAGAACAGTACAATCCACTTGTTATCTGGTGGTGAAAAAGCACTAACCGCCATTGCATTGGTATTCTCAATTTTCCGTCTGAAGCCTGCGCCATTTTGTATGCTGGATGAGGTTGATGCACCATTAGATGATGCCAACGTGGGCCGTTATGCTCGCTTAGTTGAAGCTATGAGTGAGCAGGTGCAGTTTATTTATATTTCCCATAATAAAATTGCCATGGAAATGGCAAAACAATTAATGGGTGTGACCATGCACGAACCGGGTGTATCCCGAATTGTTTCTGTGAACATGGAAGAAGCGGTTGAATTAACCGAACATTAAATTTTTAAATGAAAAGAATATAACTCATGGATATTAGTTTACACAGTTTTATCCTAGTGGTTGGTGTGATCGTCATCGGCTTTATAGTTTGGGATGGCGTGAAGAAAGTTCGTGCTGCACGTGCGAATCAACTGAATCAATCACTAGACAGCTTTGACGCTTTAGATACCATATCTGAAAGCGAAGAGTTGCCTGCGTTTGATGATTTAGAAATTAAAGATGAAATCCTGCAGCAGGCTTTTGGTGATGCCGCCGAGCCGTCATTTGAGCATATTAAGTCAAAAATTGATCACTCAGTTGGCCTAAATGATAAACCTGATGTAAAAGCCGAAATTAAAGAGCAAGCCCCTCCTGTGTTTGAGGTTCTAGAGGCACAAAAAGAAGTTGAGCCCAATGTCGAATCCAAAGAGCACAATAAGCCAATAGAAAAACAAGAAGATGAATTTGAACACTTCAGTGCGTGTGACGATGTGTTGGCTGATGATAGTTCCGATCAGATTGTCGCAAAGCGGACTCAAGTAGCCTCTACTACTAAAGTAAATCACGACAAGGCAGAGACGATTAATGCCGAACAAGTTGCAAGAGCATCTACTGTTTTATCGAAATCCACATCCGCAAAAACAGAGCCAGTACGCGAACCGTCAAAACGGGTGAGTAAAGAAGCATTAGCCGCGCAACTCGCAAAAGTGAAGCAAGATGCAAATGCTAAAATCAATGAACCGGTTGCAATGCTTGAAGAAGAACTAACCATAGATGAAAAAGAGCCTGTACCAGTATTGATGGAGCCTGTGGAGCTGGGGCAAAAAGTTGACCCTAATCCACCAAAGCAGCATGAACTTGTTCTGCCTGAATTAATTCAGCAAACCTTACAAGATGAACCTGTGTATGCCATTGAAGAAGAGCCTGTAGCCGTCGCTGAAAAACCAGATTTATTGATGGAATACATTGAAGATGTACAGGCATTGCCTGTGGGTGAAAAGCTATCTGAGCGCGAAGCGGCTCAAGAAATATTTGTGATAAATATTTTAAAGCAAGACGGTAAAGGTTTGCGTGGCCAAGATTTGCAGCATGTGTTTAAGGTGTGTGATATGCGCCACGGTGAAATGGATATTTTTCATCGTTTTGAAAAAGCCAATGCACAAGGCAAAATTCAGTTTAGTGTGGTGAATGCCATTGAACCTGGAACATTTGATCTAAGCACAATGAATGAACTGGTTACGCCAGGTATTAGTTTATTTATGAGCTTGCCAGGGCCAGAGAAACCAATGGAAGCCTTTGATGCTATGGCAGAAGTGGCGTTAGTGTTTGCCCGTAATTTTGATGCAACCTTGCATGACGATACCCATAGTGGGTTAACACCACAGACCCTTGAACATTACCGGAATCGGGTTCGTGAATTTTCCCGTAAGCATTTGTCGCACAAAAAGTAGTTTAGCGAGAATTATATGTCTGATCAGCCATCTCTATTTGACGAGCCAGAGGATGATTCGTCATTTTCTCAGAATACAAATGACACTTCTTTGATGGCTGAGGTTAAGCAGTTACATGATCAGCTTAATCAAGCCAATTATCAATATTATGTATTAGATGATCCTCAGCTACCTGATGCTGAATATGATCGATTGTTTCATCGCTTAAAAGAAATCGAAACTTCCCATCCTGAATGCTTAACCCCTGATTCTCCTACACAGCGTGTTGGCGCAGCCCCATTATCTCATTTTGAACAAGTGACTCACGATGTTCCCATGTTAAGTTTGGATAATGCGTTTGATGCACAGGATATGCGAGATTTCAATCGTCGTGTGAGTGAGCGAATCAAGCACGTTGATGAGGTCTTTTACGCGTGTGAACCCAAGCTTGATGGTATCGCGGTGAGTTTGTTGTATGAAGGCGGGCTACTTGTTCGAGCCGCCACTCGCGGTGATGGTGCGGTGGGAGAAAATATCACACAAAATATCCGTACTGTGCCCAGTATTCCCTTAAAACTGCTAGGTGAGAATTACCCTGCTGTTTTAGAAGTACGTGGTGAAGTCTACATGCCAAAAAAAGGCTTTAATGACTTCAACGAAAAAGCACGGGCACGAGAGGAAAAGTTATTTGTCAATCCGCGTAATGCCGCTGCGGGTAGTTTGCGTCAGCTAGATCCCAAAATTACCGCCACTCGGCCTCTTGAGTTTTGTTGTTATAGCTTGGGTCGTGCTGAAGGTGGCGAAGTACCGGCTAAACACAGTGAAATTTTGAGTCAGTTTTCTAAATGGGGTTTTAAAATCAACCCAGAAATGCGAGTGGTTAAGGGTATTGAAGGGTGCCTTGAATATTATGAGCAACTTGCTGAAAAACGAAACTCGTTAGCCTATGAAATCGATGGCATCGTTTTTAAAGTAGATGACATAAATCTTCAGCAGCAACTGGGTTTTGTTTCCCGCGCCCCACGTTGGGCCATTGCCCATAAGTTCCCTGCTCAAGAGGAAATGACGTTATTAAAAGACGTGGAGTTTCAGGTAGGTCGCACGGGGGCTATTACACCGGTTGCGCGTTTAGAGCCTGTATTTGTAGGTGGTGTGACGGTTTCAAATGCCACGTTGCACAATATGGATGAAATCGCTCGTTTAGGCGTTATGGTGGGTGATACGGTGATTATTCGTCGCGCTGGCGATGTTATTCCCCAAATTGTCAGTGTCGTTCAAAGTAAGCGTCCGGCCAGCGCTAAAGCGATTGTATTTCCCTTGGCGTGTCCAGTTTGTGACTCTCACATAGAGCGCATAGAAGGCGAAGCGGTTTCCCGTTGTAGTGGTGGTTTGGTTTGTGCTGCGCAACGAAAAGAAGCCATTAAACACTTTGCCTCGCGTAAAGCCATGGATATTGATGGTTTAGGTGATAAGTTAGTTGAGCAATTGGTAGATGAAGGGCTAATTGAATCCTTTTTAGACTTATATTCATTAAAGTTAGATCGCTTAATGAATTTAGAGCGTATGGGTGAGAAGTCTGCTCAGAATCTATTAGCGTCTATTGAGGCAAGTAAACAAACAACTTTGCCAAAATTTTTATATTCATTGGGTATTCGTGAGGTGGGTGTTGCCACTGCACAAAATTTAGTGAATCACTTTTTAGATTTGAAAATATTGGTCAAAGCGGATTTAGATGCTTTGTTAGAAGTGGATGATGTGGGCCCAATCGTGGCCGAACATATTTTAAGTTTTTTTGCTGAGCCTCATAATCAAAAAATCATTGATGGGTTATTAAATATCGGTATTTCTTGGCCTGTGATTGAGAAAAAAGATGCATCAGAATTGCCACTTGCAGGGCAAACATTTGTGGTCACTGGAACACTTGCCAGTATGGGGCGTGACCAAGCCAAAGATTACTTGCAGCGTCTGGGGGCAAAAGTAGCAGGAAGTGTCAGTGCTAAAACTCACGGTTTAGTGGCAGGCGAAAAGGCCGGATCAAAATTAACCAAAGCACAAGACTTAGATGTTGCGATATTAGACGAAACGGCTTTTTTAGCCTTACTGAATCAGCATGGAATTAGCCATGTTAGTTAGATTGCTGTTAATTAGTGTCGTTTTGGTCTTAGCTGCGTGTACAACGGCGCCACCAAAAAACATTAATAATGTGTGTGAAATTTATGATGAGTATTACGATTGGTATATTGCAGCAGATGCGGTTTATGAGCGCTGGCGTATTCCTCATCATGTGACCATGGCGTTTATCCATCAAGAGTCCAAATTTGTGGATGATGCCCGCCCACCTTGGGAGTGGTTTTTATGGATCATTCCTACTGGGCGCGCTTCCAGTGCATTTGGTTACGCTCAAGCACTCGATGGCACCTGGTATGAATACCAAAAACAAACAGAAAATTGGGGCGCTGATCGAGATGACTTTGAAGATGCGGTGGACTTCATTGGTTGGTATAACCATAAGACCCTTATTCGTAACAAAGTGAGCCCACACGATGCTTATAGTTTGTACCTTGCTTATCATGAGGGGCAGGGTGGTTTTTCTCGCGGCACCTACAAAAACAAACCTTGGTTGTTAAGAATTGCTAAAAAAGTGAAAAAACGCAGTGATATGTATCGCAATCAGCTCGGTAATTGTCAAAAAGAGTTAGATGATTCACGCTTTTGGCGCTCGGTATTTGGTTAAATAGAGTTAGGTGCATTGCTTTGTATTTTGGTATTTAATGGCGATGCAGTTAGTTATTAATATAAGGGATCGGTAGTGGATCAAGAATCTATCGTTTATGGCATTATCAAGGATGTACCGTCTGCCCCTGAGCATGATGGTGAAAAGCGACGTATGGTGAACAGTGGCGCCTTGCTGGACTTACCGCAAACCCTTGATGTGAATTCCCCATTTTTGTGTGGTGATATGTTCACCTTACCCGGTTTAGATGTATTCAGTGGCTCTTATCATACCCAGTTAATTCATTTTGGCGCATCCTATCGTGCAGTTGAGTATGAGTGGGAGCGCTGGATGCAAAAGTTTGAAGAGCTGCTTGGGCAGATGTATTGGGTGAGTGCCACCGTGCATCTTGAAACCGAGCTAAGTGGTAAGCATACCTTTCATTGGGAGCCCATTAGCCGTGGCTGTCATATTCCAAATAGCGGTGACCTACGTGTGAAATGCGAGTGGGAACGCGAAGCGGCGTTTATGAAGTAAACCACTGCGGTTTTCTATTTTTCACTATGGTGCAGTATGAGTGATGGTTTTCAGTACACCTCGATTCTTTATTCCCAGCTCAGCCAAGAAGCCCTAGACGGCGTAATTGAAGACTTTATTAATCGTGAGGGTACGGATTATGGGCTTCAAGAATACACCTTGGAGCAAAAGCGCCAGCAGGTGCTGGCAAAAATAAAAGCGGGCGTGGCGGTTATTGTGTTTGATCACGATAGCCAGTCCGTATCAATCCTGCATAAAGATCAGCTTAGTTAGCCTATTTAGTTATGTTTGCTGGCGTGCCCTAGTGATTCAGGACTACCCTGAAAGTAGGGCCACAAAGGAGCCAAGCATGACCCACTTACATGCGTACAAATTTCAAAAGGTGATAAAGGACTTATTCACCTGTGCTGACGACTTACAGCTTCAATTAGCGGCCACGCGCAAACAGTGTGAGCAGATCTCTGAGGTGATGATTGCGATTCGACAAAACCGAATGACGGCAAAAAATCACGTTTTACCTTTTTCTCAACCAAAAGATCAAGCCGCTAACGATTAGTTGGGCTTTCACCTTTAATCACTTGGCTGACTAAAAAACGGTTCGGGCTTAGCATGTGAGATTGGGTTTTGGTAATCGGCCAAGGTTCATGATTCATTTGAGCGGCAATGAGCTCAGCGCATAATGGCGCAGAGCTTAAGCCGCGAGAGCCATGGCCAATATTAAGGTATAACCCTTTTAAAAAGGGTGCCGCCTCAAAAAAGCGCCAATGTTTACTCTTATTTAACTCGGCAAAGCATTGCTTGAATTCGGATTCTTCGCAGACACTCCCTACAATGGGGATGTAGTCAGGTGTGGTGCATCGCACAGAGACACGCCCCTTTGTAGGCTCGTTTTGATTAAGCTGATGTGCCACGGACGGAAAATTTTTATTGAGTTTGTCTAGGTTTGCTTCGTGATCCGCTTCTGTAATATCGCAGTTTTCTGATTTTAAGCGATAGGTGGCGCCAAAATTAAGGGCGTCATTATGGGCAGGTGTAACATAGCTGTCGCCACATAAAACCATATCAAGTTTCATATTTTGTGCAGGAACTTGTGTCACTTGGCCGGCAATGGGCTTGGTGGGCAAGAATGACAATTGACTAAACTTTCTCGCTTCATGTGCACAGCAAATGATGACACTATCGGCGCATAGTTCAATTGGTGTGTTTTGTGAATTTAAATGGATGTCATCTACCGATAAACGCCATTGAGACTGCTCATTTTGCAATAGCTTGTTTGCTTTGTGCTCAGATAAAAATGTAATGTTCGGGTGATTGATCAGTGCCTCACACCATGCTGTTGGGTAAACCCACGCGCCGTCCTTAAAGTATAAACCGCTATGCTCAAGCTTTGTGCCTGCAAGTTCACTTGCTTGTGCCTCACTCACAGGTATCACTACATCTTTTAAATCAAATTTTTCGCAAAATTGTTGCTGGCGTTTACGTTCTTTTTCACTAAAGGCCAGTTGCAGTACACCACAGTTATCCCAGTTTTTCCTTTTGGGCATCATCTGTTTAAGCAGTTGTAGGCTATAAAGATAACCGGCTAAATAAAATTCACTTTGAATATTCATGTCACTAGCAAGCTTTGCATACAAGACGCCTTGAGCATTGCCTGACGCACCATTGGCCACACCTTTATTTTGATCAATTAACGTGACTTTCCAGCCCCGTCTAGCGAGGGAATATGCTGTGGCACAACCGGCAATGCCAGCCCCAATGACCATTGCATGTTGGTCTGTTGGCGTATTCGTAACTTCAGGAGAAAACCAAGGTTTTTCATTTATCCAAGTCGGTGCAACAGGGCCTTGTGATGCAGTGTATGTTCCATAAAGCATTTCTCTTTTTTTGCCAAAGCCTTTTGCTTTTTGGGTAGTAAAGCCTGCGGCTTTTAAGCCTCTGCGAACATCTCCTGCGGCTGTAAACGTGGCCATGGTGGTATGGTGATCACTTAAGCGCGCCATTGCATGATATAGGTGTGGCCCCCACATATCTGGGTTTTTAGAGGGGGCAAAGCCATCCAAAAACCAAGCGTCTACTTTTGCCGTCATTTGATTTAGCCAATCATGGATGTCCCCTAAATATAAATGCAGGACCACACGGCCGGTGTTTGTTTTTAACGAAGGTAAATTGATCACATGCCAGCCAGACACAAGAGGCGGGTAAACACTTAACAGTGCCTCACTGAATTCTGTCAATTCGGGCCACTGCAGTAAGGCTTGTTTTAAACTTTCCTTCTCTAGTGGGTATTTTTCAACACTAATAAAATGCAGGGTTTGATCGGGTTGACTGTATTCATGCCATTGTTGCCATGCACATAATAGATTCAAGCCAGTACCAAAGCCCGTTTCTGCAATGGTAAATGTGGATTTTGGGTTTTCTAACCAGCGCTGAGGTAAGTCATTATGTTGTAAAAACACATATCGAGTTTCATCAATGCCGCTGGCTTGTGAGAAATAGACATCGTCAAATTCGGTTGAAACAGGAGAGCCATCGAACCACTGGATTTGTGCTTGCTTGATCATAGTGAGCTTTTGAAGTATCGCGAACAGAGGATTTTAGCAGGGAACGTCAATGTGTAGTAGCAGCGGGTTGTTTGTCATGGGCAGTTGTGAGCGAAAAGCATAGGCTGATCGCTCATAAATAATGCTTAAAAAGTATTAAGGCTTGGTATAACTGATTTTAACTTCTTTGATGATGATTGGCTCAACCGGTACGTCTGACATGCCCCGTGTGCGTGTGGTTTCAACTAGGTTGATGGCGTCGACTACTTCCATGCCGCTTACCACATTCGCAAATACCGCATAACCAAAGTCGCGAAAACCATTGTTTAAAAAATGATTATTCTTGGTATTGATGAAAAATTGGCTAGTGGCACTATTCACTTGTGCGGTACGTGCCATGGCGACGGTACCGCGATTGTTAAATACACCGTTATCGGCCTCATTTTTAATGGGCTCTTTAACCGCTTTGCGCACCATGTTTTCAGTAAATCCGCCGGTTTGGATCATGAAATCCTTAATCACACGGTGAAAAATCACGCCATTGTAAAAACCATCGTTTGCATAACTCAAGAAGTTGGCCACAGAAATTGGGGCCTTTTCAGGTAATAACTCTAGAGTAATATCCCCTTGATTGGTGACCAATGTGGCGTATGGCTTTGCTATGTCTGCACTGGGTGCAGCTTGTGTGTTTACAGGCGCAACTGATTCAGCAAAGGCAAAGTTAGCAATACAAACAAGTAAGAACGTAAGAAAAAAATTATTCATATGGATTCCAAAATTTAATGACAAAAAAGCCAGTACTTACGCCATGGGATGTGGCAGTACTGGCTTTTATTTGGTTTGTTTATGCCCAGGTGTCGCTGCGACGACCGGATAGCTTAGGTAATAACCAGCCAAGGAAAAGGCCAAGCAAAATTAAACCGCCACCCACAAGAATGTAATTTACATCTTTGCTGTTTTGTAAGCGCTCGTTTTCTGCGCGTAGGGTATCAACCGTGATTTTAAGTTGCTCCCCTTGCTCGAGTAGTTCTTGATTTTTCTTATCAAGGTTGATGGCGTTGGCACTTACTTTTTTAATGTATTCTAGTTCTTTTTCTTGTTCGGATTTATCTTGGCTTAAGTCGCCAGCTGTACGTTTTGTTTCAGCAAGCACTTTTTTAGTTTCATTAAACTTATTTTGTAGCTCTGTTAAATCTGCTTTTGTTTTATCTAGTTCACGTTGAGTAAGGATAAGCTTTTCAAACGCGATTGGCTCGTCTTGAATAAAGCGAGTAGGTACCCAGCCCTCAAGCCCTTTATCTGTGATCACTTTTGAAAACTTCGTTTCTTCATCAGATTCTATGAACTGTAGGTGTGTACCGCTTTTAAGTATTTTTAGAATTTTATAGTCATTACCAGGGCCACTGCGTAAATTGATCCATAGCTCATCGCTGATGTAACGTTTTTCCGCTACCGCTGGGTATAGCACTAACAATGTTAATATAAAAAGTGTAATACGTTTCACTTTGCGCTTCCTGTCTGTTTTTATTCGTTAGGTGTAAACGGGGTAGTTTACTGGTTTATGGTAAAACTTTCTTGAACGGCTTCACGGTTACTTTTTCGTAAACGCCCGCTTCTATGTATGGGTCAACATCTGCCCATGCTTGTGCTTGCTCAAGGTTATCAAATTCTGCTACGACTAAGCTGCCCGTAAAGCCATCTTTGCCTGGATCTTCGCTATCAATGGCTGGGTGTGGGCCTGCCAAAATTAAACGGCCCTGTTGCTGTAATAATTGCAGGCGTTCTAGGTGGGCTGGGCGGGCTGCTAGGCGCTTTTCTAAGCTATTGGCAATGTCTTGGGAAATAATGGCATATAACATGGAATTTATTATTTTCACTTTGAAATTTGCTCACAATCCTACCTCGAAAAATAGGAATTACCAACTGCTGCTTAAACTTGGCTCGACATCAAGGCGTTAAAGCTTAAAATGGTGGGTATAACGATCACGAAGTAGTCATTTATGAGTCAGCAAACCCAAGTTAAAAAAGAAAGCATGTTAGCCAATTTATTGCTCAACATTGTGATACCAACCCTGATTTTAATGAAGGGCAGTGAAAGTCCTTGGTTGTTGGCCCAGTTGCAAGGGTTAGATGCTCAAATGGGTTCGTCTTTTGGGTTGTTTTATCAAGATCATGGCATTCAATTGGCCATTGTTGTGGCTCTGGCGTTCCCTATTTTGTACGGCATGCATGACTTTAAGCGCGCGGGTAAGGTTAATGTGTTTTCCGCGTTAGGTGTCTTTAGTATTTTGCTTACAGGCGGTATCAGCTTATTGCAGCTAGACCCTCAATACATAGCCATTAAAGAAGCGGCTATTCCTGGGATTTTAGGTTTGGTTACGGTTTTATCACTTAAAACCCGATTTCCGCTGGTTAAGACATTTTTGTATAACGATAAGATTCTAAGAGTTGATCGCATTGCACAGGCCCTTGAGCAGCACAAGACTGAGCAGGCGTTTGAGAAGAGTCTAAAGGTGGCTTCTTGGTTGGTTGCGGGTTCGTTCTTTTTGTCCTCGTTTTTAAATTACGCGCTAGCAAAGTGGATTATTGTGAGCCCGGCTGGCACCGCTGCGTTTAATGAAGAGCTGGGTAAAATGACGGCGTTAAGCTTTCCGGTTATCTCGATACCCGCCACCATTGTGATGATGGCGGCTTTGTTTTACTTGTTTCGCAGTATTAAAAAACTGACGGGCCTTACCCTTGAAGATGTCATTGTTGAGCAATAATGCCAGCTAAAGCCGTTAATCACCCAGTGGAGGGTGTCATATGTTAGCCGACTTACATTGCCATAGTTTAAAAAGCGACGGCCAGCTAAGCCCCAGTGATTTAGTAGATCGCGCAGCTGAGCAAGGGGTGACCATGTTGGCGCTTACTGACCATGATACCCTCGCCGGTATTAACGAGGCGCGCCAGCAAGCACAAAAGCATAATATGGAAATTGTAAGCGGTATTGAGTTTTCAAGTGTATGGAATGGCATCGGTATTCATATCGTCGGCTTAGGGTTTGATGAGCAACATCCTGTCATGCAGGCAGCAGTAGAGCGTCAAGAGCATTGTCGATTTGAGCGTGCTAAAACCATTGCTAAAAAGCTAGAAAAACAGGGCGTTGAAGGCATTTGGGATAAGGCGGTTGAGATTGCCAATGGTGCGCAAATTGGGCGCCCGCACTTTGCTCAAGCCCTGATTGACTTAGGCAAAGTTAATAATATGGCCCAAGCCTTTAAAAAATACTTAGGGGCTGGCAAAGCCGGTGATGTGAAAACCCTTTGGCCTGACATGAGTGAAGTAGTGAGTTGGATTCGAGACAGTGGAGGGGTGGCTGTAGTGGCGCACCCTGACAAATACAAGCTTACGGGTACCAAACTTAAATTGCTGCTCAAAGCGTTTAGTGAAGCAGGCGGCAATGGCTTAGAAGTCACAACCGGTGGGATGGAGTCTAGTTTTAGTAAGCGTATGGCCCAGCTGTGTGATGAGTTTCATTTCCTGGGCAGTCAAGGCAGTGACTTTCATGGACCAAGGCCTTGGTCTGAACTGGGTAAATTTGTCCCTATGGCATCATCCGTGACGCCGGTTTGGAGTCATTGGCAATAACCTAAGCACCGTCTTAGGGTTCGACTAAACTTACAATACAGCCAAGGATGCCCCTATGAGCCAGTTTTTTCAGATACACCCAGATAACCCTCAAGCACGTCTTATTAAGCAGGCGGCTGAAATTATTCGTGGTGGTGGTTTAGCGATCATTCCAACAGATTGTGCCTATGCACTGGCTTGTCAATTAGAAGATAAGCGTGCATTGGAGCGCGTGAAGCAAATTCGACAGCTAAGTGATAAGCACAATTTCACCTTGATGTGCCGTGACTTAGCTGAAATAGGTACTTATGGCAGGGTAGATAACACCGCTTATCGGCTGCTAAAAGCGCATACACCAGGGGTGTTCACCTTTATCTTGGATGGCACTCGTGAAGTACCAAGGCGCTTGATGAACCCGAAAAAACGCACGATTGGTATTCGTGTGCCTGATAACAATATTGTCAGTGCCTTGTTAGAAGAGCTGGGTGAGCCTATTTTGTCGACCTCGCTTATTATGCCTGGGGATGATATGCCATTGTCAGATCCTTACGAAATTCGCCAAATGCTGGAGCACGCTGTTGATCTGGTTATTGATGGTGGCTATTGCGGTATAGAGGCCACAACCGTGGTGGATATGACCGGCGATGGCTATGAAATAATCCGTCAAGGTGTGGGTCAAATGGAAGAATTAGACTAATCCTTATACCTAAAGCTTTTTTGTCCTGGCAAAGAGTGGTCACAGTAGGCTTTTTTCTTGTTAATCAGTGGTTTTTAACAGCCTTCATCGGTAAACTTCCGAACTTTACTTTGTTGTATTAGGAGAAGGCTTTGAGTTCTGTTGACTCTCAGCAACGTGTGCTTTCTGGCATGCGACCGACTGGAAAACTACATTTAGGCCATTACCATGGCGTGCTTAAAAATTGGGTTAAGTTGCAGCATGAATATGAGTGCTTCTTCTTTGTGGCTGATTGGCATGCATTAACCACCCATTATGACGATCCATCCGTGATGGAGCGCAGTGTTTGGGACATGGTTGTAGACTGGCTAGCGGCTGGGGTTAACCCAGGTAGCGCCACGTTATTCTTGCAAAGCAAAGTGCCTGAGCATGCTGAACTTCACCTTCTACTGTCTATGATTACACCGCTAGGTTGGTTAGAACGTGTGCCGACCTACAAAGATCAGCAAGAAAAACTCAAAGAAAAAGATTTAGCTACCTATGGTTTCTTAGGTTATCCGCTACTGCAAAGTGCCGACATATTGCTATACCGCGCAGGCATGGTGCCAGTGGGCGCTGATCAAGTGGCGCACGTTGAAATTACCCGAGAAGTCGCCCGCCGATTTAATTATGTATTTGGCCGTGAGCCCGGTTTTGAAGAAAACGCCGAAGCTGCGGTTAAAAAGATGGGTAAAAAAGCCGCTAAGCTCTACACCTCATTGCGTAAGCGTTATACCGAGGGTGGTGATGGTGAAGCCCTTGCAACTGCGCAAGCATTACTAAAAGAGCAGCAAAATATCACGCTAGGCGATAAAGAACGCTTAATGGGTTACCTAGAAGGGGGCGGTAAAGTGATCTTGCCAGAGCCTCAAGCTCTATTAACCCCTGAATCAAAAATGCCGGGTTTAGATGGCGCTAAGATGTCTAAGTCCTATGGTAATACCATCAGTATTCGTGAAGAACCCGCTGAAGTGGAGCGTAAAATCCGTACCATGCGCACCGATCCAGCTCGTGTCCGCCGTGACGATCCTGGTAACCCAGAGAATTGCCCAGTATGGCAGTTGCATGAAGTTTACAGCGATGATGAAGTGAAAGACTGGGTGCAAAAAGGCTGCCGCAGTGCAGGCATTGGTTGCTTGGATTGTAAGGGCCCAATTATTGATTCTATAAAAGCTGAACTTGAGCCTATTCAAGAGCGTGCTAAGCAATACGAATCTAATCCAGACTTGGTAAAATCCATTATCCAAGATGGTAGCGAAAAAGCCCGCGAAGCGGCTCGAGACACCATGGAAGACGTTCGTCATGCCATGGGTTTAGCGTATCGTTAACACTATGAATCAAGCCTCTGATCAAACACCAGTTGAAAACCAAACTGAATCTCAGGAGCAGGTGGAAACCCTGCCTTCTGAGTCAGAGGCGCTAGCGCGCGCGGAAAAACCCAATCAACAGCATGAGATGCCCTTCGCCCTTGTTCATGGTGAAGCGTTCACTCAGTTGCCTTTAGATTTATATATTCCACCGGATGCACTTGAGGTCATACTTGAGCAGTTTGAAGGGCCGCTGGATTTATTGTTGTATTTAATTCGCAAACAAAACCTCGATATTCTTGAAATCAACGTGGCTGAAATCACCGAGCAGTACATGCTGTATGTTGATTTGATGCAAACCGTGCACTTAGAGCTGGCTGGTGAATATCTTGTGATGGCAGCCATGCTGGCTGAAATCAAAAGCCGTATTTTATTGCCGCGCCCAGCCGAATTGGCCGAAGAGGAAGAAGATCCCCGTGCTGAATTAATTCGTCGTTTACAAGATTATGAGCGCTTTAAAAAAGCAGCAGAAGATATTGATGAGCTGCCTCGTATGGGGCGTGACACGTTTGAGGTGGAAATCAAACCACCTGAATATAGCGCCGAAAAAAACCACCCAGATGTGGACTTTAAAGAATTAATGTTGGCTTTTAGTGATGTATTACACCGCGCCAACATGTTTACCGAACACGAAGTGCATCGTGAAAAACTATCTACCCGTGAGCGCATGAGTGATATTTTAACCCGTTTGCAAACCGGTGACTTTATTCCGTTTACACGCTTGTTTACAGTAGAAGAAGGTCGTTCAGGTGTGGTAACGACCTTTCTTGCTACGTTAGAACTCATAAAAGAACAATTAATAGAGATCGTGCAAAACGAAACGTTTGGGCCGATTCATGTGAAGGCAAAAACCTCATGATGATTAGCGACGTCTTATTAGAGCAAATTATTGAAGGGGCTTTGTTGGCCTCGGGTCAAACGTTAAGTGTTGACCGCATTCATGCCTTATTTGATGAAGGCTTAGAGCCAGAAAAATCTCGCATACAAGCGACTTTAGATCGCATTGCTGAAAAGTGTGACTGCAAAGGCTACGAGCTTAAAAAAGTCGCCACGGGTTATCGCTTCCAAGTGAAACAAGACTTGGGCAAGTGGGTGAGCCGTTTATGGGAAGAAAAACCTCAGCGTTATAGTCGCGCTTTGTTAGAAACCTTATCAATTATTGCCTATCGCCAGCCAGTAACACGTGGTGAAATTGAAGATGTGCGTGGCGTTGCGGTGAGTTCGCACATTACCAAAACCTTGGTTGAGCGCGAGTGGATTCAAGTAGTGGGCCATAGGGATGTACCCGGTCGCCCGGCCATGTACGCCACTACTAAGATGTTTTTGGATTATTTTAATTTAGAAAGTCTGGATCAATTACCAACCCTTGAAGAAATTCAAGAGATAGCCGATGCAAATCATGCACTTGAATTAGAAGATAAAAGTGAAGAAGGCGATTTTGATTTTAGTAATCATCAGCAAGAACTGGGTGACAGTGAAAACCTAATCAGTGCCGCAAAAGATATGGAAGAAGCAGATGCCCTTGTGCAGCAGGTTGAAGATAATTTATTTAAGCGCGCCCAAGAAGATGAAGAAGCTGAAAACCAAGCCCAGCAAGCAACGGCCGATCAAGGTGAGTTATTAGATGCTGAGCAGCAAATTGCGGAATTAGATGACACTTTGGCTCAGTCAGAATTAGCACAAGATCATGAACAAGAAGCCCAAGCGTTAGGGTTGCCAGAAGATGCCACAGACGAAGAAATTGCTGAGGCAACCATCGCTCGTATGATTGCAGAGCAAGAGCGTTTGCTAAGTCAAAAAGAAAGCATGATGCCAAAAACAGAATCAGTGTTTTCTGCTCAAGCAAGTTCAGTTCAGCCTCTTGAACCCTTAGAGTCAGAAGTTTCTGAAGAACAGCAGTTAGAGGCTGGCGATACACAAAATCAACAGACAAATGACCAAGCCCCGTCTAACCTTGAAGAAGACGATGCCGAGTTATTGGCTGCCATGGAAGACGAAATGATTGCCCAGTTACAAGCTGAGCAAGAAGAATTAGAAGCAAGCCAAGCAGAAGGTGAAAAAACCTTATCTGATTTGGCCAACAAGTTTAATTAAAATCCAAGAGTAACTGCTTGCAGTTACAACTCAGAAACGGAGACAGTTGATGAGTGATAAGTTACAAAAAATCCTAGCCCAAGTGGGTTTAGGTTCCCGTCGTGAGATGGAGCGTTGGATTGAACAAGGCCGTGTTCAGCTAAATGGTGAAGTGGCTAAACTCGGTGAACGCGCCACAGAAACTGATGAAATAAAAGTCGATGGCAAAACGGTTGATCATGCTGTTAAAGCTGCCCGTCGTGTGTTGGCGTATAACAAGCCAGAAGGCGAAGTATGTACCCGCCATGACCCAGAAGGTCGCCCAACCGTATTTGATAAATTACCTACCCTTAAAGGTGAGCGCTGGATTGCCGTGGGTCGTTTGGATATCAATACCGCTGGCCTGTTGCTGTTCACTACCGATGGCGAGTTAGCAAACAAGCTAATGCACCCAAGCACACAAACCGTTGACCGTGAATATGCGGTACGAGTGGCGGGTGATGTGACTGATGAAGTGATTGAAACCCTTAAAAAAGGCGTGGTATTAGAAGACGGCATGGCCAAATTTACCGACGTGCAATTTTTTGATGGTGACGGTTTTAACCAGTGGTATCACGTGTGCATCATGGAAGGTCGTAACCGTGAAGTGCGTCGCCTTTGGGAAAGCCAAGGCATGAAGGTATCACGTCTAAAACGGGTACGTTACGGTTGCGTATTTTTACCAAAACAAATTTCAGTGGGTAAATGGAAGGAGCTTGATCAGCGTGATACAGACGAGCTAGCCAAATTGGTAGATTTGCCATCTGTACCAGTGGCCACACTTGACCCGCAAGAAATGAAAAAATACGAGCGCGAAATGAATCGCCAGAAAACCCGCCAAAAAGCAGCACCTAAAAATAAAGGGCCAAAGCGAAAAGTGCGGATTGATTCGTAAGTATTTCTTGTGAAGGGTTGTCGTAATTAGCCGAGCGCTGCTCGGCTTTTAACTTCATAGGAAGTGTTGCTAAAGTGTAAGTTTAGTTTGGTGGTCGAGCGTAAGGCAGACTAAACTTTGTTCACTTTCTTGTCGATGTATGAAACCTGACCGCTTGAATAAGAAAAATGTAACTTCGGTGATATGAATCACGAAGTTTGGTTGGTTAGGTTGTTGGCCTAAGGTACAATGGCGAAATATTTGATTGCTTGCTATCGATTAGCGAGTTAATAGAGGGCTAAAAATAATAAGAATGGCCTGTTTAAACATCTTGAGTTAATTAACTGCTTATGGCAAATGGAATTGAAAGTGGGTATTTAAACTGCCTTATTATTACCTTGTGTAAGTCATGAATTCTATTTTGTTTTGAATTAGCCTATGTATTAGGTTTTTTATTTGGGATATAAATGAAAATATTAGTAACGGGTGGTGCAGGTTACATTGGCAGTCATACTTGCGTTGAACTATTAAACTCAGGTTTTGAAGCGGTTGTAGTGGATAATCTATCTAACAGCAAAACTGAATCAATCAGCCGAGTGGAAAAAATCACGGGTAAAAACATCACTTTTGTACAAGGTGATGTACGCGACCGTGAATGCCTGCAAACTGTTTTTAAAGCACACGATATTACAGCAGTGATTCACTTTGCAGGTTTAAAAGCCGTAGGTGAGTCTTGTGAACAACCATTAAGTTATTATGACAATAACGTGTACGGCTCCATTGTGCTTGCACAAGAAATGGAAAAGGCAAATATCAAAAAGCTGGTATTTAGCTCATCGGCTACCGTTTATGGCGACCCAGAAAAATTGCCACTAACAGAAGATATGCCTCTATCGACCACTAACCCTTATGGTACTAGTAAGTTAATGGTTGAAAATATTTATCGCGATTTAGAGGTGGCCGATAAATTAAAAGATTCAAATTCACCTTGGGCGATTTCTCTACTGCGATATTTTAACCCAGTAGGTGCGCACGAGAGTGGTTTGATTGGTGAAGACCCTAATGGCATTCCTAATAATTTGATGCCTTACATATCACAAGTAGCGGTTGGTAAATTACAACAGTTAAGCGTATTTGGAAGTGATTACCCAACGATTGATGGCACTGGTGTACGTGACTATATACACGTGGTTGACCTGGCCAAAGGTCATGTGAAAGCAGTACAAGCCATGCTTGGTGGTTTAAGCGGAGTAAATGCTATTAACCTTGGCACAGGCAATGGCTTATCTGTATTGCAGCTAGTAAAAGCATTTGAAGAACAAAATGAAAAGCCAGTACCTTTTAAAATGGTAGCTCGTAGATCAGGCGATGTAGCTGCCTGTTATGCTGATGCTAAAAAAGCAAAAGCGCTGCTAGATTGGCAAGCCGAATTAGATGTGAATGCCATGGTAAAAGATAGCTGGCACTGGCAAAGCAAAAACCCAAACGGGTATGAATAATTTGTAGGAGGGCGCTTGCGCGCGACTCTTAACCATAAAACTAAATTGTATTAACCCGCACTCAGTGTGCCCCGCGAACGAAGTGAGTGTTTTGGGTATACGGATGAATTACTTAAAATTGTATGAGCTTACTTTGTGGGCAAAAAAATTGTAGGTGCGAGGTAGTATGCCCCATGAACGTAGAAAATGTTTTGGGTAATGCTCACGAAATAATGAACATAGTAGGAGCTCACCCTGTGAGCGAAAAATAAAAAATGAAAAAAGTAACAAAAGCGGTCATCCCTGTAGCTGGCCTTGGCACACGTATGCTACCAGCCACCAAAGCTATACCCAAAGAAATGCTACCTCTGGTAGACAAGCCGCTTATTCAATATGTTGTGAACGAATGCGCCGCAGCGGGCATTACTGAAATAGTATTGGTAACGCACTCCTCTAAAAACGCGATCGAAAACCACTTTGATACCTCATTCGAATTAGAGTCCACTCTTGAAGCCCGCGTTAAGCGTCAGCTATTAGATGAAGTGCGCGCCATTACACCAGAAGGTGTTACCATCATGCACGTACGCCAAGGCCAAGCAAAAGGCTTGGGCCATGCCGTATTATGCGCCAAGTCATTAATCGGTAATGAACCTTTTGCTGTGGTTTTACCAGATGTATTAATTGATGAATACGCTGCCGATTTAAAAACTGAAAACCTAGCAAAAATGATTCAAACATTTGAATCTAACGGCGTAAGCCAAGTGATGGTAGAAGCAGTACCGCAAGAACTAGTGAGTAACTACGGCGTAGCCGATATAAAGGGTGCCGAATTAAGCGCAGGGCAAAGCGCACCAATGCAAGCCATGGTCGAAAAACCAAAGCAACAAGATGCCCCAAGTAACTTAGCAGTAGTAGGGCGTTATGTGTTAACTGAAAACATTTGGCCTTTACTGGCTCATACCCCTCCGGGTGCCGGTAATGAAATTCAGCTCACTGATGCCATAGCCGCACTAATGAAAACCGAGCAAGTGGATGCCTTTTATATGACAGGCAAAAGCCATGACTGCGGAAGTAAATTAGGTTATATGCAAGCGTTTGTTGAGTATGGCTTAAAGCATGAAACGGAAGGTCAAAAATTTAAAGATTGGCTCAAAGAAATATGAAAATAGCAATTGCAGGTACAGGTTATGTAGGCTTATCTAATGCTATGCTTCTAGCGCAGCATAATGAAGTAGTAGCTGTCGACATAATAAAAGATAAAGTCGATTTGCTTAACGACAAACAATCACCAATTGAAGATGTCGAAATTTCAGATTTTTTAAACAATAAGAAATTAAACTTCACTGCAACCTTAGATAAACAGCTAGCCTACAAAAACGCAGATTTTGTAATTATAGCTACACCAACCGATTACGATCCAGATACAAACTACTTCAACACCAAATCGGTAGAAAGCGTGGTTGCTGATGTAATGTTAGTTAACCCTGATGCCGTGATGGTTATTAAATCCACTGTGCCTGTTGGTTATACAAAGGAATTAAAAGAAAGAACTGGTTGCCAAAATATAATGTTTTCACCAGAGTTTTTACGTGAAGGTAAAGCACTATACGATAATCTACATCCATCACGCATTATAGTGGGAGAGCAAAGCGAAAGGGCAGAAGTATTTGCGCAATTGCTAAAGCAAGGCGCTATTAAACAAGATGTACCAACGCTATTTGTTGATTCAAGCGAAGCAGAAGCCGTTAAGCTATTTTCGAATACCTATTTGGCAATGCGAGTAGCCTATTTTAATGAGCTTGATAGTTATGCTGAGACTCATGGGTTAGATAGTCGTCAAATTATTGAGGGTGTTGGTTTAGATCCCCGAATTGGTAGTCATTACAATAATCCAAGCTTTGGTTATGGTGGCTACTGTCTGCCAAAAGATACAAAGCAGTTAAGGGCTAACTATGACCAAGTTCCAAATAATTTGATTTCTGCCATTGTGGATGCGAATACTACCCGTAAAGATTTTATTGCAGATTCAATACTTAAAAAGAATGCTAAGGTCGTGGGTATTTATAGGCTTGTAATGAAAAGTGGCTCGGATAACTTTAGAGCATCAGCTATTCAAGGTGTAATGAAGCGTATAAAAGCAAAAGGTATAGAGGTTGTAGTATATGAGCCAGCCTTAACCGAAGATGAATTTTATAATTCTAGAGTTATAAATACGTTAGAAGAATTTAAAAGGCTATCTGATGTAATTATAGCGAATAGACCTACCAAAGAGTTAAACGACTCAATGTTTAAGGTTTATACGCGTGATTTATTTGGTAATGATTAAATTATAACCAAATCATGCAAAAAAGAGTATTAGTTAAAGCATTAATTTGATATTCAATTGCCAATTTTTAATAAGCTAAAGTTTTTAATTCAAATCTATCACTAATTATTATACGTAATGTCTAACAAAAGAATACTTAAAAACACATTGGCTTTGTATACCCGTCAGATCATTATCATCTTTATTACTCTATATTCGTTAAGGGTAGTGCTGAATGAACTAGGTACAGATGACTACGGTGTATATAGTGTTATTGCAGGATTTGTTACCTTACTTGCATTTTTACCTGGTAGTATGGCATCGGCCACTCAACGTTTTTTCTCATATGCTATGGGGAGAAACGATGAGGTACAACTTAAACAAACGTTCAGTGTGAACCTAATTATGTATATCGCTATTGCAGTATTTGCTTATACGATATTACAAACATTAGGCCTATGGTATGTGACAGAGCACTTAAAAATTCCGGAAGACCGTTTCGAAGCTGCTTTTACACTTTACCACTACGTATCATTATCCTTTGTGTTTTCTATTTTTACAGCGCCTTTTATTGCTATCTTAATTGCTCATGAAGACATGCACCTATATGCCATGATTTCCGTAATAGATGCTGTGTTGAAGTTAGTAGTAGCTGTATCCTTAGCCTATGTAAATCATGATTTACTGGCTTATTATGGTAAAGCTCTATTTTTAATAGCAATCTTCGTTGCCTTAACCTATATTCTAATTTGTATTAGAAAATACGTTGAATGCCAACTACGTAAACTATACTGGAACACACATTTACTTAAAGAAATTTTAGGGTTTACGCTATGGACACTATTTGGGCAAATTAGCACCGCTTTTCGTAACCAAGCTGTTACGGTTTTAGTAAATCAAGCATTCACACCTGCTATTGTTGCTGCCCGTGCTATTGCTTTGAATGTTGCTAGCCAAGTTGCTGTATTCTCTAATCAGCTAAATATTGGCTTATACCCGCCTATTATTAAGTCGTACGCATCTAATCAAAATGATGAAATGATGTCTTTGGTGTTTAACGGCTCTAAACTCACTTTCTTTTTAATGTGGGTGTTTGCATTGCCCATTTTATTGGAAATGGAAACAGTACTAACAGTATGGCTAAAAACACCACCACCAGCGGCCATATTATTTACGCAACTTGCCATTGTAGAGTCTCTAATCTTTGCATTAAGTATGCCTTTAGCAACCGCGGCGCGTGCTCCAGGAAGAATGGCTTTGTATGAAATAATATTGGGTAGTATTCAAATTGCTATATTTTTTATTTCATGGTGGATGTTAAGCTTAGGCTACCCTTCAGAATCAGTGTTTTACGTTGCTATTGCCGCCAATGTTATTATGTTTAAAGTACGTTTATTGTTAGTTAATAGATTAACGGGACTTCCTATTTCTGCTTACTATAAAAAAGTAGTCGTACCGGTTCTATTTGTAATAGCACTTTCAACCACTCCAAGTATGTTTTTATATACTACCCTTGAGCACAACGTGTTTACAGCTGCGTTCGTTATTCTATTTTCGGCAACGACCTCTATCATTGCTATGTATTACATTGGACTTGATAAACATTGGCGTAATAAGGTGTTAGAAGTGTTAAAAAGCAAGTTGTTTAAGAAAAGGCAGTCTGTATGAAGATATTGGTGTTAGGCGGTACAGGTGCAATGGGTATACACCTTGTAGAAAATCTAGCCCAGCAGAATCACGATGTGTATGTTACTTCTCGATCATGTAGTGGTCAGCAAGGGAACATCACTTACATAACCGGTAATGCCAAAGATGATACGTTTTTGACAAAACTATTAGAACAACACTGGGATAGCATTTTCGATTTCATGGTGTACTCAACTGTACAGTTTGAAAACAGGTACAAAAGGATATTAAACGCCACCGCGCACTACATCTTTTTGAGTTCATCCCGTGTTTATGCAGACTCCAATACCCCATTAACAGAAAATTCACCACGATTACTTGATGTCAGCAAAGATAAGCAATACCTTGCTACTGACGAATACGCGCTTACCAAAGCACGCCAAGAAAACATCTTATTTCAGAGTGAACAAAAAAACTGGACGATTATTCGCCCTTACATCACCTATAACACAGAGCGCTTACAACTAGGTGTACTTGAAAAGGAGGACTGGCTGTATCGTGCTGTTTATGGTCGGACTATTGTGACAGCAAGAGAAATACAGACTAAACAGACCACCCTGACCTCTGGTAAAGATGTAGCGACAGCAATGGCTTCTTTGGTTTGCAATCCTAAAGCTCTTGGCGAAACCTTTCATATAACCACAGATAAAAGCCTAACTTGGGCTGAAATCACTAATATTTACCAAAGTACACTAGAAACACAGGGAGTTAATGTAAGTATAATTGAGCAAGACTTAGATAGTTTTCTTAATTGGCGACAAGGGACGTATCAAGTAATTTACGATCGTCTTTATAATCGTGTATTTGATAATAGTAAAATTAAGAAATTTTTAGATACATCAAAATTTATTGCCCCGCAACAGGGCTTGGAATCCACTTTAGCCGAATTCTTAAATAGAAAACCTATGAAATTCAAATCTCCAAACTGGAAAGAAGAAGCATTGAAAGATAGGTTGACAAAACAAAATACGCGCTTGAGTCAAATACCAGGGGTAAAGCAAAAAATAAAATATTACTTGTTTAAAACCCTACCTAAATTAGGAAGGTTAGTCATAAAATGAAATTTTATTCAACCACTGAAAAAAATGCATTAATTGTTATTTCTTTATTAAAAGCACATGACATTCGTAACGTTATTGCCTCACCAGGTACTACCAATAATGCGCTAATTGGCAGTATTCAAAAAGATCCGTTCTTTACTATTTACTCATCAGTGGATGAGCGCTCTGCCGCTTACATGGCTTGCGGATTAGCGGCTGAAACCGGTGAACCTGTCGTTATAAGCTGTACTGGCGCTACAGCATCACGAAACTATGCACCCGGCATGACAGAAGCCTTCTACCGTAAACTGCCTGTATTGGCGATTACTTCAAGTCAACAAGTTGGGCGAATAGGGCATCATGTTGCACAAGTTATTGATCGCAGCACAATTCCAAAGGATGTTGCAAAACTCAGTGTTACCTTACCAGTCGTTAAAGACGAAGAAGACTTCTGGGATTGTGAAGTGAAAGTAAATCAAGCTATTTTAGAGCTAACACGAAATGGCGGTGGCCCAGTACACATCAATTTACCAACTACCTATAGTAAACCATTTACAGACAAAGAAACCATTGCTGCTAGAGTGATAAATCGCTATACGATTCATGATGAACTCCCTAGTATTAAAGCTAATCAAAGAATTGCTGTGTTTATCGGTTCACACAAAGACTGGACGACTGAGCAAACGCAGGCGTTAGAAAAATTCTGTGAAACGCATGATGTGGTTGTTTTTTGCGATCATACAAGTGGCTATAAAGGTAAAAATCACTTGCTGTTCTCATTAGCTGCCGCCCAAGAACTTTGTAACCTTAGCGCTTATCAGGCAGATATTACCCTGCATATAGGTGAGGTTACAGGTGATTACGCTACCATAGGTATGTCGGGAAAAGAGGTATGGCGTATCAGTGAAGACGGTGAAATACGCGATACATTTAGAAAGTTACGTTACGTTTTTGAAATGCCAGAAGCCATATTTTTTAATCAGTATGCAAAAGTAGCAGAGAGCATATCCTCTAATGACTATTTCAAGCAATGTCAAAGTCTTTTAGATAATGTCCGGAAAAAAATTACTGAAGTGCCTTTTTCAAACGTGTGGCTAGCTTCAAAGTTAGCAAGTAAAATTCCGGCTGGGTCAGCTGTTCACTTTGGTATTTTAAATAGTCTAAGAACATGGAATTTTTACGATCTACCAGCCAGCGTTACTTCATACTCTAATGTGGGTGGATTTGGTATTGATGGTGGTGTGTCATCGTTATTGGGTGCCTCTTTAGCCAACCCAAGCAAACTTTTTTATGGCGTAATAGGCGACCTTGCATTCTTTTATGACTTAAATGCCATAGGTAATCGCCACACAGGTAATAATATTAGAGTTTTGCTTGTTAACAATGGTAAAGGCACCGAGTTTAGGCTTTATAATCACCACGCTTCTCATTTTGGTGAAGAAGGTGATGAGTTTGTTGCTGCCGCAGGTCATTACGGGCAAAAATCGCCCACTTTAATAAAGAACTATGCTGAAAGCTTAGGTTTTGAATATATTAGTGCCTCCAACAAGGAAGAGTTTGAAGCTATTTATGAACGCTTTATAACTCCTGAAATAACAGACAAACCCATAGTATTTGAAGCATTTACCGACAGTGATGACGAAAGCGAAGCATTGCGAATAATGCAACAACTTGAGGTGAGTAAAGAAAAGCAAACCAAAGCTTTAGTGAAAAAAGCACTTGGTGATAAGGGCATTAAAATAGCAAAAAAGTTCTTAGGTAAATAAATGAAAATAGCATTAATGACAATACATAATGCTCTAAACTACGGGGCATTATTTCAAGCCTATGCTACTCAAGAGGTTTTATCTAGATATGGCAAGGTAGATATTATTAATTATCAGAATAAACATATCGAAAAGGTATATAAGACCTTTAATATAAGGATTAATCATACTTTCCTTAAGGGTTTTATTCGTGATTTGTTTTTGCTTAAAGGTAAGCTTTCTAAAAAAAGAAAATTTAAAAAATTCTTTAATTCAAGGCTGAATTTTACTGAATTAACGGATTTTAGAAAAGGTAGTTTAAAGGTTTATGACCTTTATGTGAGTGGCAGTGACCAAATATGGAACCCATTATGCACTAATGGAAATAGTGTGGTCAATGAACACTATTTTTTACAATTCGCACCTGTTGGTGCCAGGAAGATTAGTTACGCTACGAGTTTAGGTAGTTTTCGTTTTAATGTAGATCAGCTGGAAAAAGCGAAAACTCTTTTGGAACCATTTGATAACCTATCTATTCGCGAGAAAGATGGGAAAGAGTATCTTGAAAGCCTATTAGGTAAAGAAGTAGAGCAAGTATTGGATCCTACTCTGTTACTCTCAAAATCTGACTGGATTAAAAAACTGGGGCTTCAAAAGAATAAATTTAATACAGATTATATTCTTGTTTATACAGTTCCACGGTCAGATTTATTAAAAAAAGTAGTCGACTATTATTCTAAAAAAGATATAAAAATAATAGCTGTTGATTCAAATATTAGGAAACTGGGGGCTGTTGATAAGCAAATAAGAGATGCAGGACCTGAAGAATTTCTAAATTTATTTTTAAATGCAAAAAAAATAATTACCGATTCGTTTCACGGTGTTTGCTTTTCGATAAACTTCCAAAAAGATTTTTTAGCGGTTAGTTCAGGGCAGCAATCTAACAGAATGAATAATATTCTTGAATTGACAGGTCTAGAAGATAGGTTTATTGACTCTATTGAAAGTATCTCAAGTTTAGATGATCTTGGTTCAATAGATTTTATTAATGCTCACAAGTTGTTAGATGAGAAAAAAGCCGAATCGTTCAAATATTTAAGTAAAGCAATTACTACTGAGAGTCAGTTGTGAGTGGATATTATCCTGACCTGAATAATGGTACACAAATAGATTGCTCCATCGTTATGCCCTGCTTCAATGTAGAAGGCTATATCGGTAGAGCAATAGAGAGTGTATTGCAGCAGAGCTTCACAAATTTCGAGTTGTTAGTTGTTATTGATGGTTCGCCAGATAAAAGTCAACAAATAGCAGAAGCATATGCTGCTAGAGACAACAGAGTTAAAGTTTTTTTAAAAAATAATGGTGGTGTTTCCAGTGCAAGAAATTATGGGCTCAAAAAGGCCACTGGAAAATATGTATACTTTATTGATCCGGACGATTGGATTAAGCCTAATTTACTCAAAGAAAATATAGAACTTCTTGAGCGGTGTGATAGTGATTTGGTGGTTTTTGGAATATTAAATACATACGCAGGTGTTGTTGAGTCCATGCTTAAGCTGGAATCACAGACCGTTTCTAAAGGGCAGTCTTTTGAGTTGCAGCGTGATGTGATAAAGGCGTTTGGTTATAGTTGGAATAAGATATATAAAAGGCAGATTATTGACCGTGAGCAGATTGCGTTTGATGAGTCTCTTGTACTATGGGAAGACTGCGTATTTAATTTTACCTATTTACAAAAAATAGAAAGTTATACACTAAATAAAGAATGTTACTATCACTATAATATTTATGAAGGTAGTGCAAGTCACAAGAGCTACACTGATTATAAAAACTATATAAACGCCTATGAAAAATCTGCTATTGGTTTTATTAATGTGTTTGAGCCTAGAAACAAGATGCAAAGCATAGGCTATGTTTACTCCTTATTTCTAGATGTCTTGTATAGTGAATTAATTAAATCTAAAAACACACTCTTTCAACATCAATTTGATTACTACTTTAATAAAGTAAGGCTTCTTAGGTTCTCTGGATTAAGCCTAAAAAAAGTCGTTATTTACCACCTTGTACGTTATAAATTGGTTTTTCTTTTGAATATATATAGAAGTATTAGAAGATGAAAAAGATCCTTTCCGTTTTTGGCACCCGTCCCGAGGCCATTAAAATGGCTCCTTTGGTAAAGGCTCTTGCAGCTGAGCCTAGCTTTGAAAGTAAGGTCTGCGTAAGTGCGCAGCATCGTGAAATGCTGGATCAAGTTTTAGAACTATTTGAAATAATGCCAGATTACGATTTAAACCTAATGAAGGTAGGTCAGGACTTATACGATATAACTTCGGGGGTACTACTTGGTTTACGTGATGTTCTTACCGAATACCAGCCAGACCTTGTATTGGTGCACGGTGATACTGCTACCACCTTTGCTGCAACCTTGGCAGCATTTTACCAAAAGATACCTGTAGGGCATGTTGAGGCGGGATTACGCACTAATAACATGTATTCCCCATGGCCAGAAGAGTCTAATCGTGTACTAACAGCTCGTTTGGCTTCATTTCACTTTGCACCCACTGAACGTAATGAAAACGCTTTATTACGTGAACTTGTCCCTAAGGATGCCATAACTATTACCGGTAATACGGTTATTGATGCATTGCAGTGGGTAGTAAACAAAATTGAAAGCTCAGCAGATTTAAAAGAGGAAATTTTAACGGCCTTGCAACAAGCAGGACTACAAACGCAGGTACTTGTTAATCGTTATGTACTAGTGACAGGGCATCGACGCGAAAACTTTGGTGAAGGCTTCGAAAATATTTGCAAAGCACTAAGTCTGCTAGCTAAGTCCAACCCAGATACGCATTTTATTTACCCTGTGCATCTTAATCCAAACGTGCAAGAGCCCGTTAAGCGTTTTCTTGGCGAGACTACTAATGTCCACCTTATTCAGCCTTTAGGTTATGAGCCTTTTGTGTACTTAATGCAACAATCATATTTGGTGTTAACCGATAGTGGTGGCGTTCAAGAAGAGGCTCCGGGATTAGGCAAGCCAGTATTGGTGATGCGTGACACCACTGAGCGTCCAGAAGCAGTTGAAGCAGGAACTGTAAAGCTAGTCGGTACGAATGCCGCATTAATAGTAAAAGAAGTACAGAAATTACTAGATGACGAAGTGCTCTACAGTACAATGTCTGAAGCACACAATCCTTATGGTGATGGTAAAGCCAGTCAGCGTATTGTTGAGTATATAAAAGGTTTAAAGAAATGATACCTAAGAACATACATTACTGCTGGTTTGGGGGAAACCCATTACCTGAGAATCTGAAGTATTATATAGAAACATGGAAGAAGTTCTGTCCTGATTATGAGATTAAAGAGTGGAATGAAAGCACGTTTGATGTAAACAGCAATGAATTTACCAAAACGGCTTATGAGCAAAAAAAATGGGCTTATGTATCTGACTATGTTCGTGCCTATGCACTATACCACGAAGGTGGAATCTATCTAGATACAGATGTAGAACTTAAAGCCAACATCGATCAATTTTTACAGTGTGAGGCCTTTACTGGTTTCGAATCTAAAGGCTCTCCATTTACAGCGCTTTGGGCTGCAATACCCAAGCACTCATTAACAGAAAAAGTGCTGAGCTATTATAAGGGGCGTGTTTATAGTCTAGCACAGGAAACAAATACCGCGTCTGTCGGTAGAATACTAATAGAAGACTTTGGAATTAATGCTGAAAGCAATACTATGCAAATAGGCAGCGATAATAAGAATAGAATTCACGTTTACCCTGCCGAGTATTTCTGTCTTGACTTACTACCAAATTTTGCAACCCACCACTTTGAAGGCAGTTGGGTTGAAAATAAACAGCCTTTTAAAGAGTATTACCATGCTAAATACCACCTTACACAAGCCATAGAAATAAGCGGTGAAAATTTTCAAATGCTCAACCAACTAGCAAAAAACATCAGTGCTAAAGGGTTAGTCAAAGTATTTGTTTATAAGCTTTACCATTATATGCCTGAGTTTATTAAAACTTTTGTGCGAAAAGCAAGATGAGTACGGCGCACTTATTCTGATTCGATGAGCTGCTTAGCAATGCAAATATGAGAAAGCCTGAGTGCAAGTTACATATCAAAAGGGGCTGGGTAATCATTCTGTGATAAATAATAAAGGCTTAAAGAAATGTTTGCTTGGCTAGGTGGATATAGATAATGTTTCTACTTGTGTTAATTTATGTGTCTGTTTACTTGGCTATTATAGAAAAATACAAATCATCATTGTTGGTCATGCTACCAGCATTCCTTGTGTATTTTATGGTCGCTGCCTTTCAGTATGACGTAGGGACTGATTATTTTAGCTATGTTGACATATTTGAAGATGAGAATAGGCATTGGTTTTATTTCAATAAAGGGGAGTATCTTTTCTTTGGATTAAACCAGTTTCTTAATTGGTTTTCACTTCCACCACAAAGTATTTTTATTTCTATATCGTTTATTCAAGCAACTTTGTTTTTCTTTTATCTTAAATTAGTAAAAAACAAAGGTTTTACTGTATGGCTTTTTTTTGTTGTATTTTTTTTGGTCACGAATATCTATAATAATCAACTAAATGGTTTGAGACAGTATGTTGTCATTTCAGGTTTGCCACTTTTTACCATTCTCTTGTATGAGAGGAAATTATTAAAGTCACTGGCTTTATTGATATTATTTTCTTTTTTTCATAACACTGCTTGGCTGCTTGCAGTTTTATACCCTGCAATCCTAATTCAAAAAAAGCTTAATATAAGCTTGGTCTTTTTGTTTTTTGTTTCTGGTGTGGGATATCTTTTTTTAAGTGGATTTATGTATGACTTAACTGCTTTTATTTTTCCCGATTATCTCCATTATTTTGAAGGTCGTTATTCGGAACCATATCCAGTAAGTGTATTTCTTTCTAAGCTTTATTATTTGCCGTTGATTCTTTATTTCTTCGTTATCTACAGAAAAGGTAATGCTGATGTTGATGATTATGTGCATTCAATGCTATTTGTTTTTTCGGCGGTTTATTGGTTCTTTTTGCTAGCGCTATCAGTAGGGATTACAGCACGAATATATTACTATTTTATTTTCTTTTATATTTTTCCAGTCTACTATACGTTGCATTATAACTATGTCAGAAAACGAGTTGTCGAATTTATCTTGATCTTAGCATATATTGTTTTGCCTTATGTACTCAAGGTGACTGTTTTCGCCAAAGCGGAGTTTTTATATGAAAGTGTTTTATGGAATTGAATGATGTCTCTTGAACTACTTATTTCAACCATGCATAAAAGCACTGATGAAGTGTTGAGAATGCTGAGGCAGTCAAACGTTAAGTGTGACGTATTGGTTGTTGTGCAGTGTGATACTGAAAATTATGTAGAATTAGATAATGGTGGTCAAAGTATTAGAGTTATATTTACTAAAGAAAGAGGCCTCAGTAAGAGCCGTAACTTATGTTTGAAATACTGTAGCTCAAAGTACGCGTATATCATGGATGATGATGTTCTTCTTGATATCAATGCCATTGAAGAGCTGGTTAAGAAAATGGAGGTCGATGACGTTGATTTAGCAACTTGTAAATATATTAGAGAAAACGGGAAGTACCCAAAAAGATATTTAGAAGCTGAGTTTTCTCATACATTGTTGTCAGCTGCTCAAGTATCTTCAATAGAAATATGTTTTAAAGTTGATGTTATAAGGAATCTAGGTATTAAATTTGATGAGCGTTTTGGTTTGGGTACAAATTTACCTTCCGGCGAAGAATATATTTTCTTAACGGACTGTATAAAGAAGGGTCTCAATGTTAGATATTACCCAATATTAATAGGAGTCCATCCTGAGTTTACATCGGGATTGGATTTTTATACTAAAACTAATAAAATCATAGCTAAACGAGAAATGTTTAAAAGGATTTTTGGTAAAAATTATATTTTTTTTATTATCGCGTTTTGGCTTAAAAAGTTCCATATAGCTTTTAAGGCTGGCTACGGTCTAAGATTCACTCAAGCAATTTTATTTGGTAAATAAATGATACTAGTAACAGTTGTTACTCCCTCATACAAGGCAGAAAGATATCTGGCACACACTATCGAGTCGGTGATAGCTCAAACTTATCCGCATTGGGAGATGTTATTAGTAGATGATTCCTCGCCCGATAATTCGAATAAGCTTATAGAAAGCTATGCCGAAAGAGATAATCGTATCAAGCTTGTTAAGCTAAAAGAAAACAGTGGTGCGGCTGTTGCGCGTAATAAAGCTATTGAGCTAGCAAAAGGACGCTATATTTCATTTTTGGACAGTGATGATACATGGTTACCAACCAAACTTGAGCAACAAGTAGGTTATATGCAAAAGAACGGCATAGCTTTCTCCTATTCAGCATATGAGAAGGTTGATGAGTTGGGAGTGGTTATTGGTAAAGTTGGTGTGCCAGAAAAGGTTGGTTATAGTGACTTACTTAAGGTTTGCTCAATAGGTTGTTTAACTGCGATATATGATACTAGTATGCTTGGTAAGGTATATATGCCATTGATTCGAAAAAGACAAGATTTAGGCTTGTGGTTAAGAATTTTGAAAACAATTCCTTTTGCTTACGCAACACCAGGAGTTTTAGCCCAATATCGAATTAGAAGTGATTCGATTTCTGCAAACAAAAAAGTTGCTGCACAATATACATGGAAGCTTTATCGAGAAGTTGAAGGGTTGAATCTGTTAATGGCAAGCTACTATTTTTCACATTATGCTGTAAATGGTGTGCTTAGAACAAAACTTCCACGAATTGCTAAATTTTTAGGTATTTTGAAGTAGCTTTAGGTTGTATTGTCACCTCGCCCCAAACCCACTAACCATGGTCTTAATAGTCTTTACAATAACGACAATATCCAGCCATAAAGAGAGGTTTTTCACGTAATAAAAGTCGTGAGCAAGCTTCTCTTTAGTTGAATCTTCATCGTCTGCATAGCCGTGGGTTACCTGTGCCCAGCCTGTAATGCCTGGTTTTACAACATGTCGGTATGTGTAAAGAGGTATTTTCTGCTCAAATTCTTTTACAAAAGCTTGCTGTTCTGGCCTTGGGCCAATTAAAGCCATTTCACCTTTTAAAACATTGATAAACTGCGGTATCTCATCTATTCGAACCTTGCGGATGAATTTACCAATACGTGTGATGCGAGGGTCATCTTCACCTGCAAACTGGGCTCCGTTTGCCTCTGAGTCTTGGCACATGGAGCGTAGCTTAATCATGTTAAATTCTTTTCCGCCTTGGCCGACCCTGCGCTGAATAAAAAAGGCAGGCCCTTTAGATTCTAATTTAATGGCAATAGCAAATAACAATACAAGAGGGAGCCATACTGGGCTGCTCGTGATGATTAAAAGTGATTCTAAAATACGTTTTGTGCCACGGTATAACCAGTGAGGTTTTAAGCTGTTATTGGTTGGTTCTGGCAAGTACTCTAAAGGGCTTTTACCGTTTAATGATTCATAAACTTGGCTTATGTCATATATTGGGATTTCAAGGTTTGCAGCTCGAGCCAGTAGTTGTTGCCACTCGTTAGGTAGCTTCTCGTGCTGATTAAAGATAATGCCACTTACTTGATCTACGTCTAGCTCTTCTATTGAAGGGGTGGTAAGTAATTTGTAGTGATTTTCTTTGTTGTTGAGTATGTTCTGGTAACAGCCAAATGGGGTAACTAGGTATAGGTGATTTTTATTTTTATTGCTGATTAGCTTGTGCTGTAGTGCGATCGCAATCGGCAGTAAAACAGCACCAATGGTTAGCATTGTTCTGGAATATTCTAATCTAAAGCTTGTAAAAATGATTGCGTTAGCTGCAATAACTATTAGTAATACGCTTGGTAAGTTTAATAGGGTGCTAGCACCAGGGAAGTTAGACAGTTTATAAAGACTGTAGCAGCTAATGCTGTATGCAAATGCGCAAGCAATAAGTGAATTTATTAGGTTTGGAGTAAGCGCTTCATTTGTAAATGGGCTGTAGATTGCGCCAATTAAAGCAATAAAGATGGTGGTGTGTATAAGTGCTATTTGAGGCTTGCTGTTAGCTTGGGTTGGCTTATAAAGAGATTGATTCAAACCAGGCCCTATTGTTACGGTATTCATGGAGCTTTCTAGTCCTAAGAAAGAGTGGCTCCCCGAACTGGACTCGAACCAGTGACCAATAGATTAACAGTCTACTGCTCTACCAACTGAGCTATCGGGGAACAACTGATGCGTATGTTATTGATTTTGAAACTATTGTCAAGAATAGACTATAAAATTAAACCTTGTATGGTGAGTTTGAGCTTTATTTCATACTATGCTGAATTCTAATCAGTTTGGAGGGTTTTGTTTGTGGCCCTTGTTTGTAAATTTGTTAGTATTCGCTTTTTGTTTTAGGTATGTGAAATGAACTCAGTGCTTGGGTCTAAAATAGAATCTAGCCAGTCTGTGAAGGTTTGGGCTCTATTTATTTTATTTTCATTATTTTTAGCTTCGCTTTTGGTTGTGCCAGATATTGCGAAGGTCTTTGCTGTTTTGTTGTTGGTCTTTGGTATTGCTGAGAGTGTTAGATTTACTAAGGCTGGTTTTAAGCACGGGCTTTATGCACCTGAGCGCTACCTAGTTTGTGCTTTTGCTGGGTTTTCACTGGTTTCAATAGTCAGTTTTATATATTGGCCTTATACCAAGGCCGCTCATTATCATTTTGAAGACTACCTAGTTTTTATATTAGTGATACCGCTTTTTTTAGTGATGCGTCAGGTTAAGTTTAGTTTGTCTCATCTTATTGTTGTGCTTGCTGTTGTGGCGATTAGTCTGGGTTGTTTATCTCTTTTTCAATACTGGCATATGAAGACGCAAGGTGGGTTTGTATTTACCTCAGGTAGTCCAATGGCGCAGTTTTGGCTTCGCCCGAGTGGTGGTGTGAACCCTATGCGATATGCCGCTATCAGTTTGATTTTTATGGGGTTTGCTATTAATGCTGCAGTGTTTGTACGTAATAAGGCGGTTGCGTTGAAGTGCCTGCTTGCGTTGGCAGTTGTTGGCTCTGCTGTTGCTTGTATGTTGACCCAGGTTCGAGGGTCTTGGCTGGCGCTTATGGCTATCCTATGTATCTATATTTTCATGTTGCTTTATATGGGGCATAAAAAATTGCTGCTTGGTTTTTTGGTTGTGTGTGTAGTTGGTGTTGGTGTGGTTAGCCAGCTGTCACAAGTACAGCAGCGCTTGGATAGAACTGAGCAATCCTTGCAGCGCTATCTTGAAGGGGACTCCCATACTTCTTTAGGTGCTCGATTGGATATGTTTAAGGCTGCGTGGATCTTGATTCAAGAGAGGCCAATATTTGGCCATGGATTAAATAGTTATAGTGAAAAGGCGACAGAGATCCGCTTGGCTACACCTGGGATGAATCGTGAGGTTGGAATGTGGAATAACCCTCACAATGAAATACTGCAAGTTATGGTCGAAAAAGGTGTAATTGGTTTGGCTACATTCATCGCTATTTTTGTAAGTTGTTCTTATTTGTTTATTTCAGCTTATCGAAATAATCTGGCTAATAACGCTGTTGCTTATTTTGCTTTTGGTGGTTTGATTATTTTGGTTGTCTATTTTATGGCGGGCTTGAGTGTGGCGCTATTTGAGCACAATGTGTTTAATCAGTTTTTTACTATCGTGATATCTGTTTTCGCTGGGCAGGTTTATGCTCACAGGGATTTAAAGAGTGAGGTGTAGACTTTTTTTTGGGTTAATAGTTCTTTAATGTTAAATGATAGGGCGCATAGCGCCCTTATTAATTTTTATGATTATTTTATATATTTATCTAAGCTTGGGCGCTTCTTGTTTGCTAGTTTGTTGCTTAATGCTGAGGTGGCTCTGAATTTCACCCTTGGCCAAAACTTTGTTTTGATGGATCGTGCAGATGATTTATCCATGGCGGTTATATCGCTGTCAAAGCCTGCAGTGTCCACAAGTTTTGGCTCTATGCCAATAATATCGATTTTCTTTTCCCAGTATTGTTGTAAATCGACGTCTACCGGCCTAAAAAATGGCTGGCTATTATCAAGTAGTGTTTTAGCGCCTTTTAATGAAACCACCTGCCCAGGAGTAGAAATAGGTATTTTGTTGTAGTGCGCAATGCTGTAACCGTTACTTATTTTTGCAGTGGATTGTATTTTTTTACGCCCACGCGGGCCAGTAAGTTTAATGTAATCCCAATCTTTTAATTGCGCTAATAATGAAGGTAATAAGTGAAAGTCAGGCTCTAGTTTGCAGTCATCCTCAAGAATGATTGCGTAATCTAAGTTCTCATCGACTATCTTCTGCCATGCTGCACGGTGGCTCATATAGCAACCAATTTCACCCACCGACATGGTTTTCATGTAATGTTTTTTATTTGCAGTGCTATCGTAGGCTTGTTGTATTTGCTCTTCGGTTAGGTTGCTTCCGCGTATAGCTGAAATACGCTCGCAGATTAAGCCTTGTGCTACGAGTTGGTTTTCTGCGTTTTTAAATTTATCAGGGCGTTCATCAAGATTGATGATAAATATCTTGTGGTTCATGGTGGGATTATCACTTGTAAATTTTCTGCAGTTTATCATTGAATATGATTGAAGTGACACTGTAGTTTGTACAAAGTGTTTTTGGTATTTGTATTGAATGAGGGTTTATTAGCAGGATGGACTATTTTTTCTCGCATATCCAAAACGCTCACTTCGCTCGAGTGGCGCACTTGGTGCGAGTTCATGCTAATTATTCTGGTTCTATAAACCAAAAAAAACCGCCTAGGCGGTTTTTTGTTTGCTAAAAGCTAATTTGAATATTAACCAAGTGCTTTTTGCAGGCGCTCAATTGACTTTTCAAGGTTGCTTTCGCTTGTAGCAAAGCTAATACGCATATGGCCAGGTGTGCCAAATGAGCTACCAGGAACCAGTGCCACGCCCGCTTCAAGTAGCTTTTCAGCTAGGTCATTATCTGTTTCACAGCCTAGTTTCTTTTGTGCGCCAGAAAAGTCTGGGAACAAGTAAAAAGTACCATCACCTTTTAAGCATTCCACACCGTCAATAGCATTTAACGCTTCGACCATATAGTCATGGCGCTGTTTAAATACTTTCACCATGTCTTTTACACATTCTTGGTCACCATCAAGTGCGGCTTGCGCGGCTACTTGTGCTACAGAAGTTGGGTTGGAGGTGCTTTGGCTTTGGATTTTTTTCATGGCTCCAATCAATGCGGCAGGGCCTGCAGCATAGCCAATGCGCCAGCCAGTCATGCTGTATGCTTTTGATACACCATTCAAAACGATGGTGCGCTCGTAGAAGTCAGGGTTGACCGTTAAGATGTTGTTGAACGGTTCTTCTGTCCATAGGATTGGTTCGTACATGTCATCAGTGGCGATGAGTACATCTGGGTACTTGCGTAAAACAGCGCCTAAAGCCTCTAGTTCGGCTTTGGTATAAGCCATGCCAGACGGGTTGGATGGGCTATTTAGTACCACTAGTTTTGTTTTAGGGGTGATAGCGGCTTCTAGTTGTTCCGCTGTAATTTTGAAGCGTGCTTGTGCGTTGGTTTCAATAACAACAGGCACACCTTCGGCGATCAAAACCATATCTGGGTAGCTTACCCAGTAAGGAGCAGGGATCACAACTTCGTCGCCTGCATTCAGTAGGGCAAGGCTTAGGTTAAAAAAGCTTTGTTTGCCGCCGCAAGAAACTAAAATCTGATTGGCTTCGTAGTTTAAGTTATTGTCACGTTTAAACTTGTTAATGATGGCTTTTTTAAGCTCAGGGGTGCCGTCAACGGCAGTATATTTTGTGAAGCCTGAGTTAATAGCGTTAATGGCTGCGGTTTTAATGTGTTCTGGCGTATCGAAGTCTGGTTCGCCGGCACCTAGGCCGATAATATCTTGTCCAGCAGCACGAAGCTCCGCAGCACGGTTGGTTACGGCTAGAGTAGGTGAGGGCTTAATGCTTTGAACACGATCAGAAAGTTGCAGGTTCAAGGCCACATCCTTAACAAAAGAGGGTTTTCTAGGTGATTAGAATCAACCCTGTGGGTTTAAAATAGTGCTTACCCTGTGGGTTTAAGCGGCGACATTCTAACGGATCTTATTTTATATTGCGAGAATATGTTGCCCGTGGCCCTGCAGTTTATAGGTTGGAAGTCGGGTGGGGTCTTGCTTGGGTGGAGTTGCTTGCGCCCTTAGCTGTTTATTCCTCAAGTGAAATTGTATTTGTCTTGATGCGCTCGTAAACTGGTGTGCTTGTGGTTTGGTAGGAGCGAGTACGCTCGCACAGATTTATGTCAAAAGCCTTTGAAGTAAAGAGTAAGTACGCCCCAGCAGGGGATCAACCAAAAGCGATTGAGCAATTAATGGATGGCTTGAATTCTGGCCTTGCTCGTCAGACGCTTTTGGGGGTAACGGGTTCGGGTAAGACCTTCACCATGGCTAATGTGATTGCGCAGTCTCAACGTCCAGCGATTGTGCTTGCTCATAATAAGACTTTGGCGGCTCAGTTGTATGGTGAGTTTAAAGAGTTTTTTCCTAATAATTCGGTTGAGTATTTTGTTTCTTATTACGATTACTATCAGCCAGAAGCGTACGTTCCCTCTAGTGATACATTCATAGAAAAAGATGCGTCGGTCAATGAGCATATCGAGCAAATGCGCTTGTCTGCCACCAAGGCGCTTATGGAGCGACGGGATACCATTATAGTGGCAACGGTTTCGGCAATTTATGGTTTGGGTGATCCAGAGTCTTATCTAAAGATGGTGTTGCATCTAGATAAGGGGGATGTCATTGATCAGCGCGGCTTGTTGCGTCGTTTGGCTGAGCTGCAATACAAGCGTAATGATGTGGATTTTTATCGCGCCACTTACCGTGTGCGTGGTGATGTGATTGATATTTTTCCTGCCGAATCTGAAAAAGAAGCGGTTCGGGTTGAGTTGTTTGATGATGAAATAGAGCAATTGAGTGTGTTTGACCCGCTCACTGGCGAAGTGCTCCGTAAGGTACCACGCATTACAATTTTTCCTAAAAGCCATTATGTGACGCCAAGAGACACCTTGGTAGACATGATTGATGAAGTAAAAGCCGAGCTTAAGGTCCGCCTAGAGCAGCTGCGCAGTAATAATAAGTTAGTAGAGGCGCAGCGCCTTGAACAGCGTACCGTATACGACTTAGAGATGATCCAGCAGCTTGGGTATTGTAATGGCATTGAAAACTATTCTCGTTATTTGTCTGGACGAGATTCAGGTTTGCCACCCCCAACCCTATTTGACTACCTGCCTGATGATGCACTGATGTTTATTGATGAAAGTCATGTCACTATTCCGCAATTTGGCGCCATGTATAAGGGTGATCGCTCACGCAAAGAAACCTTGGTGGAGTTTGGCTTTCGCTTGCCTTCTGCGCTAGATAACCGCCCCATGAAGTTTGAAGAATGGGAGGCCATCTCGCCACAAACGATTTTTGTTTCGGCCACACCAGGTAAATATGAAGCAGCCCATCAAGATGCGGTTATTGAGCAATTAGTTAGACCCACAGGCTTGGTTGATCCGGTAATTGAAATTCGCCCAGCAACCACGCAAGTAGATGATGTGCTTGGTGAGATTCGTACTCGCACCGCGCAAGGTGAGCGCATTCTGATCACAGTACTCACAAAGCGAATGGCTGAAGACTTAACTGACTTTTTAGCTGAGCATGATGTGCGCGTGCGTTATCTGCACAGTGATATTGATACGGTTGAGCGAATCGAGATTATTCGTGATTTGCGCTTAGGTGAGTTTGATGTTTTGGTTGGCATTAATTTATTGCGTGAAGGTTTGGATATTCCTGAGGTGGCATTGGTGGCCATTTTTGATGCGGATAAAGAGGGCTTCTTGCGTTCTGATCGCTCTTTAATTCAAACCATTGGTCGGGCAGCGCGTAATGAAAACGGCAAGGCTATTTTGTATGCTGAAAAAATAACCGATTCGATGCGACGTGCCATTGATGAAACTGATCGTCGCCGTGAAACACAAGTGGCGTTTAACCTTAAGCATGGTATTACCCCTAAATCGGTACGCAAAAGCGTTGAAGATATTCTTGAAGGAGCGGTAACGCCAGGCAAAAAAGTGGGGGGCAATAAACGCAGCAAGGCGTCACTAGAATCAGTAGATGATGCCATTGAGTTTATGTCGACAGCTGAGATAGATAAGCGCATAACAAAAGTTGAAGACGCCATGTTGGCATCGGCTCGTGAGCTTAAATTTGAAGAGGCTGCGCGCTATCGTGATGAGCTAGAGCGACTTAAATTGCAGTTAATTAAGAATAGTTGATGCTTATCGCGAGCAGGCTCGCTCGTACTACTGTGATTGTAGGAGTGAACCTGCTCGCGAAATTGATAGGGCTTACACGGATTATTTTATTTTTTTGTAGGAGCGAGCCTGCTCGCGAAAAATGTTTGGGTGATCAAAAGGATTTGATTATGAAAAAAGGTAGGTATTTTGCTCTGCGCAAGGGTCGTACATCGTTGAGTGGGCAATATTATCATTTAATATTTTCAGTTAAACAAAGGCGTCCTATTTTTACGGATTTTATTCGAGCTAGATACCTTGTTCATTTAATGCATCGTGTTGATATGCAAGCCCGGGCGATAACACTTTCTTATGTGGTCATGCCTGACCATGTTCATTGGTTGATAAAACTTAATGCTGATTCTGTTTCTGCTGTGGTGCAGCGTTTAAAATCTTTTTATACCAAATTTGAGGGTGAGAATATTTGGAATAAAGGCTTTAATGATCACGGGATTCGTTCGGATGAGTCTCTGATTAATGTTGCGCGCTATATTGTGGCGAATCCTTTGCGCGCTGGCTTGGTTGATAACATAGGTGAATATCCGCATTGGGATTCGGTTTGGTTGGAGTGATCGCGAGCAGGCTCGCTCGTACAGGGTTGGTGTTGGAGGTTTATCGCGAACAGTCGCAAAGCAGTCGCTTCGTTTTGGGGTATGCTAGCTTGATCCTTCGGTTTCTGATTGTAGGAGCGAGCCTGCTCGCGAATATCGCTAAAAGCTTTGGTAAGTCCCTGTGTCTTAATCAAAAAAAAAGCCCAGCTTGAAACAAGCTGGGCTTTAGAATTTTGGTAGTCGCGACTAGATTCGAACTAGCGACCCCCACCATGTCAAGGTGGTGCTCTAACCAACTGAGCTACGCGACTAAAGGCATTGCATATATCTTAAATTGCGATGCGCGCTGAATTCTACGTATTTTTTATGCCTTTGCAAGCTAAGTGTCTCTTAATATTGGCTTTTTTACGGCGTGTGTGGTCGCAAATATTCCCCTTAATGGTGAAATCTGCTTTAATGTCGCGCTTTATTTTATTCATAAGCTCGGATGTTTTCGCTGGGCGATGTAGTGGGCGGTACTTGGTAGGTACAACAGCTGCTGCATAAGCAAGCGAAGTCGGCATCTTGTCGAGCTAACACCATGTGTGGCTTTGTAGGCCCCACCACTGAACATAGGACATATCATGCCTGTTATTACTCTGCCAGATGGCTCCAAACGCGAATTTGATTCCGCCGTATCCGTAATGGATGTGGCTGCTGACATTGGTACTGGTTTAGCAAAAGCCACCATCGCAGGTGCTGTTAATGGCAAATTAGTCGATGCATGCGACATCATTGAGCAAGATTCTGACTTGCGAATCATTACTGCTAAAGACAGTGAAGGCCTTGAGATTCTACGTCACTCATGTGCTCACTTATTAGGTCATGCCATCAAACAGTTGTGGCCAAATGTTAAAATGGCCATTGGTCCAACCATAGATAACGGCTTTTACTACGATATTGATGCTGATTTTCCAATTAATGAAGAAGAGTTGCAGCAGCTAGAAAAGCGCATGATGCAATTGGCCAAAACCAACTATAACGTGGTTAAAAAAGTAGGCTCATGGCAAACCGCTCGTGATACGTTTGAAGAGCGTGGTGAGTCTTACAAAATTGAAATTCTAGACGAAAACATCTCAAAAGATGATCAGCCAGCGCTTTATCATCACGAAGAATACATTGATATGTGCCGTGGCCCGCACGTACCCAATATGAAATTCTGCCAAAACTTCAAGCTAATGAAAGTAGCCGGTGCATACTGGCGTGGCAACTCTGATAATAAAATGCTGCAGCGTGTATACGGTACAGCTTGGGCCGATAAAAAAGCGTTAAAGGCTTATTTGACTCTGTTAGAAGAAGCTGAAAAGCGTGACCACCGTAAACTAGGTAAAACGCTAGATTTGTTCCATTGGCAAGAAGAAGCCCCTGGCATGGTGTTCTGGCATGGTAAAGGCTGGACTATTTATACTGAGCTTGAAAAGTTTGTGCGTCAGAAGTTATCTGAGTACAGCTATGACGAAGTAAAAGCACCCATGGTAATGGACCGTTCATTATGGGAGCGCTCAGGTCACTGGGATAAATTCTCTGATGCCATGTTCACCACTGAATCAGAAAAACGTGAATACGCCATTAAGCCAATGAACTGCCCGGGTCATATTCAGATCTTTAACCAAGGTTTGAAGTCTTACCGTGACTTGCCACTGCGTTTAGCTGAGTTTGGCTGTTGTCACCGTAATGAGCCATCCGGTGCATTGCATGGCCTTATGCGCGTGCGATCGTTTACACAGGATGACGCTCACATCTTCTGTATGACTGAGCAAATCTTAGAAGAAGTAAATAGCTGTATTGCCATGATCTTGGATACATACAAGACATTTGGCTTTAATGATGTGGCAGTTAAACTATCTACGCGCCCTGAACAGCGTATTGGTAGTGAAGAAGTTTGGGATAATGCCGAGCAAGCTTTGGCTGATGCTCTTAAAGCAAGCGACTTAGAGTTTGTGTATCAGCCAGGTGAAGGTGCTTTTTATGGTCCTAAGATCGAGTTTGCCTTAACTGACTGTCTAGGTCGTGAGTGGCAGTGCGGTACGATCCAGCTAGACTTCTCAATGCCAGGTCGTTTGGGGGCGCAATACGTCGATAAAAACGGCGATCGCCAAACCCCAGTGATGATTCACCGTGCGATTTTGGGTTCGTTGGAGCGATTCATCGGTATTTTGATTGAGCAGTATGCAGGTAGTTTGCCAACTTGGTTAAGCCCTGTTCAGGCTGTTTTACTCAATATTACTGATAATCAGGCCGAATATATCAAAGAAGTTGCAAAAATCTTGGCTCAAAAGGGCATTAGAGTGCAATCGGACTTGAGAAACGAGAAGATCGGCTTTAAAATCCGCGAGCACACTTTACAGAAGGTTCCCTATTTATTGGTAGCAGGGGACAAAGAAGTGGCTTCTAATGCTGTCGCCGTACGAACTCGTACAGGTGAAGACCTTGGATCTATGAGTATCGAAGACTTTGCCCAGCTACTACAAGACGATGTAGCTAAGCGCGGACAGTAGATTTTAATAAAACGGAGTAATAACAATTAGACGCGATAATAGAAATAGCCGAGCTCGTCCTGAAAAGGCATCTATCAACGAAAACATTAAAGCTCGGGAATGCCGACTAATTAGTGCTGACGGGGAGCAATTAGGCGTAGTGCCTATGAATGAAGCCCTTCAGCTTGCTCAAGAAGCCGATTTGGATTTAGTACAAATTGCAGATGGCGATCCGATCGTATGTAAGATCATGGATTTTGGCAAAAAGCTTTACGAAGAGAAAAAGCAAAAAGCCGCTGCAAAGAAAAAGCAAGTTCAAACCCAGGTTAAGGAAATCAAATTCCGTCCTGGTACTGAAGAGGGAGACTATCAGGTAAAACTTCGCAGCCTGACAAAGTTTCTTGAACATGGGGACAAGACCAAGATTACATTACGTTTTCGTGGTCGTGAGATGGCTCACCAAGAGCTTGGAATGCAACTACTTAAGCGTGTTGAGGATGACCTTAGCGAAATCGCCAACGTAGAACTGCGTCCTAAGATGGAAGGTCGTCAGCTAACCATGGTGTTAGCACCCATTAAGAAGAAGTAGTTAGGTCTGTAACGAGCGTCGTTGTGACGGGTAACCAAAGCAACGACCACCTGCTACTGTTAATTAAACCAATGCGAATGAGATTTTATTAGCATGTCTAACAAAATTAAAAGTCATAGTGGTGCTGCAAAGCGCTTCAAAAAGACTGGTAACGGCTTCAAACACCGTCAAGCACACCGTGCTCACATCTTGACCAAAAAAAGCACCAAGCGTAAGCGTCAATTACGTTCTCAGTTGCAAGTTCATGCATCTGATGTACCGCTAATCAAGCGTATGCTACCTGGCGTTTAATAATTTATTTGGTTAAGAGGAGTTCAATATGGCTCGTGTAAAACGTGGTGTGGTAGCACGCCGTCGTCATAAAAAAGTTTTAAAGCAAGCTAAAGGTTACTATGGTGCACGTTCACGTGTATTCCGCGTAGCTAAGCAAGCGGTTATCAAAGCTGGTCAATATGCTTACCGTGACCGTCGTCAGCGTAAACGTCAATTCCGTGCTCTATGGATTGCGCGTATCAATGCTGGTGCACGTATCAACGGTTTGTCTTACAGCCGCTTTATTAACGGTCTGAAAAATGCCTCTATCGAGATCGATCGTAAGGTGTTAGCTGATTTAGCCGTTAATGAAAAAGGCGCTTTTGCGGCATTAGTTGAAAAAGCTAAAGCCTCTCTGTAAGCACCAGCTGACAGTTCGACCTTTTAAAGATCGACAGTTACAAGAAATTTAATTTTTAAATTGTCTTGTCTCGAATAGGGGAAGCGCCATAGGCACTTTCCCTATTTTTGTTTAAACAAATTGAAAAATAAAACAATGACAATACAGGGCGAGAGCAAAGCCGTGTTTTGGCTGAAGCGTCATCCGTCTCAAATGTTTTATCTGTATCGCCCTCAATATTGTCATTGTGTGGCAGTGGCTTAAGGCCTAAATAAACAACACTTGTGAAAGTGTTATTTGGAGCAGGAAAATTGGAAAACCTACAAAATTTGGTAACCGAAGCACTGGCAAAAGTCGATCAAGCGCAAGATGTGCAAGTGCTAGATCAAGTGCGTGTTGATTATTTAGGTAAAAAAGGTGTACTCACCGCACAGCTTAAAACCTTAGGTAAACTAAGCAACGAAGAGCGTCCAGCGGCTGGCGCTAAAATTAATGAAGCTAAGCAGCAAGTAGAAGATGCTATTCGCGCTAAAAAAGCTGAATTAGAAAACGCGGCTCTTGCTGAAAAATTAAAATCAGAAAGTATTGATGTCACCTTGCCTGGTCGTGGTCAAAAAGCAGGTGGTTTACACCCAGTAACCCGTACATTGCAGCGCATCGAAAACTTTTTTAAGCATGCTGGTTATAACGTTGCGGTTGGCCCAGAAGTAGAAGATAACTTCCATAACTTTGATGCCCTTAATATTCCTGCTCACCACCCAGCCCGTGCTATGCATGACACCTTCTATTTTGATGCACAGCAATTATTGCGCACGCACACATCACCTGTGCAAATTCGCACCATGGAAGCACAAAATCCACCGATTCGAATTATTTGTCCTGGCCGTGTTTACCGCTGTGATTCCGATCAAACGCACACACCGATGTTTCACCAGGTTGAAGGTTTACTGGTTGATAAAAAAGTCAGCTTTGCTGACTTAAAAGGTACCGTAGAGCAGTTCTTGCGTACTTTCTTTGAAGACGAAAACTTAAGTGTGCGTTTCCGCCCATCTTATTTCCCGTTTACCGAACCATCTGCTGAATTTGACATTCAATGGGCTTCTAGCAAAACCGGTTGGTTAGAAGTGGGTGGCTGCGGCATGGTTCACCCAAATGTATTGCAAGCCAGTGGTGTCGATCCTGAGCAGTATATGGGCTTTGCTTTTGGTTTAGGGGTAGAACGTCTTGCTATGTTGCGTTACGGCGTAAACGATTTGCGCTTGTTCTTTGAAAACGATGTGAAGTTTTTAGAGCAGTTTAATTAATCACGTTTAAATCGTGAAAAGAATCGGGCGCAGGGCACCCTCCTACAGGCTGCTTGCTCTCATATAAAAAAGAATTCAGGAATACAAAATGAAATTCAGTGAAAGCTGGTTAAGAGAATGGGTAAACCCAAGCCTAAAAACCGATGAGCTAGTGGCTCAGGTAACAATGGCTGGTTTAGAAGTGGACGCGGTTGATCCAGTTGCGGGCGAGTTCAGTGGTATTGTGGTTGCGCAAGTGGTTAAGCGTGAGCAACACCCAGATGCCGACAAGTTAAGTTTATGCCAAGTAACTGATGGCACAGATACCTTTCAAATTGTTTGTGGTGCAGCCAATGTGCGTGAAGGTTTAAAAGTACCAATGGCAAAAATTGGTGCTGTGCTGCCAACACCAGATGGTAAGGGTTTTAAAATTAAAAAAGCGAAACTACGCGGCGTAGAAAGCCACGGCATGTTATGCGCTGAAGCGGAAATGGGCATGGCTGAGCAATCAGACGGTCTAATGGAATTGGCGCACGATGCACCAGTGGGCCAAGATATCCGTGAATATTTGAATCTTGATGACGCCATTATTGAAGTGGACTTAACCCCTAACCGTGCTGATTGTTTAAGTGTAAAAGGTTTGGCCCGCGAAGTGGGTACCCTGAATAACGTCGATGTTAAGCCGTTAAATATTGAAGTGATGGCTGCACAAATTAACGATACGTTACCGGTAACTTTATCAGCACCTCAAGCTTGCCCTAAATATGTGGGTCGAGTTGTAAAAGGGGTTGATGTGACTGCGACCACGCCATTGTGGATGATTGAAAAACTGCGCCGCAGCGGTATTCGTTCAATTGATCCAATTGTGGATGTGACCAACTATGTTCTGTTAGAGCTTGGTCAGCCTATGCACGCGTTTGACTTAGCCAAAGTTGATGGCGGCATTAACGTGCGCATGGCCGCTGATAAAGAAAAACTGACTCTGCTAGACTGTCAAGAGATTGAATTAACTAGTGACACACTAGTGATTGCTGATGACTCAAAAGCACTGGCCATTGCAGGTGTAATGGGTGGTGAGCATTCAGGTGTGAATACTGAAACAAAAGATGTGTTTTTAGAAGTGGCTTACTTCGACCCAATCGCCATTGCTGGCAAGGCTCGTAACTACGGCTTGCACACAGATTCATCTCACCGCTTTGAGCGTGGTGTGGACTATCGTTTACAAAACGATGCCATGGAGCGTGCCACACAATTGATCGTTGAGATTTGTGGTGGTCAAGCTGGCCCTGTAGTGAATACTGAAGATGAAGCGGCTATGCCAAAAGAGGCAACCGTTGAGTTGCGTGCCCAGCGCGTTGTAGATGTTTTGGCACTTGAGTTACCTGCCTCTGAAATCGAAACCATGTTAACTCGACTAGGTATGACGGTGACAGCCAATGCAACTGGCTGGACAGTGAATGTACCGAGCTACCGTTTTGATATCAGCATCGAAGCAGACTTGATTGAAGAAATCGCCCGTATTCATGGATACAACAACCTACCGGTTACCACACCAATGGCGGCTTTGGATCTTCAAAGCGAACCTGAAGTAATTACGCCAATTAATACCCTTAAGCAGTTTTGGGTGAGCCGTGGTTACCAAGAAGCCATTACTTACAGCTTTGTGGACCCTAAAATCCAAAAATTAGTTGATCCAGAGATTGATGGCCTAACGTTGGCTAATCCAATTTCCGCGGATATGGCGGTGATGCGCTCAACCTTGTGGGTCGGTCTGATCAAAGCAGCTGAGCATAACCTTAAGCGTCAGCAGTCTGATGTGCGTTTGTTCGAGACGGGTTTGCGCTTTGTGCCAAATGGTGATGCCTTAACCCAAGAGCCAATGCTAGCGGGCTTGGTATGCGGTAGTCGTCTTTCTATGGGTTGGACGAACGGTTCAGAGAAAGTGGACTTCTACGACCTTAAAGGCGACTTAGAGGCCATGCTGAGCATCAATGGTGATGCAGACTATAGTTTTGTGGCAGGTGAGCACCCAGCACTGCACCCAGGTCAGTGTGCAGCGATCCTGAAAGGTGACAAGCAAATTGGCTTGTTAGGGGCATTACATCCGGTTCTACAAAAGCAATTGGGCATTAAAACCCCATTGTTTGTGTTTGAATTACTATTAGACGAAGTGACTCAAGGGCAATTGCCTGAATTCACTTCAGTGTCTAAATTCCCTGAAGTAAGCCGTGACTTAGCTTTTGTTGTGGAAGAAAGTGTACAGTGGGCGCAAGTAGAGCAGGTAATCCGTGAGCAAGCGGGCCAAAGCCTTACAAACGTCACACTTTTTGACGTATATCGCGGCCAAGGTATTGAAAATGGTAGAAAAAGTCTGGCTTTAGGCTTGACGTGGCAGGATCCTTCACGCACTCTTAATGATGAAGAAATAACCAGTTCTGTTGACAATATCGTCACCAAGCTGGCTGAAGGATTAGGTGCACAACTACGAGGTTAGTATGACCGCGATCACCAAGGCTGATATGGCAGAAAAGCTATTTGACGAACTTGGTATAAATAAGCGTGAAGCCAAAGAAATGGTAGATGTCTTTTTTGAAGAGATTCGCACTTGTTTAACCGAGAAAGAGCAAGTTAAGCTTTCTGGATTTGGAAATTTTGATTTAAGAGAAAAACGACAGCGCCCTGGGCGTAACCCCAAAACCGGTGAAGAGATTCCAATCTCCGCCCGTTGTGTGGTCACCTTTAGGCCGGGTCAAAAATTAAAAGTACAAGTTGAAGCCTATAACGAAGAGTAATTCGTTGAAGTTTGGTGAATAAAAAGAGCAGCTAAGGCTGCTCTTTTTTTATGCCTTGAATTTAACATCTGATTGATTTTGATTTTGATTTTGGGTGGCAAGGTTATGAACTCTGATTTGAAGGGTGATGTGTCAGCTAATAATTACAATAAGAACTCATAACCGTCATCCCTGAGTGCTTTGTCTGGGGTTCATTGCAATCCTCGTTAATGACCATTCCCAGGACTGTATCAATTAAATAAATTTCACATTTGTGTGACTAAACAGATACAAAAAAACCAATTGATTTCTCAATTGGTTTTTTAAAGTGTCACGTTAATCGAAAAAAATTAACGTCCGGCTTTTAAGTTAGCCCAGAAACGAGTTTGTAGCTTGCTGATTTTTGCTCCGTGAACGGAAAGCGGGAACAGCTTAGCTTGAACTTCTTCACTTGGGTAAATGCTTGGGTTAGAAGAAATCTCTTCATCCAAAAGCGCTTTAGATGCAGGTACACCGTTTGGATACCAAACATAGTTTGAGATATCCGCCATTACTTTAGGATCAAGTAAGTAGTTGATGAACTTATAAGCGTTATCAGCATTTTTAGCTTCTTTAGGAATGGTTAACATATCAAACCAAACTGAAGTGCCTTCAACTGGAATGGTATAAGCAATTTCAACACCGTTTTCAGCTTCATCTGCGCGATCCATTGCTTGAAGAATGTCACCTGACCAACCAATAGCCACACAGATATCACCGTTAGCTAAGTTGTTAATATACTGTGACGAGTGGAACTGAGTAATAGACGGACGAATCGCTTTTAAAAGCTGAGCCGCTTTGCTGCTGTCTTTGTAGTCAGCTGCATTTTTTGAACCCGGATCCATACCCACATAATGCAATGCAAGAGGGTAGATCTCATCTGCGCTATCTAACACAGATACACCACAGTCTTTAAGCTTGGCTAGGTTTTCAGGTTTAAACACCAAGTCCCAGCTGTTTACTGGTGCATCTTTGCCCAGTGCTTTTTCAACTAACTTCACGTTATAACCAATACCGGTTGTGCCCCAAAGATAAGGGATACCGTGTTTGTTACCTTCGTCTAGTTTAGATAGGGTTTTCATCAAACCTTTATCTAAGCCTGCGTAGTTAGGTAGTTTAGAGCGATCTAGTGGCTGGAATACACCCGCTTGAATTTGGCGTGCCATAAATGTGGCAGAAGGCACCACAATGTCATAGCCAGAATTACCCGCTAACATTTTTGCTTCTAACACTTCGTTACTATCAAAAACATCGGCAACGACTTTGATGCCTGTTTCTTTCTCAAAGTTAGCAATGGTGTCTTCAGCAATATAGTCTGACCAGTTATAGAAGTTTAATACTTCTTCTGCTTGTGCAGAAAAGCTGGTTGCTAAACCTAATGCCAGTACGGCTACCGCCTTTTTAAAGGCCGGCAAAGTTGGTGCTTTCATAGAGTCTACCTCTTGGTTGTGTATGTCATATTTTTATTGGTTTTTTATTATTATTTCACGAGGCCAAATTTATTATTTAAACATTCAACAGTAAAAACTCACGTTCCCATGAGCTGATTACTTCATGGAATGTTTCAAACTCTTTGCGTTTAACGCCAATATAAGCATCAACGAAAGACTTACCCATAATGTCGGTTAATTCAGGGCAGTCTTCAAGCATGCGTAAACCTTCTTCAAGGGTTCTTGCAATTTCAACTTCATCATCAGGTGACGTTGATGTTGGTTCTGTTGGTTTTAGTTTTTCTTTCATACCAAGATAGCCGCAAGCTAAGCTCGCTGCAATGGCTAAATAAGGATTACAGTCGGCACCTGGGAAACGGTTCTCAATTCGTGTGGCTTCAGCCACTGCTTCTGGTACACGTAAACCTGCTGTACGGTTATCAATACCCCAATTCATATTAATTGGTGCGGCAATTTCAGGCGCGAATCGACGATAAGAGTTCACATTCGGCGCAAAAAAACTAATGGCACTGCCAGTGTATTTTTGTAAACCACCAATGTAATTCATAAAGACTTCACTGTAACTGCCATCTTCGTTAGCAAAGATATTATTGCCGGTTTTCACATCTAATAGGCTTTGGTGAATATGCATAGAACTACCCGGTTCTTTTTGCATAGGCTTAGCCATAAAGGTTGAATAGATACCGTGTTTAAGAGCGGTTTCACGAAGTGTGCGTTTGAATACAAATACTTGGTCAGCAAGACTTAGGGCATCACCATGAAGAAAGTTGATCTCCATTTGTGCAGCACCTGATTCATGAATCAGTGTGTCAACGTCTAGGCCTTGAGCATGACAATAAGAATAAAGCGTATCGATCACAGGATTAAACTCATTTACAGCATCAATGCTATAAGATTGGCGAGCATTTTCAGCGCGACCAGAGCGACCGGTGGCAGGTTTTATTTCGTAATCAGGGTCATGGTTTGGTTGAACAAGGTAAAATTCAACCTCAGGTGCGATAACCGGTTGTAATCCTTCTTTTTCATAAAGAGCAAGAACACGACGTAATACCGAGCGGCTAGATAATGGGTGTAACTCGCCTTTACTGGTGTAGCAGTCGTTAATTACCTGTGCAGTGGGTTCATCTGCCCATGGTACAACCCTAAGTGTATTTGGGTCGGGGACTAAAAACATGTCTTTATCGGTTGGATCAACGATGTCGTCGTGATTGCTGGCCCAGTCACCGGTAACGGTTTGGACCAATAAGGTCTCTGGAATGCGGCCGCCTTTTTCAGCAAGGAATTTTTTGGTTGGATAAAACTTACCGCGAGCATTACCTGTCATATCAGGTAGGGTTGATTCTACCTCAGTAATACCGTTTTCTTTAAGAAACCTAGCAACGGCTTCCATAAATCACCTTCTTGGTCTTAGTGGACTGCTTAATAGTATTGCCGAATTCATTTAATTAGCAAACCGTGTAACTATACTAAAGCTACAATAGATAATGGGTTCGCTAAAACAATACTCTGATCATAAATTTAATTTATATACCCAGTAGGGGGTAGATAGCTTAAAGCTTATAAATAATAAACCGAATTATTATTCGAGTTGTAGCCTATTTTAAAGATGCCAAAAAAGCAACGTTTAGCCACTTTTAAAATGAAAATATTGTGGCTTGTAGCAAAATTAAATTAGAAGTATTATTCGGTTTTATAAAGAAAGTTACGTGCCGCCATGGGCGGTGTAAACAGGAGATGCCAATGCCTTATGTCGAATCTTATTACTCAGCCACGGCTAATCAGCAGTTTGATCTACCAAAGCTTGAAGGTGAACAGCAGGCCGATATTTGTATCATAGGTGCGGGTTTTACTGGGTTGTCGGCGGCACTGCATTTGGCACAAATGGGTTACAGCGTAAGTGTGTTAGAAGCTGAAAAGGTAGGCTGGGGTGCGTCAGGGCGTAACGGCGGTCAAGTGGCACCGGGCCATAATATGGACCATGATGAGTTAATCAAAAAAGTCGGAAAACCCATGGCCGATAGCCTTTGGGATATGTCGATAGAATCCGTAAACCTAGTAAAAGAACTCATAGCAAAACATCAAATTGATTGTGATTTAAAAGCCGGTATTTTGCATGTGGCCGCCAAAGCGCGCCACGAAAAACACATCAAAGAAAGCATCGACTACAAGCGAGATGTGCTGGGTTATGACAGTGTTGAATACGTAACCAAGCCAGAAGTCGAAGCCATGTTAGGAACCGACCGATATTTTGGTGGCGAATACGCCAAAGATGCGGCGCATTTGCACCCCCTTAACTACGCGTTAGGGCTGGCCAAAGCAGCAATTGACGCCGGTGCTAACATCTATGAAAACAGCCGAGTGGTTGACTATAAAGGCGGCTCTAATGCCTTTGTAAAAACAGACAGTGGCATTATTAAGGCAAAATATATTCTACTGGCTTGTAATGGTTACCTTGGTAAGCTGGAATCTAAAATCGCGGGCAAAATCATGCCGATCAACAACTTTATCATTGCCACTGAGCCGTTATCAGAAGAGCTTTGTCGCAAAATAAATCGTGATGATGTGGCGGTTGCAGACTCAAAATTTGTCATAAACTACTTTAAATTATCCGGTGACAATCGCCTGTTATGGGGCGGTGGTGAAAACTACACCACAAAATTCCCAAGCGACATCCCCAATTTTGTACGTAAATACATGTTGGAATTTTACCCCGATTTAGCAGACGTAAAAATTGATTATGGCTGGGGTGGCACGCTTGCGATTACACTAAACCGCATGCCATATTTTAATCGTTTAGAAGACAATGTATTTGCGGCCCAAGGCTATTCTGGTCATGGTGTGGCACTTGCCACACTAGGTGGTAAAATCATGGCTCAGGCAGTCAGTGGCAGTGCAGAAAAATTTGATGTATTTGCCTCTGTGCCAACACCAACCTTTCCTGGTGGTACTTTATTGCGTTTCCCAGGATTAGTGGCGGGCATGCTTTATTATTCCATGCGTGACCGCTTCTTTTAGCGCGGCGGCATTAACCTTAGGTTAATGCCATTTAAGATATTATGAGGTGATATGACCAGCTCAAATAAAGAAGTGACATCTGACGCTTCAAATATAGAAAAAACCAAAGATGTCACGCCAAGGAATGCACCCGTGCAAGGTCGCTCTAAACTGCGTTCTAAGCAAATTATTGATGTGACTGGCGAGCTATTAGAGCGGGTTGGTTTAGACGACCTAAATACAATTCTCATCGCCAAAGAAGTGGGCATATCAATTGGCTCACTTTATCACTACTTTCCAAATAAACATGCCATCTTGTATGCCATGGCCATGCGCTGGTTGGACGAAATCGAAGCCGTGTTGAATGAATTTGAAACATGGCCCATTGAAACCATGGCACTGGAAGAACTCATTGATAGGCTGTTAAAAACAAACCTAAAAGTCTACAAAAAACAAAAAGCCATTTTAACGTTAGTGCAAGCCATGTTTTCGGTGCCAGAGCTGCGCCAACTAGACGAGCAACATGATGAGCTTGTTATAAAAAAAATGGCACAAGTATTTAAACGCATGGGCATTAATCACCATTTAAAAGAAAGAGAGCGTTTAGCTCGCGTGTATCTAGAAGCAACCCATAGTTTATTTTTAGTGGTTGTGAACCAAAAAGGGGACCGCGCGAAACGCAGCTTAAATGATCTGAATTTAATGATAAAAACGTTGTTAAAAACCTATTTAGCAGATGTTAATTACAATCAATAAAACAAAGAGTAACAGTCATGTCGGCTATCAAGTTGTTAAGAGTTAGCCCTTCGTTAGAAGGACAAGAGCAAACCCCAGTGGCAAAAGAGCGCTTAATCAGTGGTGCGCCACTTGAGCGATTGAATAATCTCTTCACCAATACCAAAGAAAACTTTTTTTGCGGTGTTTGGGAGTCAACCACGGGCAAGTGGAACCTTAACTACACAGAAGATGAATTTTGTTACATGATCGAAGGCAAGGCAATTTTAACGGACGCACAAGGTCACGTAGAAGAAATTAATGCAGGTGATGCGTTTGTGGTGCCGGCGGGTTATCAAGGCACATGGGAAACCATTGGCATTGCCAAAAAGTTTTACTCCATATACGAACAATCTTAACGACACCCGCAAAAAAAACGCCAGTCATCACTGGCGTTTTTTTTTGAAAGCAAAATGTGCTTAGTATTTTAAACCTATTTTTTGATAAATAAATGACATTAACCAAGCAGGGCCAATCATTAAAAATTGCACATCTTTAAAGAACGAAGGCTTTTTACCTTCTACTTCATGACCGTAAAATTGCAGTGCCCAAAGCGCCACAAACCAAATACCTGCAAACCAAAGTAAATAACCAGGGAAAGCCGCATCAAACGCCAGAACGGTGGCGTAACACACGCCGGTAAACACAGCCATGCCAATGGCAAGTGGCAGTGATAAACGCACATAAAATAATATTGCCCCAACAGACAGAACGCTTGCCCAATTTAAATGGGGGCTGATCTCAGCCATGGCAGCAGGCACAGGAATAACATAAATAGCGGCCATGACCGTCCAAAAAATTTGTGGCACACAAAACCAATGAATACGTTTATTGGTTTTGTTTTGATGGCTTGAGCCATACTCATCAAGCCATTGCTGAATACTTTTTGCCATGGGGGCCTCCTAAATGCCTATTGTTATGATGTTGGCAGAATCAAACAGTAACAAATCTAAACAAATAAGCACTGCTATTATGGGCCTTGTTGATTGACCTTGCAGGCCAATTAGGCCTTAATTGCCAAAAATAATGATAACAAAGCTTGATAGAACATGAATGCAGACCATAAGCGAGTATCCATACATTGGGTAAAGGCCATCTTAGCGGCGGCCCAATCACTAGGAGTGGAGCCAAGTGTCATCCTGCAAGAGCTGAAATTACACCTTGATTTAGACGCAAATGAACCCGCCTACCTCAGCTTGGATCAAACCCAAGATATATGGGCCAAAGCGGAAGAGAAAAGCGGCCATGATTTTTTTGGTTTAATGATGGGCCAGCGAGTACGCCCAGCGTATTTTCATGCAGTAGGCTACTTAGCCATGACCAGTGAAAACCTCATGCAGGCCTATGAAAACTTCATGTCTTACATGCCACTCATCAGTGAAGGTGCTGAGTTGAGCATGTCGTTTGAAGGGCAGAATGTATGGATTCATTTTACCCCCAAACCCGATAACAAACCCTTTAGTCGCCACCAACACGAATCAATCATTGCGCTACTACTGGCATTTAGTCGCTGGTTATTAGGTGATGAAAGCATAACCCCACTACAAGTGACGTTTCCCCACGAAGGAGCAAGTGACCTAGGTTTTTACCAAGGTGTTTTTTCGGTGGTGCCTAAATTCAAACAGGCTCAAACCGCCATACAATTTCCCAAAGAAATTTTAAAGCGTACCCTGCGTGAAAGTGATGCAGGGTTGCATGCTTTACACAAAGCCCATGCGGATCAAATGCTGGCTGCCCATGGGAACACCAGTTGGCGGGCCAAGGTAATCCATTGCATAGTGGCAAGTGCGCATTTTCAATTATCTCGTGAGCAAGTGGCTGACAAACTGAACGTCAGCACACGCACCTTGCAGCGACGTTTACAAGAAGAAGACACCAGTTTTCTTGATATTTTGGATGAGCAACGCAAACAAAAAGCACAAGAATTAATATTTAATACCCATAAAAGCTTAAAAGAAGTAGCGATGGAATTAGGATTTGCAGAATCGTCTACATTTTATCGTGCTTGCCATCGCTGGTTTAACGACACACCAAGTGCGCTAAGAGGGCGAGAAAAATCTTAGGCAAGGGTGCCGCTGTTATTCACACTGATTATGCATATATCGCGTTAAACGGTGAGTAATGCCCGCAAGCGATCAGCCTAGCGGGCCACTATTGATAGTAATGATAAAACACCTGATAAATAAACAGCGTATTTTTGAAAACCGACATTTTGATTGATTTAAGCCTATTTTTTATTCAACAAAATGCGCGTTTACACTGGATGATTATTTAAAAACCATGCAAAATCAGCCACATACAAACACGTGCTCAGAAATAACAGGCGCCTGTTATTTCAATACACCGTGCGTGCGCGTTTTTCCTGCAAGATTTGAAATGGATTTCAAAGAAACCGCTTTCCCTTCAAATACTTATGGCCGAAAAACAGCATTGTCTGACAATGTGTAAACGCGCACACGGACGATTAAAATGTTAGGTGCCGATGAAGTATGAATCCTGAAATTACGATAAAGAAAATATGGAATGACGATGATGTTATTGAATACGAAATCATCGTTTGCAATGGCCATTCCACATTTTGTAATAAGGTGTATTCAGCAGCAGGTGATTTGGCAGAAATAGTTAAGGGTTTAGATATATTTCGCGGCCACTTATATGGCGGCTTAAAGGACTTGAATTTAGGCTCTTTTGGTCAGGAGTACGCAAATGGTGCGTTCTCTGCTCGTTTACATTTTCCTAAGCCGAGCACACTACATATATCTACTTTTCAGCAGTCTGAATTCTTCGAGTTCAAAGGACGTCTGGAAGCGAGTGAGTGCAAGATGTATTTAACTACTGAGCCTGTGCTTTTAGATAATTTTATTCAAGAGCTAAAGTGTGTAGATTCCGGTATTAATGAAATTGCTAAATTGGTATGCACCTAACAAGTTTGTCAACAGGACATTTTTTGCTACGCTCCGTTTTGCGGTGGCTTCGCCACATTACCGCAAAACTCCACTACACAAAAAATGCCTGTTACAAAGGCGTTAGTTTGCTATACAAGGTTTGTGTACTATGAAACGACCCAATATTTTAAGAACTAGTACAAATAACGAATTGGTAGGTTCTGGAGATAGCTCAAGTTGGGTTCAAGGTCGTAATTGTGTTTATCACGGATCGTCTCAGCATCAATTTCGAGTTTCAATTTCAACCGAAGTTGGCTGGAAAAACTACGGCTATTTTCAAGATTTGGAAGTGGCATCGTATGTTGCAAATATTGCAATCTTATGTGAGGGGTGTGAGGATAAGTACCAATTAAATAGTGTTGGTGATAAAGATAGAAATGAGCTTAACTCTTGGCGAATTCGGGCTCAAAACTCAAGACTAGAACAAAAAGCACGTAGTATATTTAATAAGCTTCAAGAGCAATTAGCTCAAATACGTGAACAAGAGCGGGCGTTGCAAGAAGAATTAAAAAGAAAAGCTGACATTTCGCGAGCAGAAAAAGAAGAGTTAAGGAAGAAAAAGGATGCTGAAGAAATGGCTCTAATCGCCAAAGCACCCAAGACTATTTTATTAGATTTACTTCAGAGTGATATTTCTGGTGATCTGTATAGGAAAATTAGAGCAGAGATCGATAACAGATATTGAGTTGATTTCGCAAAATAACAAGCGCCTCAAGAAAGGACGCTAAAAGCTTGGCTTGCGCTCCTTCGTCGCTAATTTTAGCCAAGCATTTTGCGCCTGTTAGGCGGGCGTTAAGGAAGAATATGCTCACCACTCACAATCTACTCGTCCCTCTAGCTTTAATGTTATGCCTATCACCTGCTTATGCCTTTAAATGTAAACCTCTTGCGGCTGTTGATGCTTGGCATAACTCGTCAAATATTTTTTTAGCCGAGGTAACGGATGTAGAAGTAATTCAAGAGGGAAATAAGGCAACAAATGATGCCGGTGAGAGGCATGGTCATTTTACGGTATTAGAGCAATTTAAAGGCAGCGCCAAAACCATTCCTTATTTGCGCTCTGCAAATCATCCTATTTGTTGTATTGGTCAGGTTAAATTAGACAAAGGTGATCAATTTTATATTTTCACCTCTGCCAGTGATGAACCCGTATATGTAAACGCTTGTGCTGCTGCCAAATATAGAAAAGATCACGATGAATTATTAAAACTCAAAAACAGCCACTGATGTTATAAACACAATTAGGTGGTAGGTTTGCTCGCCCATGTGTGATGTTGTCATCAATACGGGTTGCTTTGATGACCTATTCAGGTTTGAGTTGGGGCTAAATCTGAGAGCTTATTGAGTGTAATAAATCTGTCATCTAATTCTTATATTCTCATGGCCTACACAACAGAAGCGATTGCATTGGGTAACGCCTGTCAGTGTTGGTAATTAACTATGAGCGATTATGAAGACGAGCTTTTACTGGAAGTGATGGACTTTGAAGATGATGATTTCATCGATGATGGTTTTGAGCTTTAAGTATTAACAATACCCTTTCTTTAACGGCGTCCGCCGTATGCTGGCCACTTTTCATGTCTTGGCCAGATTATTCAAAACATTGCTTTTACGATACGTGTGTTTGTTCTCGATGCAGCCTTCTGTATACCCCAGGTGATTCATCTGTCCAGCGTTTAAATGCCCGTTGAAATGCAGTGGGTGAGCTAAAACCTAATAAATACGCAATTTCGCCAATGGCGAGGTCGGTGTCTTTCATATAACTTTCGGCAAGACTGCGGCGTGTGTCATTTAATAAGTTTTGAAATGACGTGCCATGATCTTGTAGTTTGCGTCTTAGTGTCCATGAGGGCATGCCTAAGCTGTCGGCCACTTGTTCTATGCTTGGGGTTTGGCCTTCTAAAAGAGGGCTTATTTCATCCATGACCTTTTCACTCAGTGAGCGGTCTTTGGTGGCTTTGGCTAGGCGCTCTTCACAAATGCCCTGTAAGTTTAAAAATGCGTTTTTGTCATGTTGTAATAGTGGCCAGCTTAATGCGTCGCTTTTAATAATTAAGGCGTTGCGATCTTGGCCAAATAACACTGGGCATTGAAAATATTCTTCATAGGCATCTCCGTGGGTGGGGCGTTCGAATTCCACTTCAACCCGTTCGACGGCGCCTTGACGTCCACATAACCATTCAATCACTTTATGCTGTGAAGACAATACAGAGTCCACTACAAACAGGTTATATTCGTTGTAGGGGCTGATAGAGTAAAAGCTGGCTACGCCTTTGCCGTTATCTAAGTAAAAACTGGACTGGCCACGGCAGTTGGTGCTCGATAAGCGCTCGTAATGGGCCATGACTTTACAGGCTGCCTCTATGTCTTTGGCGGTCATGGCTAAAAAACCAGTGAGCCCTAAAAATGGGATTTTGACACGACGGCCCATTTCTAAGCCAAGGTCACCGCGGCCGGTTTGCTCAATGGCGGCAAATCCTAAGCGCATAAAGCGGGGGATACTGATGCGTCCTTCCGGCTGTGAAAGCTTGGCGTCAGATAAGCTAAACTGGCTCGCTAACGTGGCCGAATCGCCGCCAAGGGCGTCAACGGTGCTGAGCAGGGCGCGCACATAGCTTACTGAGATATCACCTAATTTCATTTGTTCTACTTGGTTAGAAAATTGTTCATCTAGGATATTGGCGAATACTAGCAAGAAAACTAAGGTGTTAGCCACAAACCAAACAAAAAATCATAAAAATAAAATTGATGTTGGAGAGAAATATGAGTCAGTACGCCCATTTATTAGAGCCATTAGATTTAGGTTTCACTAAAGCCCGTAGCCGCGTGTTGATGGGATCTATGCATACAGGTCTTGAAGAGCGCAAAGGTGGCTGGGAACGCCAAGCGGAATATTTCCGTCAGCGTGCTGAAGGCGGTGTGGGTATTATCGTGACGGGTGGCATTGGCCCAAATACCCAAGGTGTGGGTGTTCAAGGTGGCGCGATTCTTTGCAAAGATAACCAAGCAGAAGTGGCCAATCATAAATTAGTGACAGACGCAGTACATACGGTGCCAGGCTCTCTTATTTGTATGCAGATTTTACATACCGGCCGCTATGCTTATAACAATGAAGCGGTAGCGCCATCGGCCATTAAATCGCCGATTCATCCGTTCCCACCAAAAGAGTTAGATGAAGAGGGTATTGAACAACAAATCCAAGACTTTGTGACCTGTGCGCTTTTGGCGCAACAAGCTGGGTATGACGGTGTTGAGATCATGGGTTCAGAAGGCTACTTCATTAACCAGTTTATTGTTAAGCGCACCAATAAACGCACCGATCAATGGGGTGGCAGTTATGAAAACCGCATCCGTTTAGCCAAAGACGTGGTGCGTCGTACCCGTGAGGCGGTGGGTGAAAAATTCATTATTATTTTCCGCTTGTCGATGTTGGACCTAGTAGAAGACGGCAGTACTTGGGATGAAATTGTTTACCTAGGTAAAGAAATCGAAAAATGCGGTGCCACGTTAATTAATACTGGTATCGGCTGGCATGAAGCCCGTGTGCCCACCATTGCGACCAGTGTGCCCCGTGCGGCGTTTGTAGAAGTGACGGCACGCATGAAAAAAGAATTAAATGTGCCTTTGATTACCACCAACCGCATTAATGACCCTGAAGTGGCCAACAGTATTATTGCTGAAGGCCAAGCCGATATGGTGTCCATGGCGCGCCCAATGTTGGCTGACCCATATTTTGTAACTAAGGCCGCTGCCGGTAAAGCAGATGAAATCAATACCTGTATTGGCTGTAACCAAGCCTGTTTAGATCATGTGTTTAGTGGTGGCGAAGTGTCGTGCTTGGTGAACCCATACGCATGTAACGAAACCAAGTTGATTCAGCAGCCATTAACCAAAAAGAAAAAAATAGCGGTGGTGGGTGCAGGCCCTGCGGGTTTGTCAGCGGCGACCACCGCAGCCGAGCGTGGCCATGATGTGACATTATTTGATGGTGCTAGTGAAATTGGTGGCCAATTTAATATTGCGAAGCAGGTACCGGGTAAAGAAGAGTTTAACGAGACGATTCGCTACTTTGGCAAGATGATCGAAAAAACGGGGGTTAACTTGCAACTGAACACCCGCGTGAATGCGCAGCAGTTAATTGATGCCGGTTTTGATGAGGTGATGTTAGCCACGGGGATTGTGCCACGTACACCTGAGTTAGAAGGGGTTGATCACCCAATGGTGCTTAACTACCTAGATGTGCTGCGTGATAAAAAACCAGTGGGTAAACGTGTGGCGGTGATGGGGGCCGGTGGTATCGGGTTTGATGTATCTGAATACCTTACCCATGGCAAAACTAGCCCAAGCTTAAACAAACAAGAGTTCATGCAAGAGTGGGGCGTTGATCTAACCGTGGCGAACCCAGGTGGTTTAGCTGCCGATGCGCAGGTTGAAGCCTCTCCCCGTGAAGTCTTTTTATTGCAGCGCAAAAAAACCAAGGTGGGTGCCGGTTTAGGTAAGACCACTGGTTGGATTCATCGTACAACGCTTAAGCATAAAAATGTGCAGATGATGAATAAAGTGAATTACTTAAAAATTGATGACCAAGGTTTACACATTGAAGTGGATGGCAAACCCATGTTGCTAGAAGTGGATAATGTGATTGTTTGTGCGGGGCAGGAGCCTCTGCGTGAGCTACAAACGCCATTGCAGGATGCTGGCATTGCGGTGCATTTGATCGGCGGTGCGGATAAGGCTGCGGAATTAGATGCCAAGCGCGCTATTAAACAAGGCACAGAGCTGGCCGCTGCCATTTAAACCTATTAAGCGCTGACACAACGCCTCTAAGTTTTCACTTAGGGGCGTTTTTGTTTGTGAACGGCTACTAAACTTGGCGAGCACGGGCCAGTTTATGGGCAAAAAATGTAAGGCTTATCACATCTTGACTATCCGAAGTGACCTACACTGAAATGACGTAATCAAGGGTATTAAACATGGCGAGTACGGCCTTAGACTGGGTTCACCCAATATCAAGTCATATTGAAACCTTGCTGGTGTTTAGCGCAGATGAGGTGAAACATGTACTCAATAAAGATGACATGGATGCATTGCTTGATGGGGAGAGCGGTTTAGCGGGTATTCGGGGCAAACAGCGAGCGGTCTTTGTACAAGCTAATCATGACTGGTTGATTCAGGCGTTGGTGTGTTGTGTGATTCCGTTTGATGAGGAGGGTTACTGCGAACCTGATTGGCCGCTACCACTTCAACGCTTATGTGATACCGCAGGGCCTGGCCCTGACTTTGGTGCTGGTCGAATTCGTTTGGCGTGTCGTAGCCAGTGCCCAATTTCGGGTTACAAAGAGAATCTATGGGACCCATCAACGGCGGTATTTGCTGCCATTAATACCGCCTTAGATGATGCCCAAGGTGAGTTAGTGCACCAGCCGTCTCCGCAAGATCCAGCGGAAGAAGTCAGCCAAATTAAACGCACCCTGCGCAACGAAGAGGCGGCGTATCGCAATCAAATTCAGCAGTTACAACAAGAACTTGAAAAACAAACCTTATTAACTGAGCGGGCCACACAACAACTGGCCGAATTGTCACAAAAACGTTCAAGTTTAGCTGAGCACGAATTACGTCGCGAAAACGAAAGCCTAAACATGAAGATTCGCGAACAGCAGGTGACCATAGAAAAACTGCGTGGTCAGACTCAGGCCTCTCATCATGACGCGGATCACAGTGACCTGAATGATTCTGATCTTGTGCAGCGGATGCAAGAGCACGAAGTGATGAGTGTTGTGTTTCACCCAGGGGCGGGTCATTTGAATTTACAAGCTCATCAATTGCTAGACTATTTAGACGACCCAATTGCCTATGCGGCTCATCATATTTCGTTAAGCAAGGCTGAGTATTTAGTGTGGCTTAAACATCATGATCACCCTCAGTGTGTGGTGTGTGATGCGCAGGTAGCATTAATTGGCAATCCTAAAATATTTGATAGTCAGCGTGATATTTATTGTGATGAGCATAAACCGCTTGAGTCACACAGTTAATTGTGGAGACTAACGTCTTTTTGTTGCAGTCATTTCATGGACCCGTTTCTTTCTAAACTTTCTCAAAGCCATATTCAGGCAATCACATCACTTGAAATGATTCATGACGTTAATGTCTCTGTGCATGTAAAGCGCGATGATTTGATTGATGATGTGATCAGCGGTAATAAACTGTTTAAGTTGTATTACCACCTTAAAAATTTTGCAGAAAATAAACATAAAACCTTGATTACTTTTGGCGGTGCTTACAGTAATCACTTGCATGCAACGGCGTTTGCTGGCCGGCAATTGGGTATTCAAACCGTCGGTGTGATTCGAGCTGAGCCCCATGAATTAGAGACCTTAACCCCAACATTACAAGACTGTAAAAACTGGGGGATGACACTGATTGGTGTATCAAGAAGTGAATACTGTTTAAAGCAAGACTCACAGATTATTCAGCAACGAGTTCAAGACTTTGATCGCCCATATTGGATTCCAGAAGGCGGAGCAGGGGAGCTTGGTGTAAAAGGAGCTCAGCTCATTTTAAAGGGTGTTGAACAAGCACAATACGATGTCATTGTGATGGCGTGTGGTACCGGCACAACCTTAGCCGGTGTGATTCGCGCCAGTGCTGCGCATATTAAGGTGATTGGTGTGCCGGTATTAAAAGGTGCTAACTGGATGTTCAAAGAGGTTGAGCAGTATTTAGAGCCCGCCATGACAAATTGGGATTTACAGTTGGATTATCATTTTTCGGGTTATGCAAAATGGAATGATGAGCTGCTGGGTTTTATCAATGATGTACAAGCGCAAAGCAATTTGCCGTTAGATCCGGTTTATACCGCGAAAGCTTTTTACGCGCTGGTGGATTTAATTAAGCAGGGGAAAATTGAAAACACGGCCCGTGTATTATTTATACACACAGGTGGGCTGCAAGGCGCAAGGAATTACGCGCAAAACAAGTAAGTATTCTCTGTGTGGAATGCAAAGCATTCCACACAGTATCACCAGAAAACTAAGCGACTTCGCTGCTGCTTTCGTGGGCTTCATGGGTGCGGTTGCTACGGTATTGAGCTGGGCTCATACCCACGTATTTAATAAAAATACGATCTAGCGTGCGGCGACCCGAAAAGCCAATTTTCATGGCGATTTGCTCGATGCTTTGTTTGTTATCCATCAACAAACTTTTTGCTTCTTCGATGCGTGAGTGCGTCAGAATCGATTTGAGTGATGTCCCTTCTTGTTGAAGATGACGATTCAAAGTGCGAGAGCTAATGTGAAATAGCTCGGCTACTTCCTTTTGGGTGGCACTGAATTCAATACGATTCTGTACGATTGCTTGACGAATACGATCGCTCAGCAATGCACGATTATTGATTTTCTCTGCCAGGTTTTTCACTTCTGTTTTTATCATATTCATAATGTGTGGGTTTGCTTGATGAAGTTGCTTGTCAAGCCAGAAAGCAGGGAATACTGCTGATACTTCCTGACAGTTAAACCGGACCGGAGTATGAAGCCATCTTTCATAAGACGTTTCGTAGCTAGGCGCTGAAAACGGCAACAAAAGTTGGGTAAGCTTGAATTCACGACCGCAAATTTGTCGCAACCAATGACAAGTAACAGACAGCATTAAATCCACGCGGATTCGTTGTTGTTCGTCAATATCTTGGTTAATTGGGAACGTAATTTTGACGCTCCCATCCCCCTTGCGACTAAAAGTTGGCGGTGCTTCATCACTGAACAGGATGTAGTAACGATTAAGAGATACGAGAGCTTCACCTAATGTGGAGCAACATAAAAGCAAGTGCTGCAATAAATTGTAGGAACGTGCTTCAAGGCTGGCGCCAGCGCTTAACCCTAAATCGCTTTTGCCGCTGACCTTCACCAATGCTTGGAAAAGGGCATCAACTTTAGCGACCGTAATGCGGTTATCAGGGTCTAACAGCAAGTCAGGATTAATATCCGCTTGTGTTACAGCAGAGACCGTGTCGAATCCTAAAGATTTAACATGGCTGATAACAGGGTTAATCAGTGATACAGATATGCAGTCGGATGTCACCGTACTGATCCTTTCTTTTGTTATTGTTATTTTAAATGGGATCTCTGTCCTGTAATTAAAAATGCACATAATGTGCCATTTTCAATTAATGTCTAAAGATGGCAGGTACTGGCTAGGTTTTTTTTAGTAGACGGGCTTTAGACAATCATAAAAATGTTGCGAACTTGTTACGCATAGTAACTATGTCAGTAACAAGTCTGGGTACATTTTACTCTTGGCAAATGTTTAGTAATGAATCTCAAGGCCGGCAGAAAAGCCTTCTAGTTTTCCTTTTGGAAAATCCACGGCTTTCAGTGTCACGATGGAGTACTCAGTACGAATGGCTAACCAGCTGTAAGGTTTAAAGATAGCGCCGTATCCGTACCAAAAATCCACGCCCCAAGTGTTGGTGACGTCGTCGGTGTCTTCAATGCGGCAATAACTGATGGTGCCGCAGTCGTTTAGGTTATTAGGGGTTTCGGTTGAGCCCTCAGGTAACTCGTTACCGTCACTATCAAAACCGGGTCTTGGGGCAAAAATGGTGACGTTCATACTTTCTGCATGCCAAGCTAGGAAACTGACGCGAGCGTAGACTTTCATCCAATTATTGATTTCTTTTTTAAATTTTAATCCGGCAGATATACCTTGAGAACGTAAGTTTGTCAGGCCTTCAAACCTTGCTACTTGTTCATTTACCGAGTCATCACCAAAGCCCACGTTTTCGAAGCGATCATTATCATCGTCGTCATCTGGGTCGCCCAGCACAAAATCAGGATCATCAAATCTTGAATAGCCGTAATCGATGTAGCCCCATTCCAAATCAAGCCAAGGCGTGACGTCGCTGCCAAAATCTATGCGAAAACCATCGTCTTGTTCATCAAAAGATGCTGAGCTATTGAAAGTTTGCGCCGCGCCAAAGTATCCGGCATTGGCTGAGAAAGAAGTGATTATGAAACCAATGAGTAGTAAAAACTTGGTCTTTTTTAAGGTACGTACGTCCATGAAATGCTCTGTCATTATTCTTATTGGCAGGCATTTTAACCAGCATTGGCTTTGCTGTCATGGCTTGTGTGCGATTCTTAGATGAAAGCGTTCTTTTTATCGTGGTTTCAGTCGTTGTTGGGTTGTATGGCTTTGATCAAAACTTACTGACCAAAGCGTAAACCATTGTTTGCCAAATACTGTTTTTCTTGTTCGGTTGAATCACGATTTAAAGCGTCATTGCGATGAGGGTAACGGGTAAATTGATCAATGATGTCTTTATGCTTGTGGGCAAAAGTTAAAAATCCTTGGGCCGCTTCGCCATGAAGATTTACAAGTTGTGTAAACACTGCAATGGATTGCTTGTGTATGTTTGGGTCTTCACTGTGTTGCAGTGGCATACATGCAAAGGTAGCCACGTGCAGAGGGAGTGTTAGGTGTGTGTCTTTTTCAATGAGCTTAAGGCTTTTATTTAGTGAAAGTTGATCACCGCTAAACGCCTTGCCTTGTCCGCGATAGATGTTGCGGGTGAATTGATCGAGTAGAATGATATATGCGAGGTCGTCTTCAAGGCAGTCGCAGTGAAAATTATTTTTAAGTGCGCTCTCTACAAGCGCTTGAAAGCGCTGTTTGATTGTCTCATCTAATTCGGGTGTGGATTGAAACCATACTGAGGCTTGGCTTTGTGCGGCTTTTTCATCAAAGGGCCAGCTACCAAACCAGAAGGCCAGAATGTCTTGTGTGCATGGGTGCATGGTTTTTTCCTTGGCTTATGAATGAACTGAGTTTAGCTGAACGTCATAAAGTTGTACGTTTGCTTGAATATGAGTAAAACCAAATTCAGTTAACGTGAGGTGTAAGCCGTTGTTTATTTGTGCGCTGGAATAAAAGCTCATGTGCGGTTTAGGTGTTTGATGGTTATTTTCTATGTGCGTGTCTTCCAACAATGATATGCAGCGCTTGGCGATAGCATCTGCGGAATCGATCCAATTAATGTGCGCAGCCAGTGCGGTTAACTCTGGCTTTAAATGGGGGAAGTGGGTACAGCCCAGCACCACATAATCACAGCGCGATTTGATCAGTGGCTCGATTATGTGGGCAATTGTCTTTTGCTCAATGGGCTGTTTGTTTAGCTTTTTTTCAGCAAGGGAGACAAGTTCAGTACTGGCGACTTTTGTTATTTGGCATTGGTGCGCAAAATCGGAAATTAAGCTTTTTAGGTACTCACCGTGAATGGTGGTGGGTGTCGCTAAAACCCCAATGGATTGATTTTTAGTTAAATTGGCAGCGGTTTTTACCGCAGGTACAACACCAATGATGGGTGTGTTTATGCATTGTCGTAACTGCGCTAGGCATAAGGTGCTGGCGGTGTTGCAGGCAATGACAATGGCATCCAGTTTATGTTGTTGGTTTAACGCGCTGACTAATTGAACAATGTGATGGTTTAACCAAAGTGTGTCTTTGTTGCCGTAAGGGGAGTAGGCGTGGTCCGCAAAGTACAGGATACTCGCATTGGGTATTTGCTGTTTAATGGCTTGCAAGACACTTAAGCCGCCTATGCCAGAATCCAAAAGAGCAATGCGTGGCACTGTGGTTACCCCTAAAAAGAAAGGCCCGTATTATACGGGCCTTTGGTGTTTTGTCCTGCTTAACGGTTTTTAATGTTAAGGCTGGGGTGTTTCGTTTGCGTTTGTTGTGGGTTCGCTTGAAATACTGGTCTCGGTCTCGGTCTCGGTCTCGGTTGTCACTTGTGCTTCAGTTTCGGTCTCAGCTGTCACTTGTGCTTCAGTTTCGGTCTCAGCTGTCACTTGTGTTTCAGGGGCGTCCACTTCTTCACTTGCTGGTGTTTGTTCTGTTTCAACACTCGCTTGAGTTGTGTCTTCTACCGTAACGGCTTCTAAGGCAGCGGTGTTGTCTGTGCTTGGCGTATCTTCAGTTTTAAGGGCGGTGTTAGTTAAGTCAGTAGTGTCTTGTTTAAGCGTGTCGTTTAGAGCACTAACAGGCGCTTCTTGTGCTGGGCTGTCCTCTTGGTTTTTAGCTGGTGTAACGTCAGTAGCAGTAGCTGGGGTAAGGGCTGTTGTGTTGTCAGCTTCTTCGGTATTGCTGGCTTGCTCTTGTTCTTGGTTTGTTTCAGAGGCTTTAGGAGCAGCATCTAGTTGCGCTTGTTTAAGTTCTGCTATTACGGTTTCAAGTTGTTGTTTTTCAAGGGCCCATTGCGAGGTGTTGATATTGGTTTGAGCCTGTTTGTTTAAACGCTCAACCGCTTGAGCTAACGCGATGGATTGATTGTTTAGAGGCATGTGAGTGATGGCGTCATGATTCAGTGCCTTAGTGACACGCTCTAAAAGGGATTCTACATACAAAATATGTTGTTCTGCTTTTTCAGCATCCAGTTTTAGCAGTGGCTTGGCGGCTTTTGCTACGTGTTCGGCATGTTGTGCAAGTTGGATGGTGGCCGTGCTTTTTTGAGCAAGTAGTTCACGATCTTTGTATTGGTTTTCTACCGTGAGTTCTAATTTTTCTAGTGCTTTTTCAGCGCTCTCAAATGTTTTTGCAGCGTACTCTTCGGCATCTGCATCTTCTGCTTTTTCTAATGCATTTTCAGCGCTTGAAAAATAGGTGACTTTGAGTGTTTGTATTTCGAGTTCAGTGATGTCACTAAGTACTTCTTTTTGCTCGTTAAGGGCGTCACTGGTTTTGTTTTGTTCAATTAATAGAATGAGATCTTTGATGTCATCCTGAATATCTTCAAAATCCCCTTTGAGTAATGTGTGGCTATTAATTTCTTTCAGCATATCAATACCGTCAAAGCTTGGTTTGAGCTGATTGATGACCACGTCTTTGGTGGCTAGGCCGCGATCAAATAACGCTTGGGCGGTCAGGCTGTGAGTAATTGTGGTGCTGGCTGGTTTGCTTTGTTTTAGGGATTCTTCAGCTTTTGCCATTTCCACTTCGGCTTGGGCCATATAGCTTGGGCTGTAATAATACAGATCTTGTTGTTGTGCTTTGATCTGTGTATTTCGTGTGTTTTCGATGACTTCTTGAGGGTTTTGTTCGGAGTTTTGAGCCTGGTTAAGTGCGGTTTGTTGGATGATGGCAGTATCTTTAATCGCAGGGCCAGAGCAGGCCGATAATAAGCTGACTGCGCACAGGCTAAGAAGGGTTTTTTTCATAACAATGGCCTTGGAAAATGTGATCTAGCTAACATTTTACCAAAGCCTGCCTATATGAACAGGTTAATTGGGCATAAGTATGTCGAACTTGTACTCACACAGGGTTTTAACTTCGATTAATATTTGCTCTTTATGCTGTTCTTCTAAGGCAAATCGTTGCTTGTCTTGTTTGAACTGCTCTTTTCGAGTTAGTGCCTTATAGGCTTCATGGGTGGGCATGGTGATGGCCTGAGCAAAAAAAGACTGAATGGTTTTGAATTCAGGTTTATTTTGCAATTCATCATCTAAACGATCCATTAGCACTTTTATTCTTAAGCAGCCTTCTGTGATTTCACACTGCCCTTGTAACATTGAATGACCAATAAACCTTAAATCATCGGCTAATTCATTACGATGCTTTTGCCATGCGTCTTTATTTTGTTGGATTTGTTTAGCTTGAAGCTGCCTGACATTACGTAATTTGATGATGTAATAGGCGGCTACGGCACTTAGGGCAAGTAAGATAATGGCGGCAATGCTAATAAGGTAAAACATAGTATGACTCTTAATCGAAAAGCTAGATTATATAGCTTTCGTCGCTAGGTTGCGAAAGCGCATCAAAGGCCTGTTTGGTGCTGAGAAAAATCTTGCCCGGTTTGATGCTCTCGACAAAACCCCGTTTAATCAGTTCGTCCATGACGGGCCCTTTTACTTCGGCAAGGTGCAATTGCTTGTTTTGTTGTTGCAGTTTTTCGTTCCAAGATTGTAATAAATCCAAGCCGTCACTATCTATGATATTTACCGCGGAACACGATAAGCAGGTTGAGGGTGTCGGGTTGGTTTTGCAATGCGTCTTCAATAAATTGATGTATGGCATCTTGGTTGGCGAAATGAATGCCTTCATCAATGCGAATAGCCAGCAAGCCTGGGTGAGTTATGACAGTGTGGCGTTTGATATTACGAAAATGAGCGCTATCAGGGATTTGACCAATAATAGCAATATGGGGTTTGGCGGCACTGCGAATAAGAAAAATAACAGATAACGACACCCCAGATAAAATACCAATTTCAACGCCTTGCCATAACACACAAACAAAGGTGATTAACCAAATCGCGGTCTCTTTTGGCTGAACTCGCCATTTTTTAATAACAGGGCCCAATTCCAGCAGTGGCCATACTGCAATTATGACAATAGCTCCCAATGCGGCCAAGGGAATGTAATTAATGGCATCAAGGGTAAAGATGAGTAAAAAACCAACAAACAAAGCGGTAAACACACCGGCCAAAGGACTGCTGGCACCCGCTTGGTGATTCACCATAGAGCGGCCAAAACCACCGGCCACAGGATAAGCTTGAAATAAACCCGCTGCCAGATTAGCAAATGATAAACCTAGAAGCTCTTGGTTGGCGTGAATGGTTTCTTTGCGTTGTTTTGCTAGGTTTTTTGCCACTGACGTGCTTTCTAATAAGCCTATCAGTGCGATGAGGAGGGCATTAGGTAAGAGCTGTTCAAATAATTCCCAAGGTAAGACAAAAGAGACATTAAGGATGGAATGGGATTGGTCAATGTTCACAGTAGAGAGTGTATTAGGCATAAAAAACACCCAGATACAGCCAATGATCACCACCACTAACGGGCCTAATTTACTCATGAATTCATGGGGGATGTTTTTAAATAGTATCAGAAGGGCAATAAAAGCAAGTGCTAGGCCAGTTGTTTGTGCATCAATACTGCTTAACTGAAAAATATTCCCCCCAAGGATGAGAGGTAATTGTTTGCTGATAATCAGTATGGCCGCAGAAGCAGTAAAACCTTGTATAACAGGGTGGCCAATAAAGTGGACTAAATTACCAAGATTAAGCAGCCGCATACCTGCAAGTAGCATGGCCACTTGTAATGCTAAGAGTTGAGCCGCCGGCAAAGCTTGCTCAGCCGACAAGGGCTGTAAAGCCTCGCCTACCATTAAACTAATAATGGCCACTGGGCCAATGGCTAATGCATGGCTGCGACCAAACACCGCATAGGCCAACAAAGGGAAAATACAACTGGCCAGCGCCACAGAAGGGGGTAAATGGGCAAGTAGGCCATAACCGATTGCTTGAGGAATAATAAGGATAGCGACGATTAAACCAGCAACTATGTCATGACGTAATTGCCAGTGAGATTGGCGCCAAGGAAAAAGCCAGCTAGGCATGGTTATTTAACTAGGTCAGCGCAATAGATGCTTTGTAATACCATAATGACTTCTTTGGCTTTTGTACCCTGCAGTGAATAATAAATGGTTTGTGCGTCGCGACGGGTATTTACCAATTTTTCGCGACGAAGCCATGCAAGGTGCTGACTCAGTGCTGACTGGCTTAAAACCAAACGTGCGTTAAGCTCAGTAACATTCATTTCACCTTGCGCTAAAGAGCACAGAATCATGAGTCTGTTTTCATTAGCAAGGGCTTTTAATAATTGAGAAGCTTCACAAGCGTGGGCTTTCATTTCTTGAGCGATGGCAAAGGTTTCCATGGTGTCCTCGAAGAACAGTTGGTGCTGCTTTAAATTTAACACAATATTTAATGAAAGCTAAATTAGATTTTGCTAATGTATATTGAGTCATACATTTTTTGGGGGCGCTGATGCACATACAAAGCTACTACCACCATGATACTCAGACTTTTTGTCACTTGGTTATTGATGATCCGTCGAAAGAGGCGGTTTTAATTGACCCTGTGGCTGACTATAAAGCCAATACAGGCAAGGTTAGCCATGAGTTTTCTGATGAAATCATTCAGAATGTTGGCGCGCACGGTTTAACGGTTAAATATATTTTAGAAACCCATGTGCATGCAGATCATTTAAGTGATGCACAATACATTAAGCAACAATTGGGTGGTCAGGTGCTGATTGGTGAGAAGGTAACAGCCGTTCAGCAGCACTTTGATGAGGTGTTTGGTCTTAATAGCCAAAAAGAAGCACTTTTTGATGGTTTGGTGAGTGCAGGCGATACCCTAAGTGTGGGTGGGATAACGCTTCAGGCATTGGCGACACCGGGCCATACACCAGCATGTTTGAGTTATGTGGCCAGGTCGTCAGATGAGCCTGTCCACGTGTTTGTTGGTGATACCCTGTTTATGCCCGATGTAGGAACGGCTCGCTGTGACTTCCCAGGTGGTGATGCAAAAGCCCTTTATCAATCCATTCAATCTATCTACGCGCTAGGTGATGATGCACAACTGCACATGTGCCACGATTATCCACCTAAAGGTCGTGAGGTTCGCTCGGTTGTCAGTGTCAAAGAACAAAAAGCCGATAATATTCATTGTGCAGGGAAGACTTCAGAATCTGAGTTTACTGAAAAGCGTCAGGCGCGGGATGCCAATCTAGATGCACCAAGACTTATTTTGCCCAGCTTGCAGGTTAATGTGAGAGCGGGGTATTTACCTGAGCAAGACAAATCCGGACGTCGATTTTTAAAAATCCCGTTGCGCTAACGTGTTTTGGCTATAAATAGCCATAAGAACAGGTGTTCTTGTGCATTTTACTTATATTCTGCTAGCTTTAAGCGTATCCAAAAATAAAAGCAGGGAAGGCATATGGCGTTTTCAAACCGTTGGGTGCTGGCAGATGGCACATTGAATGATGAGCCCATTACCATTCGCTATCGTGATGAGTTGGACGCTGAATTAGCATCTGGGGAATTCGATCAATGTGTGCAAATTTCTTGGAATGCTGCTGAGGTTGACTCTTTAACCGGCTACCCAAGTAACAAAGAATTAGTGTTTATTGATGACTTCAACCAGAAACTCATGAGCGCCATCGAAACAGATGCGCATGCCTTGGTGGTGATGGTGATTATGTGTCAGGGGATCAATCAATGGATTATATACGCTAAAGATACCAGCCAATTACAGTCTGATTTAAATACCATTCCCACTGATACTGGATTGTACCCCATTGAGATTGTGGCGGAAGAAGATGCAAAGTGGGATATTTTTACCCAGCTACGTGATGCAATTAAAACTCAATAATCTGATAACGAATAATGAATAAAACAAGAGCATCTATAGTAATAGATATTCTTATTTATTGCATATTCGACTAGGAATATCTTCTAAGTTGACTATCTTAAAAGGACAGTTGTTGAGAATGATCGTAAGATGAAAAACATCAGTGATCTAAATTTTAAAACACTTTTTGAAAATGCACATATCGGCATAATTATTCATGCATGGGACACATCTATTGTATATGCCAATCCTACCGCATTAAATTTATTACGACTTTCATATGAACAGGCTATAGGCAAGGATGCATTTGATGCTCAGTGGTGTTTTATTGATGAAGCGGGAAAAATATTAATGGTGGATGATTATCCCGTTAATAAAGTTAAGCGTACAAGAGAAAGACTAAGTAATGAAGTATTGGGTGTAATTGATAGTAGTTGCGAAGATATAACCTGGTTTATGGTGAATGCCTATTATGAGGGCAATGAAACCGATGATAAATTTATAGTGGTTACTTTTTCTGATATTTCAGATTCTAAGCAATCGTTTTCTTTTGAGGAGGTTGTTGAAAATACCCAAGACATCGTTGTGATAACAGAAGCCAGCCATATTAAGTATCCAGCTGGACCTAAAATTGTATATGTAAATAAAGCGTTTGAAAAATTAACAGGTTATAGCAAAGAAGAGGTGATAGGCGAAACCCCAAGAATTTTACAGGGTGAATTAACGAGTAAGAAGGGGCGTAGTCGAATCTCTAAGGCACTTGAGAACAAAGAATGTATTACTGAGATATTATTAAATTATGATGTTAATGGTCGGCCCTATTGGATAGAAATGAATATTGTGCCCTTGAGAAATAAATACGCAGAAGTCACTCATTTTGCGGCCATTGAGCGGGACGTATCTAGCAGCAAGTTTCAAAGTGAGCAGTTAGAAAAAAGAAATCAAGATTTAAAAGCTCTTAAAAATAATTTGGAAAAATTGGTTCAAGCTAGAACAGCCGAACTGCAAACAGCAAAGTCAAAATTAGAAAAAATTGCATACTTTGATCCGTTAACAAATATCCCCAATAGAAGATTTTTTACAATTCAAACACATAAACTGGTTAGCGGATGCGCAAGACGAGGTGGTACAGTTGTATTTGGTTTACTTGATATAGACGATTTTAAAGCTATTAATGATACCCATGGTCATGATGAAGGGGATGCGGTTTTAGTTTCCTTGGCAAAAGTATTAACCGAGAACTTTAGGTCGGATGATGTTTATTGTCGTTTTGGCGGAGAAGAATTCGCTTTTGCTGTCGTTGTTGATGATGAAGCAGGTGCGATAGTGGTTGCTGAAAAATTAATCAAGGCTATAAGAAAGTTAGATTGCATCGCCTCTTCTGGCGAAAAGATAAAAGTCAGAGCTAGTTTAGGTATTAACACATTTAATGTAGTAAAAGATTTTGATTTAGATGAGAAAATTAAACAAGCAGATATTGCAATGTACCAAGCTAAACAATCCGGTAAAGATCGATATTGCGTGTATGAGGGGGAGTCGTAACGCCACTTAAAAAAGTTTAGATGGCGCTATCTTGGGAGAGATTCTTTATAAAGAATCTCTGATTATTCTTCAGGCTTTTCTTGTCGAGTCCCTTTTTTAGCCGCTAGCTTTTTCGCTTCAATCTCTGCTTCTTTACGCTCAGCTTCGATTCTTAATTCTTCTTCTTCGGCTAACATCATTTCTGGCGTTTCATAGGTCAGCTTACCTAGCTTACCTGAGCGTAGCTCATGTATTAAAATTTCAGCGGCTTTATGCATATCCACGACACCACCAGAGCGCAAACAACCACGTTTACGACCAATGCCATCAATTAAACGCTCTCCGGTTTCTGGCAGGTCTGTGAATTTATAACGGGCACGAATGGTGTCAGGGTAAAGCTTTAACAGCATGTTGCCGGTAAATTCTGCTACTTCAAAATAATCAATGGCTGTATCACGCACGGCTCCGCTTGCGGCTAAACGAAAACCACTGGCTGTGTTGTGTATTTTGGGCCATAAAATCCCAGGGGTATCGGATAACACAATGCCATCGTTTATTTTAATTTGCTGCGGATGACGAGTCAGTGCGGGTAAGTTACCGGCTTTAGCGACTGTTCGACCTGCTAAGGTATTAATCAATGTGGATTTACCTACATTGGGAATACCCATAATCATGGTGCGAATGGATTGTTTTTTTGCTTCTCGTTCAGGCAGCATGCTTAAGCAATATTGGGTGATGGCTTTGACTTGTTTTTTATCTAACCCTGTCAGTGCCATGGCCTTGGTATTTGGCAGGCTATTGAAATAATCTAACCATTGTTTGGTAAAGGTTGGGTCGGCCAGATCAGCTTTATTTAATAGTTTAAGGCACGCTTTACCTGAGCGTAATTCTGGTACCAGTGGGTTTTCACTGGAATAAGGAAGTCGAGCGTCTAGTACTTCAATCACTAGATCGATCTGGGGCATCATCTCAGTAATTTGTTTGCGTGCTCGGTGCATGTGACCGGGAAACCACTGGATAGCCATTATAAATCCTATAAATACGTAACAATATATCGGTCGGCTATTTTACGGGGTTATGGCAAGTGGGGAAAGGAAATAAGCAGATTGCCTTAAAACTAAGGCAATCTGAGGCTTTTACTTAAAGATTAAGCAAAAATAGAGTTGTTACTTTGAGCTGGTTCTTCTTCAGAAGAGGATTCTTCGCCAAATGGAGAGGTTTCTGCCATTTGCTCATCGCTGGCTGAGTCTTGTGCTTCAGTATCCATGGTGGCTTCTTCTGCAGTTGACTCGTCTTCTTGCTCGCTCATGGCGTCTTGCTGTTCAGCCAGAATTTGCTGAGCTAGCATTTCTTGCTGCTTTTGCTGTTCTTTTTCGGCTTTACGTTCGTCTTTGATGCATTGTTTGTCTTGAGCAACCCAGTTAATGCCAGTGACCTCTAAAGCGCTTAAACCTTGTTCTTCGGCGATCTCGGCCGCGATGCTGTTTGCTAATTCATCAGCGTCTTTGGCCAGCATCTTTCGCTCAACAGGCTCCAATGCGCTGAACATATCAACAATCGCTTGGCTTAATGCTTCACGAACCAGTTGATTTTTGTCTTTATTGAAGCGTTTAGAAATAGTGTTGATCATGGCCATATCGGCACTGCTGACACTAACATCAATAGGGGTGAAGGTGGATTCTTGCGCAATGCGCTCTTGTTCTTCTAGGTAAAACTGTTCGATTAATGATTGCGCCTTGCTCATGCTGTCACCTCTTGCTTGATTTGGGCTAATTTATACATGCCTAAAATGCCTTCGTCAATGTGAATCTGTATATCCATACATGGTTTTTAGTGGACGGAATGCGTATACTTTTCCCTTATATTTAAAGGTGATAAGAATTATGAAAGTCGAACAACAAATTAAGCTGAAATTAGATCAAGCATTTAAACCTATGCATTTACAGGTCGAAAATGAGAGCCACATGCATAACGTGCCCAAGGATTCTGAAAGTCACTTTAAAGTGGTTTTAGTCACCCATGAATTTGAGGGTTTGAATAAGGTGAAACAGCACCAAGCGGTTTATAAAGTATTGGAAGAAGAGCTGGCGGGTTCTGTTCACGCTCTAGCGTTACACACTTTTACCCCTCAAACGTGGACTGAATCAATGGCTGCGCCGGATTCTCCAAATTGTATGGGCGGCAATGGTAAGTAGTGTTTACATAAATGGCGCATTTGACGGCTCATTATGAATTTTTGGACATTGTGATGAGCCAGCTGATGGGTATACTCAAGAACCTTTCACCGTTAATAATGAGGATAATAAATGAAACGGTTAACCATCCTAGCCAGTGCAGCGCTGCTGTCTTTAAGCCAGTTTAGCCTTGCTGATGTGAGCCCTTGGCAACTAGAAGCCCATGATGAAGATAAAGACATCAAAGTGTTTACCCGAGAAGTAGCGGGTTCAGAGTTAAAAGAATTTAAAGGTGTTACCCACATCAAAGCAGATGTGAATGCATTTGTTGCATTGTTAAAAGATGATCCGCAAGCCACTAGCTGGATGCATAATGTCATTGTATTTGATGTAAAAGAGCGTGTTAGCGATGAAGAAACGCTGATTTATACTGTGAACGAAGCGCCTTGGCCGGTCACTAACCGTGATACCTATATCCGTTCAATTATGACGGCCGATGCCAATGGGGTTGTGACTTCTTCCATTAAGGCAGAGCCAGAATACGCTGAAAAAAATGAAGACTATGTGCGCATGCCAAGTGTAAATGGCGCATGGACGTTCACCCCTCAAGCCGAGGGCATGGTCGAGGTGGTTTATCAGGTGCATGCAAACCCAGGTGGTGCACTACCAAATTGGTTGGTTAATTCTATTGTGGTTGAAACCCCAATGGAGACACTAACGAACTTGCACGAAAAAGTGCAAGAAGAGCAGTATCAAAATAAAATCTATGCGTTTATTGAGAATGCTAAGCAGTCTACCGAGTTAGTTGCTGAATAATTAAGCTTTGTAATATAAAAACGCCAAGCGAAAGCTTGGCGTTTTTTGTTTTTAATACGATAGGTTTTAACCTAGTAATTCTTGGTTGCCACCAAATGCAGATGTATTTGTTGTAATGGTGTATTCCTTCACAAACGCATGCACATAATTTGGCCCGCCCGCTTTGGGGCCTGTTCCCGATAGACCATGCCCCCCAAACGGTTGTGCTCCAACTTTTGCGCCAATCATATTTCGATTAATGTAAATATTGCCTACAACAGCGTTGTGGGTGATGTAATCAATCCAGCGTTGATTTCGGCTATGCACCCCAAGTGTTAAACCATAACCGCTGTCATTCATTTGTTGAAGCTTGCTATCTAGGTCGTCGTGATTAAAAGGAATGACATGAAGAATGGGTCCAAAAAATTCTTCATGTAATTCTTTAAAGTCGGATAACTCATATGCACATGGTGCTAGATATAAATCACTGGGGAGATTCTCAGGCATCGGGACTTGTGCAATCAGTTGTGCGTGCTCGTCTAACCAGCTTATGTGTTTGCTTAATCGTTGTTTGGCGCTGTCATCTATGATGGGGCCAAAATCTGTATCCCGAAGGAAAGGCGACTCAATATTTAAAACCGCCATTCGACCACGTAGTGCGTGGTAAAAAGCCTCTTTAATATCTTCTTGAATAAACAGAACGCGCAACGCTGAACAACGTTGACCGGCACTATCAAAAGCAGAATCAATTACGTCTGGAATTAATTGATCAATAAGGGCGGTGCTATCTGCAAACATGACATTTTGCCCGCCTGATTCTGCTAGCAATGGTACAAATTTATCGCAATAGGTCAGTATCCATTGTTGAATTTTTTTAGCTGCTGCGGTGGAACCTGTGAAGCAAACCATGTCGATAATTTGTTGTTCGATTAACGTTTTAGCAATCAAAGGGCCGCTGCCGGGTAAAAAGATAAGCTGCTGTTCATTGATGCCCGCTTGAAACATGATTTCGATGGCGCGGTGTGCTACTAAGCTGGTTTGTTGAGCCGGTTTTGCAACGACTCGATTGCCACAGGCAAGAGCTGCACATATTTGGCCTACAAAAATCGCAAGAGGGAAGTTCCATGGGCTAATGCAAAGAACGGTACCGCGAGGGCGATACTTTAATAAATTCTCTTCACCGGTTACAGAGTCTAATATGGCAGGGTCAGCAAAGTTTTTTTGTGCTTGGCGTGCGTAATATCGGCAAAAGTCGATGGCTTCACGGACTTCATCTAATGCATTTTGCAGGGTTTTACCGGCTTCTTGCATACATAAAAAGATAAGTTCAAAGCGATGTTTATGCAGTTCATCGGCAATTCTTTCCACCGAGGTTGTTAGGTTTTCTAAATCATCAAATTCGAATTTTGTGTGTTTTAGTTGGTCGATGCAGCTTGCAATGGCAGCTTCGTCACTTGGATATAGAATACCCACACGTTTTTTATCAACTGGGCTGAATACATCTACGGGCTGAACGTGTTTAGATTCTTGGCCATTGATAATAGGGCAGGCCTCGTAGTGCTCTTCAAAAAAAGGAACCACCGCATCCATGGTTCGGTAATAAAATTTATCATGCTCCAATTCAACACCATGGCTATTGCGATAATCCACAAAAATTTCGCCAGGCAATGGCACGTTAGGATTCATAATCGAAGATTGAATCAAATTATCAGCAGGGTGCTCCGTTAAGGTGTGTATAGGCACTTGTGGATCGTGCACTTTAAATACGAACGAACTATTGGCCCCATTTTCAATTAAGCGGCGAACTAAATAAGGCAATAATTCGTGGTGTAGGCCAATAGGGGAATATATTCGACATGGGATTGAATGGCGCTCGTTAACCAAATCGTATAACGCTTCGCCCATGCCTTGTAAGCGTTGAAATTCAAATTTCACGTTGGATTGCAAGCTTAAAATATACTGTACGGTCCAAGCGTTGTGGGTGGCAAATTTGGGGTTGATCCACTTTTGACGATCACTAAGTAAAAAACGAGTGCAGGCTAGATAGTTAAGGTCGGTACTGGCTTTTTGTGTAAATACAGGGTACTCGGTTAAACCCAGTTGCTGTGCCCATTTTATTTCTGTGTCCCAGTAGGCGCCTTTTACCAGTCTTACAGGGATGGTGGTTTGAAGTTTACTACCAAGGGCATATAGCCAGTGTAAAACGCTCAACGCTCGCTTACCGTAAGCTTGCACCACAATGCCAAAGTGCCCCCAGTTAGATAGGTCTTGATGGCTAAGAACGGTCTCAAAAATTTGCAATGAAATATCTAGGCGATACTGTTCTTCTGCGTCCACCGTGATTGGCACATTTTTATCTCGAGCCCTACAAGCAAGGTTAAGGAGTCGCTCGATGATGACAGGCATGGCTTTGTGTTGTTGGCTAGGTTCATAGCGTGGGTGAAGGGCTGAAAGCTTGATGGAGATATTGTCAGTTAATTTTTCTTTACGGTGATTGCCCTCAGCGACCACATCAATGGCATGGCTGTAGGCGTTAAAATACCGTTTAGCGTCCTCTTCGCTTAATGCTTGCTCTCCGAGCATGTCGAACGAACAACACTGCTTTTTGGCCTCTAGGTGTTTTCCATTATCTATGGCTTCTTCGATACTTTGGGCAAAAATAAATTGTTCGCCCATGATTCGAATAGCGCGACCCACTGCCTCACGCGTAATGTTGATGGTCAGTTTGTTGACCAGACCTTTTATGGCTTCGTTGGGTTGTGCTTTGTTAGATTTAAGCACCTTGCCGCTGATTGCAAGGCCCCAGCTGGCCGCATTTACCCAAAATGAATCACTTTTATTTAAGTGGTGCTGCCAACCTCGCTCTGACAGTTTATCAATCAGTAGATCATTGGCCGTGGCTCTATCTGGTACACGGATCAATGCCTCAGCAAGGCACATTAAGGTAATGCCTTCATCAGTGCTGAGGTCATACTCTTGCAATAATTGGTGGAGGATAGAATGGCTGTTGTGCTGGCGAATTACCTCAACCAAATCGGTAACCGATTGGGTGAATACCTCATCTTGTGTTTCAGGGAAGGTATCTAATAATTCTTGAACGTAATCTTGCTCATCACATAGATAATGCTTTTGGATCTGGGCTCTTAAGCTTGGTGCTTTTTCTGCGTGTATATTGGCTGGGTCGAGCGTGAAATCCATCATGGTGTTTTCCTTAAATTCCCCATACCTTAATATAGCTGATTTTGGCGAGTTTATTGCCCATTTCAGCTTAGTTAGTTGGTAGAAAAGCGCCAGTTTTGATGGGCTATTGGTTTTGTGAGCCCCTTAGTAAATTAAGCTTCTGTTGAATTTTTTTGGCCCGATTTATCTTATCTTTTAACTCTGTCATAGAAGAATTTAACGTTTGAGCTTGTTGCCATAGTGTCATGGCGCGCTCGATATCCCCTTGGCGATAAACGCTATCACCTAGTAGATCAAGCTCTTTGGCATTAAATACCAGTAGCGACTGTGCACTTTCAACGGCCTCTTTAACATCCTTGCCTTTAAAGGAGGGTTTTGACAGCTTTGATACAAGCGCGATGATTTGTTCAAAGTTTTCTTCAATCATCGCTTCGTTGAGTTCACGGATTAACTTGGTTTGTTGCTGTTGAATGCTGGCGGCATTTTGTTTGGCTAGACCGTGTTTAATGGATTCGCTGATATGTTTATTTTTTGCATTTTCATTAAGCGTTACGGCTTCGTTGTATGCTTTTTGTGCCAGTAAAAGATCATTTTGTAAAATGGCTTGTTGTGCATATGAAATCAGTTTGTCAGCAAGTAAGTGCTTTTGATGTTGCAAAGGTGAGTTTGATTGCCACCAAAATAAATCAGTTTGTTTATCACGGTACTCAAACAATTGGCTTTGTGTTTGGCTGTGCAGATAGTTAGCTTGTGCTAACGCTTCTTGGCAGGCTAAAAACAAACCCTCGTGCTTGCGTAATTGATTTAACCTATCTTCAATGCGTTGAAACTGTCTGTGATCAGGTAGGGTCGATTTTAATATAAATAGGCGTTCACTGGCTTTTGCCCATTGTTTTTGTTCAAGCAGTTGGTTAACCAGTTTTAATTGTTGGCGGCGATAAATATTTGCTTGGCGCTCTATGTTTTTTATAAGAGCTGTATCTTCAGGGTGAGCGCGCTTAGCTTGATGAATGGCTTGTTGGTATTGGTTATTTTTGATCAACTCATCAATACTGTTGAACCAAATACCCTGTTGTAATGTACTACAGCCTGAAACAGTAATAAGCAGGCATACAATTGCCAGTTTAAACATTCTGCATCGCTTCCATTTCGGCTTCTTGTTGCATTAATAAGCGATTAAATTTAGGCGCTAAGTGTAAAACATGGCGGCCGTTTACGAGATCGGTTTTGCCTTTGATATCGAGTGCAATAGGGGGCTCGGTGACCACCAGCTCTCGAGTGGAGGGGTGGTTAAATACCGCATCACTGATCATTAGCTTGTTGATGTGGGCTTGTTCGCACATGCGTGCTGCAAGGTTGACGGTGTCACCGGTTATAGTAAGTTGCATGCGTTCACTTGAACCAATTGTGCCTGCCAACATTTCACCACAATGAAGCCCAAGTCTAAAATCTAAATTTGGTAAACCTTTCTCTTTACGTTGTGCGTTCATTAAGTCAGTTAGACGAATAAAAATTTGCGCAGAGCATATGGCATTAATACTGTGTTTTTGATCTTCTTTGTGTACACCAAATGTCAGCATTGCACCGTCACCTATGTAGTTGTCGACAGTGCCTCGATACATTTTTGCAGCTTGATGCAATAAAAAATAATAATGATTCAATATGTCAGTAATTTCACTGGGTTGAGAGCGCTCAGTTAATTGTGTAAAGCCGACAATATCAACAAACAAAACCGAACCAGATACGTTGCGCAGTGGTGTTTTGTTGGTGTGTAGATTTTCTAGGATGCCTTTAGCGATATCTTTGGATATATAAGTGCTGAATTTGTGCTCGATGGATTCTTTGTCTCGCAACCCTTGAAGCATGTTGCTAAAGCTTAAAACAAGATCGCCCACTTCATCGTTTCTGATGCTGGGTAAAGAGGGCTTCAAATTGCCATTTGCGACTTCTGATGCCACTTTTTGCAAACGCTTAAGAGGCGCACTTAAATTGGTTGCAAGCCACGCAGATATAACTAAGGCTAACAGGCCAATGCTAAAAACTATTACCCCAAGCACCTGACGCGTTTTAATAAGTGAGTTTCTAATGGGGCTGTTGTCCAAAACAAGTGAAATATGGCCAGCTTGCACATCATGAAACAGGATCGGCGTTTGGTAATGGTTTAGTTTGCTTTGTTCTGTTTGCGGCACATCTTGTGGGCTTTGTGCCAATAGTTGATTTGTTTCATCAAAAACTCGTACCTCTCGGATACTTTTATTTTTACTCACCAAATTATCCAGCATGGAGGCTAACGCTAATTTGTCAGTGGCCATGACCATTTCAGCGGCACTGTCTGCGGCTTGGTGGGTAATGGTATTGGCAAAGGTGTCTGTTTGTTGTTGCAGTAAGTGGTTTAAATTATAACCAAGATATGCCCAGATAACCCCAATGGTCAGGCTTAAGGTTACCGTCATTGCCAGCAATATTTGCCAAAACAGCGGAAATCGGAGATGTCGGAGAAAGTAAATGACTTGCATAATCCAGATATCGTCGGATTTGACGTAGGTGTTTAAAAAATGTCCAATTGTCCCATGAAATCCGTTTCAATGAAATCTAAGTCTACATTTTCTACCATAGCTTTAGTGGGAGTTAATGACAAAGCCAAACATCTAAGCTGTGATGCGTGTCTTGCTTTGAGCGAACAGGTGAATATAAAAGGAGGATTAATCCCAACCATCACCGTAATCGTGCAGTAGTTCTTCGCCAGCTTTAATGTTTTTAATGGCCATTACAGTGAAGTCATCATAATAAGCGACGTTGGCTTTTTTATGATGATTGATGTATTTGAGGTCGTTGCTGACTTTAAATTTATCTTGGCCATCGTTCATCCACAGCACATGCGGGCCATCTTTTGTACAGGGCTTGCCTTCTAGTGTGCCAATCAATGTGTTTTTTTTGATCGGGCATTTTGCGAATAAACCTTTGCCGTGTACGGCACTGTCTTTGACTTCAACTAATTCAGATAATTGTTCGTTCATGTTTTTAATCGTTATGTGTGTATTCTTCACCTTGGCGATATGCGCCTGGTGTCATGTTGGTCCATTTTTTAAATGCACGGTGGAACGTACTGGGTTCAGAAAATCCAAGTTTTTCTGCCACTTCTTGAATGCTTAAATCACCCCGTTCTAAATAGTACAGGGCGCTGTCTCTGCGTAATTGATCTTTGAGTTCTTGGTAGGTTAAGCCTTCTTCTTTTAAACGTCTTCTTAATGTTTGTGCGCTGGTATGAAGTTCTTGTGCTACGTACTCAAAGTTAGGCAGTTCGGTTGATAGGTCTGATCCAATAATGGCTCGGATTTGTGCCACTAAGCTATTGCCTTCATCTGGTCTTGCGAGTAAGTCAGCTGGGCTTTGTTTTAAAAATTGTTTAAGAGTGGTTTCGTTTTGAGTCAACTTTGCCTGTAAAAACTTAATTGGAAAACGTATGCCAGTGAAGCCGCTATTAAAATGAATGTCGCAATAAAAAATACTCTGATATTCATGGTGATTAACAGGGGGCGAAAATTTAAAGTGTGCATCAATTAAACGTATGCGCCGTCCAATAAGCCAGCTACCAAAACGATGCCAAATCACTAATATTGATTCTATTAAAAAATGATCAGGGTCGTTTAATTTACTCTCATCTACTTTAATTGTGGCGTATTCACCATCCACTTCTAATGTGATTTCAGGTAGGTGTAAAAATAAACCATAAAATCGGTAAGCACGGCGAAAGGCTTTTTCTAAGGTGGGGCAATGAATAACCGCATGACACATCATGGCAAACGATCCAAGCGGGCTCACTTCTTTACCAAGCCCCATGTACTCGTCTTGCATTTCAAGCCAAATGTTTTGAATTAAGGTTGCGTATTGTTTTGCTGTAACACGGGCTTTAGGCTCATGCAGTACATCTTCTAAAATCCCAGAGCGCTGCAATAGTGACTTAATATCGACATTATGTGAAATAGGGCCACGCAGGGCGGCTTTCACGTAATGATAGGGTATTGAAAATTCTAATATGCTCATTTCACCCACTAAATAACAGAAACGATTGACCGAATGCGTCAAGCATACACAAAGCGTCTTACAGTTGCAGTAGATAACCTAGACATGTTTGTGACGATATGGTCTATTGCTAAAGAATAAAAATAATAATAACAAGTAAATGATCAATCGCCGAGGTGCCTATGTTAAGTCCACTAGCCGCGTTCTATAAAGCTGTTGAAGAACAACCCAATCGTGTTTACCTACGCCAGCCTATTGATGGTAAGTATCAAGAGTTAAGTTGGGCTGAAGTTGAGATCATTGCTCGAAAAATGGCATATCAGCTCACTGCACTGGGCATTAATAAAGGTGATAAGGTTGCTTTGTGGTCAAAAAATTGCGCCCAGTGGATCATGGCTGATCTAGCCATTATGATGGTGGGTGGTGTATCGGTGCCATTATATCCGGGTCAATCAAAAACCAATGTGCAATACGTACTTGAGCACAGTGAGGCCAAATTATTATTTGTTGGTAAACACGATAACGATAAAGAAGTCATTGATAGTATTCCGCAAGGCTTCACTACGATTGGTTTTCCTTATTACAGTGGCCCTGTTACCCATAAATGGGATGATTTAGTCAGTCACTCAAATCCAGATGATTTTAAGCCCTATATTGCCGACCTTGATGAAATCATGACACTGGTATACACCTCTGGTACGACAGGTCAGCCAAAAGGGGCGGTACATACCCATAAAGCATTTGCATTTGCTGCAAATAATTTTGTTGAACATGTTGGAATTAAAAGCCCCGACCGCGCTATTTCATTTTTGCCATTAGCTCATGTGGCAGAACGCATGATTGTTGAGGGCCAAAGTTATTATGGTTGGTTTAGTATCTCGTTTGTTGAATCGTTAGATAGTTTTGCCGATAACATTGCCAGTGTTAAGCCCACGCTGTTTTTTGCTGTACCAAGGCTTTGGTCAAAGTTTCAAGAAGGCATTTTAGGGAAAGTAGGTGGGCAGAAGAAGCTCGATTTACTATTAAAAATCCCAGTGATCTCCAGCTTAATTAAAAATAAAATTAAAAAAGGTTTAGGTTTAGACAAAGCAAGATTATGTGGTTGTGGTGCGTCACCTATGCCCCAAGCGTTGTTGGAATGGTTTGATCGAATTGACCTGCCAGTCATGGAAGGTTATGGCATGACGGAAAACCTGTGTTATGGCACATTAAGTTTGCCCGGGCAAAGAAGCATTGGTGCGGTGGGTAAAGCATTTCATCAAAACCAATTAAAGATCAGCAGTGAAGGCGAGATTCTGTTTAAAAGCCCTGCGTTAATGCAAGGTTATTATAAAGATGCACAAAAAACCCAAGAAGCGTTTCTAGATGGTTTTTATCGTACGGGTGATAAGGGTGAAATTGATTCACAGGGTTTTTTACGCATAACCGGGCGAGTAAAAGAACTGTTTAAAACAACTAAGGGTAAATATATTGCACCTGCCCCAATTGAGGGTTTGTTGGTTTCACATGTGGCAATTGAGCAGGCTTGTGTAATGGGCTCAGGCAGAAACCAACCGCTGGCGGTTGTGGAGCTTTCAGAAACCGCTCGAGCAATGGACAAGGCAGAGGTGAAAGCTCAAATAGAAGCGCATTTACAAAAAGTAAATTCGCAGCTTGAGCACCATGAGCGTTTAGATAGTCTTGTTTTGACACAACTAGCCTGGACGGTAGAGTCTGGCTTGATTACCCCAACCCTCAAGGTAAGGCGTGATACTGTTGAAGAGCGTTACCTTCAATTGGTAGATGAGGGCACTAAAGGCGTGATTTGGGGGCCAGAAGAGGCACAAGCACAGTCCCATCAGGCAGCTTAGAATGTCCATATAACTTGGGCCCATGCATTAATGCATGGGCCCATTTTTTTTCAATTAAAATATAAATTTTATACCGTTATCTTTTTGTGTGGTTTTCTTTAAATAATGAGCCCAATAGGGTAGCTAGCGTCAGTGACCAATATTAAACGTTAACCAATCTGCGATTAATGCACTGGCCAGTATTTGACGTCCCTTATCCGCTTTAGCCCCCATGCGAGCCTGGTTTTCAATGAACATAAGATGGTTAACAATGGTGAACACCTCTTCTTCGTTGAAGGCCATCTCGTGCTCCCCATGGTCTTGAGTTAACGCAGGCAAAAGTGCCATATTACGCACTTTTAAGGCTAAGCTTGGTTGTACATGGCGAAGTAAACTGAAAGTAAGCTCCAAGCTAGATTTGGGTAATGAAATCATATTAAACCTTATTGGTTGGCTTTTAATTACTATAGTAGAAAAAAGCCAATATGCTGTGAGCGCTTTTACCAATTAATTGGATTTATTGTGTGATTGTAATTCAGGTCACATTTGGCATGATTTATCTATAACTATTAGGAATACCTCATGCCAATTCGTAAAACTTATGAGTTTGAAGGCGTTACCGGCGCAAAAGTTGGACGGTTCAATCAAGGGATTAATACCCAGTTTATTGTTTATCGCATGGGTGAAACGGTCATTGATACGGGGCCAAGCAATCAATGGCGTTATGTGAAGCAGTTTTTAGCTCAACAACCCGTTGAGCAGCTATTGCTGACACATCACCACGAAGATCACAGCGGTAATGCTCATCATATTTCAATGGCACACGGGGTGTTACCGCGTGCACCTAAATTAGCCCAAGATAAATTAGCCACTGGTTATAAAACACCTTATTTACAGCGGTTAATTTGGGGCTCGTTGGTGCCAGTGAAAACTCAAACGTTACGAGAGCAAGAATCATTGGCGGATGGCAGTAAAATAATTCCAGTGCATACACCAGGGCATGCAAAAGATTTAACCTGTTACTTTTTACCTGAGCAGGGGTATTTTTTTAGTGGTGATTTATTTATTGCCAAACGTTTAAAATTATTACGCAGTGATGAAAACTTAGAGCAATTACTACAGAGCATTCAAAAGGTGTTAAAGCTAGATTTTGATACATTGTTTTGCCCCCATGGGGGCATCATTAAAGATGGCAAATCAGCCTTGCAAGAAAAATTAAATAATATCTTGGATTTATGTGAAAAAGCTCAAACCTTAAGTAAAAAAGGTTTGAGCCTTGAAGAAGTGACACATCAGTTATTAGGTCCAGAAGATATGGTGGCAAAGTTAACCGGCGGTAATTTTTGTAAAACGAATCTTATTCGTCAAGGTTTACACATATCACTGCTTTAGCGGTTTTAAAAACTTAAGTGTCATGCGATCACTTTCACCTATGTTTAAGTATTTTTTCTTGTCTTGTTCACCAAGACGCAAAGTAGGTGGCAGTGTCCATACGCCTTTAGGGTGAAGCTTATTATCTTTTTTATTACTATTTATTTCTGATTTATCGAGTAATTTGAACCCAGCATTTTCTGCTAATTTAATAACATAAGCTTCGCTGACGTAACCGGATTCAATCATTTTCTCAATTGAAAAATCTTTAGGTGCGCGATGTTCCACAACGCCTAAAATACCTCCGGGCTTGAGTGCTTTGTAAAAACTATTAAATGCAGCCTGCTCGCCTTTGTTGCGCATCCAGTTGTGTACATTTCTAAAGGTTAGTACACGGTCCATTGAATGCTTTTCAGCAAAATTAATCATATTGGGAGGGGCAAAGGTAGACATCTGAATTTTAGAAAATTCAGGTTGTGTGCTCACTCTTAACTCATATTTCTTACGGCTATTGCTAAAAAACTCAACTGGGGAGTCAATGGGGAAGTGGGCGGCTACGAACGTTCCTTCTTCAAACAGCATAGGGGCTAAAATCTCACTATACCAGCCGTTTCCTGGCCATATTTCAGCCACTTTATGGTGTGGCTTTACCTCAAAAAAAGCGAGAGTCTGAGTGGGGTGGCGGTATTTGTCTCGAGCGATATTTTCGTTACTTCGTAAGGGCTCTGCCATGATGGTGGTACTGAAAAGTAATATGCTGAGTAAAATCAATTTCATGGTGCACCCTTGGATTGACTATATTGCGTGAGTATTAACGGCTTCTAAGTTAGTAACAAATCGTCCACTTAACATAGGGCTGTCGATGACTTGTCGGTCAAGTATAGGACAAATACAGAATTGTTGTTTGGTCTGTGAGAAGGCAATTTTATCTGGCAAATAAACGGGTTTATTAAATTCAATATGAATTTGATTAGGAAAGGTTAGATCATCAGGTTGCGCTTGTGCAATGGCTTTTGCTGCCATGCACATGCCGTGGATAATGGTTTGCTTGAAACCAAACACCTTGGCACTTAAAGCATATAGATGAATAGGATTTAAGTCTCCGGTGATTTTTGCATATTGACGCCCCAGATTGGCTGGCAATGTCCAAGTTACAATGTCGTTGCAATTTTCCATGATTTTAAGGTGTTTAGATGTTGCGCGTTTTTGCGTTAATATTTTTGTTTTTCTATAAAAATAGGTGCTTGTCGCCTGCCATTTTAATACCCCATGTACATAAACTTGTGTTAACAACGTGCAGTTAATGCCTTTGTTATTTTCATCGTATTGATCTAATCCCACCTTGATAGTCAGTATGTCATCCGGCGAGATTGAGCTGAAATAGTCAACGCGGTTATTTCTATGAACCAGACCCATAACCGGAAAAGGTAATTGTTTATTGAGCAGTAATTCTAGATGTAGTCGAAAGGCTAGGGCTTGGGGGTATAACGGCGGTAATACTGTGTTATTCGAGGTGTCATTACAAAGCTGCTTATAGTGTTTAAGTTGCTTTAGATTAGGTTTGGTGGTGATAACAAGACTGGCAATATTGGGTGTTTTTGTTGAACTAGATGCGCGTTTAAAAAGTGCCCGTGTGTACAGTGAAAGCAGAGATGGTTGCTTTGTTAGTAAGGTTTCATGTCTCATGAAGGGTCCTGACTTAGTTTTGTTTTGAATCTATCTGCATTGTGAGAATAAAACATGACAATTTTGCGACAATTATTTTTTGCATCGATAAATATGGTCAAAAATGACTATTAGAATGTCAGAATGGGACTTGGTGTTTGCATAAAATATCTGTTACTTTCAAGAACTTAAGCACTCATTGTTAATACGGAATGATAATGCGCGATGCGAGTATTTTATTACGCCTAGTTCATGAGGCTATGCTGGCCATGAATGTCAATGTGGCTGAAATTTACCAGCAATGTGGCATCACGCTTGATCATATTGAAGATAAAAAAGCTCGATTAAAACACCGTGCAAACACTAAGTTTTGGCAAGTGGCTGAAGCGGTAACAGGAGATCACTCTATTGGGCTTCATGTGGCTGAGCATGTGCCTTTATACCGTGGACAGGTATTGGAATATTTGTTTTTAAGCAGCCAAACTTTTGGTGATGGCTTGAATCGAGCATTAAATTATCAGCGTTTATTGTCTGATGTGGCTCAATCCTATTTAGATGTTAACGGCGAGCAGGCCAGTTTGGTATTTGATACTGCATTAGGGGATGAAGTGGATCATCACTTTATTGAGTGCATTATCTTTGGTGTTATCCGTTTTTTCAAAAGCATTACTCAAGATCAATTTTCACCTTCTATGATTCAACTCATATTCGATGAGCCCAGTAACAAGGCTGAATATGAGCGAGTCTTTCAATGTTCTGTTGAATTTAATCGGCCAAAAAATGTCATTGTGTTTCCAAGCGCCATCCTTGAATTTCAGTCGCAACATGCTGAACCGGATTTAATTGATTTACACCAAGAAGTCGCTCAAGCCCATGTTGAAAAAATTGAGAAACAAGACTTGGTCTATCAAATTAGACAAGTGCTCAGTGAGCACTTAGATAAAAAAGAAGTCAGCCTTGAATTGGTGGCTCAATCACTAGGCTTAAGCCCTCGATCTTTACGCTCTCAACTGTCAGCACTTGATACCAGCTTTAATCAGGTGTTATCTGAATACCGTACGTTTCTAGCAAAACGTTTACTGGAGCGAACACAAGAACCTGTTGAAGAGATTTGTTATTTATTGGGGTTCTCTGAGGTGAGTGCCTTTTATAGGGCTTTCAAACGTTGGACGGGGATGACGCCCATTGAATATCGTAAAACAATCCTAGATTCTGAGTGTGTCTGAAAATGTGAAATGAGTTGTCTCATTTTACGCCATTGACTCAAATGCATCGCCTGCCTGTCAGTAGTGACAATGTAATCTGCCTATAAAACATTATGCTTTCAATTATATGAATCAAGCTGGTCTTTAGCTTGATCGAAAATAACAATAAAAATTGAAGTAGGCTCATCATGAACACATCTTTTCTATTGCGACCATTATGTCTTGGCAGCGCTTTAACCGCGGCTGTTTTATCAGTAAGCAGTGCCCATGCAAGTATGGGAAACATTGCAACCACTTATGGCTTGTTACCGCAAGACATGGCTACTTCACAATCTTTTTCGTTATTCAGTGATCAAGTCAGTGCTTCTTACTACAACCCAGCTAGTTTAGCCTTGAGCGAAAGAGGCGAGCTGACATTTGGTTTTTTACAAGCCACACCCAGTTTAGAAGTCACATCAAATGGTGGGGCAAACCCGCCTCAACGCAGTGGCACCGTCTTAGAATCAAACCAAACAGAAACCGTATTGTTTGGTATGAAAACGAATTTAACCAGCCTTACAAAATTTAAAACCCCTGTGTATTTAGCACTTATGGCGGGCGTAGAAAAGTACGGCCTAGAAATGTTGGCATTTGAATCCAATAGCTCACAAGAAGGCCAGTTTATGCAGTATGGACAAAAACCGCTATTTTTATCGGTTTCTGCCGCTGCCAACGTTATGCCGGGTTTTCATCTGGGGGCGGGTGTCCGTGTTACTTTGCACGCAAAAGCGAATATGGTGCTTGAGTCTGATTTAGCCGGTAATACTAATAGTGAAGAGCTAGAAGTAAATGCAGAGCCGGTTTTTATTCCATTAATCGGTGCGTATTTTGACGTAGATGAACTGTTGTGTGGTGATGCCAAAGATTGCTTATGGCAAGGCTTGGACTTGGCAATCTCTTATCGTGGCGAAAGTGATACGCAAACAAAAGTAAATGCGAATGCAACCATACCAGGCACGATTCCCGATCCAGGTTTGCCACTGGTCGTAAATACTCTGGATGCGTACCAGCCCATGATTATTTCAATTGGGGCTCGTTACCAATTAACCCCAAGTTGGCAACTTGCTACTACCATTGAATATCAAAACTGGGCCGAGCTTGAAAATAAACTTAAAGACGACACCATTAAAGATCAAGCCAGTCTGACATTTTCAGATGCCATTGTGCCTCGCTTTGGGGCTCGCTATGAGTATTCAAACAATACCCATTTATTAATGGGGTTAAGTTATGAAGAGTCTGTATTGGATGATGGTTTGTCACCTGATGTGAATGTATTTGATAACGACCGTTTTATCCTTGGGGCAGGTATTAGTCATGTTTATGGTGATACCAAATTCTTAGCGTTTCCTTTGCGAGTTGATGCCGCGTATCAATATCACCATTTAGTTGAGCGTGACTTTGTATTGTCTTCTGATGAAGTTGTCACTAGCCCTTATGAATCCGTCACCGCTTCGGGCAATGCTCATGTGGTGAGTTTATCTTTCTCAATGATGTTTTAAGGGGAAGATATAATGAAGACTTTTTATCTATCCTGCATGACTTTTGTAAGTGCAATATTATTAAGTGCTTGTAGCGAAGTTGAGACAGACCAAACCGTTGATTTTTCCAATTGGGAAAAATCATATCTTGTTTACAGTTACCCATTCGACGGACAAAACAATGTATCGGTAAAAACCAATGTGGCGTTAATGTTCAGCCATGAGATTGAAGATGAATATTTACAGAGCCATGTATCCCTACTTGATAAAAATGGCAATGCAGTCAGTGGACAAGTGAGTATTCAAGAGAACAGTGATAAAAGCTTAATGTTCACCCCAGACGCTGAGCTATTAGCAGGTGAGACATATACCCTAAATTATCAAGGTGTGACCAGTACATTAGGTGAAGTTGAATTTAACAATACTATTCAATTTAACACCATAGGGGTTTCAAAGGATGCCCAAGTGGGCAGTGGCCGTGATGGTCAAAATGTGGATCCTTTATGGTTTAGAGTCGCGCAAGAATTCCCTTCGGCTGACTTGCCGTTTATGGATTTTTCTGTGATTCATCTCACCCTTAGTCACACAGTTGATATTTCAACAGTTAAGTTGGATAACGGTTTTAAATTTGTAGAGCAGGGCCAAACTCAAAGTGTGCCAGGTAAATTAATGGTGAAAGATCGTTATATTATATTTGACCCTAAAAACGATCTTAAACCCGGAAAAACCTATACATTAAGTTTAGCCGATACCGTAAAAAGCCAGTCTGGTTTATCGCTTGATGCACCAGAGTATGTGGCTAAAACTTATGTGCCTTTGGACTCTAAACCCAGAACCACCATGGTGCAAAAAATTATCGGAGAGGCTGATCGTAATGTCTCACCATTATCTGCACTGCCTCGTAATTCGGTGCCGGTGAATTCTACTTTGATGGGGAATGTGATCAGCTATGCCAATAGCAATTATTATACGGAGCTTGCTTTTATTCCTAATTTTCCTGATGCCTCTCCATTTGTTATTCGTAAAGGGGCTGTTATTAAGGGCAGTAGTATGCCGGTGGAAATTGGCGGTAAAGTCAGTGCCGGCTATACAACGGAAGATATTTACTTAACCTTGATTACCGATGCCACAGGTTTTTTAATTAATAATAAAAATAGTGATGATAAAAATGCGCCTAAACAAGTACAGCTTGTGATGGATGTGGCCATGACTGCGCAGCATCCAAAAGCAAACGGTGCATTAAGCCAAGATGTATTGCATATCAATTTATTTGGTATTGCTCGAACTGAAAATGATGTGTTAGTTGTGGACACCGTAGGTGAAATTAACCCTACGTTATTAGGGGTAGAAAAAGCCAACGGTTTAGTTTCTTTCTTTTTAGAAGCTTATGCTGATCAAGATAACGCACCTGCAAAAATCGCAGACACAACTCCACCAGAACTACAAAGTTGGCTGCCGGGTGAAAATATTCATAAGGTGGATCCGGCAGACGCTATTTTACTCGTTTTTACCGAACCTTTAAGCCCTGAAAACTTGCAGCAAGAAGTGACACTTACCCGCAATGGCAATGAATCAGTGGCAGTCACGGTGACCCATGATGGTAGTTCTATTATTGTTAAGCCCCATGAACCACTTAAATACAATAGTAATTATGTGGTAAGCGTTGGAGGGGCGGTGGTTGATATGGCGAAAAACCCAATCCTAGCCCCTATGGAGTTACCATTCACCACGTTAAATTATGATGCAACAAAACTTGCTGCTCCATTAGTGGGCTCTATTTATCCAGGCTATAACTGTCGTTTAATCGACTCTGACTTAGTCAATAATATTGCTGGGCGTTGTGATGGTGGCAAAGCAAGTGACGACACATTCTCAATTTTTAGTATTCCACAAAACCGTGATGTTCAAGTAACGTTTAATCAGTTAATGAACACAAGTACTTTTGTGCTTGGTAAAAACTGTAATGAAGGGGCTATTCGGGTTGAAGAAATTAATGCATTAGGCGAATGCCAAAAACCGGTCAGCGGCAGTATTCAATTTGATGCTTCTAGGGTTCGGTTTACCCCTTCAGTGCCATGGCAGGACGGCTTATTGTATCGAATAGTGCTTAATTCAGCGGAGTCTTCTTTATGTGATGCCAGTGATCAGGTGTTGTGTAGTGCAACAGGATTACCACTGAGAACCAATCCATTGACGCTTACCTTTGATAACCGTCACCAAGGCAGTACACAAATGAATATTCCGTTTTTTGCCAGTGCGCCTGATCAAACTAAAGTGTTTAACCCATTGAGTAAATTGCCGGCAGGGGATGTCAATCGTAATTTCTCCCACGATGATAGTGAAGAAATTGTATTGGAGAACGCATCTCGTCTTGCAGTTGCAGGCACCAGTGGTTTGGTCAGTGATGCGAGAATGGGGTGTAAAACGGGCAGTTGCCCAAATCAAGATTACATATATGTTAGCGGTTATTTGCCAACTGATGTGGGTGTATATGATTCAAGTTTAGGAAAAATTCCCGTTGAATTATACAGCCAAGCCTTGATGACCACCTCGGTCACCATGTATGCAAAAGCGTTGGGTATTTGGTTGGAAAACCCTACTGGCCCGCAAATTATGCGAATGCGCCCCCGTTACGATGAGCAAGGTAATAGCTTGCCTGCTATTGGCTATATTTATTGGGACCCCGAGCGTGACAATGAATATGGCACCAAAGGGCAGGCTATGTTTAAAAGCACCATGGAGGTCTATTTAGATGCGCCTGGGCTAAAACCAGAAATGCTAGGCATTGAATTAGATACAAATATGCACAGTTTGCCGCTGACTATTTATTTAAATGGCCCGATTGTATTTTTGCCAGATGGACGCATGGAAATTCAATTAAAAAATGATGAGCCTGTTGATATAGGGGTTGTCATCGATTCGCCTTTGGGCAGTTCGGATGTGGACTTAGTCATACCAAAAGGAGAGTTAGCGATAACCTTGGTTTCGAAGATGGTGAAAAGTTAATAGCGTTCAAATCCATTTTGTTTTGAATTTTTTAGGGATAAGAAAATGACAATAATAAAAATATTCAGTTTGCTTTTGGTGGTTGTATTTTTACAAGCTTGTGGTGGGCAGGCACAAACAGTGGACTTTGCTGAGCAGAACAATATACAGCTGTTAGAAAGTACCCCCCTTAACAAACAAGGTGGGGTGGCCGTTAGTGATGTACTGACACTTGTTTTTACACATTCAATTAGTGATGACACTTTATTGGATAGTATTGAGTTATTTGATGAGTCTGCGCAACAGGTCAATATTAATGTTGAAGTGGATCCAAAGGATGATACGCGTGTATTGATACAGCCTCTTCAACCTTTATTGTATGGTGAGCGTTACTTTTTAGATTTTTCTACCTTGCTTGTAATGGTGGGAAATGAAAGTGATTTAAAAGGTATAGAATTTACAACCCGATCTGAAAAAAGCTTAATAGATATAACGCCCACCGATCCTGATCCAACAGAACCAACAGATCCGACTGACCCAGCTGACCCGACTGACCCGACTGACCCGACCGATCCAACTGATCCAACTGATCCAACTGATCCAACTGATCCAACTGATCCGACCGATCCAACTGACCCAACTGATCCGGTTGATGAACAAGATACCAATGGTGATGGTGAAGTGACCCCAGAAGATACGGTATATGTCCCGGTTGAATATGATGAAACGGACTTTTATATAGCTGAAAGTTTCCCGCGAGCAGACTTACCTTATCTTGATGTGTCTGTGTTTCATTTCACTTTAACCCAGTCTATTGATCCTAACACTGTGGTGCTCAACGAAAGTTTTCGCCTAGTAAAAGAAGGGGAAAATGAGTCGGTTGCCGGTACGTTATTGGTTAAAGGTCGTTACATCAGTTTTGACCCAGATGACGATTTAGATAGTACTGCCCAATACACTTTAAGCTTGAGTGATGGCATTAAGAGTTTATCAGGTAGAAGTCTGGTTGCAGGTGAATTCTCAGAGCGAACCATCACACCACTTTCAACAATGCCTAGGTTGAATATTGTTCAAAATGTATTTGGTGAACCAGGTGGTGCGCTTTCACCTGTTAATGCAAAGACTCGAAATTCAGTTGAGGTGCATTCAAAGTTAATTGGTGAAAACATCAGCTATGCGCAAGGAGATTATCATGCCGAGTTAGCACAGGTTGGTAATTTCCCTGATGCCATTCCATTTGTTATTCGCAAGGGCTCGGTGATTAAACTTTCGTCCATGGATGTGAATATCGGTGGTGAATTTTCAGCGGGATTTGGAACCGATGATATCTTCCTGACTTTGATAAGTGATGCGGTAGGTTATTTAACCCCTCACAATAGTGGCCCGGGGTTTAATCGAAAATTGAGTATGGTTATGGACACTGCCATGACGGCCTCAAATCCACTGGCCAACGGCACATTAAGCCAAGATGTGTTGAATGTAAATTTAGGTGGCCTTGCAGTGATTGATAATGGCGTGATGGTGGTGGATGCCATTGGTGACATTTTTATTTCGTTGCTGGGTTTAGAGAACGTGCCTTCAACCGCAAGTTTCTTTTTACAAGGTTATGCTTCACCTGAAAGTGCTCCAGAGAAAGAAATAGATGTCATAGCGCCAATCTTACACAGTTGGTTGCCCAATGAAGTTGTTAATCGCTCTAAATTAAATGATCCTATTTTACTTACCTTTAGTGAGCCGTTATTAACCCACTCAATTAATGACAATATTCAGCTATTAGAGGGTTCTGGTTTACAGGTGCCCACAACAATTTCCCAAGATGGCAGTACCTTGATAATCAATCCTGTTATGCCATTAAACCCAAATACAAGTTATACCGTACAGGTAAATACAGGCGTTCAAGATTTGTCGGGTAACGGTGTTGCAGAGCCTATTAATTTAGCATTTACCACTCAAGGGCATGATTCATCAGCATTGACAGCGCCATTGATTAGCAGTGTTTACCCTGGGTTTAATTGCCGTTTAACCGCCGCTGATTTAGCAAATGATATTGCTGGACGTTGCAGTGGCGGCTTAGAGAGTGATGATCTTTATAATGTGTTTTCATTGCCAAGTAATCGTAAAATAGAAATTAACTTCACCCAGCTTATTGATCCGCAAACGCTTACTTTGGGAGCACAATGTGGTCAAGGTGCATTTAGAGTTGAACGCATTAATACAAATGGCGAGTGCTTAAGTGTCGTAGAAGGGGCCATTCAATTTGATCAAACAAGATTGGTGTTTACACCGAATGCACCTTGGCAAGAGGGCGCCTTGTATCGCTATAGTGTATACAGCAATAAAGCCACATCGTGTGATGGCAGTGATGGTGTTATTTGTGGTGTAAATGGTTTGCCGCTTAATACAAAACCGCTGAAATTAAAATTAGAAAATCGCGCTGAAGGCAGTAATGGTTTATACATGCCGTTTTATGGGGCGCCAGCTAAAACGTCACATGTTTTGAGCACCATGAGTCAAATGCCGACTACGGATGTTAACCGCAACTACACGTTTGATAACAGCGAAACCCCCATTTTGGAAAATGCATCTAAATTGTGGGTGCAATCAACAACGGGTCTGATAAGTGAAGCGCGTCTAGGTTGTAAAAGTGGTAGCTGTACCGCTGATGAGGCTATTTATGTATCGGGCAATCTGCCCACGGATATTGGTCAATACGATGCCCAGAATAATCGCATCCCCGTCACTATTTATCCCCAAGCATTAATGACGACTTCTATTACCATGTTTGCAAAAGCCATTGGTATTTGGCTTGAAAACCCAACAGGGCCGCAGGTTATGCGAGTACGTCATGATATTGATGCGGACGGTCGTTCAATCCCGAATACAGGTTACATTGTGTGGGATGAAGAGCACCAACAGGCCTATTTTCAAAGCACCATGAATGTGTATTTAGATGCACCGGGTTTAGCGCCAAAAGTCATAGGGATTGAGATGGGAACCAATATGCACAGTTTACCGTTAACATTAAATCTGTATGGGCCTGTGTCGTTTTTACCTGATGGTCGTATGGAAATCACATTAACCAATACTCAAATGGTTGATATTGATGTCGCCATAGACACTCCTTTTAGTCCTTCAAAGGTCTACCTTAAAATACCAAAAGAAGCGTTAGTGATTAATTTAGTGTCGGATCCTGTTAAACATTAACGCTATATGGTTTTGATGTGAGGCGTTTGCCCACCATTTGGTGGGCTTTTTTATGTCAGCTTGATTTGTTTGTTTTGTTCAATTAACGGGTAGATGTCTTTAATCCAAAATCGAGTGCCTGCAGCCACCGCAAGTGGCATCACAAAAATATTAACAACAGGAATCATGGTTAATAAAGTAACGGTTCCGCCAAAGCTGAATGTATGAAAAGTGGGGCGCTTGGCCAACTTCTTCAGGTCATTAAACTCTTGTTGGTAATTGTCGGCGCCATAATCTAAATATTGTATAGCGATGCACCAGCTTCCCCACATAAAGGCTAACACTGGCACAATCAAATTCACAAAAGGTATAAAGCTAATTAAAAATAAAATCAGTGCGACAGCTAAGCCATAGCTAATAAAATAACTTAGTTTTACGATCTCACGCCAAAGCGTGCGCATAATAATCTGGGTCATGCTTTCACCCTCTGGCATGGTAATACCATGATCACGTTGAATCTTTTCTGCTAATAAACCATTAAACGGTGCTGCGATTAAGTTGGTGATAAAAGTGAAACTTAATCCATACAAAATCAGTAGTGCTAAACCAAATACCAGCCAAAACATCCAAGCCATAAAGTGTAGCCAGCTAGGAATGTAATTTAAGGCAATGTTGATCACATCAGAAAATAATGTGACCAATATAGCCGTCAAGATGACAAACAAAATTAAGTTGGCCACCAGTGGGATCAGAATATACTTGCGATAACCTGGGTTCATTAGGGTGCGAAAGGCGCTGTATAAATGGTGCATGATAATGTCATCAGCTGGGTATTAATGATGGCCAACTTTAGCCATATCTGAGCCTACTCACAAGGGGTGTGCTAGAATCCGCCCACCTATTTAATGTGTGTTGTGATTTATGCCCGTTACCCACTTTATTACCCATCAAATTGATAAAGACCCAAAGGCCGCAGGGGCCTTGGTGAAATGTTCAGAAAAAGACGACTTTAAAGAAGATCATGCCGCCAAAGTCATGGCCCAATTGCGTAATATCTTTATTGGTCGTGCCAGTAAGCGTTACGGTGAATTTGGCCCTGAAGCGCCACAATTCAAAGGTTTGATGCTGGATTGGTTAAATAATAAGCAGTCTTTTGTGTCGTTAACTCAGCGTTTAACCAAACTGTTTTGTGAGAAATTCGATAATACGCAACATGAAGTGGATGGTTATTTAGCGTTTATGGCTGAACAGTTAGCGGATGGTGATCGTTTTTATGTGTATCACTTACGTGAAAAATCGAATGTGGCGTTAAGTGATGACGGAGAGTTAACTGAAACTCGATTTATCGACTTCTCTAATACTGGCTTTGCCCTTTGCTTAGATACCACAGCGTTACAGCAGGGAGATGCAAAAAAATATCTAAGCTTCAGCTATGGTCGGGGTGAAAAAGCCGTACAAAACTTATTTTGTGAGTTTTGTGGTTTTAGCGATACGGTCAATGTTGAGCAAGAAACCCAAGAGTTCCTAAAAATCGTCGAAGCGTATACAAAAGAATTGCCAGAAGAAAAAGCCAACGAAACTCGCACAAAGGTGGTTGAGTTTTGCATGGAGCAAGACAAGTACGGTGCGGCGGTTGAGTTTAAAGCTTTATCGAGTGAATTAGATGAACAAGCGCCACAAAAGTTTGAGCAATTTGTGCAGCAAAAACGCCAAGAAATTCGACAGGCTAACCCAGAACAAGCTCAGGTAGAGGTGAGTGAAAAAACGGAGTTTATCCCTGATCGTAAAAGCTTAAAGAATTACATTCGTTATAGTGGTAAAAATAAAGACGTCACTTTAAGTTTTTCAGCCATGGCGTTAGGTGGCGATGTGCAATTTAATCAAAGCAACAACAGCTTAATGATTACAAACCTACCTACTCGTTTGTTAAAACAATTAAAACAAGAAGCAGACTTTGACTCCGGTTCACAATCTTAATCTTAATCTTAGTAGCAAAACCCAGGCTGGCCGATTAACGCATCTTTTGCGCGGTTAGCCAGCGTGCTATTACTCATTAGCTTGTCAAAGTCGATTAAGCTAAGTGCATCAGGTTGGTTAAACCAAGGTTTAAAGAAATTTTCCCAGTGAATAAAAATAATCTTTTTTGGGTCAAGTTGTTTAATTAAACCGGTGGGGTAATCGTCTACATGATCAAACGATGCGGCTGCTAAAAAGACTTTGTTAATGTCTATACCATCCTGAATATCAGGAATGCCAACAGGGAAGGCGGACGCAGATGTTTGTATGAATATGCGCTCAACAACCGCTTCGCTATTAGGTGCGGCTAAAAAATCCACGAGCCAGTTTATGTTCGTGCCTTGTGTCCAGTGCCAAACATATTTTGGGCTGTCTTCCAGTGCGTGGTCATGGTTGTGCGGAAATAAATTGATACCTAAGGCTTGTGGGGCGTGTTCAGATGGTGTGGCCATGATGCGTACCCAGCCGTTTGCAATTGTTAGCCACTGACCAAACTCTTCTTTATTTAAACCTTTGAGCCGATTTGACTGCATCTTGCTTGCTAATAAAAATTGAGTACTTTTACTGCTGATGATTTGAGCATGGTCGGTTAAATACTCCTTTATAGCAGGAGCATCGGCTGCGTGATCATAATGACCATGACCAATGAGTACGGCATTGACAGACTGGTTGGCTGAACCCAGTACGGTTTTTATTTGAGAGTGGTTAGGTGTGTAAGGGGTAAAACTGGCAATTTCCCAAAGTGATTGCGGGCTGTAAAACGGGTCTGTCAGTAATCGTGTTCCTTGATAGTGAATATCTAACGCACCTACACCTAAATAACGAATTGCGGGTTTTGTAGCATCAATAGGGCAGTTGTAAGCTTGTGCTTGATTAAACAAACACAGGCTTAATAAAAGGCTTAAAAGTAGCAAGTTGTGTTTCAAAATAAGCCTCAATGCTTTATTAGGTCAACGCGGAGTTTGTCTGCCTAATATTACAATTTAGTGAATAATCTATTTGGCGACTGGTTAATGCTAAATCAGCCACGTTTTAATGCTTGCGACACCAATCGCTAACAATAAAATCCAAAGAATGGGCAGTTTAATAAAACGCAGTAAAACAAAACCAATAACAGCCAAGGCTAAATCTTCTTTGCCATGAATAGCGGAGGTGAAAATGGGGTCATACAGGGTGGCGAATAACAAACCCACAACCGACGCATTCACACCACTGATCAGCCCCGCTACGTTTGGTTTAGAGGCCAGTGTTTGCCATTGTTTGTGCAGGGCTAAAATCAAAATAAAACCAGGCAAAAATATGCCAGCAGTAGCAATGAGTGCACCTAACCAAGCTTGAGGGTGTGACAGAGCACCAAGGTATGTAGCAAAGGTAAACATGGGGCCCGGTACCGCTTGTGCCGCGGCATAACCCGTTATGAAAGCGTTGTCACCCATGTTTGTTGCAAAATAATCTTGCAGTAAAGGCAGTACCACATGGCCGCCACCAAATACTAAGCTGCCCGCAATAAAGGTTTGTTCAAACAATTCGGGTAACGGCAATATTCCGCTTAAAATTAACGCAAATATTCCAACAAATATAACAAGTGGCCACCAAGTTATCTTGCTTGAATGCTCGATACCTGTTTGTGAGGTTTGTTTTAATGCGAGGCTGCCATAAACAGCTGCAACCAAAAGACACGCGATTTGAACGAACGGATTTGGTATCAGCCAAATAGCACAGGCGGTTAAGGTCGCCACAATGATGGTGCGGGTGTTGTGGCAAAAGTTTTTCGCCATACCTAAAACGGCATCCAGTACGACAAAGACAGCAAAGATTTTTAAAACACTGATCAGCTCAATGGCAAATGGTGCTTGAGTAAATTGACTTAACCCAAGTGCAAGGGCCAGCATGATCACAAATGAGGGCAGCGTGAAACCAATAAAGGCTAATAGGCCGCCTAATAACCCCATTTTTTTTAGGCCAATTGCAAAGCCCACTTGACTAGACCCAGGCCCAGGTAAGAACTGACTTAGGGCGATAAGCTGGCTGTATTCGTTATCGCTTAGCCATTTGCGCTGCTCTACAAATACGGTTCTAAAATATCCTAGGTGTGCTGCTGGGCCGCCAAAGCTGGTGCAGCCTAATAAAAAAAACTGAATGAAAAGTGAGAGTGCCGCTTTCATACTTCTGCTCTTTGAGTTTAAAACGAAGCAATCTTAACAAGTTGAAAAGCAGAATGTTACTCCTGATGATTACAAACTGCTGTTTACTGTGAAGTCATTTAAGGCATTAGCTATTGAGGTTGTAAAGGATTTAGATACTTAAGAGTATTCGTTATGCATCACTTTGGCGTGTTGATCTATGGGCATATTTGATACACTTAACAGCACTTTTACCACACCAAGATAGCCAATATGCGCGCCGACTCCTTAATTATTCTCGATTTTGAAACCACTGGCTTATCTCCAGATATGGGTGATCGCGCCATAGAAGTTGGTGCGGTGCGTTTAGAGAACGGTGACGTGGTGGATAAATTTCAAGCCCTGATGAACCCAGGGTTTCGTGTGTCGAGTTTCATTGCCGATTACACAGGTATTACCAATCTCATGTTGGCTGATGCGTTAAGTTGTGAAGAGGTGATGCATGACTTTGCAGACTTTATTCAAGGCTCAAATTTAATTGCCCATAATGCATCATTTGATAAGCGTTTTTTAGATGCGGAGCTTGCCCGCATAGGTCGTGACTATGATGGGGAGTTTTCGTGTTCGTTGTTGGTGTCGCGCCGTGTGTTTCAAGATGCGCATAGCCATAAGTTAGGAGAACTTGTGAACTATACAAGGGTGGAAAGTGGTGGTGAATTTCACCGTGCTTTATATGACGCAGAAATGACGGCCAAGGTTTGGCTAGCGATGTTAGAAGACATAGGAGAGCGCTACGGCGCATTTGATTTAAGTTTTGAGCAAATTAAAACTCTGGCTAAAACCCCCAAAAAATCAGTGAATACATTACTGATGAATTGGGCAAATATTTAGCGGTTTTTTTAGTCGCCTCATATTTTTGTGATTAAAATTCAGACATAAAAAAGCCCGCAAACTGCGGGCTAATATTCAATTGTTTGGTTATTAGAATTTATAACCAAAGTTAACGCGGTAAACCATAGGGTCTAAATCGTAATCAACGGTTAACTCACCCGCACTGCCCTTAAGCGTGGCGGTTGTGCCAATTTTGGCGTACATGGCTGAGGCGTTCACAAACATATTTTCATTGATGCTGTAATCAACCCCGGCTTGTACTGCTAAGCCGTATGACTCATCCAGTGATAACGTGTCATAACCCAGTGCTTGTGCATCTTTGCCTGCTTTCTCATCAAAGAAAACCGTAATGTTTAAACCACCGCCCACATAAGGCTGAATGGCCGATGCTTTATCCATAAAATAGTATTGGGCGCTAACCGTGGGTGGTAGGTGTTTTACTTCACCAATATCCGCTCCTGGCGCACCCAGGGTACCGGCTTTAGCGGTAATGTCATGGGTGAATGGGGTGGCACCTAGCACTTCAACACCAATGTTATCGGTAATCATATACGTTGCAGAAATACCCAGTTGTGTATTGTCGTTTGCTTTTACCGCTTGGCCTGCAACCTGATCAATGTCATCGGATGTTTTTTCAGGATTAACAGATGCAGTACCCACGCGCATCAAAATATCGCCAGCTTCATAAGCCATGGCAGGTGCACTAGATAACATAGCGGCTGAGATTAAAAGAACTGGGGCGTTTAGTTTTTTTATCATGGGGTTTCCTTAGATTTCCCTTGGGTTTTTCTGCATATTAGGGAGAATCTAAAGTGGTACAACTGATCTAAATCAAGTGTTTGGCGTAAACTAACTTATTATTTTTTAAGGTAAATAAAGCTGATTTAAAACAAGATTTAAGATTTAAGATTGGTATAAAAGAGGGTAAAAGGGGAAGGTTTTCATTAAACGTTTCCCTTTAAAAAATTCCAGAAATGAATCACGTTTTAAATAACGTGTTCATTTATTAGACATATTATTTAATGGCTAACATGAGAGTTTGTTTCGCCAGCTCCTCTAAACTCAAATTACCATCAGGTCGATACCAAGTGGTGGTCCAGCCGATGGCACCAGTTAAAAGGCGGCGTAAAATAAAGCCATCGTGATTGATGTTGCCCTGCGCTTTGCCTTGCTCAATGGTGCTTAGCCAAAGGCTTTCGTATTCATCCCTTAGCTGCAAAATGTATTTTTGTTTGTCTTGGCTAAGACTGCGCCACTCGTAAACTAAAACTCCCATTGCTTCACCCGTATCAGTATGAATGGATGCAAGCTCACACGTAATTAACGCCAGTAATCGATCGGTTGCGCTGTCGGCGTGTTTCAGTGCCTCATGCATACGAGCAATGTTGATAATGATGGTTTCTTCCATCACACATAACAAAATGGCTTCTTTGCTTTTAAAGTGATGAAACAAACTACCTGATTGAATGCCAACAGCCGCACCTAGTTCTCGTACCGTGGTGCGCTCATACCCCTTGGTTTTAAATAAATGCGCAGCGGCCCGCATCAAGCGGCCTTTGGCGCTCTGTGGGTCGGTAATTTTACCTGAGGCCACTAGCTCGTTTAGCACTGCATCCACAGTTGAATCCTTAAGAATTGGCATATTTGGCCATTATTTATGAAACATTTGGTATTGTAAACCAAGCGCTTGCTTGGTAGTGTGGTTTTATTGAATTAAAACTGAGCCTAAACGGTGTGAAATACAAGCCCGTTTAGTGGTTGTTAAGGAAGCAAAATGTCATATAACAGCGTTTTTAAACCAGATTTATTTGCCAATACAGTGATGGTTGTGACCGGTGGTGGCAGTGGTATTGGCCGTTGTTGTGCCCATGAGCTAAGTCATCTCGGTGCTCATGTGGTGTTGATTGGCCGCAAAGAAGACAAATTACAAAAGGTGCAAGCCGAAATCATTGAAGATGGTGGCAGCGCCGATTATTGGGCATGTGACATTCGAGAAGAAGAATCTGTAAAAGCCACTGTAAAAGCCATCAAAGAGAAACACGGCGTGATTCATGGCTTACTTAATAATGCTGGTGGGCAATATCCAGCACCTTTAGCGGCGATTAATCAAAAAGGCTTTGAAACGGTTGTGCGAACTAATCTGGTGGGGGGCTTTTTGTTTGCCCGTGAAGTTTACAACCAGTCCATGGTGAAAACCGGTGGCAGCATCGTCAATATCATTGCGGATATGTGGGGCGGTATGCCGGGCATGGGGCATTCTGGTGCCGCGCGTGCTGGTATGGAAAACTTCACCAAAACCGCAGCCTTTGAATGGGGGCAATCGGGTGTGCGTGTGAATGCCATTGCGCCGGGTTGGATTATCTCAAGCGGCATGGATACCTACGAAGGTGCGTTTAAAGCCATTATCCCAAAATTAGAGCAAGCGGTTCCCTTGTCACGCATGGGTACAGAGTCAGAAGTGAGTGGTGCGGTGAGCTTTTTGTTAAGTGAAGCATCTGCATTTGTGAGTGGCTCCACTTTACGTATCGATGGTGCCGCGTCTTTAGGTAATCGCATGTGGCCATTACCCAAAGCTAAAAATAATACCCCTTACAATGGTTTCCACCGTGCGGTGATGCCAGAAGTGCTGCAAGAAAATAATAAAGATAAGCAGGAGGCCTAAAATGCCAGTATTGCAATCCGAAATTGATGTACACGGTCAAGGCTTTAAAACCAATAGCGAATTTATGCAGTCGTGCATTGATGAATTTCGCGCGATCGAGCAAAAGGTCATTGAAAAAGAATTGTCCAGTAAAGAAAAATTTATTCAGCGTAAAAAATTATTACCCCGTGAACGTTTGAATCGTTTATTAGATGCAGGCTCGCCATTTTTAGAAGTGATGGCTTTGGCTGGTTATAAAATGCATGACGATAAAGACGGCAGTGGAGCAGGGGGCGGTATTATTGCGGGTATTGGGTATGTGGCCAATATTCGTTGCATGATTGTAGTGAATAACTGCGCAATCAAAGGTGGAACCATTTCACCTGCGGGGTTAGATAAATCATTACGTATTCAAGAAATTGCTCAAGAAAATAATTTACCCGTGGTGAGTTTGTCAGAAAGTGGTGGTGCAAATTTAAATTACGCCACGGATATTTTTGTTAAAGGGGCCAAAGCATTTGCGAATCAAGCGCGTATGTCAGCTCAAGGCTTGCCTCAAATTACCGTGGTGCACGGGAATGCAACGGCAGGTGGTGCGTATCAGCCTGGTTTATCGGATTGGGTGGTTTTAGTTCGTGGCAAAGCCAAAATGTTTTTAGCGGGACCGCCACTTTTAAAAGCCGCTACTGGTGAAATAGCAACGGATGAAGAATTGGGCGGGGCAGATATGCACGCCCAAAAAGCGGGTACCGCGGAGTATTTAGCCGAAGACGATGCAGATGGCATTCGTATCGCACGAGAAATTATGCAAAGCCTGCCTTGGAACGATCAAGTAGAACCCAACGCACTTAAACCTAATTTATATGAGCAACCTCTTTATTCACCCGATGAATTACTAGGGGTGGTGCCTGCGGATGCAAAACAACCTTACGATGTGCGCGAAATTTTAGCGCGCATTGCGGATGGCTCAGAGTTTTTGGATTTTAAAAATGAATTTGACCAACAAACCGTATGTGGACGCATCAAAATTGAAGGACACGCTGTGGGCATTATCGGTAATAACGGCCCAATCACACCGAATGGTGCGGCAAAAGCGGCGCAATTTATTCAGTTATGTGAGCAAAGTAATACGCCGCTGTTATTTATTCACAATACCACGGGTTTTATGGTGGGCACTCAAAGCGAACAAAATGGGGTAATCAAACACGGCTCAAAAATGATTCAAGCGGTGGCCAATGCCAAGGTACCAAAGATCAGTATTAATGTGGGTGGTTCATACGGTGCGGGTAATTATGCCATGTGTGGTCGCGGGCTTGATCCACGGTTTATTTTTGCTTGGCCAAATAGTAAAACCGCGGTAATGGGTGGTGCTCAAGCAGGTAAGGTGTTGCGTATTGTTACCGAAGACAAACAACGCAAAATGGGCATGGAACCAGACCCTAAAGTACTGGACACCATTGAATTAGCCACAGCGCAAAAATTAGATGCAGGATCGACCAGTCTATTTGGTACCGCTCGCCTTTGGGATGACGGCATCATAGACCCAAGAGATACTCGACGTGTTTTAGGCTACTGCTTAAGTATTTGTAAAGAAGCACAAGCACGCACGTTACAACCTAATTCATTCGGCGTGGCCCGATTGTAATATTTCTATTTATATTTTTAAGGATAACAACATGATCATTACTCACGAACATAAAGAAATATTTCGCACCATGAAAAATTTCGTAGAAAACGAAATTAATCCAAATGTTGCCGAGTGGGAAAAGGCGGGTGCATTTCCGGCCCATGAAGTATTTAAAAAAATGGGTGACCTTGGTCTTTTAGGGATTAATAAAGACGAAAAATACGGCGGCATGGGGTTAGATCATTCCTATAATATTTACGCAGCCGAAGCATTAGGGTATGCCACATGTGGTGGTGTGCCGTTAGCAATTGGTGTGCAAACCGATATGGCAACCCCTGCTATTGCTAAATTTGGTAGCCATGAACTAAAAGAAGAATTTTTAGCGCCAGCCATTGCTGGTGATTATGTAGCGGCCATTGCTGTATCAGAAACGGGTGCAGGCTCAGATGTGGCGGGTTTAAAAACCACCGCTAAAAAAGACGGTGATGATTACATAATCAATGGTTCAAAAATGTGGATCACAAACTCCACACAGGCTGACTTTTTCTGTGTGCTTGCCAATACCAGTGATGATAAACCTCATAAAAATAAATCATTAATTATCGTACCAGCCAATACCAAGGGCGTAACGGTAGGGGAAAAAATCGATAAGATCGGTATGCGTTCAAGTGATACCGCGCCTGTTTATTTTGATGATGTACGGGTACCACAACGTAATCGAATCGGTGCTGAAGGCACTGGTTTTATGCTGCAAATGTTGCAGTTTCAAGAAGAGCGTTTGTGGGGTGCAGCGAGTGGCTTGATTACACTTGAGCAATGTGTAGAAAAAACCATCGAATATACCCGTGAGCGTAAAACCTTTGGTCAGCCCCTTATTAATAATCAATCCATTCATTTTCGTTTGGCTGAATTACAAACTGAGATTGAATCACTGCGTGCACTGACCTATCGGGCTACTGAATTAATGATGCAAAAGCAAGATGTGACCAAGCTGGCCTCCATGTGTAAGTTAAAAGGCGGTCGCTTAATTCGCGAAGTAGCGGATAGCTGTTTGCAGTATTGGGGTGGAATGGGTTTCACCACAGACAATCCTATTTCACAGGTTTATCGTGATGGCCGTTTAGCGTCTATTGGTGGTGGTGCAGATGAAATTATGCTGGGCATCATTTGTAAGTACATGGATATTCTTCCTAAGAAAGCGAAATAGTCACAGTTTAAATGGGAGCCATCATGTTAGAGCAAGCTTACACCTGCATTAAGTTAGAACGGGACGAGCAAAACCCTTGGGTATTGCATTTAACGTTAGACCGACCACAGGCGCGTAATGCCATGAGTTTGGCCATGGTCGGTGAGTTGTCACAAGTGCTGGATGCTTTACAAACCGATCTGTCGGTACGAGCCGTCATCGTACGTGGTGAAGGTGGGCACTTTTGTGCTGGTGGCGACATTAAAGATATGGCTAATGCGCGAGCCGCAGCTGCAAAAAGTGACTCAGATCCTTACTTTGAGTTGAATAAGCAATTTGGTGAATTGATTTTAAAAATGAATCACATACCTCAAGTTGTGATCACCGTCTTAGAAGGTGCGGTGTTAGGCGGTGGCTTTGGTTTGGCTTGTGTCAGTGATGTGGCAATTGCAACCGATACAGCAAAATTTGGTTTACCTGAAACCAGTTTAGGTATTCCGCCTGCGCAAATAGCCCCGTTTGTTGTTAAACGTATTGGCTTAACACAAACAAGACGTTTAGCGTTATTAGGTGAGCGTTTTGGTGGTGAAGAGTCGGTTAAGTTAGGCATCAGTCATTTTTTTGCAAAAGATAATGCCGAGCTTGAGGTGTTGTTAGGGCGAACCCTCGATCAAATAAAATCATGTGCCCCTCAAGCAAATGCGGTGACTAAGCAGTTGATTTTAAAAGCCGCTGAACACGAGGCATCGGAATTAATTGACGAAGCGGCGAAGGCATTCAGCGCAGCCGTTCAGGGGCAAGAGGGTGTGGCAGGAACCATGGCGTTTATTCAAAAGAAACCGGCACCTTGGAATGCTTAGTTGATAATGTTTGGTGTATCGGGCGCAGGGGCGCCCTCGTACAAACTTAAATAATACTGTTTATGGAAGATGTACGAACTCGCACCCTGTGTGCCCCATGAGCGTAGCGATTGCATTGGGTATGCGAGTGAAAAAATAATAAATAACGCAGTAAGCAATAAAGTGGTCTGAGGTTGGAGAAGCAACATGGCTGAATTTACAAAAGTATTAGTGGCAAACCGTGGTGAAATTGCCTTGCGTGTATTAAAAACCGCAAAAGCCATGGGGTATGAAACCGTAGCGGTTTACAGTGAAGCAGATGCCGATGCACCCCATGTTGCGTTTGCAGATGAAGCGGTATGCATAGGTCCTGCCCAAGTGAATCAAAGTTACTTGGTGATCGAAAAAATTATAGAGGCTTGCAAAAAAACAGGGGCACAAGCGGTTCACCCAGGTTACGGTTTTTTATCTGAAAATACGGATTTTTGTGCGGCCTGTCAGGCGGCTGATATTACCTTTATTGGGCCGGACCCAAAAGCCATTGAATTAATGGGTAATAAGCGTTTAGCTAAAATCGAAATGATAAAAGCGGGTGTGCCCTGTATTCCAGGTTATGAAGGGGCAGATCAAGACGAGAAAACCCTGCTCTCCCATGCCAACGAAATTGGTTATCCCATCATGGTCAAAGCCGCGGCAGGTGGTGGTGGTCGTGGTATGCGTTTAGTGCACGCTGAAAAGGATTTTTTAGAACAACTTAAAACAGCTAAGTCAGAGGCGTTAAACGCGTTTGGCAGTGATGAAATTATTTTAGAAAAAGCGGTTATTAGTCCGCGTCATATTGAAATACAAGTATTTGCCGATCGTCACGGCAATTGCATCTATTTAGGTGAGCGCGATTGCTCTGTGCAACGTCGTCACCAAAAGGTAGTAGAAGAAGCGCCATCTCCGTTTGTTAATCCTGAGCTTAGACAAAAAATGGGTGAAGCGGCTGTAAATGCAGCCCTTGCTTGTGAATATGTGGGCGCGGGTACCGTTGAGTTTTTAACGGATGATGCTGGCAACTTTTACTTCCTTGAAATGAACACCCGCTTGCAAGTAGAGCACCCAGTGACAGAACTTGTCACTGATGTGGATCTGGTGGCCTGGCAGCTAACAATTGCAGCGGGTGGCCTTTTACCTAAAACACAGGAAGAGGTCACAATTGAAGGGCATGCCATGGAAGTACGTTTGTATGCCGAAGACCCTGCATTAGGGTTTATGCCACAAACTGGTGAGGTATTACGTTGGCAGTACGCGCAAGGTGATGGCTTAAGAATGGATGCCGGTATCAAAGAAGGGCAAACTATTACGCCGTTTTACGACCCTATGCTTGCTAAAGTGATTGCATATGGTGATAACCGAGACCAAGCACGTCGCCGTTTAATGGCATCTTTGAAAAAAATTGAACTACTAGGTGTGCGCACCAACCGTGGATTTTTATTTAATATTTTACAGCATGAGGTATTTGCAACTGGCGGTGCCACCACTGCATTTATTGAATCCTCATTTAATAATGATAAATCGCTAACCCCTCATCCTTTGACTTCTTGGCAGCAAGCTCTTGCTGCATGGCTATTTTATTTAAACGCCGCACAAAAAAATTCAGATGCGTTGGAGCGTGGTTTTTGGCGAAATTCAAATCCAGCCCCCACTTGGTTTGATCTAGTATGTGTGACTGACAAACACAAAGTGGCAGTCAATGTGGTTAATAGCCAAGAAAAAACATTTTTGCTGCAAGTGGATGAAGATGAAATAACGGTTACCTTACAAGCATTTTCTGAAAATACCTTGCGTTACAGTGAGCAGGGTGTGGCTAAGACCGTTAGTTTTGCATTTTATAAAAATGGTGTGTACTTAAATACTCATGAAGGTTGTGTCTTTATTGAAGATATGACCCATGCGCCAGCGATCAGTGCTGATTCAGCAGGTAGCGGGCTCATTAAAGCCAGTATGGATGGCGGCATTATTGATGTTTTAGTTGAGGATGGTCAAAGCGTTAAAAAAGGCCAAACCTTGGTTGTACTTGAAGCCATGAAAATGGAACACAGTATGAAAGCCGACAGTGATGGTGTGATCAAATCTATTTTGGTAAGTAAAGGGGATCAAGTGAAAGGTCGCCAGTTATTAGTAGAAATAGAGTCAGAAAATGTAGCGCCTGAAGTGGAGTCGGCTTAATAAATATTTGATTGTTTAGGCCAAGCTTTAGAGTGTTTTTGCCATTGTTTGCATCTGTTTCAATGATAGTTTGAGCAGGTGTAAACATTCATACCAATAATTATAGGCTACTCTCATGTCCAAAGTTTCTGTTACCCCTCCTTATTTTGATGAAACTCATCACGCCTTGCGTGACAGTATTAAGCGGTTTGTTGATAAAGAAATTTTACCTCACATTGATGACTGGGAAGAGCAAAATACCTTTCCACGTGAAATTTATAAAATGGCGGGGGATGCTGGGTTTTTAGGCATTGGTTTTGATGAAAAATACGGTGGCACTAAAGCGGATGTTTTTCATAAGCTGGTTTTTTCAGAAGAAATTATGCGTTCAACCAGTGCCGGTTTGGTTTCAAGTTTAGGCTCGTTAGACATTGGGCTGCCGCCAATTGCAAAATGGGGCAGTGAAGCGCTAAAACAAAAAGTCATGCCTGCGGTGATTGCCGGTGACAAAATTTGTGCTTTGGCCATTACTGAACCAAGTGGGGGTTCAGATGTAGCAAACCTTAAAACTCGCGCTGAAAAAATAACAACACAAGACGGGACCTTTTATAAAGTTAACGGCAGTAAAACGTTTATTACTTCAGGTGTTCGTGCTGACTATTACACGGTAGCCGTGCGTACAGGTGGTGATGGTTTTGGTGGAATCAGTTTGTTAATGATAGAAAAGGGCACGCCAGGCTTTAATGTGGGTAAAAGCCTTAAAAAAATGTGTTGGTGGGCATCAGACACGGCAGAGCTGTTTTTTGAAGATTGCATGGTACCGGCTGAAAACTTAATTGGGGTAGAAAATACCGGGTTTTTTGCCATTATGACGAACTTTCAAAGTGAAAGGTTAATGCTAACATCTATGGCAAATATGACGGCAGAGCTTGCATTAGAAGAGTGTTATAAATACGTAAAAGAGCGTGAGGCCTTTGGCCGTGCCATTGGTAAGTATCAAGTGATTAAACATAAATTGGTTGAGATGGCGACGAAATTAGAAGTCAGTAAAACCATGATGTATAACGTGGCTGCCAATATGAATGCCGGTATCGACCAGGTAAAACAAGTGAGTATGGCCAAAAACTTTGCAACGGACGTGAGTGACTTTGTGACCTATGAAGCGGTGCAGATATTTGGCGGTATGGGCTTGATGCGCGAAAGTGTGGTTGAGCGTTTGTATCGCGATAATCGCATACTGTCTATTGGTGGTGGTACACGAGAAATCATGAACGAAATTATTGCCAAGCAATTAAAAATTTGAAATATTTCAATCTAATGACATAGTCTTATATTATGTAAGGCTATGTTGATCCTTTTAAAAGTGCTGATACACTGCCTCGGCATTTTTTAAAAAGGATGAAAAAAATGAAATTGACTTCACTAACTTCAGTTGTATCTCTTCTTGTTTTATCTTTAACTTTAGGTGGCTGTAGTTCACCAATGGTTAAAAGTAATGCCGATCAAGAATTCCCTCTACCAGTTACTGCAAATAACCCAGCGTTTATTTTTCCTATCAGTCTGCATGGTGTGCCAGGTGATAATTTAGAAACGGGTTTAGCTATCTCTTCTGGTGCTTTAAGTGAATATGGTGCTTCCGTTATCTCTGGTCAGCAGCTATATAGTACTGTCGGTAATCTATCTTGGACACTTGGTGAAAATATGCGTCGCCAAGTAAACAAAGATGAAATGGAAATGACTGGTAGTGCAGCTAAGTATGCAGCTGAGCTAGACTCTAAGATGAAAATGTTAACCGGCAAGCTTAAATCAGCGGGTGTGATTAAAGATCCTAACTATAACTTCAAGTATGTAGTTGTGTTACATGTCGATTCTGCTTCTGGTATGCAGATTCCTTTTGTTAAGAAAGTGACTGCGTTTGGTGGTGTGATGGATTTAGAAACAAACAAAATAGTTTCATATATTGAAAAAGACATTACATTATCTGAAAGTGCAGTGTTGGCTCAAATGCCAGTTGAAATGAATAAAATCATTGCTGAGCTACTTAACCCAACAAAAGCATAATTGCTTCTGTTTGTAGATAACAAAAAAGCTCCAACTATTATTTAGTTGGAGCTTTTTTGTGTGTTATTTGAGGTTTTAAGCGTTATTTTAGTAGAGTTAATACTAACCACGGAACCAAGAAAAACATAAAGTTGAGTAGTTTATATAAGCCCATCAATTGGTAGTGAACCAACATGATTTTTTCGCTGCTGGCACCAAATAGGCGAGTGTGAAAATTAATCATGAATTCGCCGCCCAATAATAAAGCAGCAAACCAAAACACTAAAATTCCCATGTTAATTAGGCCGCAATAGCCAAGTAAGCTGATGATCTCTGGATTCATGTTTTAAGCCTTTGTTAGGGTATAAGTATGATTGTAGAAGACGTACAACGAAACATAATTGCGCTAGCTCAAGGTTTAAATGTAAACCTATAAACCTAATTGTTCTAGTTGTTGTTTCTTTTGTTCAGCTTGTCTGGCTTGGATGTCATTTAACTGGTCGTGAATTTGGTCGATTTGCGCGCTAGGACGAGTCTTTTCAGTTTGTTTAGTATCGTGCAAGTAATACTTGGCAACGGCCAGTAGCATCATCGCCGTGATTAATAAACGTAAAATCATACTGACCTCTATCGCGTTTTAAGCAGTGGGTAAATCGAACTCAACCAAATTGTATTGGTTGTTATCTACTTTTAAGTACCAACCCTTGGTGTACCAATCCCCTAATACAATGCGTTCAAGGGCTTGGCCATTATGTTGCCAGTTATGAATGGCAGGGCGATGGGTATGGCCATGAATCATGCGCTTTGAATTAAGCTTTGTCAGCTCTATATCCACTTCAGCAGGGGTGACATCCATAATGGACTCTTCTTTCATGCTGTTGCTTGACTGGCTTTCATCACGGGCTTTTTGTGCAAATGCAATGCGCTCTTCAATGGACTGGTTTAGAAATTGTTGCTGCCACTGAGGGGCTCGGGCCATTTTACGAAAGGCCATATAGGCTTCATCACGGGTGCAAAGACTATCGCCATGCATCAGTACAACCGGTTCACCGTCAAGGTCGATAACCGTGGGGTCGCTTAATAATGTCATGCCCGCGGCTTTGCAAAATGTCTCACCGAGTAAAAAATCACGGTTGCCATGCATAAAAAATACAGCAACACCGCGCTCTTGTGTGGCTTTAAGAACCTGCTGGATTTGCTCGATATATGGGTGTTGCACATCATCCCCAATCCAGTAGTTAAAAAAATCACCCAATATGTAAAGTGAGTCGCCTGCTTGGGGTTCTAGCATGAAATCAAGAAAACCCGCAGTAATGCGGGTCTCCTCTGGCGCTAGGTGTAAATCGCTAATAAACCAAGTGCTCATGTTTTGGCTTATTCTACGATTTCAGTGCTGTCGATGGTGATTGGTTCAACCGGCACATCTTGGTGACCCATGGCCATGCCCGTTTTCACGCCTTTCATGCGGTTAACCACATCCATGCCTTCTACGACTTCACCAAATACACAGTAACCCCAGCCTTCAGGGTTTTTGCCAGTGTGATCTAGGAAGCCGTTGTCTTTAACGTTAATGAAAAACTGGTTAGAAGCACTGTGTGGGTCCATGGTGCGAGCCATAGCGATGGTGCCTGCCTTGTTAGATAGGCCGTTGTCCGCTTCGTTCTGAATGGTGCCTTGAGTGGCTGGACGCTGACTCATGTCTTTTTCCATGCCGCCGCCTTGAACCATGAAACCATCGATTACACGGTGGAAAATCAAGCCATCATAAAAGCCTTCTTTTACGTAGTTGATGAAATTTTCAACAGTTTTAGGGGCTTTTTCTGCATCTAGAGACAACTTAATGTCGCCAAAACTGGTTTTTAATAGAACCTGAGTCACGGGATCACCTTTTCTATGTGCTTGTGTTTAAAGGGTGCGTATAATACGGCTTTTATATTTTTCTAGCCAGCGGGCAGGGGAAATCTCCCCACTCTCATTGCAAACGCAGCAAAAGAGCGACCCAAGGCCATATTCAATTGAGCTTAAGAAATGACAGAAGAAAAGGCAAAACCCGTTAATTTTATCGAGAAAATCATTAACGAAGACCTTGCCAGTGGTAAACACAGCAATATCGTCACTCGATTCCCACCAGAGCCAAATGGTTACTTACACATTGGCCATGCTAAATCCATTTGTTTGAATTTTGGCCTAGCTCAGCAGTTTGGTGGTCAGTGTAATCTGCGTTTTGATGATACCAACCCAGAGAAAGAAGAAGACGAATACGTACAGTCTATTCAAGACGACGTGCGCTGGTTGGGCTTTCAGTGGGCAGGGGATATCCGTTATACCTCTGATTATTTTGATCAACTGCATACTTGGGCGATTGATTTAATTAAAGCAGGCAAAGCCTATGTGTGTGATTTGTCGGCTGAGCAAGCTAAAGAGTACCGCGGCAGCTTTGAGCAGCCGGGTAAAAATAGCCCGTTTCGTGATCGCAGTATTGAAGAAAACCTTGAACTGTTTGAAAAAATGCGTGCAGGTGAATTTGATGAAGGCGCGTGTGGTTTGCGTGTGAAAATCGATATGGCCTCTCCAAATATGAGCATGCGTGACCCGTACATTTACCGCATTAAAAAAGCGAGTCACCATCAAACTGGTGACAAGTGGTGCATCTATCCGAGTTATGACTTTGCTCATGGCCAATCAGATGCCATTGAAGGGATTACTCACTCGGTATGTACACTTGAGTTTGCGGATCACCGACCACTGTATGAATGGTTTATTGAAAACTTAGCAACGCCGGCTGAGCCTCACCAATATGAGTTTGGCCGTTTAAACATTAACTACACCGTAACCAGCAAACGTAAATTGCGTGCCTTGGTAGAAGGTAACGTGGTGAATGGTTGGGATGACCCACGTATGCCAACTATTAGTGGTATGCGCCGTCGTGGTTATACTCCAGCTGCCATTCGTAATTTTTGTGATTCATTAGCCGTTGCCAAAACCGATGGTACGGTGGATGTTGCGCAGCTTGAGTTTTTTATTCGCGATGACTTAAATCAAAATGCACCACGGGCCATGTGTGTGATTAATCCGCTTAAAGTGGTCATTACCAATATGAACGCGGATCATGATGAAACGTTAACGGTACCTTACTTACAAGACAGAGAAGAACTTGGCGAACGTGACATGCCGTTCACTAATGAAATCTTTATTGATCAAGATGATTTTAAAGAAGAGTACAGTAAAAAATTCAAGAAAAAATTCTGTGTGGGCAAACGTATTCGTCTGCGCCACGGTTATGTGATTCAAGCCGATGGTTTTGAAAAAGACGAGCAAGGCAATATCACCCAGGTGAATGCGTCACTTATTGAAAATACACTGGGCTGTGATCCAGAAGACGGCGACAAGCCTAAAGGTGTGGTGCATTGGGTAAGCTGTAAACATGCGGTAGAAGCAGAGCTTCGTATGTATGATCGTTTATTTACCGATGCCAATCCTGATGGCGGCAAAAAAGATTTTATGGAATGTTTAAACCCAGAATCTTTAACTGTGAAAACAGGTTTGATTGAACCGGCACTTGCTAATGTGGCCCCTGAGACGGTTTTCCAGTTTGAGCGTGAAGGGTATTACGTTGCGGATCGTTTTGATCACTCAAGTGATAAACCTGTCTTCAATTTAACCATTGGTTTGCGCGAAGACAAGTCGTTAAACAGTTAAGCCTTGTAGGAGGCTAGCCTGCGCGAATGATTGTTCAAACACAGTCGGGCGCAGGGGAAAATTTGAACAAATAAAGAGCGTTTATTTCGAGAAGTAGGGCGGGCACTGCCCGCCATTTAATTTTGAAAAACACCTTAATTAGATAATACATATTTCAAAATGCAGGCGCCCTGAGCACCATTCAAAGTAGAAAGATTATGACCCTAAATATATACAACACGTTAACGCGTCAAAAAGAAGAATTTAAACCACTACAAGCTGGCAAGGTTGGCATGTATGTGTGTGGTATGACGGTTTACGATTTTTGTCACATGGGTCATGCACGTGTGATGGTGTCATTTGATGTGATTGTACGTTACCTGCGTCATATTGGTTACGATGTGAATTATATTCGTAATATCACCGACATTGACGACAAAATCATTAATCGCGCCGTTGAAAATAATGAGCCGTTTAATGTATTGGTGGATCGTATGGTGGATGCCATGAACGAAGATTTTGCCAAATTAAACGTGTTAACACCCAATAGCGAACCTAAGGCCACGGACCACATTGAAGGCATTATTGCCATGGTGAATACCTTGATCGAAAAAGGTTTTGCTTATGCTGCGTCTAATGGAGATGTTTATTATCGTGTGCGCAAGTTTGAAGGCTACGGCAAACTTTCTGGCAAAATTTTAGAAGAGCTAGAAAGCGGTGCACGCATTGAAGTGACCGAAGAAAAAGAAGACCCATTGGACTTTGTGCTTTGGAAATCGGCCAAGCCAGGTGAGCCAGCATGGTCAAGCCCTTGGGGCGAAGGTCGCCCTGGTTGGCATATTGAGTGTTCAGTGATGTCTACATGTTGCCTTGGTAATAATTTTGATATTCATGGTGGCGGCCCAGATTTAAAATTTCCACACCATGAAAATGAAATTGCTCAAAGCGAAGCGGCAACCGGTGAGCATTATGCTAATACTTGGATGCATGCGGGTGCGTTGCGTATTGATGGCGAAAAGATGTCTAAGTCTTTAGGTAACTTTTTTACCATTCGTGATGTATTAAAAGAATACGATGCTGAAGTGATTCGTTTCTTTTTGGCTTCTGTGCAATACCGTAGTGAAATCAACTACAGTCAAGCCGGTCTGCAAGACGCACAAACCAAACTGGATCGTTTGTATAATGCACTTAAAGGCTGCGACCTATCGATTGAATTGGATGTGACAGATGCAGAGCTATCAGGTTTTGTTGCGCAATTTAAAGCGGCCATGGATGATGACTTTAATACCCCTAAAGCCATTGCTGTGATGTTTGAATTGGTTTCAAGTATCAATAAAGCTGATGGCGCTACTAAAGATAAGCTGGCCAGTTTACTTAAAACATTTGCCGATGTATTAGGTTGCTTGCAAACTAACCCTGAAGATTATTTTAAGCAGGGTGTTGATGTCGACGAAACCTATATTCAAGACATGATCGAAAAGCGTGTGCAAGCCAAAAAGGACAAAGACTTTGCCCTAGCGGATAAGATCCGTAATGACTTGGATGCACAAGGCATTGAATTGCAAGATAGTCGCGAAGGCACCACTTGGGTTAAGAAGTAATATTCGCACTTGAGTCAAACAAAAAGCGCCGAAAGGCGCTTTTTTTATGTCAGATTAATGATTTTTTCAAAACATATGCTGTAACTTAGAATCAGGTAGCCACCATTCCATATCTTTTGCAGTTAATGGTTTGCTATCTGGGTTATCTAATATAATGAGGCGACGTTCCTTTAAGTTTGATTTTCTCAATATGCTTTCGTATTCGTTTAAAAATAATGTTTTATAAGAGCCATCCTTGATTGCGATTTTTAAACCAGCTTGAATGTCATTTGCTAACCTTGGCCTTTGTTTTGTGACAAAAAAATAAACAGGTAGAGGGTAAAATAACATGACATCGTTAACCACACTGATGTCCTTTGAGTAGCGTTCATACTCTGGCCAAACTTCATTTATACCTCTGTGAAAATAGTCAATACGATTTGAGATAAGCCATTTGAATATTAAATTGTATTCAACGTGGGTTTTAACGGGTAAGCCATTGGCAGCATACACTGGCAAGTCTCCCCAGTGCGCGCCATGGCCTCCTGTGTATTGGCTTAATTGTTGTTTACTTTGAATGTTTGAAAGCTCATGGGCCTTATCTTTTCGGCTTAGTAGCAAGCGCAAGCCGAGAATACCTCGATAAATGGGTTCTTCTATGGCAATCATAGCGGCCTCACGTTTTTTGGATGTAGAGAGCCATTGGACATCTAAAGAACCGTTGATGACCATGCTCTCACCGCGGCGCTCATTCACTTCTTGTTTTTTAGGGGAGAGTAGTTGGTAGTGTTGGCCTGATTTAGAAAGTGCTAACGTCAGCAGCTTTATTCCGAAGGCGTAGCGTTGTTGTACTTGGTAGTGTCGTACCGTTAAGCTTTCATTTGATGTTTGATTGGTTGCGCTAATGGCAGGCTCTGCACAGATCAGCAAAAATAGGTAAACAATTATGCTAATTAAGTGTTTGATGTTTAATGGCCTATGCCAAGTGTAATTAAGTTGATTTGGCATGAGAGTATCGCGTTACCTCTGTTTCACTCAATAAGTATAGACGAGCAAAAGGTATGCGATAGGATATCTAATCCTTTTTCATTGTCTTGGGCTTTATTGATATATTGCTTAAGCCAAACACCATGGTAGTTGTTTCTGGTTATATAGGGGCTCTAAAAACGCCCCCAGATAACCTTGATGCATAACACTGTTGATAAAACGGGGTTACTCGTTTGATTTCTGCCTGTGTTTAGTGAGTAATGCATGGTTGAATCCTAAACCCGTGAATACCCAAATATTAAACCGGCTTTTGATGCACAATGATTTTGTGTATTGGAAATATCAGGTTTTAGTGTATTAGTTGCTTTAGCTGCGTAATTGTCTGTTGTAAGAATGGTGAGCTTGAAATAAAAAAATGCCGCTGCCTGATGACAGGTAGCGGCATTTTGCATTATCTAACTTAATTAGATGAAATAAGATTTTAACGGAGGGAAACCGTTGAACTCAATTGCTGAGTAAGTGGTTGTGTAGGCACCAGTAGAGAACCAGTACATACGATCACCCATCGCAAGGTTCAGTGGCAACTCGTATTTGTAATTTTCATACAAAATATCGGCGCTGTCACAGGTTGGACCTGCAATAATCACTTCCTCTGTTTCGCCTTTTTTCTCAACGTACAGTGGGTATTTAATGGCTTCATCCATGGTTTCAATTAGGCCACCAAATTTACCAATATCGGTGAATACCCAGCGGTTTAAACCATGACGGTTTTTACGGCTGATTAACACCACTTCACTCACTAACACTCCTGCGTTAGCAACTAACGAACGACCAGGTTCCAAAATGATTTCTGGGAAGTTGTCGTCAAAGTCTTCACTCAAGAAACGGGTAATTTCTTCTGAGTATGTTTTTAAATCATTTGTACGGCTCATATAGTTAGCAGGGAAGCCGCCACCTAGGTTTGCCATTTTTAATTGAATGCCGTTTTCTTCTTGAAGACGTTCAAATATCCATTTCACTTTTGCAATGGCTGAGTCCCACGCGCCAATGTCACGTTGCTGTGAACCGACGTGAAACGAAATACCGTAAGGTACTAAACCAAGATCACGTGCAAGAATACACAGGTCTAATGCCATATCTGTTTGGCAACCAAATTTACGTGATAGTGGCCAGTCAGCGGTTTGCGCACCTTCAGTTAAAATACGTACGAATACTCGCGCACCAGGGGCCGCTTGTGCAATATTGCGCAAGTCAGCTTCTGAGTCGGTTGCAAATAAGTCCACGCCTTTTTCATGAAAGTAGCGAATGTCTTTTGATTTTTTAATGGTGTTACCGTAACTAACACGATCACCTTTCACACCAATGGCCAGTACTTTGTCTAGCTCATAACGGGAAGCCACATCAAAGTTGCAACCACGATCATCCAAAATTCTTAATAGCTCTTCTGCTGGGTTAGCTTTAATCGCGTAATAAGTTTTTGCGTAAGGAAAACACGCCATTAATTCATCTAGCTGACGAGCAAATGTCGCTGTATCGATAACCACACATGGGGTTTCTAAGTTGTCAGCGTATTGTTTAATGCGTTCGAAGGTATCACCTTCGTAGTAGTCCTTAGGTTGGATCTGCATCAGTGTGGGGTGCTCCATTTTTAATTGTTTGGTTGAAAGACTGATATAAGAAAGTGCGGAATATAGGCTTATTATTTCCGCAGTACAGTGATAAATAATTGTCTTTAAGATTACGTTTTTTAATGATTGTTACAGACTTGTCTGATAAATGCGCTCATATTAATGGGCAAAACATGACAATAAGGTGTCAGCTATACAGTGTTGGCGCATTTTGTTGTATAAACTGCGGCAAATATTCCGTCTATTCTTAGAATACACTCCTTTAAAATGAGATAGCCATGAGCGAGAGCAACCCGTATTTAGGTCGTGCCCAGCGTTTTGTTGGTTTGCTTAAGCATTGCCAGGTTTTAGGCATGCAGGTGAAAGAAGCCAGCAAAGAAAGTTTGACCATTGAACTGCCGTATAGTGAACAGCATGTGGGTAATCCTTCGACGGGTGTTATTCATGGTGGTGTTTTGACAACGTTAATGGATACAGCCTGTGGCACCATGGTCATCAATGCCTTACCTGAGTTTGAATTATGCCCAACTCTAGATTTGCGTGTGGATTACGTCAGGGCGGCTGAACCTAAAAAGTCGATTTTTGCCTTTGCTGAGGCGTATCGGGTGAGTCGTCATGTGGTATTTACCCGCTGCACAGTACACCAGGGGGATGTAGATGAACCTGTGGCTAATTGTGTGGGGACATTTATGCGTATTGGCTCTCACTTGTCGCCACCGGATTTTAAGCAGGCGGTGTTAGGTCATGAATCAAGTGCAGGAGAATAATATGTCGAATTTTGAGGCACTATTACAGGCAGCCCATGAGGGTGGTGACTATAAGCCAGTGGTGAATGCCATTCCTTATGCGCAGCTAATCGGTATTGATTTCCAGCGTTTTGGTAATGATGTGATATTTAAGCTGCCAGATAACCCAAGTAATATCGGTAACCCTATTCTTCCGGCTGTTCATGGCGGGGTAGTGGGGGGCTTTATGGAAATGTCAGCGGCCCTTCATCTATTAATGATGCTTGATACACCGGCCATGCCAAAGATTGTGGATTTTTCGCTGGATTACTTAAGAGCGGTGCGCGGTGGGCGAGATACGTTTGCTGAATGTCAGGTGATACGCCAAGGTTCCCGTGTGGCCAATGTGATCATTAATGCATGGCAGACTAAACGTGAAGAGGCGGTAGCGACGGCTCGCGCCCACTTTTTGCTGGCACCTTAACCAGCAATCGTACGAACCCGCACCCGCGGGTGAATAACCCTCATTGCTGATTAGGTGGTGCAGCTTTCAAAGGTAAAGCTTTAGTACAGGTTAGTAATGATTGACTCAGACTAATTGATTCACTCGCAGGTGCGAGTTCGTACAGGGTTATGCCTGAATATTACATGTATGAATCCGCGGGTGGCCCAGCTGCCTAATCGTACGCACCTGCACCCGCGGGTGAACCGCTTCTAACCCTTACCGCTATTGCACCCGTTTGTGAATTTGATTAAAAGACACTTGAATTAAAAATCCTCGCCCATATATAAGGTGCTCAGTGTTTTTTCAAAAGGACAGCGAGGCTTTATGACTACCGCACAAAAAGAAACCTTAGGCTTTCAAACCGAAGTGAAGCAGATGCTTCATTTGATGATTCACTCTCTATATTCCAACAAAGAGATATTTCTACGTGAATTAATTTCAAACGCATCGGATGCTTGCGACAAGCTGCGTTTCGAAGCCCTAAATGACGACAGCCTATTTGAAAATGACCCAGAAATTAAAGTCAGCATTGAGTTCGATGCTCAGGCGAATACGGTAACTATTTCCGATAACGGCATTGGTATGAACCGTGATGAGGTGATCGAAAACCTAGGTACGATTGCTAAATCCGGTACCTCTGCGTTTTTACAAAAGCTGTCAGGTGACGAAAAGAAAGATGCTCATCTAATTGGTCAGTTTGGTGTGGGGTTCTACAGTTCTTTCATTGTGGCAGACAAAGTAGAAGTACTGACACGCCGTGCTGGTTCTGAGACTAAAGAAGCGGTGCTATGGACGTCAGCTGGGGAAGGTGATTTCACAATCGAGACCACTGAAAAAGCAGGCCGAGGCACTCAAATTACCCTTCACTTAAAAGCGGATGAAAAAGAATTTGCAGACGGTTTCCGTTTACGCAACCTAGTTAAAAAATATTCAGATCATATTGCTGTACCAGTGCAGATGATTAAAGAACATACGGGTGAAGACGAAGCTCCTGCTGAGCCTGAGTGGGAATCTGTAAACAGTGCAAAAGCACTTTGGGTTCGCAGCAAGTCAGATGTGAAAGATGAAGAATATCAAGAGTTTTATAAGCATATTGCCCATGATTATGACGATGCACTAACCTGGTCTCATAACAAAGTAGAAGGCACTCTTGAATACACTAGCCTGTTGTATGTGCCAAAGCGCGCCCCATATGATCTTTGGAATCGTGAAGGTAACCGTGGTTTAAAACTGTATGTTCAGCGTGTATTCATCATGGATGATGCCGAGCAGTTCTTACCGCCTTATTTGCGTTTCATTAAAGGTGTGGTGGACAGCAATGATTTGCCACTTAACGTGAGCCGTGAAATTCTGCAAGAAAATGCCAGCATTACCTCTATGCGTACCGCTTTAACCAAGCGTATCTTGGATATGCTTAAAAAATTGGCGAAGAAAGATCCTGAACAATATCAAACCTTCTGGGATGGCTTTGGTCAGGTTTTAAAAGAAGGCCCTGCAGATGACTTTGCCAATAAAGAAAAAATTGCGGAATTATTCCGCTTTGCTTCTACCAAAGGTGAAGATAACAAGCAGACGGTTTCTTTAGACGCCTACTTAGAGCGTGCTCAAGAAAGCCAAGATAAGATTTATTACCTAACAGCTGAAAACTATCTAACGGCTTCTCGTAGCCCTCACTTAGAAGTGTTCCGTAAAAAAGGTTTAGAAGTTCTACTATTAACCGATCGCGTTGATGAGTGGATGATTTCACACCTAAGTGAATTTAAAGGCAAAACGTTTGAAGACATCACTAAAGGTGATCTGGCTTTAGATGAAACCGATAAAGCAGAGCAAGAAAAAGCTGAAAAAGAAAACGAAAGTCTCATTAGCCGTATTAAAGCCACGTTAGGCGATAAAGTTGAAGATGTGCGTATCTCAACTCGTTTAACAGATTCAGCCGCATGTTTAGTGGTGGGTAAAGACGACATGGGCATGCAAATGCGCCGTATGCTCGAAGCGGCTGGTCAAGCGTTACCAGAAGCGAAGCGTGTATTGGAAATTAACACTGGCCATCCGTTGATCGTAAAAATGGATATGCAAAGTGATGAAGCCCGTTTTGCTGATATGGCTGAGCTTATTTTTGAGCAGTCTCAATTAGCAGAAGGCAGTCAACTGCAAGACCCAGCGGGTTATGTAGATCGTATTAATAAACTGCTGGTCGGTTTATTAGACGGCTAATGGCCCCACTTTTAAAAATGGCTCGTAAGGGAAACCTTACGGGCCATTTTTTTGTTGCAAATCAGGGCACTGGTGCACAATCGACGGCTAGGTTTATGCTTTTGCATGTCGTATCATAGCGCCAACTTAATATTTACACATTTATAAGAAAGGTGATTCATGAAATTGCTACGCCTGTTGGCCCCAATCGGTTTATTGATCAGTTCAGCGGTTCATGCTGGCGGCACGCTCGATTTAAGCATTAACGACAGTATGGCAGGGCTTGACTATGACGCTACGCGCATGGGCAGTCCAATGCATGTGACCGCTGGTTTTTTACACCATGAAGATGACGGCGATTTAATGTCTTTTGGTTTAAATGCCGTGGACGTTCGTAGCCAACAAAGCAGTTTACGCATTGGTGTGGGCGGTAAAGTATATGGTTACTTCACTGATGCAAACGATAGTGGTGCCTTGGCCATTGGTGGTTTTGCACGTTACATGCCCCCTGAACTCAATGGTTTAGGTTTTGGTGGTCATGTTTATTACGCGCCAAGTGTATTGTCTTTCTCAACCACCGAGAATCTAGTTGATGTGGGTGCCCGAGTAGAGTTTATGCTGCTTCCTACGGCCATGGTCTACCTAGGTTATCGTTTTGTTGAAGCAAATGACGAAAAAGGCGATATAGAGGTGGTAAATGCAGGTCATTTTGGCTTACGTATTAACTTCTGATGATGAGTCCTGTTAGTCGAACGAATCAAGTGGTGTTTTTTGCTCGAAACTGCCTCAAGCAAGCCGAGCAAGCCACTGACCAAGAAAAACGCCAGTTAGAAGAAGCGGCTTTGGGTCACTTATATGCGGGTGTTGTTTCATTTGCCAATGAATTAACCAGCCAATACCGTTTGCCTCCCTTTAAGGGTCTTAGTGAGCTATTTGCTCGAGATCAGCTACCAGCTGAGTTATATGAGCTGAGTTTGCTAAGCCATGAATCCCATGGCTGGTTAGGTGCTTTGCTTAAACAATATGACAGAATGCTGCTAACTGGCCTAGATGAGGGTGGGGTAGTTCAATCTGTACAATTAATTACAACTCAGTCTGATTATGTGGACTTATTGCGTAACTGGTTGATTGAGTTAGAAAAAACCATTCAGCGTATGCGTTTGCACTACCAAGAAAATTAATTGCTGATTTTTTAGGCGTTGGAGTGCTTGTTTGGCGGTGATATACTCTCGCCCCCTTTGTATCGTGTCACCAAGTTTCGAGAGTTTTTATGGCTGCTGTATTTGAAATTGTAGAATTAGATGATGGCGACATTGCGTTAAAGCGCAGTGACGGTGAAGGGGAGCCTTTGGTGCGTATTACCTTTTCTGGTGACGCCAAAGATAGTTTCCCAGAGCAACACATCGAGATAGCCAAAGCCATGATAGAAGCGGGTGTGCGCAAGGTGGGAGAGTTAAGTGGTGTGCATGTAGAAGATACATCTGCCATTGCAGACTATGAAGAGCGCATATTTCACTAACAGCGATCTAAATAGTCACCAATAAAAAAACGCTGCAATTGCAGCGTTTTTTGTTTTGTCGTTTTAATCCCCTAATGAAGGTGTTGTCGAATAATACCAACATACAGGCCTTCAATTTCGAGTGGCTCGGTTTGCAGATCGACAACGATTGGCGCAAACTCTTGGTTTTCAGGTAGCAACTTAACTATGTTTTTATCTTGCTGAAAACGCTTAACCGTCACTTCTTCACCCACGCGCGCCACTACTATTTGACCATTCCGAGCTTGGTTTGTTTTATGAACGGCGATCAAGTCCCCATCCATAATGCCTATGTCTTTCATACTTTCGCCGTGAACTTCAAGCAAAAAATCAGCACTTGGCTTAAAAAATTCTCTGGGTAGTTCTACATAACGTTCAACATGTTCTTGGGCCAGTATAGGCTCGCCTGCTGCAACCCGACCAATTAGTGGGATGCCACTTTGATCTTCAGCTAAGCGGATGCCTCGACTTGCTCCTGGGGTCATTTCAATTGCCCCTTTACGAGCAAGCGCTTTTAAGTGTTCTTCTGCGGCGTTAGGGCTTTTAAAGCCTAACTCTTTGGCAATTTCAGCGCGGGTTGGGGGAAAGCCTGTAGTCTCTATGGAGTGCTTAATTAAATTCAACACTTCTTGCTGGCGAGCGGTAAGTTTGATCATTGCGGCTTCTTATCTGTTTTTATATACATATTGGGATTATATACAGTACTGTACATCTGTAAAGTATTCGAAAGAGATTGATGATTAAGTATTGACCTTGTTAGACAATATCTTTAAATTTGACGTCGCGTCAAAAAATGACGAGGCGTCAAAAAATAATAAAAAGCGATATTCAATTGAAAGCAGACCAGCCAATTAGTCATAAAGATCAAATGCGTATTGAGCGTGAAGAATTAATTCTGAGCGTCGCTTTGTCGTTGCTGAAAAATGATGGCTTTCAAGGGCTGAGTATGCAGGCCATTGCAAATCAAACAGAATATTCGAAAGGTACGATTTATCAGCATTTTAGTAGTAAAGAAGACGTTCTGGCTAAGTTAATAATTCGATGTGGTGAGCGTTTAATCTCTTTAATTGATATTGCCCTGAGCAACAGTACTGGCTTGAGAAATACCATTGTAATGGTGAGCTGGGCATTTTTTATCAATGCCGAACAGGAGGCAGAGACGGCTGGATTGGTTTCTATGGTTAAGTCCCCAGAGTTTCAAACAAAGGTGACACCGGCTCATCAAAATGCCATTTCAGTTATTGATCAAAGCATTCTATCCCGTGTTATTGGCATATTTACAAATCAAACAGATATACCTGCTGAAAAAATTAAAGTGGGTGCTTTTGGCTGGTGGGCAATGAAGTGGGGGGTACAGGATGTGCTGCTAAACGATTGGGAAATGTCAAAGCTAGGCTTTGATGATCCCAAGCATTATTTCTTTGAATCGCTGCATGTTTTTTTGGATGGGCTTGGCGTGAAGCGTGACGACATAAGTCATGATTTTGAAATGGTACAGGCGCAGGCTAAACACGTTTTCTCGTAATTTTTCATACAACTATAAATATAACAATAAGGAAATCACATGATTGAAAAACTAACCTGGTGGCTAGTTCGCCACCCCTGGGCCGTGGTCTTGTCGACCATTCTAATCGTTGCTGCAAGCGGTTATGGTGCCAAAAATATTAAGCTCAATGCCGATTACCGCGCCTTTTTTAGTAGTGATAATCCTCACTTGCAAGCATTTGAAGAGCTGCAAGATCAATATAATAAAGTTGATAACATTCTTATTGCTTTGGTGCCTGAAGACGGCCAAGTCTTTAATACTCGTATTTTGACCTTGGTTGAAGAGTTAACCGAAGAATCATGGCAGGTTCCTTATAGCCGTCGAGTTGATTCAATTTCAAACTTTCAGCATACCTACGCTGAAGAAGACGACATGATAGTTGAAAGCTTGTTTGAATATTCAGCCGATTTAAGCGAAGAAGAAATTCAAGCCAAACAAGCCATTGCGCTAAAAGATCCTGTATTGGCAGGCAATCTTATTGCTTATGACGGTAAAGCAACGGGTGTAAATATCACCATTAATCTGCCAGGTATCAACCAAGCTAAAGAAGTGCCAGAGGTTGTAGGTTTTGTTCGAGAAATGGTGGCAAAGTATGAAGCGGCTTACCCTGAAGTAGGTTTTTATCTGACTGGCGTTACCATGACCAATAACGCATTTCCAGAAGCCAGCGCGCAAGATATTAAAGAATTATACCCAGTTATGATTCTATTGATTTTGGTTCTTTTGTTCTTTTCTCTTAAAGGTATGTGGGGAACGTTAGCCACGTTTAGTATTGTTGTGTTCTCAAGCACCATCGCCATGGGATTGTTTGGCTGGCCTGGGCCTGAAGTCACACCAACCACGTTGTCAGCCCCGGTTATGATTATGACCTTGGCAATTGCAGACTGTATCCATATTTTAATGAGTTATTACCATGGTATTGCCAAAGGTGAGTCGAAGCCTGCTGCTATGGTTGAAAGTATTCGTATTAATTTTCAGCCGGTACTATTAACAAGTGTGACCACAGCGATTGGTTTCTTAACGCTTAACTTTTCAGATGCCCCTCCTTTTCATGACTTAGGTAATATCGTATGCATTGGTGTGCTTGCGGCCTTTATTTTAGCGGTTTTCTTTTTGCCTGCCTTAATGATGTTGTTACCTTCTAAAAAGGTTTCTGAATCTTTTGGTGAAAATAAAAAGATGCAGGTACTTTCTGATTTTGTTATCAAAAACTATCGCGCTCTACTGGTTGGTTTTTCGGTTGTTATTATTGCTTTAATTGCGTTAATTCCAATGAATGAGTTGGATGACAATACAATTGAATACTTTGATTGGAGCATTAAATTCAGAAGTGATAGTGAAACGATTGCCGATACCTTAACAGGTGTACAAAGCATGAACTATTCATTAAAAGCAGATGGCGAGATGGGGGTTGCAGACCCTGAATATTTAAAAACCATTGATGCATTTGCTGAGTTTTTAAGAATACAACCTGAAGTTCGTCATGTGGGCACGTTCAGCGATGTAATGAAGCGCTTAAATAAAAACATGAATGCCGATGATGAAGCGTATTACAAAATTCCAGATGATCGTCAGTTGGCCGCTCAATATATGTTGTTATATGAATTGTCACTGCCATATGGTTTAGATTTGACTAACCAGGTGAACGGAAACAAATCGGCCACTCGTATGATTGTTCAAATTGATAAAATCACAGCTCAAGAAATTATATCCCTTGATAATCGTGCTGTTGCTTGGTTGGAAGAAAATGCGCCTCAATACATGGTAACTGAGGGTGCAAGTACGGCGGTAATGTTTGCTCACATTACCGAGCGTAATATTAAAAGCATGATTGGTGGGGTTGTTGGCGCGCTATTCTTAATTTCATTTATTATTATGCTGGCCATTAAATCGGTCAAACTGGGCTTTATTAGCTTAATACCTAACCTTGTGCCAGCCGGTATGGCGTTTGGTTTGTGGGCGGTATTTGATGGTATGGTTGGTTTAGGGTTGTCGGTGGTGATGGGTGTAACGTTAGGTATTGTAGTTGATGATACGGTTCACTTTATGACTAAATATGTTCGAGCTAAACGTGAACTTGGCTTAAAAACAGAAGCCGCCATTGAATATGCATTTCATACAGTGGGTGTGGCGTTAACGGCAACAACGATTGTATTGTGTGCGGGCTTTATGGTGTTGGCATTGTCGCCATTTGCAATCAATACCCATATGGGGATTATGAGTGCGCTGACTATTGCTTTAGCGTTAATCGTGGATTTCTTTTATCTACCGCCATTACTTTTAAAGTTAGATAAAGATAAAACTGAAGACGCAGCAACGGATATCCATAGCAGCGCTGATCAAGTTCAGTCACCAGAACAAAAAATTGAAGTACAAGCATAATAATAAGGAGTTTTAGATATGAAATATTTATTGATAACAGCGTTACTGGCGGTATTTAGCGTCGTTTCAAATGCACAAACACCTGAAGAAAAAGGCTTGGCTATTGCCATTGAAGGGGATAAACGTGGTGAGGGTTTTGGTGACTCACAGGTTGAACTGAAAATGATTTTGGTTGATAGCAAAGGCACTGAAGCACCACGTGATATGCGTGTTAAAAGTTTGGAAGGTGTCGGTGAAGAGGGTGATAAATCACTTATGATTTTTGATACACCAATTGACCAAAAAGGTGTGGCTATGTTGACTTACACGCATAAAGAAAAGTCAGATGATCAATGGTTGTATTTACCTGCATTAAAGCGTGTAAAAAAAATCTCCAGTAAAAATAAGTCTGGTCCATTTGTAGGCAGTGAATTTGCTTTTGAAGATATTAGCTCTCAAGAGGTTGAGAAATACACATATAAATACCTGCGTGACGAAACTTTTGATGGCCAAGATTGCTTTGTGGTTGAGCGTGTACCTACGGATAAATACTCAGGTTATACCAAGCAAGTTGCTTGGATTGATAAAGCTGAATATCGTGCGCTAAAAATTGAATTCTATGATCGTAAAAAAAGTTTATTAAAAACCTTAGAAAATAAAGACTATAAATTGTACTTGGAAAAATTCTGGCGTCCGGCTTTAAGTGTGATGGTCAATCATCAGACGGGTAAGGCTACTCGCTTAGAATATAAAGGCTATGAATTTAAAGTTGGTTTAAACGATAAAGAATTCACTAAAAATAGTTTGAAACGAGCCAAGTAATATGAAGATTTTATCTTTATTAACGAGTGCTTTGTTGTTCAGTGCGAGTGTTCAAGCTGAGTTAAACGTGACGACTCAGCTTGATTATGAATTATTTGGCTATTTTGCAGATAATACGCAAACTCAAAATGAGACCCGTGTTAATAACTCAGTTGCCTTGCGCACTGAGTTATACAAGGAGTTTGAAGGGGATCATTCGATTACCTTTAAACCATTTTATCGTTTTGATGAAAATGATAATGAGCGCAGCCACGGGGATGTTCGAGAGCTTATTTGGCATAAATTAGCGGATAGTTATGAATTAAAAGCCGGTATCGGCAAGGTATTTTGGGGGGTAACTGAATCTCAGCATTTAGTGGATATTATCAACCAAACTGATGCGGTAGAAAGCTTAGATGGTGAGCAGAAGTTGGGTCAGCCAATGGTGCAGCTGTTACTTGAACGGGATTGGGGAAACTTGGATTTATTCGTGTTGCCGTATCACCGTGAACGGACTCTTGTTGGTAAAAAAGGTCGCTTAGGTATTGGCCAAGATTATGCCGATGCCGTTTATGAAAGCAGTGATGAAGAGAATCACATAGATGTTGCTGCGCGTTTTTATACGTACATTGATGAGTTTGAGTACGCAATATCATTATTTCATGGTACCAGTAGAGCACCTTCGTTGGGATTTGATGCCTTAAGTAATAAAGTCTTACCGTATTATCCGTTGATTACTCAGTTAGGCCTTGAAATGCAGTATTTAAATGAAGGCTGGGCTTGGAAATTTGAAGGTGTTTTACGTGATGGTGTGCCTGAAAATACAATGATGACACTGGCTGGTGAATGGCCGGCCTTTTATGACGGTATTAATTTAACCGTTGCTGATGACGAACAATACTTTGCCACCACAGCGGGCTTTGAATACACCCAAGTGGGCATTTTGGATACCCGAATAGATCTTGGCTGGGTGGTTGAGCACCTATATGACTCTCGCCAAGACGAAGCGTCAGTGTCTGCGTTTGAGCATGATGTATTGTTCGCCACACGCTGGGCGGCTAATGATGCTGCGTCATCCACCTTATTGGCGGGGGTATTAGTGGATTATGAATACGCTGACTACAGTTTAAGTGTTGAGGGTAATACTCGTATTTTAAATAATATGACACTAACCCTTGAAGCGCGTTTATTTGCACCAGAGAACGATAATCCCTTGTGGAGCTTTCGTGATGAAGACTTCATCAAGCTAACCTTGGCTTATTATTTGTAAAAACTGAGTGATAAGTAAGACCTTTCTTTTGGGCTCATAGAGCCCATTTTTTATTCTGTGTGCTATAAAGTGTGAGGTAATGTGTGCAAAGGACTGAGACAAGGCTTGATTGCTTGACATGATTTTGAGTTAAACGTATGTTTCAAACAGTTGTTTGTTTGGGTGTTCACCATGGCACAAGTTGATACAGTTACACGGATTTTAGACGCAGCAGAAGAGCTGTTTGCAGAGCACGGCTTTGCTGAGACATCACTGCGTACCATTACAACGCGAGCGGATGTAAATTTGGCTGCTGTAAATTATCATTTTGGCTCTAAGAAGGCTTTGATTCAGGCCGTGTTTGCTCGCTTTTTAGGCCCATTTTACAAGCTGGTGGAGTCGAGCCTAGACGCCCACGAAAAACAGCATCCAGACACCATACTCTCAATAGAAGATATATTACGTTTTGTGGCAAGAGCCATGGCCAGTGTGACACAAGGTGATCGCAATCGATTGGCTATCTTCATGCGTTTGCTTGGTTTGGCCTATAACCAAGGGCAGGGGCATTTACGTAAATATCTTCAAACGGAATACCGCAGCCTTTTTCGCCGCGTGATGGCATTAATCACAAAGGCAACCCCTGATCTTCAGCCGGTCGAGCGCTTTTGGCGTTTTCATTTTATGTTAGGTTCAGCTGCCTTTACTTTATCCAGTATGGAAAACCTGCGTGCTATAGTTGAGCACGATTTTGATACCAAATGCACAGAAGAAGAAGTGGTTGGCTATCTCTTGCCTTTCCTTGCGGCAGGTATTCGGGCAAAGTAAGCGTCTAACTTTGCAAGCGAGTATTCAAGTGCGTTATTTGCACATTTCTATTAGTGATCAAACCTTATCTGCCATCGAAGACCAACAAAAGGTCTTCGAATTCTCTGTTTCTACCGCTTTAAATGGCCATGGCTGTGAACAAGGTTCAGGTAAAACCCCAGTTGGTAAACATTATATTCGTGCAAAAATTGGAGGCTCTGAGCCCCTTAATGCAGTATTTGTTGCTCGCCGTGCCACAGGCGAAATTTATTCAGAAAAACTAGCGCAGCAGTTCCCGAAACGTGATTGGATTTTGTCCCGTATTTTATGGCTTTGCGGGCAAGAAGTAGGTGTGAACCGCTTAGGTGGTGTGGATTCAATGGCAAGGTATATTTACATTCATGGCACACCCGATAGTGAGCCCATGGGAGTTCCTAAAAGCCATGGCTGTGTGCGTATGCGCAATACGGATGTTGTAACATTGTTTGATTGGGTGCCAGTGGGTTGCCCCGTGATGATAGAGGTTTAAGTGCAAGTAACACTCATAACAGACATACAGGGCTGTATACTCACCGAGGAAGAAAAGCTTTGGCTCAAACATGAATTTTTAGGTGGTCTGATTTTATTCTCACGGCACTTTAAAAGTCGTGACCAGCTGATTGAATTAATCAAAGAAATTAAATCCATCAATCCACAGCTGTTAATTACCGTGGATCACGAAGGTGGTAGGGTACAACGCTTTCGCGAGGGCTTTACTCGTGTTCCAGCCATGGGCGCGATTGGTGCGGTATATGAACAGTCCCCTCAAAAAGCCATTCAGTTGGCTCAAGCTGCTGCGGTTGTTTTAGCGTATGAGTTACAAGAAGTAGGGGTTGATTTAACCTATGCCCCTGTACTCGATATCAATTACGGCCGTAATGACGTTATTGGCGATCGAAGTTTTTGTGATGATAAAAATGTGCTTCAAACACTGGCAAATAGCTTTATGTTAGGTTTGAAAGAAATGGGATTTGCAGTGGTAGCCAAGCACTTTCCTGGTCATGGCTGGGTGAATTTGGATAGCCATATCGCCTGTCCAATTGACGAGCGCAGCTTCGATGAGATTGAAAAACAAGACCTTCAGCCTTTTAAGCAATTATTGCCCAAGATTGATTGGATGATGCCCGCTCATGTGGTTTATGAAAAAGTTGATAGCGAGCCTGCTGGTTTTTCAAAAATTTGGTTGCAAGATATATTGAAAAAACAACTGGGTTTTAATGGCAGAATTGTCAGTGATGATTTAAGTATGGCAGGTGCCGCGGTAAAAGGTGGCTACCAGCAAAGAGCGCAAGCGGCTATTCATGCAGGTTGTGACGTATTATTAGCGTGTAATCATTCGCAGGCGTCAGTTGAAATCTTAGATGCTTTAAAAAACTTAGATCTACTACCGCTTAACCTAAGTGGCTACAGGCCTGTCGTGTCGCTAAGTGAAAATAAACAAATGTATATGAATGCCTTGGCATTATTGTCAGAGTTGGAGTGATTATGTTGCAAACAGAGCAGTGGCTTGAACTTTTAACAATTTGGTGGGTGCAAGGGCTTGTTGGCCTGTTATTAGGTGGTATTGCTTACTTTGTTGCTAAGGCCGTCATAAAAAAACTAAAAGTTAAAGCGAGCTATACAAGAAACTTATTTGATGATGCGGTGGTCGGTGCACTCGAAACGCCACTTTATTATGGCGTGTTGTTATGTGTTGTTGTGTATTTCTTATTTGTGATTCAGTGCGAGTTTGACGTTAAGTTACTTCCAAAGTTACAGCATTTATATGTTGTTTCTTCTGCTGTGTTTTTTGCTTGGTTTGTCATGCGTTTGATTCGTATCCGTGAAAACCAAATTCTTAAAGGAAAAATAGAAACCAAGGCGGATCAAACCACGATTAGCGCAATTTTTAAGCTGTTGCGTATTACCGTTGTGGTGATTACATGTTTGGTGGTTTTTCAAACATTAGGCTTGTCTGTAAGCGGTATTATTGCGTTTGGTGGCGTAGGTGGTGCAGCGGTAGCATTTGCCTCTAAGGATTTACTGGCAAACTTCTTTGGAGGTTTGATGGTTTACTTGGACAAGCCATTTGCAGTGGGTGACTGGGTACGCAGCCCCGATCGCAACATAGAGGGCACAGTAGAAAATATTGGTTGGCGTGTAACCCGAATTCGTACATTTGATAAACGACCTTTGTATGTTCCAAATTCAGTGTTTACCCAAGTGAGTATTGAGAACCCATCAAGAATGAGTCACCGTCGTATCTATGAAACCATAGGGGTGCGCTATAGCGATTTTTCTCAAGTGAGTGCTATCTGTGAAAAAGTTGAAGACTTGTTAAAAAATCATCAGGATATTGATGAGTCCCAAACCCTGATGGTTAACTTTAATCGATTTGCGGACTCTTCTTTAGAATTCTTTATTTACTGCTTTACCCATACAACCAACTGGCAAGTCTTTCACAGCATTAAACAGGATGTTTTGTTTAAAGTTGGGGAGATCATTCTTGAGCAAGGTGCTGAAATAGCCTTTCCAAGTCGCAGTATTTACATGGAAAATAAAGTGCCTGTTGTGAATGTTCAGGAAAAATTTGAAAAAGTATGAATATAACCTTGCCTCTGACCGCCCTTATTGGTGGTACTGGTTTAACCCAGTATCCAGGTTTAACGATTAGTCATGAAAAAAATGTAGAAACAGACCTTGGTCAAACAAGTTCTCCTTTGGTCTTTGGTGAGTTATTTGGCCAGCCTGTGGTGTTTTTGGCTCGCCACGGCCATCCCCATAAGTTGCCGCCGCACAAGGTTAACTATCGAGCAAATCTGTTGGCACTCAAACAAGCCGGTGTGAGTGAGATTATTGCGGTGAATGCTGTGGGAGGTATTACTGAAGGGATGGATGCTCAGGCAATTTGCATACCTGATCAAATAATTGATTATACCCATGGCCGTGAAGATACGTTTTTTGATGGTGTTTATAAACCGCTTGATCATGTGGATTTTACGCATCCGTATGATCCGGTTTTGTCTGAAAAATTATACAAAGCAGCGCAATCAAAAAATATTGATGTACAAAAAGGCGGCGTTTATGCAGCTACACAGGGCCCTCGATTAGAAACCATCGCAGAAATTAATCGTTTAGAGAAAGACGGTTGTGATGTGGTGGGGATGACTGGCATGCCAGAGGCGGTTTTGGCCCGTGAGCTTAATATAGCTTATGCCAGTTTATCGTTAGTGGTTAATAAAGCGGCAGGTAAAAGTGACGAATTAATTACCATGGATGATATTCGTAACGTTTTAGATCAAGGTATGCATAGGGTGCAGGTTATTATTGCCGGTTTTTTAGAGAATAAATAAAGCGAAAGAGCAAAGCAAAAGCCCCTTGTAGATGACACGCTGCAAGGGGCTTTTTTATTTATAGGCGAACATTCAGAGCAGAATCTAAAGCAGGTTGATTGTTTTGAGGGACGTTCTGTTGCTCTTTGAGTTTAAGTGGATGTTCAACTGGCAAAATACGAATAATCGCGCCTACTAAAGGGTGATCAATGTAATGAATCTCTTTACTGCGCATGCGGCGGCTTTCTTGAAAGCTAATGAGCTGCGTTGGTGTGTTGGCGTTTTCAGGGATGAACTGCAAATCAATTTTACTGTGCAAATAACGAGACACGTGCAAGTAAAATAAACCTTTCAACTGAGGAACGCCAAGCTGTTGAATGGAGCTTTCAATGTAAATTGGTAAGCTGTGCTTTTGGTCATAAACCGGTTGTTGCCATTGGGCGTTGTATAAAATGGGTTGGTTAACTGGGTCTAGTTTTGACATTTTATCGGCCCAGTCTTGATCAATCGTTTGCTCTGTAAAGGCTAGATTGTTTGCATTTTCATGGTGAAAGGCCAGTGAAGCGTTCATACCCGAATTAGCCAAAGGCAATGGGCGTGCACTTTTAAGTTCAATTACATCCGCCATATTTAACGGCAAAGGTGTGAATTTGAATGATTCATCTAAGTGGCTATCTGGCTTTTGCTGAAACAATGTCAGGTTGATTTTATACCAGCGCGCTTCTTTTACTGGGGTCTCGTCTTCAGCAAACGCGCTTGAGCTAATGGTGATAAATATCAAGAGTAAACGGATGATCATGGCGTACCTGGTTGAGAAAGCAAATCTAATACATGGTTGATGGTGCTGAAGCGCGTTTGTGCGTCTGGCATATCAAATATAAATTTAAACGCATTTGAGCCATCTAGCTTATAGCTGGCGGGCTTGGTTTGCACCATGCGCACCATTGTATATGGGTCAATTGACGTTTGTGGGCCAAATTCCATGCGCCCTTGGCTATCACCGGCATCTAACTTCACTATGCCTAATGATGCAAGTTTGAATTTTAATTCTGTGACTTGGAATAGGTATTTCACCTGCTGTGGTAGTAAGCCAAAGCGGTCAATCATTTCAACCTGTAGGTCTTTAAGTTCATGTTTGTCTTTCGCATTGGCAATGCGTTTGTATAAGATCAGGCGATTGTGAACATCGGGTAGATAATCCTCAGGGATTAACGCTGGTATGCGTAAGTTAATTTCCGCTTGATTCTCGGTTGGATTATCAAGACTAAGTTCGCGGCCTTCTTTGATGGCTTCGACGGCTCGGTCTAATAGCTCCATATATAAGCTGAAGCCTACGTTTTGGATGTGACCGCTTTGTTCTTCACCTAACAACTCACCAGCGCCACGAATCTCTAAATCGTGCGTGGCGAGCATAAAGCCTGCGCCTAAATCTTGCGCATTTGTGATGGCGTCTAGGCGTTTTTCTGCGTCTTTAGAAACTTTCTTTTCTTGTGGTGCAAGCAAATAGGCATAGGCTTGGTGGTGGCTTCGGCCCACTCGTCCACGTAGTTGATGTAATTGAGCTAAACCAAACTTATCCGCGCGCTCAATAATAATGGTATTTGCATTGGGGATATCAATACCGGTTTCAATGATGGTGGTACACATTAAAACGTTAAAGCGTTTGTGATAGAAATCACCCATAACCGATTCCAGTTGTCGCTCTGACATTTGGCCATGGGAGACTCCGATACGCGCTTCAGGAATCAGCTTGGCTAAATCTTCGGCGGCTTTATCAATGGTTTTGACTTCATTATGCAAAAAGTAAACTTGCCCACCGCGTAAAATCTCACGCAGCACGGCTTCTTTTATTAAGTGTTCATCCCAAATTTTTACAAAGGTCTTAACTGCTAATCGGCGAGCAGGAGGTGTCGCGATAATCGATAAATCTCGTACCCCTGACATGGCCATATTTAATGTTCTTGGTATAGGGGTTGCGGTCATGGTGAGGATATCTATCTCTGCGCGCAGAGCTTTTACCTTTTCTTTTTGTTGAACCCCAAAGCGATGCTCTTCATCAATGATCAGTAATCCAAGGTTTTTGAATTTCACATCACCTTGCAATAATTTATGTGTACCAATGACAATGTCAGCAGAGCCATCTTCTAACATTTGCAGCGATTTGGTTTTAGCTTGTCCCGTTTTAAAGCGTGAAAGACCTTCAACTTTTATTGGCCAGTCAGCAAAGCGGTCGCTAAAGGTTTCGAAATGTTGTTGTGCAAGTAAAGTGGTTGGCACGAGAACGGCCACTTGCATGCCATTTTGTACAGCAATAAAGGCAGCACGAAGCGCCACTTCTGTTTTACCAAAACCAACGTCACCACACACGAGTCGATCCATCGGATTGGCTTTCATCATATCGGTGATTACGGCATTGATGGCCGTTTTTTGGTCAACGGTTTCTTCAAAAGGGAAATCAGATTTAAAAATCTCATAATCATCACGAGGAAAACTGAATCCATGGCCAGGTTTGGCTTCGCGTTTGGCGTATATTTCTAATAATTCTGCGGCTGTATCGCGGATTTTTTCCAGTGCCTTGCGACGTTGTGCGGACCATTTTTCGGTTCCCAGTTTATGCATGGGAGCCATGTCGGTATCAGCACCGCTGTAACGACTGATTAAGTGCAAGGACGAAACGGGTACGTAAAGTTTGGCTTGGTCGGCGTATTCGAGCATGACAAATTCAGTGGCGTCACCATCAACTTCTATGGTTTGCATGCCTCTGTAGCGACCAACCCCATGATCAATGTGCACCACGGCTGCGCCCATTGTGAGCTCGGTTAGGTTGCGAATGACATTTTCACTTTGATCTTTTTCTTGTTTTTGGCGTCGGCTTTGGCGAATACGCTCACCAAATAATGCATTCTCGCTGATTAGCCATGCGTTAAGGGTTTGGCTGAAAAAGCTGTCTTCAATGGGGGCGGTGGTAATGGCAAACTCAAATTCGTGTTCGTTTAGATCGAACCATGAATCGATGACCTGAGGGCTGATGTTAATGCGCTCAAGTAACTCTAATAGCGCCTCACGGCGACCGGCACTTTCTACACAAAACACAACGGTTTCATTGTTTTCCATTAAGAAGTTTTCAAGGGCTTCTAATGGATTGTCTTGTTTATGATTGACCTGAAGAGACGGCAGTTGCGGTGGAGAAAAATTATAATGGCCTGTTTGTTCTTTAATGTTTTCTTGGAATGTTTTTATACGGCCATAGTGCTTAAATTGTGCAAAGGTTTGGTTATCATTTAAATAAATTTCATTGGGGGGCAGTACAGGATGTCGAATATCATGACGTCGCTCTTCATAGCGATGTTCTATGTCTTTCCAATTATGTTGTAAGCTTTTTTCTAAATCTTGATTGAAAACCAGTTGGCAATCTAAAGGCAAATAGTCAAATATGGTGGCGGTTTCTTCAAAAAAAAGTGGCAAGTAATATTCGATACCACCTGGCGCAATTTGTTTTGTTACATCAATGTACAGAGGGGACTCTTTTGGGTCACACTCAAAAAAATCAAACCAGCGTTGTTTAAATGTACGTATTCCGCTTTTGTCTAGAGGTACCTCTTTAGCAGGCAAGAGTTCAATGCTTTGGGTGGTTTCTGTAGAGCGCTGGGTTTCTGCATTAAACCAGCGGATACTTTCAACTTCATCATCAAATAACTCAATGCGAAATGGCTGATCAGACCCCATTGGGAAGATATCTAAAATAGCCCCGCGAACACAAAACTCGCCATGTTCAAATACACCGTCGACAGCTTGATAGCCTGCCGATATTAAGCGCGGTTTTAATTCATCAAGGTTAAGTGTTTGGCTTACCTTAATGGTAAAGCTGTGACCTAAAATGTAGTTAACTGGTGGAAGCTTCAGTTGAAGTGACAGCGCAGGGATTACCAGTATGCTGTTCTTTGCCTGTGGTAATTTAACTAATGTGCTTAAACGCTCGCTAATTATATCTTGGTGTGGCGAAAAATAATCGTAAGGAAGGGTTTCCCAATCCGGAAGATTGAAAACTTCACCTTGGAAAAAGTAGCGAATCTCTTCGGTGAGCCGCTGGCTTTCGCTGCTGTTGTTGGCCACAACAATTGTTAAACCAGTATAACTCTTAGCAGAATCGGCGATGGCATGGGCTAGATGGGAACCCTGAATATTACCCCAAGATAAAATGTCACCAGATTTGCTTGGTAATGGAGGGTTGGCCGCCATGACTGTCCTTAGAGAGTTTAAAAGGAGGGTAGTGTACTCAAAGCAGTGAGGCCTGTTAAGGTTTGCCTGCTGGGATTAGCTGTATTGTTGCAATATGGGTGTTCGACTTATGGGCGGGTATGTTTTTTCGCTCTGAACACTCTGTTTAAACTATGAGCAGTCAGGTGTGGCGCCGATTAATGATGCTATTAATATTGAGATCAGCGGCCTTTATGGGCATAATACCGCACAATTTTTTGGCCTAAGTATCGAGGGTATATCCGTGAGTCAAGATGTTCGTGAAGCCAGCTTGTCTGATTGGACGTTGCGTGAAGAAACCGCAGAATCCATGATCCCATTAATCGGTGGTTTATACCGTAAGAACAACGTTGTGTTGTCTGTGTATGGCCGTCCAATTATCAATCGTTCTGTGATTGATATCTTAAAAGCTCACCGTTTTGTTCGTCAGGTGGAAAAAGAAGAGCTTTCTGTTCAAGAAACTTACCCAGTTATTACTATCTTGAAAGAGATGGGCGTTAAGTCTTGCCATATCGATATTGGTAAAATGGCGGTTAACTTCCGTAAAGAAGGTAATGGCGCGTCTTTAGAAGATTTTGTTAAAGCCCAGCTAATTGAACTGACAGCACAAGAAATGACCGATGCTGAAGGTAAAGACGTTGTTCTATACGGTTTTGGACGTATTGGTCGTTTGCTTGCTCGCATCATGGTTGAGAAAGCCGGTGGTGGTACTGGCATGCGTTTACGTGCCATTGTTGTGCGTAAAGGTAAGGGTGATGACCTGGTTAAGCGTGCAAGTTTGCTACGTCGTGACTCTATTCATGGCTCTTTCAAAGGCACGATCCAAGTAGACGAAGAAAACAGTGCATTGATCGTAAACGGTACTTACATCAATATTATTTATGCCGGAAACCCAACTGAGATTGATTACACTCAGTACGGTATTAAAGATGCGTTATTGATTGATAATACGGGTGTTTGGCGTGATGCGGATGGCCTTGGTCAGCATGCTGCGTGTAACGGTATTTCTCGTGTGCTTTTAACTGCACCGGGTAAAGGTGACATTAAAAACATCGTTTACGGCGTAAACCACGCTGATATGAAAGCAGAAGACACTATTTTGTCTGCCGCTTCTTGTACCACGAATGCGATTACACCTGTTCTTAAAGCCCTTAATGATCAGTATGGTGTTGAGTGTGGTCACGTTGAAACAGTTCACTCTTATACAAATGACCAAAACTTGATTGATAACTACCATAGTGGTGATCGTCGTGGTCGTGCAGCAGCACTGAACATGGTTATTACAGAAACGGGTGCTGCGAGCGCAGTTGCTAAAGCATTACCTGAACTAAAAGGTAAGCTGACGGGTAACGCGATTCGTGTTCCAACACCAAATGTTTCAATGGCTATTTTATCTTTGACGCTTAATAAAGAAGTGTCTCGTGAAGATCTTAATGCATTTTTACGTGATACCTCTTTGCATTCTCCATTACAAAAGCAAATCGATTACGTTGCGAGCCCAGAAGTGGTTTCAAGTGACTTTGTTGGTAACCGTTGTGCGGGTATCGTAGATGGTGAAGCGACAATCGTAAGCGGCAACCGTGTAAACGTTTATGTTTGGTACGATAACGAATATGGTTATAGCTGCCAGGTAGTGCGCATCGCAGAACAACTATGCGGTGTTGATTACCCAGCTTACCCACTCGTTAAGTAAGTAATGAAAAGAGCCGCTGCAAGACAGCGGCTTTTTTGTATGATCAAAAAATACGCATTCTAGATGACTCTGGCTATACTTATTCCCAATTGCTTTGAGAATATTGCTTAGTTATAGCTAGTCACCTTGTTATTCGATGATTATACTAGCAAGCAGTTGAAATAGAGCGTTTACTCTGCTCATAACTGTTTGAATAATAAGCAAAAAAGCAGCGCCATGCGGCGCAAACGCAAAGATTTCTTTTGAAACTGTGATTAGGCAAGGCATATGATTAACATCAAGAAAGGTCTTGACCTGCCAATTGCTGGGCAACCGGAGCAAACCATTACCAAAGGTAATGATGTCTCTAGGGTCGCATTGGTGGGTTTTGACTATGTGGGTATGAAACCTACCATGCTTGTGCAGGTGGGTGATAAGGTCAAAAAAGGGCAGTTGCTCTTTACTGATAAGAAAAACGAAGGGGTTCAATACACGGCTCCTGCTTCAGGTACGGTTGTTGAAATCAACCGTGGCAAGCGTCGAGTATTTGAGTCGCTTGTGATTGAGGTTGAAGGCAATGAAGAAGTGACTTATAGCCACTTCAGTGCCAGTGAGCTATCTTCATTAACGCGCCAACAAGTGGAGTCTCAGCTAATTGAGTCTGGCTTGTGGACTGCTATTCGTACACGTCCATTTTCAAAAGCACCTGCTCCTGAAAGTGACGTAAGTTCAATTTTTGTATCTACGCTAGATACAAACCCACTTGCAGCGGATCCGGCTATTGTTATTGCCGAGCAGAAAGAAGCATTTGCTAATGGTCTAGCTGTTTTATCTTGCTTAAGTAAAAAGGTGTTTGTAACGAAATCACCAGCAGCCAGTATTCCGGTTGGTAAGGCACAAGTAGTGGATGTTAAAGGTCCACACCCAGCTGGCTTAGTAGGCACACATATTCATCATCTTGATCCTGTTAGCGCGACAAAAACCGTTTGGCATGTGGGCTATCAAGATGTTATCGCAATTGGCCAGTTGTTTACCGAAGGCAAAATCAACACAGATCGTGTGATTTCTTTAGCGGGTCCGCAAGTGTCTAAACCTCGTTTAATTCGTACTCGAGTCGGTGCGTGTTTAACTGAGCTTTTAGCGAACGAATTAAATGCCGGCGAGAACCGTGTTATTTCGGGTTCTGTATTCGGTGGTCGCACGGCAGTTGGTCCTACTGCTTATCTTGGTCGATTTGCTAATCAAGTATCGGTATTAGCCGAAGGCCGTGAACGTTACCTGCTTCACTATTTGCGTGCGGGTATTGACCGTCATTCAGTGAAGAACATTTATTTATCTAAGTTGTTACCTAAAAAGCTATTGAACTTTACTACCTCTACCAACGGTAGTGAGCGTGCGATGGTACCTGTAGGTGCGTACGAGAAAATTATGCCGTTGGATATTCTACCAACTCAGTTGTTGCGAGCATTAATTGTAGAAGATATGGATTCTGCTATTAGCTTAGGTGCACTTGAGCTGGATGAAGAAGACTTAGCGCTTTGTACTTATGTTTGTTCAGGTAAATACGAGTACGGTCCAATTTTACGCGGTAACCTTGAGCGTATTGAGAAAGAGGCATAATTATGGGCTTGAAATCATTTATAGAAAGCCTCGAACCGCATTTTACGAAAGGCGGCAAATTCGAGAAGATGTATCCTCTTTATGAGGCGATCGATACAGGTTTATACTCACCCCCTTCGGTGACGAATAATACCTCTCACGTACGCGATGGTATTGACCTTAAGCGTATTATGATCACGGTTTGGTTGTGCTGTTTCCCTGCCATGTTTTTTGGTATGTGGAATATTGGCTTCCAAGCTAATAATGCACTAGATGGCATGGGCGTAGCTGAAATTGAAGGGTGGCGCGGTGCGGTTATTTCGATGTTGGCTGGTTACGATGCCAATAGCATCTGGGATAACTTAATTTTTGGTGCGACTTATTTCCTTCCTATTTATGCTGTGACATTTATTGTTGGTGGTTTCTGGGAAGTACTTTTTGCCACGATTCGTGGTCATGAAGTGAACGAAGGTTTCTTTGTAACCTCTATTCTTTTTGCATTAATTTGTCCGCCTAACATTCCATTATGGCAGGTTGCACTTGGTATCAGCTTTGGTGTGGTGATCGGCAAAGAAATTTTTGGTGGTACAGGTAAAAACTTTTTAAACCCTGCACTAACTGGTCGTGCATTTTTGTTCTTTGCTTATCCTGCGCAAATTTCAGGTGATGCCGTATGGACAGCAGTGGATGGCTTCTCAGGTGCAACACCGTTAGGTTTGGCTTCAACTGGTGGTATTGATGCTGTAGTTGCGTCAGGTGTAACTTGGTTTGATGCATTTGCTGGCACGATTCAAGGCTCTATCGGTGAAACCAGTACCATTGCTATTTTAATTGGCGGTGCTGTGCTTCTCGTCATGGGTATCGCTTCTTGGAGAATTGTTGCTGGTGTGATGATCGGTATGGTTGCCTTATCAACACTTTTCAATTTCATTGGTTCCGATACAAATACAATGTTTGCAATGCCTTGGTATTGGCATTTAGCCATCGGTGGTTTTGCTTTCGGTATGATATTTATGGCGACAGATCCCGTTTCTGCTTCCATGACTAATACGGGTAAGTATTTCTTCGGTGCTTTGATTGGTGTGATGGTTGTGCTGATTCGTGTTATTAACCCAGCGTTCCCAGAAGGCATGATGTTGGCAATATTGTTTGCAAATTTATTTGCACCATTAATTGACCACTTTGTAGTTCAAGCAAATATTAAGCGGAGGGTGGCTCGCAATGTCGGCTAAAAACGATAGTATTCAAAAAACCATCATGGTTGCCGTGCTACTGTGCCTTGTTTGCTCAATTATTGTGGCAGGTTCTGCGGTTGCGCTTAAACCGATTCAAGTGAAAAACAAACTTGAAGACAAAAAGAAAAACATCTTGGCTGCAGCAGGTCTTTTAGTACCTGGTAAATCAATTGATGAGCAATTTCAGCAAGTGACAACTCGTATTGTTAATCTTGAGACAGGCGCTTATGCAACTGAATCTGAGCTGAATGAACTTGCTCAAGCAGGTTATCCAGTTGAAAAATTCGATCAAAAGAAATTGTCTAAAGACCCTAAATTCAGCGAAAAATTACAAGGTGCTGAAGACTTGGCAAGTATTAAACGCCAAGAAAACTTTGCAGCGGTATATTTAGTTGAAAAAGACGGTGCCATTGATCGTATCATTCTTCCGGTTCATGGTTATGGCTTATGGTCTACCATGTATGGATTTGTAGCTTTAGAAGGTAATGCTGAAACAATTGCTGGTTTAGGCTTCTACGCTCATGGTGAAACTCCTGGACTGGGTGGTGAGATTGATAACCCATCTTGGAAGGCTATGTGGCAAGGCAAACAAATCTATAACTCAACGGGTGATGTCGCAATTGATGTGATCAAAGGTAAAGTTGATCCTGCATCGTCAAAAGCAATCAACCAAGTTGACGGTTTGTCTGGTGCCACTCTTACAAGTAAAGGTGTCGCAAACTTAATGCAGTTTTGGTTAGGTAAGCAGGGTTTTGCCGCTTATTTAGCTGGTTTCAAAGAGCAGGGGGTTTAACATGTCAACATCTGTTAAAGAAGTTTTAACTCAGCCGTTACTGCTTAATAACCCAATTGCAGTACAGATTCTGGGTGTATGTTCAGCATTAGCTGTAACAACAAGTTTAAATGTAACTCTGGTTATGTGTATCGCATTAACCTCAGTGACAGCCTGTTCGAACTTTGCCATTGCGCTTATTCGAAATCATATCCCTGGTAATATTCGTATTATCGTACAGATGACGATTATTGCATCCTTGGTAATCGTGGTTGACCAGATACTCAAAGCTTATGCATACGAAATAAGTAAGCAGCTTTCTGTATTTGTTGGCTTAATTATTACTAACTGTATTGTAATGGGTCGTGCTGAAGCGTTTGCTATGAAAAACCCTCCGGGTCTTAGCTTCTTAGACGGTATCGGTAACGGTTTAGGTTACAGTGTGGTGTTGATTTTTGTCGCTGTTTTCCGTGAGTTACTAGGTTCAGGCTCTTTGTTCGGCTTTGAAATTCTACCTTTGGTAACAAATGGCGGTTGGTATTACAGCAATGGTTTGTTGCTATTGCCACCAAGTGCATTCTTTATTATTGGTTTATTTATTTGGGCATCACGTAGTTTGATTCCTGCCCAAGTTGAAGAGGCTGATTTTAAAATTCAACCAAACACTGAAACATCAGGGGCCCACTAATGGAACATTATATATCTCTATTTGTGAAAGCCGTATTTGTTGAGAATATGGCGCTAGCCTTCTTCTTAGGTATGTGTACCTTTTTGGCTATTTCTAAAAAAATCCAAACAGCTATTGGTTTGGGTGTTGCAGTAATTGTTGTATTGGCGATTACTGTGCCTGTTAATAATTTAATTTATACCTACTTACTTAAAGAAGGTGCCTTAGCGTGGGCTGGTTTCCCTGAAGTAGATTTAAGCTTTCTTGGCTTACTAAGCTACATCGGTGTAATCGCTGCAATTGTTCAAATACTTGAAATGTTTTTGGATAAGTATGTACCGGCACTTTATAACGCTTTAGGTGTGTTCTTGCCTTTAATTACTGTGAACTGCGCCATCATGGGTGCTTCTTTATTTATGGTTGAGCGTGATTATCAATTTGGTGAGTCAGTGGTTTATGGTATCGGTGCCGGTGTGGGTTGGGCGTTAGCCATTACTGCACTTGCCGGTATTCGTGAGAAATTAAAATACAGTGATGTGCCAAAAGGCCTTGAGGGCTTGGGTATTACCTTTATGACGGTAGGCCTAATGTCTCTTGGCTTTATGTCATTCTCCGGCGTATCTCTATAAGGACGGTGACAGAATATGGGTGAATATACAGAAATTATCTTAGGTGTATTTATGTTCACAGCCATGGTTCTTGCCTTGGTTGCTGTGATCTTAAGTGCTCGTGCAAAATTAGTGAGTTCAGGTGAGGTGACCATTGAAATTAATGGCGACCCTGAGAAAACCATCAAAGCAGCAGCGGGTGATAAGTTATTACAAACGTTAGCGAATAATGGTGTGTTTTTATCATCGGCTTGTGGCGGTGGTGGTACCTGTGCGCAATGTAAATGTCTAGTGACAGATGGTGGTGGTTCCATGCTACCAACTGAAGAGTCACACTTCACTAAGCGTGATGCTCGTGAAGGCTGGCGTCTGTCTTGTCAGGTACCTGTTAAACAGGATATGAAAGTAGAAGTTGAAGACGAAGTTTTTGGTGTTAAGAAGTGGGAATGTACGGTTGAATCTAACCCTAACGTTGCCACGTTCATCAAAGAGTTAACTCTTAAACTGCCAGAAGGCGAAAATGTAGATTTCCGTGCCGGTGGTTACGTTCAACTTGAATGCCCTCCGTTTGAGATTAATTTCTCTGATTTTGATATTGAAGAAGAGTACCGTGGTGATTGGAATCACTTTAAATTCTTTGATCTTAAAACCGTTAATAAAGAAAACGTAATTCGTGCTTACTCAATGGCAAACTACCCAGAAGAGCGCGGTGTGGTTAAGTTCAATATTCGTATTGCTACACCACCTCCACGTACTGAGGGGATTAACCCTGGTATTATGTCGAGTTATGTTTTTAATCTTAAGCCTGGCGACAAAGTGACTGTTTACGGCCCATTTGGTGAATTCTTCGCGAAAGATACTGATGCTGAAATGGTATTCATAGGTGGTGGTGCGGGTATGGCACCGATGCGTTCGCATATCTTTGATCAGCTTAAGCGTTTGAAATCAACGCGTAAGATGAGCTTCTGGTATGGTGCTCGTTCAGCTCGTGAACTTTTCTATGATGATGAATATGATGCACTTGCGGCTGAGTTCCCGAACTTTAATTGGCATGTTGCCATGTCGGATCCTCAGCCAGAAGATAATTGGACTGGTTTAACGGGCTTCATTCACAATGTATTGTTTGAGCAATATTTACGTGATCATCCCGCTCCTGAAGATTGTGAGTACTACATGTGTGGGCCTCCAATCATGAACCAATCCGTTATTAACATGCTATTGGATCTAGGTGTTGAGCCTGAAAATATCATGTTAGATGATTTTGGCGGCTAGTCTGCTTAGTTGAAAAAAGGCCCATAAAACAATGTTTTATGGGCCTTTTTTGTTTTGGTGACTTAAAACCGGTTTGGGAATATGTGGCAGCAAATAGAGATAGAATTGACAGCTAAACCTTATGGTTTTCATCTTATTACGGATGAAATTTTGCGTTCATTACCACAGATAAGTGAATATAAAATAGGCTTTATCCATGTGATGTTAAAGCATACCTCTGCAGGGATCACTTTGAATGAAAATGCAGATAAAACAGTGCGCTCAGATTTTTTTAAATTTATGAATCGTTTAGTACCAGAGAATACTGATTACTTTGAGCATACCTATGAAGGTTTAGATGATATGCCAGCACATATAAAAAGCAGTTTGGTGGGTGTTGAGTTGACCATTCCAATCTCAAATGGAGGATTAAACTTGGGAATATGGCAGGGTATTTATCTTGGTGAGTTTCGTAAATCAGCTGGTCCCCGGCAGCTATTGGTGACAATTAATGGCCAATTTTGAGAACTGGTCCGCCATTTCTAATGATTTAGTATGTGAAACAGTGCTATTTTTGCTATAAATTGATCAGTTGTTTGAAAAATGAACAATTTAGTTTATTACTTATAATACAATCATTGGTATATTTTTTGACATATGAATATGAAAGCGATCAGCCCCAACCTTTCACAGCCTTATCTGACGGTTGATGCAATGGCACTAGATGGTTCTGATACTTACTCACTATCAGGTAGCCAGATCACGCCTAGAGGAGTGTGCGTCAGTTGCACGGAAGAGGAAATTACATCCCTTCATGGCAGTAGTAGCTTTGAGACTCAACCGAAATTTCCTGTTTTGATGATTTCATTAGGGCTATATTTTGTGTCTGGAGAAGTTGTTGAACTGGAAACTCAAGCTCAAATTCAGAGTATTCGACGGGTTTCTCAACAAGAATTTGAAGTGCACATGGGGTTTAACGACATGGTTCAGGACGGATATCGTCACATTGCTCGCTATATAGTGGAGCGAGATGCTTTAACCGAATAAGGCAATGGTAAGGTTTTACCGCGAGGAATTTTAGCGAATATTGTGACTGCCTGTGCATATTGGCAATTCATCACTTCTCCGCCTACATCACTGATCGTTTTTCGTATTTGTGCTTCTTGTGAAAACTCACAAACAAATTGCATGTTTTCCATTTCGATGAAATCACTTAATTCTAATGCTTCCAAGGTGGCTTTTGCCGCTTCACTGTAAGCTCTTGCCAGCCCCCCGGTTCCAAGTTTTGTGCCTCCAAAGTATCTCACTATTACGATGGTAATCTCACCGATATTATTGTGTTTAAGGTGAGAAAAAATAGGCATGCCAGCTGTTCCACTGGGTTCGTTGTCATCCGAGAATCCATACTGATTACTGTCCCATGGTGCACCAGCCATAAAACCATAACAATGATGTCTAGCGTCGGGAAAGCGATCCTTTAGTGATTGTATGAATGCTTTGGCGGCTTGTAAGCCAGGTGTATGAGCTGCAAACCCTAAAAATTGACTGCGTTTAACTTCTATTTCTGCATCACAATTACTGGCCGGTATTCGGTAGCTAGTCATGGGCGCTCAGTAAAACAAATTTTGGGTTTGATGCAATTTGTTTAACCTGTTTAAAATATTTTTTTAAGGTGAGGTGGTATTGTAAATGTCGATTCCCTACCACAATAAGTTTTCCGTTGTGATTTAATGCGGATTTACTTTGCTTGAATAATCGTTTTGCAATGTGATCTCCCACTGTGTGTGCTTCGTGAAAAGGTGGGTTACATAGAATTAAGTCATAGGATTGGGCTTGGCAGTTGAGGCCATCTGCCCAAATAAAATGAGATAAATTATTAAGATTATTGAGCTGCCAAGAGGCTTTTGTGCTTTCAGTGGCCATGAAGGATTCATCATAAAAATCAATCTGGCTTCTTGAATTAATTTGGGCGTATTTTATGCCTAAAATGCCGCTTCCACAGCAAAGGTCGGCTACATTTTCAACGTCTGGTAAGTCTTTTAAATGCTCAATAAAAAATTGAGCCCCAGGGTCTAATTTGTCTCGTCCAAATACATTGGCATGACTGATCAGTTTAACGTTTTCGAATGTGTTATTTTTTGGATACTGGCTTTGAGCGCTGTGCTCTAAATTAAGCTCGTAAATGGTTGCTTTTTTAACGAAGGGTAGGCGGCTTACAGAGCCAAATTTTTGTAGCTGGCTTAGAATATTTTTAGGCAGATGTTTCATCATGCCGGCTAGTAATACTTTTTTGATACCAAGTTTGAAGCATTGGTTAAGTTGATACTCTAAAAAACTAGTATTTTTTGCGATTTTGACAATAGCCAGTTCTGCATTGGTTTGTATATGAATTGAATCAAATTCTTTAATTTGGCTTGTTAGTTTGTTTTGTTTGAAATTATTATTTAGTGCTTCTTTTGCACAAAAGCTATCGGATGACCAAGCATCAACTTGAGAATGCAGTGCGCAGCCTAGGGCACCAAACTGATCATTTAGAACAAGAAGTGGCGTATTACTATGGTGTTGGGTAACGACATGAATGAGATATTCATCGGCGGCATCCCAAGCGCGCAGTGGCTGCTTAGGATTCGCGCCAGGGCGAGTTAAAACAAACTGGCCGTTGGCGCATTCAAGTGTTTCTTGTTGCATAAAATAGAGAAGCGTCTTTAGAAGGTATCGTTATTCGTAGGTTTTTCTAATTGATCCCATAGAGACTCGCTATCTTCTTCTGCCTGATATATAGGGCGCTGAATATCTTCAATTTTTGCAGCAACAGTTTTAACGGCTTTAGTGGCAGTTACATGCTGTTTTTCAACAAGTTGATTCTCATCTAAATAACGCTGATAAACAGAACGTTGGCGGTTACTTTTAACCGGATTAGCGGCTTTTTGCTTGGCTTTACGTTGCTTGTTTTCTAATTTAGTGCGCTCTTTTGAACCGGTTTTAACACCACCAGTGACACGCTTTAATGAGCGGGATTTTCTTAGTCTAGACATGATATGTACTCATAAATAATGCGGCGCATAATAACATAGTCAGTTATACAAATGAATTGTTTGTTTATTATACAGGTTTGAATCCTGCAAGCTGTTATAATATGCCTTTTTTGGTGTTGTTATGGCCTATATAGAAGCCCTTGAATATACATTGTCGGTAACAGGCCCTGTTTTTATTATTGTGTTTGTGGGCCTGTACCTTAAACGAAAAGGGCACATTGATACGGGCTTTGTGGGTCAGGCATCTTCTTTAGTTTTTAATATTTGCTTGCCAATTCTAATTTTCTTATCAATGATTGATAATGATTTGCATTTGCTTGACCAGTTGCCTCTGGTTTGGTTTTGCATCAGTGCAGCTGTGATCTCATTTGTCGCTTTTTGGTTAATATCGGCTTTATTGGTGCCTCACCAAGATAGGGGGGTGGCGGTCCAGGGGGCTTTTAGAAGCAACTTGGGGATAGTAGGCATTGCGTTGTGTGCAAAGGCATTTGGTGGTGATGGGTTGGCTGTAGGCGCGGTAATTTTAGCTGTTGTTACCCCTATCTATAATATATTGTCAGTTTATGCGTTAAACCGAAGCCTGCATGAAGGGAAGTCGGTTCAGTGGTTTAGAACCCTCAAAGATATTGCTAAGAACCCATTGATTATCGCCATTGCCCTCGGCTTTTTTTGTTCGTGGTTGGATTTAAAGCTGCCTAAAGTCATGTATGATGCTGGTCAGTATTTAGCCCGTATGACACTGCCCTTGGCGCTCATCGCTATAGGGGGGTCTTTAAGCCTACGAGAGCTTAGAAATACCAGTACTTTGTCTGCTTACGCTGTATTTGCAAAACTTTTGGTTGTCCCTGTTGGTGTAGGGATTAGTGCATTTGGATTTGGCTTCAATGGCGTAGAGATAGGTTGCATTATATTAATGTTTGCAAGCCCCACGGCGGCTGCCAGTTTTGTAATGGTAAGATCAATGGGTGGTAACCACATATTGGCCTCAAATATCATTGCACTGAGTACGTTGTTATCGGCATTTTCAATTAGTTTATTATTGTATTTAGCTAAAATATTAGCTTGGATTTAAGCGGTAAATAAGGATATGAATCAACACACTCAGCCGACAGTATTTATTTGTGCAGACCCAAAAGATACGGCGGCCATTCTTTACACAATAAACAGGGTTGTTTTCCAGTTAGGAGGCTTTCCTGTTTCTTTTTATTTTGTCCCTGAGTCTGGTGAATACGACTGGCCTTTAGTACGTAAAGCCATTGATGATTGCTCTGTGTTTTTATTGTTAGTAGGTGATTCATATGGGGCCTTATCAGATAGTGGTGAAAGTTATATTCATCGAGAAGCGGTTTATGCGAAAAGCAAAAATAAAAAAATGGTGGCCCTTCTAAAAAATACCGAACTTAAAGGTATGAACTCTCAAGATGTCCAAAGGCTACGCACATTGCACCGTTTAACCATGTCGGGCACGTTTAAATATTGGAGCCATAAAGAAGATCTGCTACTGATTGCAAGGCAAGTTTTAAGGGACCTATTAAAACCTCAACTAGGGTTAGTTGACTCCAATAAGTTGGCAGAACTTGAAACCGCAAATCATCTTAATGAAGCGATTACGGATACCTTGTTTGGTATGGAAAGCTATCCAATGCGCTTTACAGGTAAGGTATTTGCCCATGGTAACTGCCATGAGGTGACAAGTAATGTGCTGTTAACCTGGGATATGGCATTTTTAAATATTGGCTCGATGATGACCTCGCCTGTGACGGAAGATCGCATGCGCTCTGTGCTAGAAGATTATGTTGAAGATAATTACAAAGATGACTTTATGAAGGCTATTGCTGATTCACATGCCTTATCTGGTGTGCGCTGTAATGATATCGAGTTTCAACGATTGAAGGCTTACCTTAAAGGGGCCGGTGTCATAGAAAATGTGGCCAAAGAACGCACAGGATTAAAAAGCTACTGGCAATTGACCCCCGCAGGGGAAAGTCGTTTACATAAGTTATTGATGCCGAATTAATCAAATTCGATTATGTGTCATTTGGATAAATAGCTGGATAGATAGAGGGTTTGGGATATATCCGATATACTGGCTTTTTTTAAGGCGAATGTATGAAGTTTGTATTCATTTTTATCTTATTTTTCCAGCTAATTGCCTGTTCAAGTCAAAATGAAGTACTCGACAAAATCCATGGCTATACCATGGGTACCAGTTATTCGGTTCAATGGCGTTCTCTTGCCTCTGTCAATTCGATAGATGCTCAAGCAAATATAGATCAGATACTGCAAATGGTTAATCAGCAGATGTCGACCTATCAAGCAGATAGTGAATTGAGCATCTTTAATGCAGCAACTCCCCCTTATGAACAAGAAATCAGCCCGCAGTTATTCGATGTTTTAAAACAGTCTTTCAGCTTGTATGAATTAACCGGTGGGTATTTTGATATTTCGGTTGGACCAATCGTTAACCTTTGGGGTTTTGGCCCAGATAAGATGCCAACCCAGTTACCAACCCAAGACCTCATTGAAAAAGCGCAGGCCCGTGTAGGTTTAATGGATGTGAGCTTAGGTGAGCAGTCGGTTAAAAAAGTCAAACAACGTTATTTAGATTTATCTGCCATCGCAAAAGGGTACGCGGTTGATTTGGTTGCGGACTTTCTTGAAACTCAAGGCATAGAGCATTATCTGGTCGAAATTGGTGGTGAAATGCGTGTTAAAGGGCGTAAATCTGCGGCTAAACCTTGGCGTGTTGCAGTTGAAAAACCAGATGAAAACCAGCGAAGTGTTCAAAAAGTCATAGAAATGAAAACCGGTGCCATGGCCACATCCGGTGATTATCGCAATTATTTTGAGATGAATGGTCAGCAATATAGTCATACCATTGATCCATTTACCGCTAAGCCCGTTAAACATACGTTGGCATCGGTAACGGTGATTGATCAAACATGTGCCCGTGCTGATGCGCTGGCGACTGCTATGCTTGTAATGGGAGCTGAAAAAGCGAAGTTGTTTGCACTGAAACATGATGTGAAAGCGTATTTAATAGAACGAAGCCAAAGTGGCTTTAGTGAATTTTCAACGCCGGCGTTTGATCGTTGGCATGCTAAGTGAGGTTTCCCCATGGAAATGATGTTGGTTGTGTTTATTTTCATGTTGCTTGTTGTTGTTTTAATGGCCGTGGGTGTGCTGCTTGGGCGTAAGCCTATCAGTGGATCTTGCGGTGGCATGAGTGCTATCGGCATGGAAAGCGCCTGTGATGTGTGCGGTGGTGACAAGCAAAAATGTGATACTGAAAAGAAAAAAGTGGCTGGTAATGTATCCGCAGATTTAGGGTATGACGCAAGCCAAAAATAATATGTATAAGGAGTGTTGAATGGCCGATTACCATTATGACGTCATTGTTTTAGGAACAGGTCCCTCAGGTGAGGGTGCTGCAATGAACGCAGCCAAAAAAGGTAAAAAAGTAGCGGTCATTGAAGAGGCGCCTCAAGTGGGTGGCCATTGTACCCATTTTGGTACAATTCCCTCAAAAGCACTGCGTCACTCGGTTAAGCAAATTATTTCTTATAATACCAATCCCATGTTTCGTGATATTGGTGAACCACGCTGGTTTAGCTTTCCACGTGTTTTGAAGACGGCCGAGCGGGTTATTGCAAAACAGGTTAAGTTGCGTACTGAGTTCTATAGTCGTAACCGGGTACACCTTTACCATGGGCATGGCAGCTTTGTTGATAGTCATACGGTTGAAATAACAGAAGGCCCAGCATCAAGCACACGATTACATGCCGAACAAATTGTACTTGCTACCGGCTCAAGCCCATTTCGCCCAGCAGGTGTGGATTTTCATCATGAGCGTGTCTATGACTCAGACACCATTTTAAAATTAGAGCATACACCTAGGACAATTATTATTTACGGTGCTGGTGTAATCGGCTCTGAGTATGCCTCGATATTTAGCGGTCTTGGTGTAAAAGTAGACCTTATTAATCCTGGTGAGCGTTTATTGCCGTTCTTGGATGACGAAATATCGGATGCATTAAGTTATCACTTGCGTGATACCGGGGTACTGATTCGTCATAATGAGCTGTTTGACTCTGTCGAAACTGAGGATAACAGTGTCACCATGCACTTTAAGTCCGGTAAGCAAATAAAAGCCGATGCGCTTTTATGGGCAGCAGGGCGCAGTGGGAATACTAAAAATATCGGCCTTGAACATGTGGGTATTGAGCCTAATAGTCGTGGCCAAATCGAAGTTGATGAAAATTATAAAACCAGTGCTGAACACGTTTATGCGGTTGGTGATGTTGTTGGTTGGCCAAGTCTTGCAAGTGCAGCATATGACCAAGGTCGTAGTGCCGCCGCGCATTTAGCCGGTGACGATGACTACTGGTTTGTCAGTGATGTGCCTACGGGTATTTATACCATTCCAGAAATCAGTTCTGTTGGTAAAACCGAGCGTGAATTGACCAATGAAAAGGTGCCTTATGAAGTTGGTCAGGCGTTTTTAAAGAGCATTGCTCGGGCTCAAATTACCGGTGAAAGTGTTGGTATGCTGAAGATATTATTCCACCGTGAAACATTGGAAATTTTAGGTATCCACTGCTTTGGAGACCAAGCCTCTGAGATTATTCATATCGGCCAAGCCATTATGAAACAAGAAGGTGCAGGGAACACGGTGCGCTACTTTGTAAATAATACGTTTAATTATCCTACGATGGCTGAGGCTTATCGGATAGCGGCATTAAATGGTTTAAACCGCATTTCCTAAGTTTCAGGGCTCTTGTTAAAAAGCGAGCTATGCTCGCTTTTTTTGTGTTTGATACTTTTCTTTTTTGATAGTTAGTGCACATTTTATTGCATGGAAAATATTCATTTCTAATGCTATATGCTTAAATGTTATGAGAACTGAATTTAGTTGTAGTTTGAATAATAAGAAGTAAACATAGATGGCATTAATCAAATATCTTCAAATCTTAGCCAAGCATGATGGCTCAGACCTTTACTTAAGCACTGGGGCGCCTCCAAGTGCTAAATTCCAAGGTACCCTCAAACCACTGAGCAAAGAGCCCCTTAAGCCTGGTCAGATTGAAAAAATGATTGAATCTGTAATGGATGCAGATCAAAAGAAAGAATTTGAAGCTGAACTTGAGCTTAACATGGCAATTAGTCTGCCTGCCGGAGGGCGTTTTCGGTTAAATATGTTCAGGCAGCGTAACGAGGTGTCCTTGGTTGCCAGAAATATAGTGACAGATATTCCTCGCTTTGATGATTTAGGGCTGCCAGAGGTTTTAAAGAAGGTCATATTAGCAAAGCGTGGGTTGATCTTGTTTGTTGGTGGCACAGGCTCAGGTAAATCCACCTCCTTGGCATCCCTTATTGATCACCGAAATACGAATGTGCCTGGGCATATCATTACCATCGAAGATCCAATTGAATTTGTTCATTCTCATAAGCGCTCGATTATTAATCAGCGTGAAGTGGGAGTGGATACCAAGAGTTTTAAAGCGGCGCTTAAAAATACGTTACGCCAAGCTCCGGACGTGATTTTAATCGGCGAGATACGTGACCAAGAAACAATGGAACATGCCTTGGCATTTGCTGAAACAGGTCACCTAGCCATTTCTACTTTGCATGCTAATAACGCAAACCAAGCGTTGGATCGTATTATCAATTTTTTCCCTGAAGAACGTCACAAGCAATTGCTGCAAGATTTGGGTTTAAACTTACAAGCGATTATCTCTCAGCGCTTAATTCCAACGGTTGATGGTAAGCGTGTTGCGGCTGTTGAGGTGTTGTTGGGTAATAAAACCATACAAGATCTTGTCTTTAAAGGGGATACCGACGGCATAAAAGAGATTATGTCAAAGTCCGAAAACCTAGGCATGCAAACTTTTGACGCGGCATTATTTAAGTTATATCAAGCAGGCAAGATTTCTTTAGATGAAGCTTTGAAAAATGCAGACTCAGAAAATAATTTACGTTTGAGAATTAAATTAGCTGAAGGCAGTGATTCAGGTGAAAGTAATACAAGTCCGCTTGCCGGCTTGTCATTGCAAAAAACACCGGAAGAGATTGCACGTGAAGCTCAAAAAGAGCGTGAAGAAAAAGAGCTTGAAGCATTAATGGCACAAAGTGCTTGATGCTGTATTAAGCAAAAAAGCCGCTATTTAGCGGCTTTTTTGTATTATTTAAACACGTCGATTATTTAACGATGCTTAAAAGTGCTTTGTCGATATCTTTAGCTGAGTAAGCTAAGCCAAATTTATTTAGGTAGTCTTCTCGGTTAAGCTCCATGGCTCTTGCTTGGATATCGTCAAGGTCAAACTCGATACCCTTAGCTTGATATAGCTCTTCTAGGTAGCCCATGTAAGGGCTCAAATCCATTAGCATGACTACTGCACCTACATCTGATTTAACCTCCACTTCACTATTATTTAGGGTGACTTGGATAATCTCAGGGGTTTCATCACTACCGGTATGCACTTTACGGGCTCGAACTTTTTCATTTGCCCAGTAATATGCCAATTGCTTGCTTTGTGTTAAGTAAACAGGCTCTTTACGCTCGGTGTAGCTGTTGCCAATGGTTGCCATGGCTTTCTTAGTGGCTTGGTTGATTTCATCGTCACCAGAGCGTTTTAAGCCGTGTTCAATAATTGCACTGCTTAGACCTGAAGTGGTGCCGTGATACCAGATATTGCTGGTTTTGAAGCCATTATCGGTCAATAAGGCGTCAGCATCTTGATATTGGGCTGGGATATCAATATTCGTGGTCATACATACTCCGATAAACAGGACTGTACCTTAATCAGTACAACAGTCGATTTGCGGCGCATTATATCAAAAATCCCTTTAATTGTTATCTAATGACTCCGAAGGTAGATATTTGGCTTAAGGTTCTAACAAATCGGCTTTAAATTCAGATCTAATGGCTTCTAACCTTCGCCTATTTACTCCAAAGTCGCTATAGCCTAAGCGTGAGGCAGATCGCATAAAGATTTGTTCCGGCGTGAAGAGAAACTCCAGATCATCCACAAATCCCCAAAATGAAGACGTCACTTCAGCTCTTAAATAGCCTTTTTCCTTTTGAGTGATGGCTATATTGCTTTTGGCTGAGAGCAATCGATGCATACGTGTTAGTTTTTCTTCAATGCTCAGCTTTGAATCTAATGGGGCTATATAATGGGCATCATTTTTTTCGGCATAGCTTGAAACGCAATTGGGGGAACTTGGGCAGGGCTGTAAACTTTGTGGCTGAGTGATGCTTTTAGGTGGTGTTCCTGCACAAGCACATAATAGGCAGGATATAAATATTAGGGTAATTCTGTTTATGTGTTTCATCGTTTCTATGGTGGGCCTTTTAATTGTTTTGACCATTAACTGTTTGCTTGAATATATTCTTGAGCGCTTTGCTTAAAATATTTCACATGTCTGTAAGGTAATATGACGGGATTAGGGTCAACTACTTCTACTTCAATGTTGTTTTTTATGGCGATATCCAGTGCAATGTTGGTGATATTGACACTAAATGAAGTCCCCATAAAAACCATTTTTTCAGCATTTTTCATTCGCTGCTGAGCTTCATTTATTTGATACAGGTCGGTGTAATACTCATCAAATAGTAAAACCAATGGTTTCAAGCTGGTATTTAAAGTGGGATTATTATGAATTTTAAAGTGCTGTAATAGTGAAGCACTTAAATTCGATTCATCAATTTCATCCCATGGCGCATCCAATATTTCGACGTTTTCACCTTGTTCATGAAAAGGCGTAATTTTATCGAGCCTGCCATGAATGGCGATATAATCTTGATTACCCGCTTTACCGTCCAGTCCATCTATATTTTGTGTGATTAAGTTTTTATCCGCTAACCAATGATGCACATTGTTGGGTCCATGGTGGCGATAACTTGCAAAACGATGATAATACCAAGCTAAAAATTCAGCTGGTTGGTTGATGTACATCGTTCGAGTGGCCATTTCCATTGGCGTATAATTTTTACTACCAATGGTCCAATAGCCATCTTGTCCTCGAAAAGTAGGGATCCCACTTTCTGCACTGACACCTGCACCTGTTATATATAGCGTGTTTCTTTTCATGCTTGTTTGATCGGTGTGATCACTTCTCTTGCCGCCTGTGGAAAATCACTAATGATACTATCTACTTTATATTTTAGTAGACGACACATATCGTCAGCATCGTTTACCGTCCACACACTGACTTTTAAGCCCTTACGTTGAGCCTTTTGTACATAACTTAATCGCGCCAGACTTTTATTTAAACAAAGGTGCGTGCATTCAAGTGCAAGAGCAGTGCGTAACCCATTTGGTAGTGGCCACTCTTGAACATAACCGCGTTCAATGTGGGGTATTGTGCGCTTAAAAGCGCGAAGAATGCCAATGTGCTTTGAGGTGATTACGACCTTATCTTGTAAACCAAAGCGTTCAATTAATTGTGCCATAGGCTGTAAAAAACCAGGATTGGTCGATAAGGTTTTTATTTCAAATTGCCAATGAACAACATTGGGGCACGCCGCGACTACTTGCTCTAACGTTGGAATTCCCTGTTGTGTGCCATTTAATATTGTACTGCCCAGTACTTGCGCAGTGCTTCGGCTAACACTTAATTGACTATTAGCCAGTCGTTTTAATTTTTCATCATGAACAACCATTAATTGCCCATCACTACTTAAGCGAACATCTAACTCAAAGCGATCAATGCCTTGACTGGCAGCAAGTTGAAAGCCAGCAAGGCTGTTTTCCATGGCTACCCCTTTGGCGCCGCGATGACCATATATGTGCATAATATCTCTGTTTAATTTATGGGTTGTACCTGTGTACGCGGATGCTTGGTAAAAAGGGCGTGTCTTCAATTTTACGGTCACTACGTACGGCTCTTTGTCGTTCAGTGGGTGCTTCTATTTCGGGTTCGTTATGTTGTGGTAATGTTTTTTTATTATGGGCTTTAAATAAAATTGGCAAAGAAATATTCATTGCTTGGCGTAATGGAGACTCTCCATCATCATAAAATAAATTTGCTCGCATAGTTGGGGCGAGATTCTGAACTTTTGCCAATGGTGTATTGGCAGATAGTTTTGCCACTGCTGATAGTTGAGTTTGAATATGTGGGCTGCTTGTATCGAGCCTTGCAAGAGCATCATAAGCTTGTTGAACAGAGATTTTTTGAATGCTTCTACCTGAGTGATACCAATTAAAACCAATACGTATTGGGGTGCGATTGATTACGGTGATAGTACGCCAAGTTTGTTTAAGGTGAAGCCTGCTTAAACCAGAAAAATGCAATTGGGATTGTAAGGTAGGATGACGCCTTGCTAACTGGCCTTTCAGTTCTAACCAATGTTGTTTGTTTTGCTTTTGAAGAATCTGAGTTTGATGTTTTAGAGTATTTTTTAAATTATTGACATCATTCGCTATATCTAAAGTAGCTTGTGGTACTGCAATGAATCCAAAACAACTGCGAGTTTCTCGGCCATCTTGCCCGTCTTGATACCAAAAATCACTCAATATATTACAAGCTTTATCCAGCCCTGTGGTTGCATTTATCTGCTCATTTTCAGTTAAAGGCACCCAGTATCCCTGTTGTTGTGAACGAACACTTTGGCAAAGTAAGCTTGTTGTATTTACAAGACTGTCAAAGGTCTGAATGAGGTCTGACGCGTTCATTTTTATACCGTTATCTTTTTTGTTGAGCATAGCGTCATAAAAGTAATTTGGATAGGGGATAAAGTGGTTTTTTAAGCAGCCTTAAGTATCAGCTTAGCATGGGGTGTAAATGTGACATGGTTGTGACAGCGCTTAAAGATCAAGTACAACCGATGCAAGCATACGCAATGCCATTAACGTGAGAATCAGTTTAAAGAACCTTCGGAAACTCTTTTCTGCTAGATGGCCACGTATGTTGTTACCCACATAAGAACCCAAAATGGCAGCTACACAAAATAAAGATACCAAACCAAGGTCTTGCCAAAGATTGACCCCCAGAAAGCCAAATAGAATGATTTTTGCGCAATGGCTAACACTCATGATTACAGCATTATTTGCAATGATGGCATCCTTTTTTAAACCTTTTGCAAATAACAAGGCATTACCTAGCGGCCCTGTGGCTCCAAGTATCATGCCTAGGCTGCCTTGTATGAGTCCTAAGCTAAGCATTGGCTTTGGGATTTTGACTGGGCTAGACAAGCCGCTTCCCCATACCATATACAAAATGTAGCAACCCATAAGGGCTTTCATCCATTGCCAGTTAAATAATGTGAGCAAAGGGGTGATCAATGCTGCACCAAGAACGGTACCTAGAATAATGGGGGATATTAATCGCCAATTAATAAAAGGCATGGCGAATACTGCGCGACTAGCGTTACTGGATAGTTGTACGGCCCCATGAAAGACAATAAGGATAGGAGCATCAAGGTATACAGCTAATAATGCAAACAGCATCAATCCGCCACCTTGCCCAATGACCCCAGCAATGGCGCTTGTGAGTAGGGCTGCTGCAATAAGCAGTGAAGTATCAAAGTAAGACAGTTCAATCAAAATACTATTCTCAAATTGCTGGAAAAGAGCGATTTGTATTATCCAGTCATAATGCTCATCTCTGAGTGATTAATATACCGGTATGTTCATAGTGGCTAGTTAGCCTGTATTAAAGCGTGTTCGCAAATTGAATAAGTTCAGTCTTCTCCTATTCTATATAAGGGTAAAGGAGTATGAATATGGTCTGGTCAAATTTTGGTTTAGCTAAAAAGTTAAGACTACCAATTGCAACGATTGGCATTTTGTTATTTGTTCTTTCTGCATTGCAGATTATTGATATGGAAAGGATTTCTTCTGAATACTCACACATTAACGAACAATACATACCTGGAATAGAGCTGGTTCTAAATGCTGATCTCGATTTGTATCAAGCTCAGATTGCAGAGCGCACTATTGCATTAGGGCTTAATAACGCTAGCTATTTCAAAAGCCATCAAGAGAATATTCAGCAAGTAGAGGATAGAGTAAAGAAAATCATTTCTCTTAATGTTTCCGACGACATCATCAATCAGGCTCAGCAGTTTTTGGCTGTGTTTAATAATTGGCGTCCTCAAACTGAGGCGCTTGTCCAACAAGTTAAAAATCAAAGTATAAGCTTAAATGACGCGACCCAAATAAGTTCAAATAGTCTTGATAAGGTTTTTGAGGGGATGCGAGATAAGTTAGACGTGTTAGGAGAGCAGTTAGGTAAAGAAGCCGCCACCTTGCAGCTACATACGGCACAAACTAAACAACAAGCTGTAACTAAAACCCTGATACTTGTGGTAATTGCCTTATTTATAACAACCTGTGTCGCTGTGTTTTTCCCCCGTATGATTATTGGGCCTTTAAATAACCTGTCGCAATCGTTGGATGAATTGGCAAGTGGTAAAGGGGATTTAACCAAGCGTATGCCCAGATTGGGAGATGATGAGATTGGCAAACTCTCCCATAGCTTTAATCGATTTTTATCGGGTATGCAGCATCTAATGAAAAATATTCAAGTGGTCGCGATGGAGGTAAATAGTGCAACTGGAAGGCTGCAAGAAGGGGCTCAAGATAGCCTAAACAACAGTGAGCAATACTCTAAATCAATGGAAATGGTGTCCACGGCCAATCACGAAATGGGTTTAGCGATTCAAGAAGTGTCGACGAATACTCAGCAAGTTTCTGAGGAGGCCCAAGCATCAGACCGTACCGCTAAACAGGTTTCAAGTGACTTTAATCGTGCGATGCAGGAAATAGAATTACTTGCAGAAAATGTGAAGAATTCAGGGTTGGTCATTGAAGAGTTAGTGGAAGAGACAACAAACATAGCATCAGTGTTAGATGTGATCAAAGGCATTGCGGAGCAAACTAATTTATTAGCCTTAAATGCGGCAATAGAGGCAGCGCGGGCAGGTGAGCAAGGAAGAGGGTTTGCAGTCGTAGCGGATGAAGTGAGGACCTTGGCAAGTAAGACCCAGCAGTCCACAGGTGACATAAATAACATGATTGAAAATCTAAGATCCGGTGTTAACCGTGCTGTTGAGTCCATGAGAGACGGTCAAGAAAAAGCAACCAGCACTGTAGAGTACGCAAAAAAATCTGAGCAAAATTTGTCGAATATATCCGTATCATTGGTGAGCATTAGTGATCGAATTCTACAAGTTGCATCCGCCATTGAAGAACAAACATCAGTCATTGATGAAATTAATTCAAACTTAAGTGGCGTTAACGAATTAAGTCAAAATGCTAAACAAAGTGCACAATCAATTGGTAATGCAGTAAAAGGTTTGAATGCACAATCCAAAACCCTCACAGACCATGTTTCCAGTTTTGTTGTATAACCATTGGATATTATGGTGAATGTTTCTATAAGACCTTATATTGTTATTTGGTTACTATTTTTTGTGCTCCTATTCTCACGGCATGTATATTCAGATCCTGTCGTGGTGACTATTTATGAATATCATAATTTCCCCCCGATGGTTGTAAGTCAATCCAAACGCATTGGCTTGTCCTTTGGTTTTGCTCGTTATTTGACACAAAAAAGTAGGGGGATGTATCGTTTCGATGTAAAAGTGGTGGCGATGCAGTCGTTGCGAAGTCATCTTGCGTCTGGCCAAAGTGCTATGGTGATTTTTGTAAATCCTATTTGGTTTGCTGATGAAAATATGCAGAAATATTTATGGACTGACTCTGTCTTAACGTTAAAGGATGAAATAGTTTCAAAAAAATCAAAGCCATTTTCATACCAAAATAGACTTAGCTTCAAAGGTAAGGTGATTGGTGGTATTGATGGTTATACCTATCCTGTGTTGGATGAATTAGTTACGCAAGGTGAAGCCGTGCGGGTTAATACCGGTAGTGATTTACAAAACCTTAAAGATTTAACTCAAGGAAACCAGTTGGATGCGGTGATCGTCAACGAGGGGCCGTTAAAATTTTATAGTCAAATTTTAGGTATAGAAGAAAAACTATATGTCTCAAATCAGCCCAGTGGTGAATATCAAGTAAAAATTTTACTAACTAAAGATCTGCTGTCAGTGCATCTTTTTTTAGAAGAAATTATACCAAATTTTGATTTAGATGGTGATTGGATCGCTCTTAAAGAGCTCTACCTGCCTTAGTATATCTAAGGCAGGTATGGCCCGTGTTTAGAATTTGTATTTACCTTGCTTTAGCTCCCCATTTAATTGGGTATTAATCTCTTGATATTGTGACTCTCCTGGTAATAAAACAAAAACAGGCTCCTTGAACGACTCATAATCAAAACCATCTGTCTTAAGTGTTCCTTTTTTATATTTAAATGTTCCTGTGATTTCTTGAGAAGGTCTTATGCGAATAAAGATCGGCACTGCATAATTTGGCAGCTTACTTTTAATGTGATTTGTAAACCCTTTTATGTCAAATTGCTTGAGATCAGTTGTTAAGGTGATAGCCGCCATTCCTGCTCGACCATCTGTATTGGGGATTTCTACACCATAAGCCACACTGTTTTGTATTTGTGGAAATTGATTGGCCACTTCTTCGACCTCAGTGGTGGCAACGTTTTCACCTTTCCAGCGAAATGTATCCCCCAGGCGATCCACAAATGCGACGTGTTTGTAACCTTGTTTTTGTACAAGATCACCGCTATTGAAATATGTATCCCCTTTTTTGAATACATTATTTAAAACTTTGCTTTTATTTGCCTTGGTATTTGTATAACCCTCGTAAGGGCTTCGCTTTGTTACTTCAGCAATCAATAGGCCTGTTTCACCTTTAGCAACAGGTATCATAAAGCCTTGTTCATTAAGGATTGGTTTGTCCTGCTCTATGTCGTATTTGATCACATTAAAGCTCATGGGGCAGTAGCCGGCTGTCATGTCTAGATTGAGGTTGTTAACAAAGGCGATATTGCATTCACTGGCACCATATAGTTCCATAATTTGCGGTATAGCAAAGCGCTTTTTAAATTTCATCCATATGTCAGGGCGTAAACCATTTCCACCAATGACACGTACATTATGGTTACGGTCATTTTCTTTTTCAGGTTGATTTAATAAATAACGACAAAGTTCGCCAATGTAACAAAAAGCTGTCACGCCATAGTGGCGGCAATCGTCCCAGAATCGTGACGCACTGAATTTTCGCGCTAACACCATGGTGGCACCAGCACCTACTATACTTGCCCATGAAACCGTCAGGGCGTTATTGTGATACAGAGGTAAACAAACATAATAAACATCGTCTTCTCGAATGCGAAACGCAGCCAGGCCAAAAGCCCCCATGGCTTTAATCCAACGAAAATGCGTTAAAATTGAGGCTTTGGGCAGACCTGTGGTGCCAGATGTAAAGATGTAATAAGCCGTTTGTTTCATTTTTACGTGCTTTGAGCTTTCTGGGTTGCTGTTAGGCTGTTGCTTAATGGCATCATTTAGATCGATGAACCCATCAGGAGCAGGGTGAGAGGAGCCGTCAGCCATATAAAACTTTTTGAAAGTATCTGGCTGATCAATCTGATCTTGCACGTGCGTAAATGCTTGTATGCACTCTTCACCCACTATGGCCATTTTTGGGGTGACAGTTGTTAAAGAGTGAATTAATACATCATCACGCTGAGTGGTGTTGATCATACTTACGATGGCGCCTAATTTTGTCACAGCAAGTACACAGGCAAGGGTTTCTGGGCGGTTTTCCATCATTAGAGCCACGGTATCCCCATTAGAAACCCCTTGGCTGCTAAGGTAATGGCATATTTGGTTGCTCCATTGATTGAATGCTTGATAGGTGTATTCACTATCCTCATAGCGTAAAAAGCAATGATCAGGACGTTGTGATGCTCGAATTTCAAACATTCGGCCAAGTGACTGATATTTTTCAGGTTTGGCGCTGGCAAGGTGATAAACACCCTTAAGAATGCGGGCAATATCTGGCAATATACGCAAAGTACCAGAAAACACATTGATACCGGTGACGGGTTTGGGTTGCATAACTAGGGTGCCTCGTAAGCATTTTTATTATTATCGCTTTTGATGGCTGGCAGCAATGAACTACTATACGTATCCTTAAACTAAATGAAAAACGTCCAAAGTCGCCAATTTGATTTAAAGATGTAAGGAAAGATCATGTTAATGCTCGTCTCGCCAGCTAAAACGCTGGATTATGAAACACCTTTGCCATTTGATGATTTCACTCAACCAGAGATGCTTGATCAGTCTCAGCTGTTGATTGAAGAATTAACTGAGTTAACACCAAAGGATGTTGCCAGCTTAATGAAGTTAAGCGATAAACTTGCAACACTTAACGTGACACGTTTTCAGCATTGGTCATTACCGTTTAATCAAGATAACGCACGCCCAGCCATGTACGCCTTTAAAGGCGATGTCTACACTGGCCTAGATGCGTACTCATTAAAAAAATCTGACGTGAATTTTGCGCAAAAGCATCTGCGTATGCTTTCTGGCTTATATGGTCTTCTAAAACCTTTGGACTTAATGCAACCGTATCGACTAGAAATGGGCACTAAGTTCGCTAATCAGCGTGGTAATAATTTATATGAATTTTGGGGGGATCGTATAACCCAAATGATTAACAACGAAAAATCAGCAAAAGATGTGGTGTTAAACTTAGCATCTAATGAATACTTTAAGGCCGTTAAAGTGAAGCAGTTACATGCAAATGTGATTACGCCTGTATTCAAAGATGAAAAGAACGGTCAATATAAGATTATTAGTTTTTACGCTAAAAAGGCACGTGGCTTAATGGCCGCTTATGTGATCAAAAACAAAATCACGGATGTAGAAGAAATTAAGAAATTTGATGTCACCGGCTATAAATTTAGCCCAGAGCAATCAAATGCTAAAGAGTGGGTTTTCTTAAGAGCTGAGCAAGTAGCAAATTAAGATAGTGTTAATGGTTTAAAAGGATAGAAAAATGAAAAATATAGTAATCGCGTTATGTTTATTGGCATTGGTTGGTTGTGCTGTTGGGCCGCAATCATTAAAGGTTTCACCTCAATTAGATTTTGCACAGCTAAATGGTGTGACTGTGCCTATTGAACTGGTTGTCTCGGATCAACGAGAAAACACAGAATTATTAGGTTACCGCAATGCTAAAAATCAAGGGCCAATTAGCTTTGAAGCAAGTTTAGCTAAGTCTGTTGGTGAGTCATTACAGGCCGCCATGGTTGCCCAAAATATTGAAATGCGTAAGGGGCCTGAACCTTTATCTAAGTTAGAAGTGACTATTGTTAAGCTGCATTATTTTTCTCCAGATGAGAGTTGGGTGAATCATATTGAACTAGAAGGTGAAATAGTGGTGAAAATTACACGCTCTGGTTCAAGTTTAACAAAACGTTTTGCGGCGAATAGGGCGCAAGATGTGGCTACCGCACCGGCTAAAGAATTCAATGAAAATTATTTAAATACCATGTTGTCGGAGCTGTTTAATAAAGCCCTGAATGATAAAGAAATTGTTAATTTCCTTAAGTAGAGAAGTATATGGAAGATACGTTTTTTCTAAATTACACAATTTGGAACTACATTGCTTTACTGTATTTTTTTATCATTTGGATTGGTTACAGTAATTTTGCAAAATACATGGCTAAACGAACCCATTGTTTAGCCTCTGTGCTTGATGTGCATCGTGTTTCTTGGATGGAGCGCATGATGTTACGAGAGAACAGAATTGGTGATGCCGCATTACTTGCAAATCTAGAGCGTAATGTGAACTTTATGGCATCTACAACTGTGATTATTGTGGCTGCTGTATTAACGGCTTTGACGTCTGCTTCAAAGTGGGTGTTATTTGAAAGTGTAGGTTCAGGTTTTAACCAATATAAGCTAGGCTTGCTATTGTTTATAATGGTATACGCCTTTTTTAGCTTTACTTGGTCTCTACGTCAGTATGGTTTTGGCAGCGTTTTAGTGGGTGCTGCGCCTATGCCTGATCAAGAGGAGTTTAACGCTCGCCAACGTAAAGAATATGCCTATTCAACAGGTAAAATCTTGGATCAAGCGGGTCATGCATTTAATTATGGCTTACGTGCGTATTATTTTGCTATGGCATCTTTAGCTTGGTTTATTCACCCTTTACTCTTTATGTTTGCAACTACATTGGTTGTCGCTGTTTTATATAGACGGGAATTTTCGTCTAAAGCGCTTAAGTTATTGGTGATGGATGCAGATATTCTTGAAGGGAAGATTCGCTAACTAAGTTTAAGTATTCTTAGACATAAAAAAACCACGCTTAGCGTGGTTTTTTTATGTACGGGGATAAACGCTGTTACTTCTTAGTAATTGCGTTAGCTGTTGAGTTCATGAAGTCCACAAGAATTTCGCCACCTTCAATCAATAGGGCATCTTCAGTTGCGTCTTTTTTATCAGGGTCTTGTGTTGATTCGTCTTCATCTTGTTCTTCTAATTTATCAAGTTGTTTTAGGCCCTTAGCTTTGCGACGTTTGTTTTCTAGTGCAAGGCGACGAGCTTCTGTTTCTAAACGCTCTTTTTCTCTGGTATCAATATTCAGGGAAATGCTGGTGTCATTTCTTAGTTCTTTTAGGAACTCCACCTGTTCATTTAAGTACTCAAAGTCAGGGTTATTTTTAATACGCTGAGCGTGTGCTTTTTGAAGTGACGGGATAATACCACTAAGGCTAGATTGAGCTTTGTATTTAGATGGCTCAATTTTGTCCCACGCCAATGCTTCTTCGAGGGCGCTTTCACCAATTTTTTCGATGTCATAAATTTCTGGGTATAGGATATCTGGAATCACACCACGATGCTGTGTGCTTTCTCCGCTTACACGATAGAATTTAGCATTGGTCACCTTCATTTGACCGCGAAATAGTGGGATTAAAGTCTGTACGGTACCTTTACCAAATGTTTGGCTGCCCACAATTAGGCCTCTACTATAGTCTTGAATGGCGCCGGCAAATATTTCTGATGCACTGGCACTCAATCGGTTGGTCAGCACAACCAGTGGACCGTTATAAAGCACAGACGGGTCTTGGTCAGCCAAGACTTGTGTGTGTCCAAAGCTGTAATGAACTTGCACAGTAGGGCCTTGAGGGATGAATAGGCCAACTAAGTTGTTTACTTCAGCTAAAGAGCCGCCGCCGTTATTTCTTAAATCAATAATTAAACCATCAATATTTTCTGATTTTAATTGCGTGATTAGATTGCTTACATCTCGGGTAGTGCTGCGATAATTAGGGTCGTTCGCATTTTTAGCTTCAAAGTCGGCATAAAAAGCAGGAATATCAATCACACCTAGTTTGTACGCCTTGTCATTACGTTTGATGTTGATGACTTCACTTTGTGCAGCACGATCTTCCAGTTTTACTTCATCGCGAACAATTGAAATCGTGCGATGAGTTTCGGTCTGTCCGCTACCTGAGATAATGTCTAAGCGAACGGTGCTATCTTTAGGTCCACGAATCAGATCTACTACTTCATCTAAGCGCCAGCCAATAACATCCACCATTTCATCTTTACCTTGAGCGACACCAATGATTTTATCACTTGGTTTAAGCTGATTCGCCTTAGCAGCAGGCCCACCTGGTACAAGTCGTTCAACGATAGTGTTTTCATTTTCACTTCTTAAAACAGCGCCAATTCCTTGCAGGGATAAACTCATGTTTATATTAAAGTTCTCACTGTTACGCGGTGACATATATTGAGTGTGAGGATCAAAAGTGTAGGTGAGGGCGTTCATGTAAGACTGAAATGCATCTTCAGCATTAATTTGTTTAATTCGATTCAACTGGCTTTCATAGCGGCGCTCTAGAAGCTCAATGATGTCTTTATCTTCTTTGCCAGCAAGCTTAAGATTTAAAACCGTATTTTTGATGCGCTTGTTCCACAGAATATCCAGCTCTTTGCTGGATTTTGCCCAAGGGGCTTTTTCACGATCTAATTCAAGTGACTCATTTTCTTTAAAGTTAAATTGTTTAATGCCGCCTTTTAGTAGAGCCAGCGCATAATCTAAACGCTCTATTGCTCGTTGTTCGTAGCGATTGTAAATGACAAACGCCGGATCGAGATTGTTCGTTTTAATCGCATCGTCTAACTTGTCGCGGTATTGTTCAAACTGATCGATATCCGCTTGTGTAAAATAGGAGCGTGTATTGTCGAGAATATTTAAATAGCGCGTGTACACTTTTTCAGAGAATTCGTCATTCATGTACTTACGAGAATAGTGGTGTTGATATAGGTGTTGAACCACTGTACGGTTGGTTAAAACATGCTCAGATTGAGGTTTTAGTACAGGGATATCAGTGGTGGTAGCTTGAGCGAAAAATGACCAAGAAATTGTGCTGAATATTATTAGATGACGCAACATTTACGTTATATTCCTTATTGGATGACGCACTCAAATTAAAAGTTGGCTTATGCCTATTTATAGCACTTAACCCAACTAAATGTGTGCTTTGGCCCAATGTTTCTAAAATTAATGGCATAATATCTTATGCATCCATAACTTTCATGTGAAAAGCCATGCGTATTCGACTTGATTTACCCCAAACAGTTCTATTTTCTATGGAAATATCTGTGCGAGTCACAGATGTCAATTACGCCGGTCATCTAGGTAATGATAGGTTGTTGGTTTATGCCCAAGAAGTGAGAAGTGCTTGGTTTGCCTCTTTGGGGTTTAATGAACTGAATATTGAGGGGTGTAATACGATTATGGCGGACGCTGCATTGCAGTATGTGAATGAAGCGTTTGCCAATGATAGCTTAACCATTACATTGTTTTTGGGCGAGCAGCATAAATATGGTTTTGACCTGTATTATTTGGTTGCTCGTGGTGAAGATGAAATTTGTAAAATGAAAACAGCTATCCTATTTCAAAAAAATGGTGCGTTAAGCGCGCCTCCAAGTTCATTATTTAATTAAGTCTTCTCCAATAAAAAGCCCAGTGAGAACTGGGCTTTTTTGTGGCTTTTTGATTGATGTTGAGCTAGTGATGCACAGGACTTATGACAAACAGTAAGTCGCCCTGATTCACTTGTTGGCCCTCAGCATTATGAATGCGTACAACTTTGTATTGTGCATCCGGATCATAAAGTGTATTGCCTTGAGAATTGAATGATTTCAAATTCAATGGGCTAAACATTTTCATGGCTTCCATTAAACACAAAGTTTTTGTCACTGAGATGGTATCACCTTCTTTCACATACGGAGGTTCTGTAGGTGATGGGGCGCTGTAAAATATAGAACTTGCAGGTGCTAACACTTTTAATTCGTTAGAACCTTCAATGCGCAAGTTATCAATCGTCACACTTTCTTTATCATCACCAGCACTAATGGCAATGTCTTTAATCAATGCCTGTTTGTCGATTCGGTTTAGAAATTTAGGTAAATATCCCGTGTCGTAATCACCATTAATAAATACCTCATCATTTAGAATGCGTTTTAATAAAGGAATGTTTGTGCTTACCCCTTGAATAACCGCTTTGTCTAAAAAGGTTTTTAGTTTTTCAATGGTGTCATTTCGATCTTTACCATAACAAATAACTTGAACCACCATGCTGTCATAAAACGGCGTAACTTCTTTGCCGCTATCAATGGATTTCAGAATGTGTATATGTTTTTCATTCGGCAGCTCAAAACGAGTAATCTTGCCGGCATTTGGAATGAACTGAATTTCATCATTTTGCAGCGTGGCTTTTTCAGCATTGATGCGTAATTCCATAGCATAACCTTTTGGTTTGTACGCAATATTTGAAATGCTTTCGCCGCTGGCAATTTTGAATTGCAGTCCCATTATGTCGGTATTAGTGACAAGTTCTGTTACAGGGTGTTCAACTTGAAGACGAGTATTCATTTCCATGAAGTACACATCATTGGCATCAAGGTTATAAATAAACTCCACTGTGCCTGCGCCAAAGTAATCTACGGCATTGGCTAATTTTTCTGCGTAATCATAAACCTTGTCTTCAAGGTTTTTTGGTAGCATCGTTGAGCCTGACTCTTCAATGATTTTTTGGTTGTTACGCTGAACCGAACAGTCACGTAAGCCAAGTACTTTTGTATTGCCTTGGCTGTCACGTAAAATTTGCACTTCAATATGACGAAGCGAAGTGACAAATTTTTCAAGGTAAACATCGCCACTACCAAATGCACTACGTGCTTCTGTTGAGATTTGATGAAATAGTTCGTGGATAGTGGAAGGCTCATGAACAACTTGAATACCTTTACCTCCACCGCCGTGCACTGCTTTTAATAATACAGGGTAGCCAATTTCATCGGCTACCTTAGCGGCCATTGCAGAGGTGGTTACAATACCATGGGAGCCTGGTACAACGGGGACGCCAGAGCTTATGGCTGTGTTGATGGCATTGGACTTATTCCCCATGGTTTCCATTGAAGAAACGCTTGGGCCGATAAAGTTAATATCATGGTTGCCACAAAAAGCAGCGAACTGGGAGCTTTCAGATAGAAAGCCAATTCCTGGGTGTAACGAATCCACTTTTTCAAGATCCGCAATACGTATAACACTTTGTGCATTCAAATAACTTTCATCAGGTGTATTGCCGCCAATACAAACTAAGCGACCATTGGCGTTTAGGTTGTCAGCGGCTGTGCTGTTCATATCAGGGTCTGACTGAACAAGTACGACATCAATATTATTTTCTTGCGCTTTACGTACGAGTTTTTCAGCCGTACAGCCACGTGCATGAATAAGTACTTTTTTAACCGGTCGAAATAATTTTTCTTTATTAACGTTGGTCACTTCCTTGGCTTTTGCTTTACCTGGGGTGACATAACCTTTGAGTATACGAGCTAATACTTCATCAACCGTTTTGCGTGCAACAGGGATAGCAGGGTCAATCGCTCTTAGTTGGCTATCTAAATCCTCAACAAAAGGGTGTTTAACCAAGTCGGCCATGGCTTGACGGTTAAGCGATAAATAATTAGACAACGTTGATGTAGATGGCAGGTAAGACGGTACAACTATTTGCCCAGCAAATGGCATGTTTGTGCCTGAGAAATAAAAGGTTTGAACCATTGGGTGAGTAACAAAGCTCGCTTGTGCGCCGCCTGTGCAGTCGCCAAAACCAAATACGACGATGGGTAGATCATTGTCACGAATAAAGCGTGTTATGCGGTCATTAACCACTGACATTGAAAATAAGGCCGATGCACCTTCTTTTGTTTGCATGCCGCCTGAGCTAACAAAACAAATGACAGGGTAGTTGTGACGTGCACATTCAACTAAAAGTTTACAGAATTTCTCTGCGCTGGCCATGTCGAATGCCCCAGCTTGAAAGTCAAGGTTAGAAATTAATGTACCTACGCGACGACTTTCATCACCAATTTGGATGGTGCCAAAGCCTGTGATGACACCACAAGGGGTAATACCATTACTGAGTGATTTTTCAATAGCACTTCTAAAGCCAGGAAACTGAACTGGATCGGCGGTCATTAAGTGATCGTTGATCTCTTCAAAGTCATGAAAAAAGCGATCGATAAATGCTTTGCTTTGTGTTGTTTTTTCTTTTTTAACATCGTCCAAGACATCTTGGATTAACAGGTCGAAGTACGCGATAGTTAATCGGTTCCAGAAATCTTTCTTACGTCCGATTGAATAAGGGTTGATCCGACCATTGTAGTTTGAGCCGTCGTTAGATTCATAAAACTCTGCAAGTAGTTTGTCAAAGAAAAACGTTACTATTACAAAAAGCGTATCACTTAAGCGAGGGAAGCTGTGTTTCTTCCATTCTTCTACTTGAATTAAAAATGCGCCGCGTTGACTGGATTCAACAAAGTATTTAAACCAGTTTGCAAACTCATCTTTATGATTGGCCGCAATGCTTAAGTTGTTTGTGTACTCTAGGGCTTTGTTGAGAAGGTTATTGACAGCCATATAAGAAAGGCTGTGTGTTTCTTTAGCTTCTTTGGCGATGGTGCCAAGGTTATGAATTACATAATCGTATAATGTGCCAAACATAATTAAATTTTGGCTAATGCTAATGAACTCTGTGCGTAAGTCGTCCATTAAAATGGCATCTAAAACACTTGCGTCTTTACTTAATTTTGCTACCGGTGTGTCGGTTTTGACTTGAATGTAAGGGGCTAGGGCGTCTTCTAGTATACGACGGTTCGCTTCTAGTGAGCCGCTGGCAACACTGTTTAGAAGTTGCTCAGTGGCTTGGCTTAGTTTGATACTATCGGTGACTGTTTGTGGCATTTTATCTGAGGTGATAATGCTGTTAAGTGCTTCAGTCAGGCCGGTGATCAGCTCATTGGATGCTTTGCCTTTTGTATATTTGGCTAATAAAGCTTGAGTATCGTAATTTAACGACTTTTGAATAAACTGCGCTAATGCATGATCGTTTGTTTTAATAAAGCTGATGATGGCTTGGTTATCGAGTAAGTCGTCGAGAGTTAATAAAAAACGACTTTGTTGATAATTCTCTAGGTAATTAATTAGTTCGATGAAATTAATGTCAGCATCGGATTTCCAGCGATTAAAAAGATACAAGCCTAAAGAAAAACTAAAGTCTTGTTTTGCTTTTATATAGTTGTCTTCTGGCTCGCCAAAAAATAATTTAGATATAGAGCCACGAGACTCGCTGCGACCTTCAAGTTTTTGTAAGTAGTTTTTCCAAAGTTTATTGAGTTCTTCGTCGTAACGAATTTTGTCTGGTGCTTGTAACCATTTTTGGAATTTTTTACGTTTTTCTTCTTCTAATCGCTCGTTTAATTTACCTGTAGGCACCTCAACTTCAGCAAGGCGGCTATAGTGACCTGTCGTGGTAGAAGATATACGTTTTCTTAAGGTGAGATAGCGCATGTAACGATATGTCATGCGGAATAAATTGTGGTGTTCTGATGGCGATGAAGCTAGGTTTAAGCTTGAGCCTTTTTCAAGTGCAATTAATTTATCAGAAGGGTTTAAGTAACGCTCAACACTTCGCATGTAATGATCCATTAAGTAAGGATTTTCACGTGCAAAGTTTTCAGCGCCTTTTTCAATGCCTTCAATGCTGCTGGTAATGGCTGCCGCTAAGTTTTGAAGCTGGTCTATGCGATCACCTGGTGCGTAATCAATAATGCCATCAATCACGTTTTTCAGTTGTAGTTCATACGCTGAAACGCCAACGTATTTTGCGCACTCTTGCCAAGATAAATTATATTTACGTGCAATGCTTGCAAGACCTTGTGGCTGAATGGTGTTGAAAATACCATCACGGACCGACAATAAAATATTGGTTGAAGCAAGTGGAATTGCACCGCCAGAATATCCGGCCCCTAAGATAATGCCTACAGTAGGAATATCTATATTGGACATTTCTGTAATTAAGCGGGAGATGCTGTGCGCTTGGTTGTCTAAATTGGCCTGTTCGCTGGCATCGGCTCCAGGTGTGTCAATAAGTGTAACCACTGGAATGATATGCTTTGCAAATTGGCGCAAAGATTTAACCGCTTGGCGATGATGTTCAGGTAACCAAGCACCGTTTCGTTCTGCACGGTTTTGGCAAATAAAGCCAATGCGTCGAAACTGGTTGTCAAATGCAAGTTCAACTTCGGCTACATATAACGGGCCAAACTCTTGCTCAGTAATGAATCGAGACGTTAACTTATGGACCAATTGTTTGGCATTTAGGCGCTGACTTGATTCACTTGGTGAAACCACTTCTTTGATGTAGCTATCAATGTCTAGCTGTTTTAATTCTTCGCTTTTTGCGCTGACTTGCTCTTGGTTCAACAAACCTTTTACGACGGCCGCAGCGTGGTCACCCTTAGTGTTAGGAAAGAGTGAGAAATCTTGGCTTAATTTTTCTGCTATTTGAAATAGCTGATCGGTATCAAATTGAGACATAACTATTGGCACTTTTTCATTAGATTTATTGTGAAGCTGGCTGGTATTCAAAGCCAATACGCATTGCTTTATAACAGACATTTTATAAGAATACAGCAATCTTACGGGGATTCTTGAATTCCGTCATGTTTTCCTTTTTAGTCAGTAAAAACCTAGGTTTATCCTATATCTGATCAAGACTATAATGGTACAAAAATGAGAGGCCCTTATGGACATAGCTGAAATACGCCGTATTAAAGCAATTGAGATTATGCACGAAAACGCATTGGACGAATTATCGTTTGCAATGTGCTTAGGTAAAGATGAGTCTCAAATTGCATCATTGATGTTACCAAATAGTAAAAAAACCATTTCTGACTCCCTTGCTAGGTTAATGGAACAAACCTTCAGTAAGCCAAAGCTATGGTTGGATCAAGTTGAGGGTGGTGACCAGCCTCAAGGTCCAAGCTATGACTTATTTGGCTGATTTGCCGCCAAAGAAGATGGTTACCTTACATAAAAAAGCCCAGCAGATGCTGGGCTTTTTGTTGCATGAATAAGACTTTATGTAATCACAAACCCGTAAAATTAAGGGTTTTTAGGAAATAACAGGTTAAAAATGATTTGAGAGTTATTGCTTTCAACGTTGATTGAGTTGTCTCCAGAAGAGTAAATACCACTTTGGATCTCACCACCTGCGTTAGGGATGATGAATTGAAAACCTGTATTTGTAATGGTTTGCTGGGCTTGAAGCGGGTCCCCGGAGGTTTGGCCGGCAAATGAGCTTAAATATTGGCCCATTAGCTCGGGTGTGATTTGGGTTCCTGAGGGTAGTCCAAGACCTTCACGCACTAAATTATGGGCGTAGGCTTGTTGTGCTTGAGCTGCGGCATTTAATTGAGGGCTGATAAATAACTGATTATTGTTAGCTTGTTCTTGCTGAAGTAATTGTTGCTCACCTTGGCGTTGCAACAAGTTTTGCTCGTATATGGTTTGTTGATTGGCTTGTTGATCAAGCTCCCTGATGGTGTCTGCTTCAGATATAACAGGTTTGCCAGGGCTTAATGTGACTCGTTTGTTTGCCTTGGTTTCTGGTTTAGGCTCAGTCTTTTTTTGCTTAACAATAATAGAACCATCAAGAATATAAGCCTCAGTCATTTCTGTATTGCTGAGCTCTTTTACCTGAGCACTGACGGTAGTGTTTATTAATAATGCAACGCAAAAAAGGTATAGGGCAACTGGTCTCATAGTGACTCCTTAATCTCTACCTATACCTTAGCGTAATAACAATACTTTACTAGGGTATTTTAGTCTAAGTAACGGCTTTGTAAGCCATTATAGGCATCAATACGACGATCCCTAAAATATGGCCAAATACGACGGGTTTGTTCTGTTTTATTAAGGTTGATAGTGGCTTCAACTAAACAGGCGTCTTGATGGTCAGCTAGTGCTAAAAACTCACCTTGTTGGCCTGTAATAAACGAATGTCCCCAAAAATCAATGCCTGAGCTTTGATTACTTGGGTCGGCTTCATGGCCTACTCGATTAATAGCAATAACCGGTAGGTTGTTGGCGATACTATGGCCACGCTGTACGCCAATCCAAGCGTCTTTTTGACGTGTTTGTTCATCTGATGTGTCATCACTATCCCAGCCAATGGCAGTGGGGTAAATCAGCATTTCAGCCCCTTTAAGGGCCATGATCCGTGCACCTTCTGGGTACCATTGATCCCAGCAGACCATGACACCTAGCTTACCGATGCTTGTTTGGATTGGCTTAAAGCCATCCATGTCCCCAGGAGTAAAATAGTATTTTTCATAAAAGCCTGGATCATCCGGTATGTGCATTTTACGGTAGAAGCCAGCTAAGCTGCCATCACGATCAAAAACTAAGGCGGTATTGTGATAGATGCCAGCCGCGCGACGTTCAAATATCGAGCCCACAATTACGGCATTGGCTTGTTTTGCTTGTGCACTTAAAAATTGAGCGGTTGGGCCATCAATTGGTTCCGCTAAGTCAAACTTGTTGGGCTCTTGTGTCTGGCAAAAGTAATCAGTGGCATGCAGCTCTTGTAGTACGATGAGGTCTGCATTTTGTTTTGCTGCTTTTTCAATCCAGCTTCGAGTTGTTTCAAGGGAAACGGCTTTGTCGGATGAGCAGGTTTGTTGAATGCCAAATACTCGGATATTACGAGACATCAAAGTGCACCTTGTTGTTCGGTTGTAGGGATTTGCATGGTTAGGCAATGTAAGCTGCCATATTGACGAACGACCACAGCGCAATTAATAGGGATTACCTTGTGGTTGGGTAGGGCGTCTGTCATAACTTGAATGGCCAGTTCGTCTTGTTTGACACCATAAACAGGCAATAACACCGCACCGTTGATGAATAAAAAATTTGCATAGGTTGCAGGCAGTCTTTGATCTGTGCCGTCTTCAAATAATGCATCTGGCCAAGGAAGCTCGATTAGTTTAAATGGTTCATTGTTTACGTTGGTTAGCTGCGAAAGTTCTTCTTTCATTGCATTAAGATCATTGAAATGATCGTCGTCTTTATCTTGGCAGCCTTGGAAAATAATCTGATTGTCAGGTGCAAATCGGGCAAGTGTGTCAACATGAGCATCGGTATCATCGCCGATTAAATCACCATGTTTTAGCCATAAAATTTTCTCACATCCTAGACTATCTTTGAGATACGCTTCAATCTGGCTTTGATTTAGTGAGGCATTTCGATTTGTGTTCAGTAAACATTGCCGTGTGGTTAATAAAGCACCATTGCCATCACTTTCAATGCTGCCACCTTCTAAAATGAAATTATGGTTTTCATAGGTGTGGCAGTGGTAAGCGTTTTGCTGGAATAACGAAGCAGTTATTTGATTGTCTTGGCTGGCATCAAATTTTCCGCCCCAGCCATTAAACTGAAAATCTTGGATGGCGAGTTTCGCGTTTTCAAACACACCAATAGGGCCGTGGTCTCTTGCCCAGGTATCATCATTGTTGACCAGATAAAACTCGCAGTTAAACGGGTTTGTTTTTAATTGTACGCGAATGCCATCAATGCATTTAGGCTCGGGCACACTTAAAATCACATTTTCATAATCTGTAATGGTATTTATGAGTTCAATGTAAAGGGTTTGAATCTCATTTAGCACCCAATTCCAGTCGGTATTGGAATGAGGCCAAGTAAGTTGAATGGCATATTGAGGATGCCATTCAGCAGGGAAGTATCGAGTCATGTATTGATGTCTTTATAAATCAGTTTGCGCGACTGACGGTATGGATAACAGAGCTGGATTCAAAATACACACTGAATTTAGGGTAATCCCAACGTGTAATGGGTGGTTTACCTTTAGGTGGGTGTATTTTGATGGCTTTACCAAAGTTTTCTTCAACTTGTTTCATGCTGGTGCCACGCTTGGGCCCAACTAAATTCTTTTTAATCTCTTTACCTGATAATGGAATTGTAATGTCAGAGGCATTCGTAGTGGTTGTCATGCCATCATTCATTTTATCTGCATAGGTTACAGAGCAGCCTAATAACAGTATTAAACTTAAACAGGTGCGTGTAATTTGCGTTAACGATTTCATAATACCAACCATTATGTCCATTTATCCTTTGATTTTAGCGCCAAAAGCGCCATAAGACCATTTCAATTATGCGGTGAATTCTTTAGTCTTACGTTTTATTTTGTGGTTGTAACAGTTAATGCTTAAAACATTACCCATTATTATTGGTTTGCGGTATACCGGCGCTAAACGGCGTAACCATTTCATTTCTTTTATATCCGCAATTTCTATGGCTGGCCTCACCCTAGGGGTAGCCGTTTTAATTCTTGTTTTGTCTGTGATGAATGGCTTTGACCGAGAACTTCGTCAGCGGATTTTAGGTATGGTGCCTCATGCTGCTTTATATTCAAAGGATGGTTTAGAGAATTGGCAGGAATTAGCGAACCAAGTCAAAGCTAAGCCAGGCATCGTTGGTGTTGCGCCATTTGTGAATATCCAAGGCATGATGAGTCATAAAGGCCGCGTGCAAGGTGTGATGGTCAATGGTATCGAGCCTGAGTGGGAAAAAAAGGTCTCCATTCTGCCTGATTTTATGAAATTAGGTGAATTTGATTCGTTATCCGCTGGTGAATATCACATCATTCTTGGGGATTTATTGGCAAGAAAACTTGGTGTGACATTAGGTGAAAAAGTCACCTTAATTATGCCGGAAGCCAGTTTGACACCGGCCGGTGTCATGCCCCGTTTGAAACGTTTTACAGTGAGTGGCGTATTCTCTGTTGGCGCTGAGTTAGATGCGAATTTTGCTTATATTCACATGGTTGATGCCGCAAAGATGGCCCGCATGAAATATCCAGCCCAAGGGCTGCGGTTGAAAACTGAAGATTTATTTCAAGCACCTCGTATTGCTTGGAATTTAACGTTTGATCTTGATGCGTCCATCACAAGTAGTGACTGGACTCGAACCCATGGCAATTTATTCCAAGCGATACAAATGGAAAAAACCATGATTGGGCTGTTGCTGTTAATTATTGTGGCGGTTGCTGCGTTTAACATTGTTTCTACCTTGGTAATGGTCGTAACCGATAAGCAAGGGGATATTGCTATTTTAAGAACTTTGGGCATGTCACCTGGCAGCATCATGCAGGTATTTATGGTGCAAGGTTCGGTTATTGGGGTTGTGGGTATTTTATTGGGCACCTCACTTGGTATTGTTTTAGCGCTTACTGTCACCGACATTATTGCTGGTATTGAGCGTTTGTTAGATGTGCAATTTTTGAATGCCAATGTGTATTTTATTAGTTATTTGCCGTCTGAATTAAAATGGCAAGATGTAATGGTAGTGACAGGTAGTGGCTTGTTAATGAGCTTTTTAGCGACGCTTTATCCTGCTTATCGTGCTTCCAAAGTAAAGCCAGCTGAGGCATTGCGTTATGACATCTAATACAACGGTTTTACGCTGTGAAAATTTGGTAAAAGAATATCAAGTGGGCCCAGAACCAATTCGTATTTTGGATGAGCTTCAATTTAGCTTGTCCAAAGGAGATTGGGTTTCAGTGGTGGGTGCTTCTGGATCAGGTAAAACAACATTACTTAATATGCTGGCGGGTTTGGATTTGCCAAGCAGTGGTCGTGTTATGTGGGGTGAAGAGGATATTAGCACGTTATCCGAAGCTAAACTGGGGGCCTTACGTAATTCACATTTAGGTTTTGTTTATCAATTTCATCATTTGTTAGCTGAGTTTAGTGCCTGTGAAAATGTGGCGATGCCATTGTGGATTCAAGGTGTAAATAAAAAGAAAGCGTTGCAGCAAGCAACAGAAATGTTGGAGAAGGTTGGGCTTGGTTCTCGAGCAAAACACAAACCGGCTGAACTATCAGGTGGTGAGCGCCAACGAGTGGCAATCGCACGAGCTTTGATTACTCAACCTGCTTTGGTATTACTTGATGAACCAACAGGTAATCTTGATGCTCACACGGCCCACGATATTCAACAGCTTATCGCTCAATTAAACCAAGAGTTAAAAACGGCGTTTGTTGTGGTCACCCATGACTTGGCATTTTCTCGATTAGCACAAACCAGTTATCAATTACTGGATGGTCAGTTGAGAGACCTAGAACCACTAGCTTAGCTAGTGGTTTGTTTTTTGTGCTAAGCGCTTTGCTTTGCGTTTATTCCAGTTGCTCACCACATGGAAGCGCCAGAATAAACGAATGCCTATAAAGCTAATGGCTGAGAATATGATGGCGCATATAAGTGAGCCCAATAGCAATGGCTGCCAAATCGCGCCTAATTCTGTTAATACCCAATCAAGTGAAAGCTCAATTTCAAACTCTCTAATTGGTGTATCTAAAATCACGGTGCCCACTTTATAGGTGAAGTAGAAAATTGGGGGTATGGTAATAGGGTTGCTAATCCAAACTAGACCGATAGAAATAGGTAGGTTTGAATGGATCATAACGCCTAAAATGGCCGCGGCTACCATTTGAAATGGCATAGGCATAAAAGCAAAGAAAACACCGACCAAAAAAGCCCGAGAAACAGAACGACGATTTAAGTGCCAAAGGTTCGGCTCATGTAGGAAAGGCCCTAAAAACTGCAAAGATGGGTGCTGTTGAACGGTTTTAGGGTTAGGAAAAAAGCGCTTAAGTAACTGTTTTGGCATAGTATTCTCGGACACAATCCAAAGGGAATATTAATGACTATGGAACATGTGTCCCTTGAGAAGGGCGCAATTATGCACGGAATGCATATGACATGCTAGTTATGAAACAGCCCTTTATTGGGTTCATTATAGGCGTATTGCTGGCCTCTATTTGGCCCAAATTGGTCTTATTGTTGACCCCATTTGTGCTTTTGGTGGCAGCGGCTTATAGATCTAAACGCCTTCTTGCGGTCTTTTTTATGCTGGCGGGTGTCATTTGGGTAAGCGGCCATTGGTTTGTTGCTAGCCAAGAAGCATTGGCCTTGGAGCAAGGAAAAACCACTCGAATAGTCACCGGTAGGATTGGGGCCATATCTCACCAACCACATAAATTGGATTTTGATTTCCAAGAAGATGGTTATCCATATAAGTTAAAAGTCAGTTGTTATCGCTGCCCATTTGAATTGCAAAGTGAAGACCGTTGGCAGTTTAAGCTTTCAATTAAACCTATTTATTCATACCAAAATCCTAATGCCTTTAATTATCGCCAATGGATGATTGCAAAAGGTTTTGGAGCACAAGCAAGTGTGCGCGTGAATGCGCCTGAAAATATTATGTTAGAGCGTCACAATCAGGGGATGATGACGCTGCTGTCTGATCAGTTACCTGCAACACAATTCCCCATATTAAGAGCACTGGTATTGGGTGATAAAAGTGGCATTGCAGGTGATGATAAACGTCTTATTTTTTCTTCGGGTATCAGTCACTTATTTGTGGTGTCTGGCTTACATGTAGGAATAGTAGCAGGGCTAGTGGGTTTGATCTTTTATTGGCTTCAACGCCCACTGCTGATGCTGAACTGGCCTTATGCACGAAATATTGCGCTGTTCACAGGTCTTGGTATTGCAACTCTCTATGGTGCGATGGCGGGTTTTCAGGTGCCGGCTATGCGTGCAGTACTCATGGTTATGTGTACGGCTGTCATGCTTTATCAAACTCGTTTTACCCATGTTGTGCATTATTATGTGTTTGCGATTTTGATGGTGATGTTGATAAAACCCTTGGCTTTTATGGATATGGGGAGTTGGCTGTCATTCAGTATTGTACTGGCCTTGATTGTAGGTTTTGCAGGCTCGAACAGGAAAAGTTGGCTAGTTGTGTTGTTGAAGGCTCAATGGTTAGCGTTTTGTGTGGGTGGGATCGTGCTTCTAGGTTTTGATCAGGCTTTGGTTCCCATGTCTTATTTAGTTAATTTAATTTTGATTCCTGTGTTTACTATCATCGTTATGCCAGCCGTGTTGGCAGTTGTGATATGGGCGTTGTGTTTTAATAGTGTTGGGTTAGCTTGGCTTGAAGTTGGCTTGGCAAATTTAATCATGCTGTTGCATGAAGCAAGTCCTATTATTACCTGGTCTTTGCCGGTGGCTTACGAATATAAATACTTACTAATGCTTGCGTTACTGCTGGCAATATTGCCTTGGGCACTAGGTTTGAGAGCAGTGGCGGTTTCTCTGGCTTTAGCCGCTGTGATTTTGCCTTTGGAGAAACCGCAACCGGGTGGCTTTGAGTTAACAGTATTGGATGTGGGGCAAGGTAGCTCTGCGCTCATTGAAACGGCTCATCATCATGTATTGATTGATACTGGCGCGTTATTTTCTAATGGCCTGGGGATTGTTGATTTTGTCTTGATGCCTTATCTGAGGCAGCAAGGAATCCAGCGTTTGGATATGCTGCACCTTACGCATGGCGATAATGATCATGCTGGAGGGGCAGAAATTTTAGCCAATATGGCAGACGAGCTTGTTTCTCAAGATCACTGTGAAACACTGCAATGGCAATATGACGGCGTTAGATTTATGCGTTTCCAAGCGGATGGCCATAAAGCTGGAAATAATGGCTCTTGCTTATTAAAAGTAACAGCCCGTTCAGGTAAAAGCGTATTATTTACCGGTGATATCGAAAAGGAAGCCGAAGCGCAGTTGATTCGACAAGGTGTTGATTTAACCACCAGTGTACTGATTGCCCCCCATCATGGCAGTAAGACTTCCAGTACCGACGAGTTCTTAGATGAGGTTGCCCCTGATATTGTGATTGTATCTGCTGGTTTTTTGAACCGATATGGCCACCCCCATGAGCAAATAATAAGCAAATATCAAGAAAGAAACATGATGGTTTATACAACTGCTGATAAAGGTTCGGTACAAGTTGCGTTTCCACCTAGACAAGAGCCGCTAGTTGTTTCAACATACCGCCCTAATTTTGGTTTAATAGAATAAATATACGTAGGAGTAATGAGGTGAAAGAACTGGTATTTGCTGGCGGTTGGATGATGATCCCCCTCATTTTGGCATCCGTGTTAGCGGTTGCGATTTGTATTGAACGGTTTTGGACACTTCGCCCTGAGAACATTGCCCCTAAACATCTATTAGCCCAGGTGTGGATGTGGATCAAAAATAACGAATTAGACAGTGCAAAACTTAAGCAGCTAAAGCAAGAAACCCATCTTGGTGCTATTTTGGCGGCCGGTTTAAGTAACTCTCGTCATGGTCGTGACATTACCAAGGAAGCCATTGAACAAGCAGCGAGTACTGCTGTGCACGAGATGGAGCGATTCTTAAATGCATTGGGTACCATTGCTGCCGTTGCCCCTTTAATGGGGTTACTAGGTACGGTACTGGGTATGATTTCTGTTTTTAACGAAATCATGGCTCAAGGTACCGGCAATGCGGGCGTATTGGCTGGAGGTATTTCTGAAGCGTTAGTGACAACCGCGGCCGGTATGATGATTGCGATTCCTGCTCTGGTTTGTTATCGCATCCTTCAACGTCGTATTGATGAGATTGTGGTGTTTATGGAGCAAGAAGCCGTTAAGCTAGTGGATGTGCTGCACGGTGACCGTGAAGTTAGTGAGACGCCAGAGGGTTAGAGCTGTGAACTTTAAGCGTCAAAACAAAGAAGAGCTCAGTTTAAATCTGACGCCACTGATTGATATTGTATTTTTGTTGCTAATCTTTTTTATGGTGAGCACCACCTTCACCAAAGAAAACCATTTAGCAGTGAATTTACCAGAAGCTGATGGCGAAGTTGCTGAGGCCCCAGCTAAAATGGTGGAAGTCGTCATTGATAAGCAGGGGACGTATAGTATCAATGGCCAGGCCTTAATCAGCCAAAAACTGGTGACATTAAAACAAGCCATTGAAAAGGTGTCTGCAGGGGATAAAAGTTTACCCTTTATTATCACCGCAGATGCATCAACCCCCCATGAGTTCGTCGTTCGCGCGATGGATGCCGCCGGTCAGCTGGGATTTTCTCGGTTGAGTATTACCAGCAAGCAAGCTAAATAATCATGAAAGATACTACAAACTTAACAGACTGGGCGCTTTATAAGCGCCTGCTCGGTTATGTGTTTCAGCAAAAATTTCTCTACTTTACCGCGATACTAGGTTTTTCGATCTATGCCTCAACAGCGCCGATGTTAGCGCACTTAATGGATTTGATTGAGAAAACGTATCAAGACCCCACCATGGAAGCCCGCACGACTTTAGTATTATTAATACTGGGTATTTTTGCGCTACGCGGGTTAGGAAGTTTTCTAGGGGATTTCTTTTTAGCAAAAGTCGGTCGAACGGTTGTCCATAAACTCAGAACGGCTTTGTTTAATCATTATTTGATATTACCTAATGAGTTTTTTGATAAGCATGCTAAAGGGCATATTATTTCTAAAATCACATTTGATGTTGAACAGGTTTACGGTTCAATCACCTCGGCTGTAACCAGTTTAGTGCGAGAGGGTTTAACGGTCATTTTCTTGTTGGGTTATATGTTCTATATGAACTGGAAGTTAACCCTTATCTTTTTTGCAGCGGCACCTTTTTTAGCCTTCATTGTTAAAAAAGCTAATAAGTATTTCAAAAAATACAGCACAAACGTTCAGGGCAGTATGGGGCAAGTGACTCAGGTTGCTGGTGAAGCCGTCAATGCATATCAAGAAGTTAAAATTTTCTCAGGTCACGAGTACGAACAAAACCGATTTGCAAAAGTCAGTAATACTAATCTGGTTCAGACATTAAAGTTTGCCCGTGTAAAAGCCATTAGTGTGCCTGTGATGCAAATGATTGTGGCCATGGCCATCGGTGCTTTGATGTGGGTGGCGCTGGATCCATTGATTATTGGTGGAATGGACTTTGGTCAGCTCATGGCATTTATGACAGCTGCAAGTACATTGGCAAAACCGATGCGTACATTGGCAGGCATCAATGCATTACTGCAGCAAGGTGTTGTAGCCGCTAAGAGTATTTTTTCTGTTTTGGGTGAAGATGCTGAAAATGATTCAGGTGTGCAAAGCATGAAAAAGGCACATGGTGATATTCAAATTCAAAATTTGAGTTTTCACTACCCAGATTCTGATGAGCGAGTATTGAAAAATATTCAGCTTGATGTGAAAGCCGGTGAAAGCGTTGCACTAGTGGGCAAGTCTGGCAGCGGTAAATCCACATTAATTAACTTGCTCACTCGATTTTATGAGTTTAATGACGGCGATATTTTATTAGATGGTCGCAGCATCAAAGACTATCCGCTGGATGACCTTCGTCGCCAGATTGCCTTGGTCAGTCAAGGGGTCACTTTATTTAATGATACTGTTTTTAATAATATCGCTTATGGCAGTTTAGCGGATAAAACCGAAGAAGAGGTTTATGCTGCCGCAAAAGCCGCCCACGCACTTGAGTTCATCGAGCAAATGCCTCAAGGCATGCAAACCATGATTGGTGATGATGGTGTGATGTTATCCGGTGGTCAGCGTCAACGTTTAGCGATTGCACGGGCTATTTTAAAAGACGCACCTATTTTGATTTTAGATGAGGCAACCAGCGCGCTGGATACCGAATCAGAGCGCTATATCCAAAAAGCATTAGATAACCTTATGAAAAATAGAACCAGTTTTGTCGTGGCGCACAGATTAAGCACCATAGAGAAAGCCGATACTATTTTAGTGGTTAATAAAGGTGAAATAGTCGAGCGTGGTAATCATAAAACCCTTATTGAAAAACAAGGTTTTTATAAAAATTTACACGATATGCAATTTGATGGGTAAATCATGTTAGAGCGTTTATTTAACGCCGCATGGTATGGGCGTATACCGTGGACGTGGGTGCTTTGGCCGCTTTTACTGCTTGTTTTGTTTGTGACTAAACGTAAGCGTCAGCAGTATTTAGCATTGAATTCAAAGCCATACGATGTTCCTGTTATTGTTGTGGGGAATATTACGTTAGGCGGTACTGGTAAAACCCCAGTTGTACAGGCGTTGGTTCGGTATCTACAGTCACAAGGTTATACGCCAGGGGTAATCAGTCGTGGTTATGGTGGGGAATTGACCGATTTTCCTCACTTGATCCAAAACCAAGACAGCTCTCAGAAAGTGGGTGATGAACCTTTCATGTTGTTTCAATCATTACGTATTCCTGTGGTGGTTGACCCTGTTCGCGCTCGAGCGGTACCTTTAATTTTAGAAAAAGGCGTCGACGTAATAATCAGTGATGACGGATTGCAGCATTATGGCTTGCACCGTGATTACGAAGTGTGTGTGATTGATGGATCACGAGGCTTGGGGAATGCCCAGCTTATGCCAGTGGGGCCATTGCGAGAACATCGAAGTCGTTTGCAAACTGTTAATTATATTTTATCAAGTGATAAAAATGTCGATGATAATACGTTTCAAATCAAACCTATTGCTTGGGTGAATTTAGTTACTAATGAAGAGCAGTCACTGGCGAGTTTTAAGTCCACCGATGATGCTTTAGCGATTGCTGGTATAGGTAATCCTAATAAATTTTTAAATACGATTAATGAGCTTGGAATTTACTGCGATCACAAATGGTTTCCAGATCATTATGATTATAAAGAACAGGATTTATCAGGTTTAACCCAACAAATATTGATGACAGAAAAAGACGCAGTCAAAATCAAGCAGTTTGCCAAAAGCGACATGTGGTATTTAAAAATTGCCGCTGATTTGCCTGCTGCTTTTTTACACGATTTAAATATTAAACTTGAACAGTGGAAGCGAGATCATGGATAAAAAACTATTGTCTCTATTAGTTTGCCCTTTGTGTAAAGGCAATCTTATTTTAGATAAAGAGAAATCAGAGTTGATTTGCAAGTTTGATGGTGTGGCTTACAAAATAGATGACGGCATCCCAGTTATGTTACCTGAAAGTGGTCGAGCATTAACCACGGATGAAAAACTAGCAAAATAGTCATTTGAAATATAAAAATGGATCCTGCGCTTTACCTTTGAAGCGAACTTCAAAGTAAAGCTTTGGGCGCTTGCCATCACTTTCACCAACTGCAGCAATGAGTTGACCTTTTTTTACTTTATCGCCTTCGTGTACGTAGTTTGAATAGTTGTTGCCATAAACGCTGATAATATGGTTTTCGTGCTGGATTAGAATTAAGTTACCGTAGCTATTAATTGCATTGCCGCTATAAATAACCTCACCGTTTTCTATGGCTACAATTGGGTCCCCTAATTTAGAGGTGAGCTCAATTCCGTGTTTGTGCTGTGCATACTCAACCTCGCTAATATTTGATTGTTTCTCCAATGGCCATATAAATTGATGGTGAATATTCATACCATCTTTAGGTTGTTTATTGTTGGTGATAATTGAAGACTGTAATTGAGCGTTTTGCTGTAACAGGGGGATTAATTGCGCCTGCTGTTGTGCAATGTTCTGCTGATTAGGTGAGGTACCGTTAAATTCTTTTAGTCCCAAATTGATGCTTGTGAACATAAGAAGTGCCAGTACAAAGGTAAGCGTAAGTTCTTTGTAACCAATATGGTGGCGCAATATATGGTCAGTAGCCGATTCAAGACGGTGGATGCGTTTATCCATGTGGCTCACTCGGTTGTTTAAGCCAAGTAAAAATTGAGCGCTGCCCTTGGTTTGCGTTTTAAGGTTGATGGTTTTTTTCTGAGGGCTTTCATTTTTAACGAGCTTTGGTTGAGTTAGCATAATTAATATTCGCACAAAGTATTTTACTCTTTAAAAGCATAATGTTTGCCAAATTTGAAATTGCTGTAAAATTGGGGTTTTAAAGTCCACTTTTAACAAGAAGCGGCAACTATCTGCCCGTCAAGTGGCAGGCTGAGGTTTTATATGAAGGTTTTATTTGTGTGTCTTGGCAATATTTGCCGCTCTCCAACGGCTGAAGCCGTTATGAGAAGCTTGGTTGAGTCTCGTCAATTAGATCTTGAGATTGACAGTGCAGGCACTGCTGCTTATCACATTGGTAAATCACCGGATCCTCGTTCTCAGCAAGCGGCCCTTAAGCGTGGCATGAGTATGTCTGGGTTGCGTGCTAGACAAGTCAGCGAGCATGACTTTTATGAGTTTGATTACATTCTGGCCATGGATAGTGCCAATTATCAGGATTTAATCTCAATCAAACCCAGCAATGCGAGCGCAGCAGTCGTTTTGTTTTTAAGGGAATTTGGGTCCATGGAATATGATGAAGTGCCAGATCCATATTATGGTGGTGAGCAGGGTTTTGAATTGGTGTTAGATTTATTGGAAGATGCCTGTGAGCAGTTTTTAACAAAAAAGGTTTTAGCATGAGTATTCAGCAAAATGTTCCATTAAAACGCTTTAATACCTTGGGAGTTGAGTCGTATGCTGAATATATGGCTCAAGTAACAAGTATCGAGCAGTTTAAAGAAGTTGCTGAGTTTGCCAGGTTATCAGGGCTTAAGATAAAGGTACTGGGTGGTGGCAGTAATGTGGTTATGTCTGAAGCGGTTTCGGGTGTTGTTGTTCAATATAAATCAGCCCAGATAGCTTTGTTATCAGATGATAATGCGCAAGTCCTAATTAGGGTGGATGCAGGGTTTAACTGGCATGATCTGGTTATGCATTCTTTGAAGCAAGGATGGTACGGTCTTGAAAATCTTGCGTTTATTCCAGGTTTAGTTGGGGCTGCTCCTGTGCAAAATATTGGAGCCTATGGCGTTGAAGTGAAAGACTGCATTCAACATGTTCATGGTGTGTTTATTGACTCCTTGGAAGAATTTCATTTCACAGCTGAAGAGTGTGGTTTTGAATACCGTGAAAGCATTTTTAAACAGGCGTTAGAGGGCAATGTTCTTATTACGGCGGTTGATTTTAAATTAAGTAAACTTCCCACGGTTAATGTGAGTTATGCCCCCTTGGATCAGATGGCAAAAGAGAAGGGGGTGCCTACGCCACTTGAGCTTGCACACTGGGTAATTGATGTTCGTAAAAGTAAGCTGCCACAGCCTGATCAGTTGCCTAACGCAGGTTCGTTTTTTAAAAATCCAGTGATTACCCTTGAGATGTTTGAAGGTTTAGTTAGTCGTTATCCAGCGATGCCTCATTATAAACTCGATGAGGGTGTCAAAGTCCCTGCGGGCTGGTTAATTGATCAGCTTGGGTTTAAAGGTAAATCATTTGGGCCTGTGAGTGTTCATAAGCAACAAGCTCTTGTGTTGGTGAATCACGGAGGTAAAGGGGTGGATGTTTTACATGCCGCTGATGAAGTTAAGCAGGCAGTGCTTGATCATTATGGAATCCAATTAGAGCAAGAACCTAGGTTATTTGCCTGATTTTTCAGGGATTGTGGCCTCGAAACGGTCAGTATTGATCAAGGGCAATAAAAAAGGGACTCATATGAGTCCCTTTTTTATTGCTAGAGTCGAATTATGAATTCGATTCTTGTGCAGCCGCGGCGGCTTCAGCTTCGCGCTGACGACGCTTAACTTCCCTTGGGTCGTTATAGGCGCGCTTAGGTGCACTGTTTACAGCTGGGGCCTTGGGTGTTTGTACTGCTTCAGTAGCTTTAGCAGCCGGTGCTGGCTTTTCTTCTGCTTTAACCGGTGCTTGAACTTTAGCGGGAGCTTCCGTTTTTACAGGCTCAGCTTTAGCTGTTTCTACTGATTGTTTAACTTCAGCAGGTTTAGTTTCAGTTGCCTTTGGCGCTTGCGCTTCTGGCTTGGCTGTTTCTGCTTTTTCGGCCTTCGCTTGTGGAGCTGGGCTTTCAGTTGCTGTTTTAACTACGTCAGCAGTCGGTGCTGATTTTGTTTCATTTACAACGGGTTTTTCAGTTTTTACAGCTTCAACCTGAGCTTTCACTTCAACTGTTTTGTTTTCAGTTGATGGTGTTGTTGCAACTGGTTTTTGCTCAGCTTTTGGAGCTTCTTTTTCTGGCGCTTTAGGCTGCTTAACGTTTACTTCTTCGATCTTACGCGCAACGTTTTCATCCAACTTATTTGGTTGTTGGTTGCGATTACGACGACGAGCTGTGTTCTGATTGCGGTTTTCATCGCGATCATTGTTACGCTCATTTGTGCGATCGTTGTTGCGGTTTTCATTGCGCTCACGACGAGGTTGTTCACTGCGGCCTTCATTCCGATCGTTACGCTTTTCATTGCGTTTATCGTTAGTACGGGCATCTTTTTTAGGCTCGTTACGACGATTACGATTGTTATTAGGACGATTACCATTACGCTGATTATTATTGCGATTACGGTTGTTTGTATTTTTGCTTGCAGGCGCTTTCTTATTTTTCGTTGCAGGCTTTTCTTCGCTTTCAAAAAGACTAGAAACAGCACTTGCCAATTTACTAAATAAACCTGGGGCCTTAGCTGGCGTTACTTCTTTAGGGGTTGGCGCAGGAGCGCGAGCTGAAGAAACTGCTTGAACGGCGGCGGCTTCTTTTTTCACTTGTGCAATTTGCTCAACTGCAAGTTCTTGTTCGTAGTTAATTTCGAAACTAACTTGATCAATTTGATTGTCGCCTGTGCGAACGCGAGATACTTCGAAATGCGGAGTATGGAAGTTCGGGTTAGGAATAATCCAAATCTGAGCTTCGTGGCGCTTCTCAATAACCATGATTTCCTGACGCTTTTCATTGGTCAAGAAGCTGGCTACTTCTAAAGGTACTTGCGCGCGTACTTGAGCTGTGTTGTCTTTGCTTGCTTCTTCTTCAATTAAACGAAGAAGAGAAAGGCTCAAAGAACGCATATCACGAATAAAGCCGGTGCCTTCACAGCGAGGGCAAACATGGCCGCTGGTTTCGCCAAGAGATGGGCGTAAACGCTGACGTGACATTTCCAATAGACCAAAGCGCGAGATACGACCCACTTGAACACGTGCACGGTCAATTTCTAATGCATCTTTCACGCGGTTTTCAACATCGCGTTGGTTTTTGTTAGACATCATATCAATGAAGTCGATGACGATTAGGCCACCAATGTCGCGTAGACGCAATTGACGAGCAATTTCGTCGGCTGCTTCAAGGTTGGTGTTAACTGCGGTGTCTTCGATGTCAGAGCCTTTCGTTGCACGAGAGGAGTTGATATCGATAGAAATCAACGCTTCGGTTGTATCGATAACGATCGAGCCACCGGAAGGAAGTTTCACTTCACGTTGGAATGCCGTTTCGATCTGAGCTTCGATTTGATAACGGCTGAACAACGGAGTTGTGTCTTCATAAAGCTTAATTTTGTTTTCGTACTGAGGCATAACGTGCTGAACAAAGCTGAGTGCTTCTTCATACACAGTTTTGTCATCAATTAGCACTTCACCAATGTCTTGGCGTAAGTAGTCACGAATAGCGCGAATAACTACGTTACTTTCTTGAAGTAGTAGGCAAGGGGCTTTGCGAGTTTCTGAAGCGCCTTTAATGGAGTCCCAAAGTAGGCATAAGTAATCCAAGTCCCACTGAAGGTCTTCAGCTGCGCGGCCAATACCAGCAGTACGAACGATTACGCCCATATTGTTAGGTACTGTCACATCACGCATCGCGTCACGAATTTGGTTGCGTTCATCACCTTCAATACGGCGAGAAATACCGCCAGCGCGAGCGTTGTTTGGCATTAGTACCAAATAACGGCCAGCTAGGCTGATCATGGTAGTAAGGGCTGCGCCCTTGTTGCCACGCTCTTCTTTATCTACTTGAACGATGACTTCTTGACCTTCTTCGATAACATCTTTGATGTTAGGGCGGCCAGAGGTAGACGTTTTAAAGTATTCGCGAGAAATTTCTTTAAGTGGAAGGAAGCCGTGACGCTCAGCACCAAAGTCCACAAAAGCGGCTTCAAGGCTAGGTTCTATGCGGGTGATTTTACCCTTATAGATGTTGGCTTTCTTTTGTTCACGGGTTGTAGGTTCAATATCTAAATCGTACAGGCGTTGGCCATCAACAAGCGCAACACGCAACTCTTCTGATTGAGTTGCGTTAATTAGCATTCTTTTCATTAACTTCTAGAGCTCATATTTGTGTGGTTCTGATATGAATCACAAGGGTTGAGCTAATCAAAATATTTATGCGTGCTTTGCATGGACTTCTATACCGACTCTAGGATTGACTGCGTCCAAGCAGGGGTGTTTAGCTAGTTTTACTATGAATTTGCAAACACCGACACGAAACATAAGCTGATTTAGCAAGACCCCTTGCTCAATCAGAACGTATCGTTTTTCTTATTTAGCGGTAATTTGACCGCTAAATGCCAAAATTCCGGGAAGTTTATATCTAACTTTCCCAAACTTACGTTATCATCCGGGCCCAATGTTGTTTGGGGCGCTTTAGCCCTGGGTACAACCGGAATGGCTGAATATAGCAAAGATTAGCAATGCGTCAAACCGGTTTTTCTTAACTAAGAGTTTTATATGTCTGAAAGTTCTAAACGCGAGGTCATTTTTGAAGAAGTCAGCCTAGACTATGCTGGTCAGCGTCTAGACAACTTCTTAATGTCGCGTATGAAGGGTGTGCCTAAGTCCATGGTGTACCGAGTAATCCGTAAAGGAGAGGTTCGAGTCAATAAAGGCCGCTCTAAACCGGAATACAAATTAAAAGCCGGTGATTTGGTCCGAATTCCCCCTGTGCGAGTAAAAGAAGAAGCCAAGATTGAAAATGTGCCCGATAAGTTGGCCCATGACATTGAGTCGGCTATTTTGTTTGAGGATGATTATCTTATTGCCGTAAATAAGCCCAGAGGCATGGCGGTTCACGGCGGAAGTGGCATTAGCTTGGGTTTAATTGAGGCACTGCGTGTTATTCGTCCTGATTGCAAAAGACTGGAGCTGGTCCATCGCTTAGACAGAGATACATCTGGTGTGATTTTGGTGGCTAAAAAACGCTCTGTCTTGGTGGCACTGCATGCCATGTTACAAAAGAAATCAGGCATCCAAAAGCAGTATTGGGCATTGGTTTATGGTGGTTGGCCAAAACATATGAGTGAAGTGACGGCGCCACTATTAAAAAATGAACTTCAATCTGGTGAGCGAATCGTACGGGTGTCGCAACAAGGTAAACCTTGTCACACCCGTTACTCATTAGAGCGACGTTTTGATGGTTACACCTTGCTCAACGCTGAGCCGGTGACAGGTCGTACCCATCAAATTCGAGTGCACTGCCAATTTGCAGGGCATTCTATTGTAGGTGATGAAAAATACGCGACGGATGATGAATTAAAACAAGCAAAAATAGCAGGGGCAAAACGTTTATTTTTACATGCGAAGTCTCTGCGTTTTATTCATCCGCAAACCAACGAAAAACTTACCATAGAAGCGCCGTTAGATTCAGTTTATGAGTCATTCTTAAAGTCGTTGGCCCCTGTAAATTAATTAATGGATGTTCATGAAGTATCAAGCTGTAATTTTTGATTGGGATGGCACTCTTGCTGACTCTGCCACTCGCATTGTTGAATCAATGCAGTGTGCCGCCAAAGATTTCGATTTACCGTTTCGCAGTGAATATGATGTTAAGCAAATTATTGGTTTGGGGTTGCCAGAAGCGATCATAAGTCTGTGGCCAAAGCTTGAGCATGATCGTACAGTTGTTAAAGGTGTGGCCAAACAATACAGTGCTCATTATCATGATGATAAACGCTCAGAGGTGGTTCTATTTGATCACGCACTTGAGCTGTTGGATTTACTTGATTCGCTGGATTTAAAAATAGCAGTGGCTACGGGTAAAAGCCGAGCGGGGCTTGATCGTGTGCTGGCTCAGTTTAATATGACCCATTTATTTCACGATACGCGCTGCGCTGATGAAACTCGCTCTAAACCTCATCCATTAATGTTGCATGAGTTATCACAGTCGTTAAATGTTGATAATGAAAATATGTTGATGATTGGCGATACACAATTTGATTTAGATATGGCTCATAATGCAGGCATGGATAGTGTTGCAATTACCCATGGTGCACATAGTGTTGAAAAATTAAAATTAAGCTCACCCATGTTAATGGTTGATGATCTAAAACAATTTGCGCACTGGTTGAGCCGTCAATCAGAGTTGACCGTTTAGAATTCAAAATAGGGATAAATAAAGAATGTATCAAGACCCAGTTGACCGCCCTGAATCTGATAAAGAGTGGAAGTTAATTGAAAAAGTTGTAGGCAATATTAATTCTGAGCAGCGTCGAGCTCGCCGCTGGGGCATTTTTTTTAAATTAATGACCTTTGCTTATTTATTTATTGCGTTGGCTATTTTTGCGCCGAGCGATCTTGGTACTCAAGATTTAGGTGTAGATGGTCGGTTTACTGCCATGGTGGAAGTTAAAGGTGTGATTGCAGCAGGCGAAGAGGCCTCGGCTGACCTGATTGTGACGGGCTTGCGAAATGCCTTTGATGCAGAAGGTGTGCAAGCGGTTATCCTACGCATCAATAGTCCAGGTGGCTCACCCGTTCAATCTGGTTATGTTTATGACGAGATTGTGCGTTTGCGTGGTTTGAACCCAAGTATTCCAGTTTATGCGGTAATTTCAGATTTGGGGGCCTCAGGTGCTTATTACATAGCAGCAGCGGCTGATGAAATTTATGCCGATAAGGCCAGCTTGGTCGGCTCAATTGGTGTTGTGGGTTCAGGTTTTGGATTTGTTGGTGCCATGGAGAAGCTCGGTGTAGAGCGCCGTCAGTTTACGGCGGGTGAGCATAAAGGGTTTCTTGACCCATTTACGCCATTAAATAAAGAAGAAAAGTCTTTTTGGGAAGGGGTGTTAGCCACTACTCATAAGCAATTTATCGAGCAAGTAAGAAAGGGTCGAGGTGACAGGTTGGCAGATGATGCTAAGCTGTTCAGTGGCTTGATTTGGACGGGCGAGCAAGCGCTATCACTGGGGTTGATAGATGGTTTGGGCAGTTCAAGTTATGTGGCCCGTGAGTTGGTTGGTGCTGAGAAAATCGTTGATTTCACGCCTCAGCCCACGCCGTTTGAAGCACTAGTGGGGCGCTTGGGTGCATCCATGGGTAAGAGTCTAGCGACGGCATTTGGGGTGTCAGACTCTCCAATTAGCTTAAAATAGGCGTTAAAGCTTGATTTTACTTGAAAAAACGTCAAATAGTTTTGACATCACTTAACCCCATGAGTACCATTGCGCGCACTATGAACCAAGGTTTATTTCCAGTACGGGTTGATCCGATAAAAAGTGTGGAACAAGAAGCTGAATTCAGCGGTTCCATTCAAGTCTCCAAGCTAGAACGGTTGCAAAACTTTCTACAGGACGACAGCGGTGAATCTCAAGTTGAAATCCAATTTGGTCATGACCAACAGGGTACCCCCTTGTTACGTGGCCAGTGTCAAGCACAAGTACGCATGACATGTCAGCGCTGTATGAACCCGGTTGATGTGGAGTTATCCACAAACTTTGAACTCGGCATCGTGTTTAGCGATGAGCAGGCAAAGCATTTACCAAAGCAATACGAACCAGTTATTGCTGAGAGAGATGACTTAGTTTTGCTACCCGTGATTGAAGATGAGTTAATCCTCAGCCTTCCGATGTATGCTTATCATGCCGAGTGTGATGATAATGAATTGGTCGCTAAAGCTGAAGAAATGAAGCCAGTGCCGGTTGAAACAGAAGCGCCGAATAATCCGTTCAGCGTACTTGAGCAATTAAAGAAATAGTAGGAGAGCCTAATGGCTGTTCAAAAGAGCAAAAAATCTCGTTCACGTCGCGGTATGCGCCGTTCTCACGATGCACTAACTACTCGTGCATTGTCTATCGATCCAACTTCTGGTGAGACTCACATCCGTCACCACGTGACTGCTGATGGTTTCTACCGCGGTCGTAAAGTTGTTGAAGTACAAGACAGCTAATTATGGTCACCATTGCCATTGACGCAATGGGCGGGGATCACGGTCCCCGCGTGACTGTTCCCGCTGCGTTATCCTCCTTAGAAAAAAATTCCGATTTAACAATTCTGCTATTTGGCAATCGCGCCAAGCTTGATCCGTTTTTACACCAATCTACCGCCAGTTCTCGATTAAAAGTTATTCATACTGAAGAAGTTGTCAGTTGTGGTGAACGCTCGTCTGCGGCATTACGAAAGAAGCAATCTTCAATGCGTTTAGCGGTGGATGCGTTAAATAATAATGATGCGGATGCCTTGGTCAGTGCGGGTAATACCGGCGCCTTAGTAGCCATTTCCCGTTATGTGCTTAAAACCATGTTAGGTATTGATCGGCCTGCCTTAATAGCCCGTTTGCCACATATCTCTGGTTCAAGTTATATGTTGGACCTTGGAGCAAATGTTGAGTGTGATTCTGAAAATTTACATCAATTTGCGTTAATGGGCAGTGCCTACGCATCGTCGCTGGCAGGTATTAAATCTCCTAAGGTCGCGTTGCTTAATATTGGCAGTGAGGAAATTAAGGGTAACGAAGATATTCGTTTGGCTAATGCCATGCTTAAAGAATCTCAATGCATAAACTATGTGGGTTATGTCGAAGGTGATGATTTATATAAAGGCATTGCTGACGTCATTGTGACCAATGGTTTTGCGGGTAATATTGCGTTAAAAACCAGCGAAGGTTTGCTGAGTTTTGTTGTACAAATTATTCGAGATGCATTTCAAAAAAATCTGTTTACGCGATTGGTGGGGCTAGTTGCACTGCCAATGTTAAATAGCTTGCGCTTAGCATTTGAGCCCGACTTAAAAAGTGGCGGTGTATTACTAGGGGTGCAAGGTATTGTGGTAAAAAGTCATGGAAAGTCCCAGCAAACTGCTTTTTCAAACGCCATTGATGGCGCCTACCTGTTAGCAAAAAACAAATTGTTACAACAAATAGCTGAAATGCTAGATAGTGAAGTGCTATAACACTGTTACACATTTATTAAATATTCTTGTCTATTAAAAAAATAAGCCTTTCAGGATTTATCTATGTACAAAAATGCCGTTGTTTTCCCAGGTCAAGGTTCTCAATCTGTAGGAATGCTGTCTGACGTCATTGAGCAATATTCAGTTGCAAAAGAAACCATTCAACAGGCCGATGATGTTTTGGGTTTTAAATTAAGCGACTTAATTTTAAACGGCCCAGCTGATGAGCTTAATAGTACCAATAATACCCAGCCAGCTTTGGTGGCGGTTGAGGTTGCTTTATGGCGCGCATTAGGGGGTAAGGTAACAGCAGATGTAATGGCGGGTCACAGCTTGGGTGAATTCTCTGCATTGGTTTGTGCTGGCGCCCTCGCATTTGAAGATGCCTTATTACTGGTGCGTCGTCGTGGCGAATTAATGCGTGAATCTGTGCCAAATGGTGTGGGTGCTATGGCGGCTATTTTGAATATGGAAGATTCAGTTGTTGAAGAAATCTGCAAGGCGAGTGAACAGGGCCAAATAGTACAAGCAGCCAATTATAATAGTCCGGGCCAAGTGGTCATTTCAGGAAATAAAGAAGCGGTCGAGCGAGCCGTTGCGGCTTGTAAAAAAGCGGGTGCAAAGCGCGCCATGTTATTGCCGGTGAGTGGGCCATTTCATAGCGCATTGATGTTACCAGCGGCGGATAATTTTGCAGAATATTTAAGTGGTTTTAATGTTCAAAATGCAACGTTGCCTGTTCTGCAAAATGCGACCAATACATTTGAGCAAGATGCACAGGTAATACGTGCAAACTTGGTTAAACAAATCGCAAGCCCTGTACGTTGGACACAAGCGGTTGAGCTATTAGCTGACAATGGGGTAGAAAACCTGTTAGAAATAGGCCCAGGAAAAGTTCTAACTGGGCTTAATAAACGAATTGCGAAGCAACTTAATAACCAAACCATTAATTCAGTTGAATCGCTACAGGCTTTGTAAGGGTAAATTATGCAACAAGCCATTGCCGTGGTAACAGGTGCAAGTCGAGGTATTGGTCGAGCCATTGCTCAATCATTGATTGATGCCGATTATTTTGTGGTAGCCAGTGCAACCAGCGAATCGGGTGTGGCCGCAATTAAAGAATATTTAGGTGAGCACGGAACCGCGTTTGTTTTAAATTTATCAGACAAAGAAAGTTGTGCTGAGTTTATTAAAAATGTAACGGAACTTGGTTCAGCCTCTGTACTGGTTAACAACGCTGGCATCACCAAAGACACGCTTATGCTGCGCATGAAAGATGACGATTGGGATAGCGTAATTGAAACCAATTTAAGTGGTGCCTTTCGTCTCACCAAAGGCTTACTTAAAGGCATGATGAAACAACGCTGGGGTCGCATCGTTAATATCAGCTCAGTAGTGGGGGCCATGGGTAATCCTGGTCAGGTGAATTATTGTGCATCTAAAGCGGGTATTGAGGGTTTTACTCGCTCGTTAGCGTATGAAATTGGCAGTCGTGGTATCACAGTTAATGCGGTGGCCCCTGGGTTTATTGCAACCGATATGACGGATGAGCTAACCGATGATCAAAAAAACACCATGATGGCTAATATACCCGTTGGTCGTTACGGTGAGCCTGAAGAAATCGCCAAGGCCGTTGCGTTCTTAGTATCTAAAGATGCGGCGTACATTACAGGTCAGGTACTAAATGTGAACGGTGGCCTAAATATGGGGTGAATTGGCCCCTAGTGGCTAATTTATCTCGCAATTTCCAATAAATGGCTTAATAATCAGGTGGTTAATATCGATTTGTCGGCATATTGGCTTATTTAGAATTGCCTAATATGGCACAAATCATAGGTTTACCCGTGCTCAAAGAGGGGTATAATGTCGCCCTTTATTGAACAAGCCTTGTAGGGCAAACTGGCTCTATATAATAAACAGGATAAATTATGAGCAGCATTGAAGAACGTGTAAAAAAAGTTGTTTGCGAACAGCTAGGTGTTAAAGAAGACGAAGCAAAAGGTACATCTCGCTTTGTAGAAGACCTAGGTGCAGACTCTTTAGATACAGTTGAGTTAGTAATGGCACTAGAAGAGGAATTTGAAACTGAAATTCCTGATGAAGATGCTGAGAAACTAACCACAGTTCAAGAAGCAATCGACTACATTATTGCGCATAGCTAATTGCTAAGCATTGATGTAAAAGCCGCCCCCTAAAAGGCGGCTTTTTTGTTTGTATGGGTTTTGAAAAAAACAGCAAAGAAAGGGTGATTATGGCTAAGCGACGCGTAGTTGTAACCGGTTTGGGTGCGGTAACACCCATTGCAAATGATGCTGCTTCTACTTGGCAAGGTTTGATCAGCGGCCAAAGTGGTATTGCAACCATCACCCATTTTGACCCTTCTAATCTTGCTACTCAGTTTGCGGGCACCATCAAAGATTTTTCACTTGGTGATGTCATTAGCGCAAAAGATGCAAAAAAAATGGATATCTTCATTCAGTATGGGCTTGTTGCCTGTGCTGAAGCGGTGAAACAGTCAGGTTTATTGAATGCGGGTTACGACTGTGATCGCATCGGTTGTGCACTTGGTTCGGGTATTGGCGGTCTAAGCACCATTGAGCATAACCACTCCCAGCTATTAAATTCTGGCCCAAGACGTGTCAGTCCGTTTTATATACCAGCCTCCATTGTGAATATGCTTTCTGGTCATTTAGCCATGATTTATAAATTCACAGGCCCTAACTTTGCCATTTCAACGGCATGTACAACCGGCACTCATAACATTGGATATGCTGCTCGTACCATTGCCTATGGCGATGCAGATGTGATGATTGCAGGTGGTGCAGAAGCAGCCTGTACTCCAAGTGGTATGGCTGGTTTTTGTGCGGCTCGTGCCATGTCTACCCGCAACGATGACCCAAAAGGTGCGTCACGCCCGTGGGATAAAAACCGAGATGGTTTTGTATTGGGAGATGGTGCAGGGGCATTAGTACTAGAAGAATACGAAGCAGCCAAAAAACGCGGTGCAACCATATTGGCTGAAATAACAGGCTTTGGTATGAGTGATGATGCGTTTCATATGACAAGCCCACCTGAAGATGGCTCAGGCGCTGCAAAGGCCATGCAAAATGCGTTAAACGATGCGGGCTTAACCGGTGCGGATATTCAATATGTTAATGCACATGGCACTTCAACTCCTGCCGGTGATGTGGCCGAAAGTCGCGCCATAGAATCCACCATTGGTCAGCATGTATTGGTGTCTTCAACTAAATCCATGACGGGGCATTTATTGGGGGCAGCCGGTGCCATTGAAGCGATTTTTGCTATTCAAGCACTGATCAATAACAAAGTCCCGCCCACCATCAATCTTGATGACTTAGAAGATGGCTGTAACCTTGATTACGTTGCCAATAGTGCACGTGATATTGAATTAACCCATGTCTTAAGTAATTCGTTTGGTTTTGGTGGCACCAATGGTTCACTCATATTTAGCAAGGTACAAGGTTAAATATTATGTGGGTGATTGATGATCAGCAATATTTAGGGCAGCTTGACGGTTATAGTCGCGCTGCCCAATTTGCTGATGGTTTATTTGAAACCATGGTGGTCAAACAAGGGCAAATCCAAGGCCTTAATTATCATACGCAGCGCTTAGGTTCGGGTTGCGAGCGGTTAGATATTCAATTGCCAGATAAAAATTTAGCGCAGTTATTGATTGCTTACGCACATAAATTTGTTGAGCTATCAGGGTTAAGCAGTGGTGTGCTAAAAATTATCGTGAGTCGCGGTAACAGTCAGCGTGGTTATGGCTACGATGAATCGATTACTTCAAAAGTAACGGCATTTTATAACCCGCTACCTCAATATGAGGCCAAACTGTATGAGCAGGGTGTTTCAGTTAAAAGCTTAACTACCGAATGCGCAATGCAAAAACAAATGGCGGGTTTAAAACACCTTAACCGCTTAGAAAATGTGTTGGCGAAAAAAGAACTAGGTGCTCAAGCATTTGAAGGTTTAATGTTTAATCACTTAGGCTTTGCCATTGAAGGCACCTCAAGTAATATCTTTTTTGAAAAAGATAATCAGTTGTTTACACCCAAATTGAGCGTGTCGGGTGTGGCAGGTGTCATGCGCGCGTGCATTCTGAATTACGCAAAAACACAAAATATAAAAATGCAAATTGACGATATTGCTCGTGGGCAATTGGATCAATTTGAGCAAGGTTTTATTTGCAATAGTGTTATGGGCATTGTGCCTATTACAGAATTTGATGGTCGTTCTTTTAAGATAGGGCCGCAAACAAAAGCCATGCAAACTGCTTGGAAAGATGGAGTTGTATATGGGTAAGCGCCTAAATTTAGTGATGTTAATGCTGTTTATATGGGTACTGGCATTAATGGTTTATGGTGTTTATCAATTAAACCAGCCATTAAAAATACAAGAGCCAAAAATCGTGAGCCTTGATAAGGGTCGCCCGTTATCCAGTTTTTTTGTAAAACTCGAACAAGAAAACTGGATGGCCGATGCTCGCTGGATCATGCTCATTGCAAAATTATCAGGCAAGGCTCGCTCAGCAAAAGCGGGGGAGTACGAATTAACCCCAGATATGAGCAGTTTGGACATTCTTGATTTATTGGTATCCGGTAAAACCGTTTCCTATAAAATCACCTTGGTTGAAGGTCAAAATATTCACGAAACACTCGCACGTCTTGCGGCTCATGAAAAGCTCGTACAAGACTTGCCCTCTGATGTGAATCAGCTGATGCCATTTTTAGGATTAGAAGGGCACCCAGAGGGGCGCTTTTTCCCTGATACCTATTTGTTTCAATCCAATACTCGTGCCTCAGAAATATTAGTGCGTGCGCAAATTCGTTTAGAAGTGGTGTTGGCAGAAGAGTGGCGCAACCGCGAAGAAGGTTTGCCTTATCAATCCCCATACGAAGCTTTGATCATGGCGTCCATAGTAGAAAAAGAAACCGCCGCACCTGACGAGCGAGAACAAATCGCCGGCGTGTTTGTGCGCCGCTTACAAAAAAGAATGCGTTTAGAAACCGACCCCACGGTTATTTATGGGTTGGGCGATCGCTATAAAGGCAATATTCGCAAAAAACATTTAAGAGAAGTGACGCCGTACAACACTTATCGCATTAAAGGGCTGCCACCTACACCCATTTCATTAGTAGGCCGTGAAGCGATTTATGCGGCTCTTCACCCAGCCGATGGTGAAGAATTATATTTTGTGGCAAAGGGCAATGGTCGCCATCAGTTTTCTGCAACGTTGGCCGAGCACAATAAAGCCGTGCGTCATTATCAAATTAACAAGCGTAGTGAAGACTATCGCTCCACTCCGGCGGACAGTAAATAATGGCGGGTAAATTTATAACCATTGAAGGCATCGAAGGGGTGGGAAAAACCACCAATATCGAATTCATAAAATCATGGTTAACACAGCAAAACATCGAATTTATCACTACCCGCGAACCAGGTGGCACAGAGTTAGGTGAGCAGCTTCGTGAGTTATTATTACACGGTGGTGATGTGTGCAGCAGCGCCGAGCTACTAATGATGTTTGCCTCTCGCGCTCAACATTTAGAGCAAGTGATTAAACCGGCTATCGCTCAAAATAAATGGGTGATTTGTGACCGCTTTACCGACTCCACATACGCTTACCAAGGTGGCGGTCGTCAACTGCAAACCCATGTGATCTCACAGCTCGAACAATTAGTGCACGGTGACTTTCAACCTGACTTAACCCTGTTATTAGATGCCCCTGTAGAAATTGGCCGCGCCCGCGCTGCAAAGCGTGGTGCTGCTGATCGCATTGAAGCCGAAGACTTAAGTTTTTTTAATCGCGTGCGTGATATGTTTTTAAACCGCGCAAAACAAGCGGTGCGTTTTAGTGTGATTGATGCCACGCAGTCGTTAGATAGTGTGCAAGCGGATATTCAAACACGATTGAATCAATTAAAAACTGAGGCTGCTCAATGAAAGTAGCACAAGCATTACCTTGGACTCAGCCTGTTAGTGATCGCATTGTTCAGCAGTACGCTAAGCAGCGTTTAGGTCATGCTTTGTTGTTAGTGGGTCAAGAAGGGGTAGGAAAACGCTTATTACTACGGGAATTAAGCCAGTTTTTATTGTGTACGAATCAGCAACACGGCCCGTGTGGCGCATGTGGTAGTTGTCATTTATTCAATGCAGGCAGTCACCCTGATTTGTTAATGGTTGAGCCAGAAGAAAAAGGCAAACAAATCAAAATTGAGCAAGTGCGTAAAGTCACTGAATTTGTAAATACCACCGCCCAGCGCGGGCATAGTAAGGTGGTTTTGCTTGGCCCAGCGGAAGCCATGAATGTCAATGCATCCAACGCCTTATTAAAAAGCTTAGAAGAGCCAAGTGGCAAAGTAACACTGTTACTTTATAGCCATCAGCCCAGTGGCTTGTTAGCCACCATTAAAAGTCGCTGCCAGCAGTTTCCGGTATATGGCCCAGAATTTTCACAGGCCCTTGCATGGCTGCAACAAAACAGCGAAACACAACTAACCGATCAAGTGGCCAATAGTATTTTGCGATTAGCCAGTGGTGCGCCATTAAAAGCGCTGGATATGATTGAACAAGACGTGCATGTGCAATATATGCAATTTTGCCAAAACATGATCGACCTGCAAAACCGACAAGTGCAATGGAACGAGTTGCTCGCCAAATGGAAAAACTGGGATATGCAGAATATTCTGCAATGGTTTTACGGTTTATTATTGGATGCACAAAAACAAAAAGCAGGATTGGTGGGTGATCAAACATTAGCCATGATTGAGCTTGCGGCCCAAAGCCAGCAAGTGGCCCAGCGAGCGCAGTATGGCCAAATAGAGCAAGCGTTACAAAAGCTCACCGAGTCACAACTTGCGTATCGCGGACAAGCCAACCCAAATGCCACTATGATGACAGAATCCTTACTCATTGACTGGTTAGCATTATTGGGGCAATCTGCCCATTAATTAGCAGTATTAGAATAATAAAGGTTAAACACTATGGCACCTAAATTAGGTCCCGGTAACGGCATACTTTCACTTACTATCAAAGACAAAGCCGTGTTATACGCAGCCTACATGCCGTTTATTAAACATGGCGGTTTATTCATACCCACCAATAAAAGCTACACCATGGGCGATGAAGTGTTCATGTTATTAAGCCTAATGGACGAGCCAGAAAAAATCCCAGTGGCCGGCAAAGTTATCTGGATCACCCCAAAAGGGGCGCAAGGCAACAAAGCCGCAGGTGTAGGTGTGCAGTTCGCGGAAAACAATACCGCACGCAATAAGATCGAAACCCACTTGGCCGGTGCATTAAACTCAGATAGGCCCACCCATACGCTGTAGGTGTTGGGTTGACTTGATTGTTAATTGAAGAGCCAGCGAAAGCTGGCTTTTTTGATGCTTTATTCTTAGGATGACTGTCTTGTTAGATTGCCCAAAGCCGCCACGAGCTACACAGGTGCAGCTATTACTAAAGTTGTTGAAAACATAGATAGCGGTAAATCTATGGAGGGTGTTTATAAAGCAGGGGTGATTTCGGCTGCAGCTAATACGCTGACACTTGGTCTTGGGAAAATAGCTGAACCTGCAGTTAAAAGTATGACGTCTACTATGAAGACGGTTCGTTACCATGTTCCAATAGTATCGGTTCGCCCTAATGTATCTAACCCTGTTACTAGGAATTTTCCTATGTCTAAGCAAGTACCGACAGAAAATCCACTTGAAGCAGCTACTGTTCAGGCTACGGGTGAAAATATTGTTTCAAATGCTATGACTGAGTTTTTTAATAAGGTAACTGAATGATTTCATTTATAGTAATTATGAAGATTTTGAGTATTTGTGCATATTTACTATTTGCATTCTTTGTAACGATTTCCGTCTTAGCTTCAAATAGATCTAAATACTTTCTGTTTTATGATAAGAAGTACAGTAAGAGTGAGCACTTTTATACGTATCGTTTTTTTCAATTCCTATGCTGGTCTTTTGTTCTCTTTATGATCATTTCAGTCCTGATTACAATAGAGGGATTGATAACGGGTAGGTATTTCGAGCACTTGGGTTGAAAAAATTAACTGTGGCACTTCACCAAACTAATAGGACAGTCACGTTAAAGAATAAAGAATTCTACTTTCAAAAAAAACACCAAAAAATCGTTTTCTTGTTGCTTGAACTTAAAGAGGATTAAAAAATATAATTTTTAGATGGGGTTTTCTTGGCTTATTGCCATAGCAAAATTAATAGGACAGTCACGTTAAAGTACTACCCTAGTGAAAAAGGTGTAATAAACTAATAGGACAGTCACATGGAACTAATAGGACAGTCAGGTAATAGGTAATAATAGGACAGTCACGTTAAAGTATTGGGGTAAAACTAATAGGACAGTCACGTTAAAGAACAAGACATGGTACTTTCAAAAAATCACCAAATAATCGTTTTCTTGTTACTTGAACTTAAAGAATATTAAAAAATATAATTTTTAGATGGCTTTTTCTTGGCTTATTGCCATAGCAAATTGCCTGATTGATTCAGGTGAATTTATATATTGATGTTTTCAGGAGTTAAGCAAGAAGGCTGTGACTAGGTTGAACGCAAGATCGCCTCTGTCGATTGAAATGGGTTAGGGTGTTATGCAGTGACTCTGGTTGACCAATAAATCCTTTGAAATTTGTCTCGATGGTTTGGGTAAGCTCAATCCAGTTTTTTGTATTAATGTTTAAACGTTGTAAAATGGGTGGCGATTCCTTTGCAATGGCGCCCCGTTTATCCTTTCGAATAATTCTGCCTGTCCAATCTAATAGTTCTAAATAGTCTGTTAACTTAAAGGGCAGACCTTGAGGCATATGTTGTTTTGGATTGCCTGCAAATATTAATAACCCTTTAGATTGTTGTTTAGGGTGGTTTGCACAATGGCTTGCCTTGGCTTTGATAATGCGTTTTTTAGCAGAGGTGTATTCAGAGCTTTCTGGTGTTATTGCCATTTTGGCTCGTATTGGGTTTAGGTCTACATAGGCCAAACAAGCGGCGAGGGCTTTTTCATCTAATAGGGCTTGTGATTTAAAACGGCCTTCCCAAAAATGGCCTGTGCAGCCATCTTCTTCATTGGCTTTGCGTGAGATTGTTTCATTTAAGCGTCTCATGAACCAGCTAATATCCATCAAACGTTCACGCCATAATTCTACATATTCCGCTAATTTGTCTTTCTCAGCTTGACTCATTGTTGGGTTGAGCCTGTAGCGCTGGCTAAGCGCATTGCCTTTGTAGAGTGAATGCCAGCGTTCAATTACCTCATCAAATGACCAGACATCAGCCTGTTGTTTATTGATGTGCAGTACGACGTGATAATGGTTCGACATAATGGCATAAGCGGCAATATCAATAGCAAATATTTGTGCTTGTTTAAGAAGCTCTGCTTCTAACCAGCCACGGCGATGTTCATAATTTTGTTGTGTATCTCTGACTGTACCGCATAAGAATGCACGACGTACACAGCGTGATACGCAGTGATAATAGGGTGTAGCTTCTAAGCTAACCTGCTCCTTTCTAGGCTTTGGCATATTGCAGTCCATGCAAATGTTTTATTTATAATGGATGTAAAACAAACAATACGCGATAAGAAGAATGGATGAGATTATTTAATATCGTGCTTTTTTCTTAACATGACTGTCTCATTAAAAATCAAACCTGCTCCTTTCTAGGCTTTGGCATATTGCAGCCCATGCAAATGTTTTATTTATAATGGGTGTAAAACAAACAATGCGCGATAAGAATAATGGATGAGATTATTTAATATCATGCTTTTTTCTTAACATGACTGTCTCATTAAAAATAACTGTCTCATTAAAAAAAGAGCTAAGAATTTTTGTAAGTTGTGTTTGTCAGTGTTGGTGGAATAGAGCGCTATTTCTCACGCTCTCGAAATTCCCCCGGAGTAATCCCCAGCCAGCTTTTAAAGCTGCGATGAAATGATCTTGGCTCGCTAAATCCTAAGCGGGCAGCAATGTCTTGAATAGATAATTCGGTACTAATTAATAAATGCTTGGCTTGTTCTTGGCGAACATCATCAAGAATATTTTGATAGCTGGTGTCGTGTTGCTGTAAACGCCGTTGCATGGTGCGCTCTGACATGCCTAAACGTTTTGCCACCATTTCTTTTCTTGGAATCCCTTCAACTAATAATCCTTTGATGACGTTTTTGGTTTGCATGGGCAGTGGTTGTTTGTCACTGATATTAGCCATTAAAATATCAGCATGGTTTTCTAGTGTCTTTAATAGTTGTTCATCTGGTTGACGCATAGGCAGCGCTAGTAGTTTTTGGTCAATAATAAGCGCACTGTATTCGCAATTAAATTCCATTGGGCATTGAAACATAGATTGAAACTGCAGCATGGCGTTGTGGTCGGGCTGATCAAATTCAAAATATATTTTACGTGGGTTGCCGTTGGGTTTATCCACTAAAAAGCGGGCAAAGTTAATCCATGAGCCTAATACATTGGCGATCATGTGAGGGCGTACGCTGGGGTCGGTGTAATGGCAATGCCAACGCATTTCTAATGAGCCGTCTTCGAGTGCATTTATATCGGTGTGTCCCATGTCTCCCACAAGCTGCTCGTAAACGGGAGTGATGCGAATGGCGTCTTTGAGGCTTTTGCAGTTCATGACCATATAACCCAATACGCTGTAAGAGCCTGCTTGTACATAGCGCGAGCTCTTTAAACCAAAACATGGGTCTTGGGTGGTTTTGGCTAGGTAGGCCAAGATGCGCTGAAATTCTTCACCTGTGATGCGTTTTACATCATTGTTTAATATTTCAAGGCTAACTTGGGTAGCATTAAGAATTTGCTCTGGTTCCAGTCCAAAATCGCTTGCCGCCTTTAAATATTGCAATATAGCGGGGGATGACGCATAACCTAGATGATTCATGGTTAATAAAGTTCTCTTATGATTATTCTGACTTTATTTGTACGAACGTTGGCATTTTTTGACAGTGTATCCAAATGAGCCAACGTTATGATGGTTGCCATGATAACGCCAGAAAAAATATGCGTCTATTTTTACAATAATAAATATTAGGAGTGGTATATGCGCCGCTGGAATGGTTGGGGTGATGATGGTTTTGAAATGGCCACCCCGCAAAATGGTATTCAATATTTAAATCAGCAAGTAGCCGCAGGGCCAGTATTGCCAGATGCTCAACTTGAAGCAGTATGTGCTCAGGTGCCCAGCTCTCGATTGCCTGAGCACCCATTGATTAGTACAAAAGCGGAAGATCGTGTTCGTCATGCCCGTGGTCAAAGCCTTCCTGACTGGTTAGCCATGCGCAGTGGTGACTTTGATGTGTTCCCAGATGGTGTTTGTTTTCCACAAACCACCGAACAAGTAGAAGAAATTCTGCAATTTGCTTATATGAACGATATTGAAGTGATTCCCTATGGCGGCGGTACCAGTGTGGCGGGTCATATTAACCCGTTAGCCAGTGATAAGCCTGTGTTGACCATTGATATGGGGCACATGAATCAATTATTAGATCTAAATGTAGATAGCCAGATTGCTACCTTTGGTGCCGGTGTGCCTGGGCCCCAAGTGGAGTCGCAATTGCGTGCTCGTGGCTATACGTTGGGTCACTTCCCTCAATCGTGGGAACTATCCACACTGGGTGGTTGGGTGGCCAGTCGTTCGAGTGGTCAGCAGTCGTTGCGCTATGGTCGTATCGAGCAGATGTTTGCTGGGGGCACCATGGTTACCCCAAAAGGACGATTGGATATTCCTACCATTCCGGCATCATCTGCAGGGCCAGACGTGCGTGAAATGGTATTAGGCAGTGAAGGTCGCATGGGCATCATTAGCGAAGTAAAAGTCCGTGTCACCCCATTACCTGAGCAAGAAACCTTCTTTGCTGTGTTTTTGCCCAATTTTGAAGCCGCAAAAAGTGCTGTGCGTTCAATTGTTCAGAACAAAATTCCGCTTTCTATGCTGCGTGTGAGTAATGCATTAGAAACTGAAACTCAGTTGAAACTAGCCGGCCATGAAAACCTAATTAAGTGGCTAGAACGTTATTTAGCTCTGCGTGGTGTCAGTGACGGTAAGTGTCTTTTGACCTTTGGCGTTACCGGTAATAAACAGCAAAACAAAGCGTCTTTAAAACAAGCCTTTAAATTTTTCAAACAATTTGGTGGGGTAAAAGGTCCTGCCATGATGGGTGAAAAATGGGCTGAAAATCGTTTTAAATTCCCTTACTTGCGAGAAAACTTGTGGTTAGAAGGTTATGCGGTGGATACGTTTGAAACCGCAACCGATTGGCATCGTGTGACGGATTTAATGAACGACATGGAGTCAAGTGTGCGCAATGCACTAAAAGATGAGGGCATCGTTCCTCATGTTTATACGCATTTGTCACATATGTATACCCAAGGTTGTAGCATTTATACCACGTATGTTTTTCCGAATGGTAAAACATACGATGAAACATTAGCGCGCTGGAAAAAAATCAAAAAAGCGGCAAGTGAAACTGTATCCAATGGTCATGCAACGATTAGTCATCAGCATGGTGTTGGTAAAGATCACGCACCGTATATGGCTGCTGAAAAAGGGCCATTAGGCATGCACAGCATAGAGTTGCTGGTTGAAGGTTTTGATCCTAAACAATTATTAAACCCAGGCACACTCTTGCAGCGTAAAGATAAATAATTTAATAAAAATATGAAGTAGGAACAAGATGGATACATGGCAGTCCCCTGGTCGTTTACACACGATTCAACAGATCACTCAAACCAAACAATGGGATATGGTGGTTATTGGTGGTGGAATAACGGGTGTGGGTGTAGCACGTGAAGCGGCTCGTCAAGGGTTAAACGTTTTACTGCTGGAGCAAAAGGATTTTGCATGGGGCACATCGAGCCGTTCATCTAAAATGGTTCATGGTGGGTTGCGATATTTGGCCTCTGGTAATTTAAAACTGACCAGTCATTCGGTAAAAGAGCGTGAACGCTTAATGAATGAAGCCCCAGGTCTTGTGGATTTAATGGCGTATAGCTGGCCTCATTATAAAGGCCAGTTTCCTGGCCCTAAAGTGTTTGCCATGTTGCTAGCAATTTACGATAAATTTGCAGGGCAAAAGTATCGTCACTTTGTTAAAAGAGATGAAACATTATATGAACTGCCAGGCTTGAGCGAGAAAGGTTTAATTGGCTCAACTCGTTTTGCAGATGCGGTCACTGATGACTCTCGTTTAGTGATGCGTGTATTAAATGAAGCCCATAACGATGGTGCGGTTAGTTTAAATTACTGCGAAGTGAAAAGCATGATTCATGAAAATAATCATGTAAGTGGCGTCATCGCAAAAGACAATGTCAGTGGTGAAGAGTATACGATCAAAGCAGAATTGGTGGTGAGTGCCACCGGTGCTTGGGCTGATAAGTTTCGCAAAGACATGGGTCAAGAAGGGAAGATTCGTCCATTACGCGGCAGTCACCTGATGGTGCAATCATGGCGTTTACCTTGCGCGCAAGCCATTACCTTAAAACACCCAGTAGATGGTCGCAGCATGTTTATTTACCCATGGGAAGGCATGACGGTGATCGGTACAACGGATTTAGATAACCCTGAAATGACCTCCATGGAACCGTTTATTCAAGCCAGTGAAGTGGATTATTTATTAACCGCGGCTAATCATTTGTTCCCAAGTTCTAAACTGCTTAAAAAAGATATTGTGGCCAGTTTTGCCGGTGTGCGCCCAATCGTTTCGGGTGGTGCGTTGAATCCATCTGCTGAAAAACGTGATCATACTATTTGGGATGACCAAGGTTTAATTACGGTTAGCGGTGGTAAATTAACCACATTTCGTTTGATCGCATTGGATGTTTTAAAAGCGGCCTCGAAATATTTAACTGGCCTTAATTATAAAGATATTGGGCAGAATATTTTTAACGCGGCCCGTGCCGGCTCACACTATTTTGATTTATTAGAATCACAATGGCAGCGCCGTTTATTAGGATTTTATGGGCAACAAGTTGATGGTGTGTGTGCATGTGCAGAGGATGAAGGTTGGGTGTTGGTGCCAGGCACACAAACATTTTGGGCACAAATTCGCTTTGCCGCGCGCGCTGAAGCCGTCGTAAAACTGGATGATTTATTGTTACGCCGTACTCGTATTGGCTTGTGCTTAGATAAGGGTGGCGTGCAATTTGAAGAAAAAATTAAACACATTTGCCAGCAAGAAATGCACTGGGATGATTCTCAGTGGCAGCAACAATGGCAGGATTATTTATCGACTTGGCAGCGTTATTACTCGTTACCTGCTAGTTAAAAAAATATAACAATAAAAACCGGATTCGTTGTATATGCAGTCTCAATACATTCTCTCCATTGATAATGGTACGCAAAGTGTGCGTGCCTTATTATTTGATTTAAACGGTCAGCTTGTTGCAAAGGGTAAGGTTGAAATTGAACCTTACTTTTCTAAGCAGCCAGGTTGGGCCGAACAAGATCCTGAGTATTATTGGCAAAGTGCGGCACAAGCCTGTGGCGCATTGTGGGCATCTACAGATGTGAATCCAAATGAGGTGATTGGTTTAGGTTTAACCACTCAGCGTGGCACTATGATTAACCTAGATGAGCAAGGCAAGCCACTTCGCCCAGCGATTATTTGGTTAGATCAGCGCCAAGCCGAAATAGAAAAGCCCATTACCGGAATATGGGGCGTGTTATTTAAACTGCTGCGATTGAACCCTGTAATAGAAGGCTTTCAGCGTAAAGCGCAAGCAGCATGGATAGAGCAAAACCAGCCGGATATTTGGAAAAAAACCAATAAGTTTTTATTGCTAAGTGGTTACCTTACTTATCGCTTAACCGGCGAATACAAAGATTCAGTCGGTTGTACGGTTGGTTATTTGCCGTTTGATTACAAAGGGCATAAATGGGCAGGCAAAGGTGATTGGAAATGGCAAGTAGCCAACGTAAAAGACACCATGCTGCCCGAACTGGTTAAACCCGGTGAGTCATTAGGTGCGCTAACAAAAGAAGCGGCTGAACATTTAGGTTTGCCAGAAGGCTTACCTGTTATTGCATGTGCCTCAGATAAGGCCTGCGAAGTAATTGGTAGTGGTGCCCTTGACCCTCATGTGGCCTGTTTAAGTTATGGCACCACCGCAACCATTAATACTACCACCAAAAAATATGTAGAGCCGGTGCAGTTTATTCCACCGTACCCTGCAGCCATTCCGGATGCTTATAATACAGAAGTCATGATTTATCGTGGTTTTTGGATGGTAAGCTGGTTTAAAAAACAATTTGGTTTGCGCGAGCAGCAAATTGCCGATGATCGTGGTGTGGCACCTGAAGTGCTATTTGATGAGCTAGTAAATTCAGTGCCGGCAGGCTCAATGGGGTTGATGTTACAACCTTATTGGTCACCGGGCACACGATTCCCTGGGCCAGAAGCCAAGGGTGCTGTTATTGGTTTTGGTGATGTACACACCCGTGCCCATTTGTATCGCTCAATTCTGGAAGGTTTGGCTTATGGTTTACGCGAAGGTAAAGAGCGCATTGAAAAGCGCAGTCGTGTGAAGATCACAAAGTTGCGAATCAGTGGTGGCGGTAGCCAAAGTGATGCAGCCATGCAATTAACCGCAAATATTTTTAATTTACCTGCTGAGCGCCCAAGTACGTATGAAACCTCTGGTTTAGGTGCAGCCATTAATGTGGCGGTGGGTTTAGGTAAATTTGAAAATTACGATGCCGCAATTGATGCTATGACATCTGTTGGTGACGTGTTTGAGCCAGACTTTCAAACGAGTCGTTTGTACGATCAACTTTATAAAAATGTGTATCTTAAAATGTATAAACGTTTACAGCCTTTGTACAAACAAATTAAAGACATCACAGGTTATCCCAAAGCTTAAGGGTCTTTAAAAAACAACAAGATGATCAAAAAGGCAGCAATTCACGCTGCCTTTTGTCTGTTTTGTAATCATTTCTTGCGCAATTCTTAACATCGCTCACAAAAAAAACGGATAACCCACACAGTTTGGCGCATTTGGTGTATTCTTCGCGTTTTTGCAGTTGGTCAAAATAGGCCAAGGCAATAATTTTGATGAATACATCAACGCAAGGTGCCGTGTTTGTGAGTGTAAAAAATAAAATTATCAAACCATTTGAAATTGCCGCTATTGTTTCTGGCTTAACATTAACCAGTGCCGTGAGTCACGGTGTTGAATTTTTTATGGATGTAGAGGGCAGTTTTTCTTCTCAGTTATCCATTGGTTCAAGCTGGAGAATGAGTGAGCCTGATGAAGCTTTGTTACTGCCTGGTAATAACAACGATGGTAATGCAAACTTTGAAAAAGGGGATGCATTCTCTCAAATCATTAAAGGCAGTCATGATTTACATTTACGCAGTGGTGATCACGGTGTGTTCATTCGTGGTAAATACTGGCACGACTTTGCGTTAGAAGATACAAAAGTGGCCCATGGCCATGCGGCAAATGGCTTTGCTGAAAACGAAAAATTAAACGATAAAGATTTTAACGAGCTGTCTAAATTCTCTGGCGCGGCTTTATTGGATGCCTATGTTTACGGCATGTATGAAATTGGCTATACACCCATTGATGTGCGCTTGGGTCGCCAAGTGGTGAGCTGGGGTGAAAGTACTTTTATTTTAGGCGGTGTAAATTCCATTAACCCTGTTGATGTGAATGCGTTTCGCCGTCCAGGTGCTGAAATTAAAGAAGGCCTATTACCCGTTAATATGGCTTACGTGAACGTGGGTTTGACCGAATTTTTATCCATGGAAGCCTTCTATCAACTTGAATTCCAAGAAACTGTAATTCCAGGTTGCGGCACTTATTTTGCGTTTAACGATTACGCTCCAGAAGGTTGTGACAAGGTTGTACTGTCGGGTGAGGGTTTGGAAAGTTTTGATGATGCCACTCGTGTAGGTGCGGGTTACTCACTTAACCGCGATGAAGATGGCAATCGTTTGGCCAAAGATGAAGGGCAGTTTGGTATTGCGTTTCGTTACATGAGTGAAGCTTTAGGTGATACAGAGTTTGGTTTTTATGCCATGAATATTCACAGCCGTTTACCGGTTGTCAGTGGTATCAAAGCCACTGATTGGCAATCGGTTACGGATGCAGGCAGCATGCAAGATGCAATCAATAACAATAAAACCAATACTCGTTATTATGTATCCTATCCAGAAGACATTCAGCTTGCCGGTTTAAGCTTTTCAACTAACGTGGGTTCGGTAGCGGTATCGGGTGAACTAAGCCATAAAAAAGACGTACCGTTACAAATTAACGCAACGCAATTGCTAACAGCCGGTTTGACTGGGCTTTCTACGTCTGCTGAACTTGCTGCAGATGTTGCAGCAACTGCAAACGGTGCTGACTTCGAAGGCTATCGTTTATTTGATGTGAGCCAAGCTCAGTTCACCATGTTGCAGTTCTTTGATCGCTTTTTAGGTGCAAGCCGTTACACACTAATTGCAGAAGCAGGTTATACCTTTGTACATGATTTTGATGAAGGTGATGATGCGATTAAGTTTAGCCGTGCAGGCATTTTTGATGGCTCTGATGAAGGTTATGTTACTGAAAGCTCTTGGGGTTATCGCACCCGTTTAGTCGGTGAATATAACAATGCCTTTGCGGGTATTACGCTTAAACCAACGCTGGCGTTTTCCCATGATGTGGAAGGCTTTGCGCCACAACCTGGTGGTGCCTTCCGTGAAGGTGAGCAATCAGTTGGCTTTACGTTACAAGCGGATTATCAGTCTATGTACAGTGCCAGTATTTCATATACTCAATACATGGGTGGTGATTACAACTTAAGTGCCGATCGTGATTTTGCATCGTTAAGTTTAAGTGTTCAGTTCTAAGCTGAGTGCAAGCAAATAAAAAAGGGCCTTGGCCCTTTTTTATTGTCTAATGATCAGTGAACGCTTAAATATTTAAACCGTTTGCATTTCATTGTTGTGTTTTTGAATACTATAAAGCCATATTAAAGAAAGCACACCAATGCTAAGGGTTGTTAAGCTTAACCATTCTGGAGTGGTGGTTAGCCAAACTAAATTAATCATGAGTAACCCATATTTCATAAGCTCTGTTAGAAGGGCGTTGTCATTGCCTTCTTGCACTTTGCCAAGACTATAAAGCGCGAATGCGAGTGTGAGTCCAATCGAGAAGTGTTGATGCATTACTAAATTTTCTATGTTGTGCATCATTACAAAAATTCCCAAGGAAATAACCGTTAACTGCACAATGACATAAAGCTTTGCAGACAAGGTTAATGGGGTGTCATACTTATCTACTACTTGGTTACTTTTAACCACAGGGTATTTTGCTTCGACATCTGCAGGGCGATAGCCAGTACGACGAAACCATAACGTGAATTTATCTTTCCAGCTTTTTGTACGCCAAGCATCTTGACATAATGCCGCGAGAAAATGCAGATTCCCCCAAACTGGGTTCCAGCTAGCCAGTTGCGTACTGATACCAAAAATGACTTTCTCTTCTTTTAATTCAGGTTGAAAGGTGCCAAATAATCGATCCCATAAAAAAACACCACCAAAATTTTTATCGACATACATTTTATTTTTTGCATGGTGGACACGGTGATTGCTAGGTGTGACAAATATAAATTCATACCATCTTGGCATTTGATCAATGGCCTGTGTGTGAACCCAAAATTGATACAGTAAATTTAAAGAGCCTACCGCTACTAATATTTCTGGTGGGAAACCCATAAACGCAAGAGGAATATAAAACACCCAGCCAATCACATTGGGCACACTGGTTTGGCGAAGGGCGGTACTTAAATTATATTCCTCACTTGAATGGTGAATTACATGGCTTGCCCAAGAAATATTCATGGTATGGCCAATTCGATGAACCCAGTAATAACTAAAGTCATATAAAACAAAGGCGGCAAGCCAGGTCCATACGTTGCTTTGCCATTCAAATAAGGCAAAGTCTTCGTAGAAATAAACATAAAAAGAGAAGGGAACAGCGGCATAAAGAATTTGTGTGATGCGGCTCATTATGCCCATTGCTAGGGAGTTAACAGCATCATTAAGACGATATACATCTTGCTTTTTATAGGTGGTCCAAGCTAGCTCTAGCATGATCAAGACGAAAAAGACGGGGATAGCCATCAATATGTAGTTCATAGCGTTCTCATTATTATTGTAATGACACTATATTTGGCGATTACGGCATTTTGAACAATGGCCCTAACGGCCATTGATTGATTTTAGGTGACAGGGGCGTGTTTGTTGTCATCTGTTAATGGGATTAATGCCTTACTGGATCGCGCCATCAGTACAAAGAAGCATGCAAGGCTCAAGTGAAATAGGCCGAGCAGTAGGTCTTTATCACTCATGATTATGCCCCAAATAAGAGTGCTGGTAAGGATGAAAAGTGCGGTAACAGCTTGAACAAGGGCTGGTAATTGGGTGCGAACCTGATAAATAAAATAAAGGCATAAAAGTACAATGATGGCATCGCTGATGAATCCTGCAGAATACAGGGTGTTTATGGCGAAGCTTATGAGCGTGAGGCCTAAAATAGCCCAAGGTAAAACAGGTCGAGAAAAACTGTGCCACAATAAGCCAGTTATAAAGGCGGACATAGCAAAATGCTTAGAGATAAAGCTAAAAGATTGATGCACCGATACCGTATCTGCCAGTTCAAGATAGCGCATAAAGCCAGCTGAGGCTGCACAGGTTGTGGTGAGAATGGCCATTGCAATAATCAGTGAACGTTTATGTTTAAGATTATGCACAAAAGCAAAGCTCAGCCCTGCAATCAGAAGTAACTCAGATAAACCCGCAATTAACATTGTGAACTCTTTTTATTATTTTTTAAGACATTAATAGAAAATTAAACCATTGGGTAGGTGTATCTTGGCCGTGATCGGTGGTTGCTATATTAAAGAGATTCGGCTTGTGCATCGCTCTCAATGAGGCTTTGTTTGTATAGCTCGTTCATGGTTTCTAAGTCTAGGCCATAACTTTCAAGCTTTTCAATCTGAAGGTTATCAAGCAAACCTTCTTGAAAACACTTAGCGGTATGAAGGGCTAAACCTAACGTGCCTTGGTTATTCATTAATGCTTTAACCATGGTTGTGGGCAGCTTAAGGCTTTTAATGATCTCTAGAATCGGGCGATCAATAAATGCATCTAATAAAGAAAATAAGCCTACGGTGTAGTAATCAAAGACAGAATGCTCACCGAGTTTTTCACCTAATTTCTGGCAAATAATGGCTCGTTCTAGGCTGGTTTGCCGTAAAGCGAGAGGCTTGTCTTCTAAATTACCCAATGCAATTAAAGTGACCCAGCTGCGGATATGCCTAAAACCTAAAAGGGTAATGGCCTGCTGAAGCGATGAACATTTTTGTATGCGAGCAAAAGCGGCTGAGTTAACAAGTTTGAGCAGCTTATACCCCAATTGCGGGTCACGACTAAGGGTGTCTGTTAATTCGGCAGCGGAGACATCGGGTTGTTGAAGTTTGGCTATTAGGTTTAATACAACTAATTTGTTATCAGGGATCGCATGACCTTCGATGTTTTGTGGCTTACTTAAAAAGTAACCTTGAAATAACTCAAACCCCAGCCCCTTACAGAACTCGTACATTTCATGGGTTTCTACCTTTTCGGCAAGTAATGTGAGTTTTCTGGGGATAAAGACCTTCGCGAAGCGCTCGATTTGCAGCTTGGTCAGTGCCAATACATCGACCTTAACAATGTCAACTAAATGCAGAAGTGGGGCACTATTGTGGTCCAGTATGAAATCATCCAGGGCTAGACGAGAGCCTTGTTTTTTAGCCTTGGTGAGAGCCTCAATGAGCTCATTATCCACCTCGATGTTTTCCAATATCTCTATAACATATTGTGAGTGGCTTCTAAATAGGAGCTCGTATGCCGATATTTCCAAATTCTGATTGTAAATAGGCTGTCGAGCTAGCAATACATGGGTATTTGAGCTCATGAAAACCTTAATAAAGGACTCTTCATAAATCAGCTTAGTTGAAAGTGGGCAAAGCTGTACCTTGGGCTACACTATTTAATAGAATAGATAAAAGGTGTAACAGTCTATGTCAAGTGTGTTATCCAACGTTGACTCGCGAACTAAACTAGTAGGGCAAAATCGCCTAGAACTGCTGCTGTTTCATTTTGGTCGTGGTCAGACCTACGCCATCAACGTATTTAAGATTCAAGAAGTTCTTAGAGTGACACGTCTTACGAATATCCCAGATTCCCATCCTGTGGTTAAGGGGGTAACTCACTTACGCGGGCATACCTTACCGGTAGTGGATTTAAGCCATGCTATTGGCATGCGTCCCACTGAAATTACTGAAGATACCACCATGATCGTGACGGAATATAACCGTACGGTTCAGGCTTTTTTGGTGGCTGGGGTTGAGCGTATCGTTAATATGAATTGGGAAGAAATCATGCCGCCGCCAAAAGGCACAGGTAAGTCCCACTACTTGACCGCGATTACAAAAGTGGACGGCAAAATTGTCGAAATCATTGATGTTGAAAAAGTTCTGGCTGAGATTGTGCCATATGAAACCGGTATCAGTGATGATGTGGTGAATTTAGATGTGATGGAGCGCGCGGCTCAATCTGGCTTGAAAGTATTAACCGTGGATGATTCGCGTATTGCGCGCTCTCAGGTGAAAGAAACCTTGGTGAGTATTGGTATTGAAGTTATTCAAGCGGCTGATGGTTTGGAAGGCTTACATATATTGAAAAAACTAGCGGCAGAAGGGCCAATTAATAGTCAGTTACTAATGGTGATTACAGATGCTGAGATGCCATCAATGGATGGTTATATGCTTACCACCGAAATAAGAAAAGATCCTGATCTGAAAGACCTGTATGTGGTGTTACATACCTCTTTAAGTGGTAGCTTTAATGAGGCAATGGTAGATAAGGTTGGCTGTAATGCCTTTCTTTCAAAGTTCCAACCAGACAAGTTAGCTCAAGCGGTTGAAGTAAGAGCGAAACAACTCTTTGGCTAAAGGGTAAATTGGTTTAAAAATAGGGCCCATGGCCCTATTTTTTTTATGCTTTATAATCCCCTTATTTATTAAGGACGATTGCATGACCCCTTATATTAGTCAGTTATTTTACTTTCCGGTTAAATCATTAAAAGGCTCTAAATTGGATGTGATGTCCATTGACGACTTTGGCCCTCAGTGGGATAGGCGTTTTATGCTGGTTGATAAAACGGGGCGCTTTGTCACTCAAAGACAGTTACCTAAAATGGGGCAAATTTCCGCTAGCATAAATGAAAATACGTTGGTTTTTACATTTGATGAGCAGCACAGATCAATCAACTTAAAAGATCTGAACGCTATTGATCAATATATGGATGTTAAGGTCTGGGGTGACGAGGTTCGAGCTCGATTAATTAATGGCGAGATTAACGCTTGGTTGAGTGAGATTTTAAATCGAGAGGTTTTATTGTGTTATATGGGCGATGATACTCACCGCCAAGTTGATTTAGAATTTGCGCAAAAAGGGGATCGAGCAAGCTTTTCAGATGGCTTTCCGTTTTTAATTATCAGTGAGGCCTCCGTTGAGTTTTTAGCAGATAAACTTGGACGAAAGCTAGCGTTAGAACGTTTTAGACCTAACATCATTGTCGGGGGCTGCGATGCATTTTCGGAAGATCAGTGGAAAAAAATAAAAATCAACGGTGTTGAGTTTGACATAGTAAAACCATGTTCACGTTGTGTGATACCCACACTAGATTTAGCGACATCAGCTAAGCAGCCGGATGTGATGCAAGTTATGTTAAAACATCGAAAGCAAGGTAAGAATGTGATGATGGGGCAGAATGCGATTCATCGAGGGCTTGGTGAGATTAACGTGGGGGATTTGATTGAAGTGCTGATTTAAAATAATTCGACTTCATCGCCATTTTCATCGTCCGTTCCTTTGTCTGCTTTATCAAAGTGATGTCTGTAAATCTCAAGAGCTTCTTCAATGCTGTGCCCAAGCAAAATATGTTCAAACATAATTCGCTCTGCCTCCATTGTGTATGAGCCCTTGATTTGATTTTGAAGATTGCGCCATGAATCAGGGTTGTATAAAGACTCTCTGTTACTGATTAATGTGCCCAATTTATCCAATGAATGGCAAACATGATCAAGCCGTTGGCTGATGCGATCGTAAAACTGAAATGCCACTACAGCATTATGCACATTGTTCTCAAGGTTGCTGGTTGTTTCACTGATCACACTTTTGTAACGATCAAGATTATCAGGCGTGACCTTTTGAGTAAGGGTTCTAATTTGAGATAAGTATTCTGCCATGTCTGTGAACGAGGCCGATAGGGTGCCTACGCTTTGTTCACCATCTTTCATGGATGACTCTACCTGCGCGACGGCAAGAGCCAGCATGGTGATGGTTTCTTTGATCTGGCTCCAGTCTAGGTCTGGATTGTTAACGCTGGAGCCGTGCTGATTAATGGCGTAACGCTTGTCAGAACTCACTAGCTAATCCTTTTATATGCATAATTACAGCATAGTTAACCTTTACCATTTTGCTTGATATTCGCTTTGGAAATTTGCAGGTCTTCTGGCTGTAATAGCGCCCAGGCACTAATGGTTGTGTCATCTAACATGGGTTGTAAATAACCCAAGCGGTAAGAATAAATAGTACTGTATGCAAGCACACGCTGAACATATTGTTTGGTTTCATTAAATGGGATTTGTTCAATCCATATGTCAATTGGACCTTGGTTTTGTTTAAGCCAGCGTTTTACGTTTCCAGGGCCTGCGTTATAGGCCGCTGTGGCCAATACACGGTTGCCGTTATAGCGCTTTAATAAATACTGTAAATAGTGCCCACCAAGTTGGATATTGTAGCTTGGGTCCACTAAGCGTTTGCTAGAGTAGGCGATGCGCATTCTTCTTGAAATACTTTTAGCGGTACTTGGCATAATTTGCATCAGTCCAGTGGCACCGACAGGGCTTTTGGCATCGTGCATAAAGGCACTTTCTTGACGAGCGATGCCATAAATCCAGTTTTTATTGATTTGATTTTTCTGGGCGGCTTTTTCGAATAAATTATCATGGGCTAAAGGAAAGCGCAGTTGTAAATCGTGCCAGCTTTTAATTTGAGCAAGACTCATGATGGCTCGGTCAGACCACTCAAGACGACCGGCTAAGATGGCTAATGCTTGTTTGCCCTGTTCTGTTTGTTTGTCGAAAATGGCTTGCCATTCACGTCGTGCCTGTGGGATACGATTTAACTCAAATAATGCCAAGGCTCGTTGCACGCCTTTTTCTAATCGCATTGTTTGAATTACCGAAGCGGCAACATGGGTAGGTTCATGGTTCATGGTGGCGCTGATACCCATTTTCTGACTGGCTAGAAAACCATAAAAGTCTCTATGGGTTGAAGCTTGTTCAAAATAAGGACGGCTTTGTTCAAAAGGCGCACCTAAAGAGTTAAGTGCGCGACCTTGCCAATATTGCCACTTAGCTTCTTGTTTGATTGGTGTATCAGCAAGCTTAAATAAGTGGGTATAAAGCGGCCAGTTTTGCTTTTTAATAGCCCCTTGAAGAAAGGTTTCTTGTAGCTCTTGGTTTAATTCATGGTTTACTTTAGCAAGGTTGTACCATTCAAAAATATTGGCGGGAGACTCAGTGGCACTGGCTTTAATCGCAATACTACGTAAGTGGTTTGATTGGTCTTGCTCTAGGCCTGCAAATATTGGGTGACCTGCTTGCTCAAGCCAAACATCAGGGTGTTTTTTAATGGCTTTACTGAGCAAAAGGTAACGCTCCTGTGGCGTCAGACTAAGCGCGCGGTTTTCGTTAAACAGCAGATTAGGGTTGCGCCAAAAATGATTGACCAGTTTGGCTTTGGCTTTATGTTGTTTGTCTAATTTACGGGTAAGGTAGCGAACCAATTTATATTGTTTTTTTGGTTTGGCGTTTAATAGGCGCTGCCAGATGAGATCTTGGCTTAAATAACCATGACGCTCCCATGCTTTGTAAACTGTATCGCAAGCTTTTGGCAGTGATACACCTAAAAGCCATAACGCTTGACCTTCTTTTATCGCATCAAATTGACGCTTAGTTTGCTCTAACGCTTTTATTCGTTGGCACTGCAACGTGTAGTTGCTGGTAGGTTGGTAATAAGAAAGAAACAATGACCATTCTTGTTTTTTGGCTAGATACGAAACCCATTGTTTATGCAGTTTTTGCGCTGGTGGTTCATCTTTGTAGCGTTTTAAGAAGCTATCGACTTGTGCGATGGGTTTTTTATAAAACTGCGTTCTAATCCAGCGTGCTTCAAGGTAGGGAGCAAGAGGGTGATCTTCTAGTTTTTTTAATTCACGTTGAAATTGAGTGTAGTGGCGCTTGTAAAGCAGGCGTTCGGCTTTTAAGTAAGCATCCTGATCGGACGTTATAGCAATAGCATTTGTTGATAGCAAAACCATCAGACACATGACTATTTTTAGCCAATTCCCCATATGAATCTCCCCTTCACTTAACTGAGCATAGTCGAAAAAGTGAAGGGGATATGAGTTTTAGGTCTCTATTTGTGCGGGTAATTCAATTAATTGCTGTTCTTTATCGTACTTCTTTTGATCTTTTAGTACTAAAAGACAAGGTGTGAGTACCAAGGTCAGTATGGTCGCAAAGGTGAGCCCCCCTGCAATGGCAGTTGATAGCTGCGTCCACCATTGTGAGCTTGGTGCATCTATCAGTATTTCACGGGCCACAAGGTCAATGTTGAGCTGATATACCATAGGAATTAAGCCACAAACCGTGGTTACCGTTGTAAGAAGTACCGGTCGTAAACGTTGGGCGCCTGTTCTAAGGGCTGCATCCACTGGGGCGAGACCATCTCTGCGTAAAATCGAGTAGGTATCAATCAGTACGATGTTGTTGTTTACCACGATGCCCGCTAGGGCAATCATGCCTACGCCGCTCATGACGATACCAAACGGCTCACCACGGATCATCAGGCCCATGAACACACCGGCAAACGACAGAATAATTGCACTAAGTACAAGACCTGCACGATAGATGCTATTGAATTGGGTGACTAAGATGATTGCCATAATGAAGATGGCTAGAATGAACGCCTTGCCCAAAAAGCTCATGGTTTCGACCATTTTTTCAGCATCGCCTTTAAAACGGTAATTCACCCCAGCTGGTAAATCTGCTTGCTCGAGGGCCGCCGCAATTTGAGCACGCTTAAAGGCATCATTAACGCCTTCAATCACATCGGCTTCTATCATGTAGCGTAAATTATTACCGGTGCGCACTAGATTGCCCGTTTGCTGATGTGGTGACTTTTCAGTAAAGCTGCTAATGGGGATTAGCTGACCTTGGTGGCTAATACGCAGCTCATCTAACTGATCCAGCGTTCGGCTAGTGGTAGGGAAGCGTAAACGAATATCCACTTCGTCGTCAGCGTCATCAGGGCGGTAAGAACCCAACTGAAGGCCTGAGGTAACCATCTTCACCATGTTGCCCACTGAGGCTATGCTTGCACCCATACGACTTGCGTCTTCACGGTTAACGTTTAACTCCCATTCAATGCCTTCAAGCGGGCGGGAGTCTTTAATGTCCCTAAGTTCAGGGTCCTCTTCTAGCTTTTCACGTATCTTGCTGACTACTTGGGTCAGCACTTGAGGGTAATTGCCAGAAATTTCTAGCTGAATGGCCGAACCACCGGCTGGGCCATCTTCTTTGGCTTTTGTCTCAATAATAATCCCAGGGATATCTTGAGTACGAAGGCGTATGTCCTCAAGTATGGCATTGGCACGACGACGAAGTTGCCAATCTTCTAGCTCCAACTGAATGCGACCTATTAAATCGACAGCCGAGCCACTAGGTGGGTATACAAAGGAGGTTGTGTAAAGGGTACGAATCTCTTGCATGTCATAAAGGCGAGCTTCTACTTCTTTTACAATATCGTCTCGCTCACGCAGAGAAAGGTTGCCTCGGGCACGTATGTCTACCAGTGCAATTTCGGCATCAGCGCTTGGGAAAAACTCCACCCCTTTGCCTAGTACCCCATAAAGTATAAGTGTGCCAACCATTAAACCAATGACAGCAAACAGGGTTTTGACTGGGTACTTTATCAGTTTTTGTAATACCGAGATGTAACGGCCAGTAAAGCCACCAATTTCGTCAAAACGGCCTTCCTCTGCGGCTTTTAATGTTTTGAGCTCTTGTTCTGATATGGCGCCGGGTTTACCTAACCAAGCACCTAAAGCCGGGATCACAATTAGGGCCATGACCAAAGAGGCTGTTAGTGTGATGATGACGGTAATCGGGATGAACTTCATGAACTCCCCAACGGTATCTGGCCAAAACAGTAGCGGTAAAAATACGGCCAGTGTGGTGGCGGTGGATGCGGTAATGGGCCAAGCCATACGTTTGGCGGCATCTTTAAAGGCATGGAATTTAGGACTGCCTTCGGCCATGCGCCTATCCGCATACTCGGTAACTACTATGGCGCCATCTACTAACATGCCAATACTTAAAATCAGCGCAAATAGCACCACCATGTTCAAGGTGTAGCCCATCAAGCTTAAAACCAGCATGCCCAATAGGAATGAACCTGGTATGGCAAGCCCCACTAAAATAGAAGAGCGAGCACCTAATGACCAAACTATGATGATCATCACCAACACGGTGGCAAAAAACACATTGTTAAATAGGTCGTTTAAGGTGTTTTTGATCTCTTTACTTTGATCTTGGTTAAACGTGACGTTAATGCCATCAGGCCAAAACGCTTGTTGTTCTTTCACAACGGCTTTGACTTCATCAAGGGTGGCAATGATGTTGCTGCCCACACGTTTTGATATTTCAATAGCAAGGGCAGGTTTGCCGTTAATGCTGGCTTTGCTGATAGGGTCTTTGTAAGTACGTTGACCAATGGCAATGTCTCGAAAGCGAACCACGGCATCACCATCGACTTTTACAGGCATATTTAAAATATCGAGGGTGTTTTCGATTAAACCAGGTACTTTGACCGCAAAACGACCAGAACCTGTGTCTAGGTTGCCTGCAGCAACCAATTGATTGTTATTGTTGATCAGGTTGTATAGGGCCATTTGGTCAATGTTGTAGGCGTCTAGCTTGCCAGGATCAATAATGATCTCAGCTACTTCTTCGCGATAGCCTTGGATACGGGCTTCTAATACGCCCGCTAATGCTTCTAGTTTTTCTTTTAAGTCTTTGGCGATGGCAAACAAAACCCGTTCATCAACATTACCGGCTAAACCCACCACCATAACGGGGAATAACGAGAGGTTGATCTCCATGACCTTGGGTTCATCTGTGGCGCTGGGGAGTTCACCTTTAGCTGCGTCCACGGCTTCACGCACATCCGCTAACGCTTCATCAATATTGATGTCGGTTTGAAACTCAAGCTGAATCGCTAGGTGACCTTGACTGGCGGTTGCAATAATTTCGGTTAAGCCATCAATTGACTTGAGCTCTTTATGCATAGGCAAATACAGAATGCGGTCAGCATCCTCTGGGCTGATGCCTTCATGGGTGATAGAGATATAAACCATAGGAATGGTGATATCAGGAAAGCTTTCTTTTGGCAGATTGTTCATGGCGCTTACGCCTACAATCATGGCTAAGCCAAATAGTAGAACCACTGTACGTATGCGACTAAGTGCCGCGTTGATTAAGGCATTCATATTAGTTTGCCTCAGCGGTTAGTGGCTTTGGGGAGATCACCGACTCATCGCTTGAGATGTCCTTAATTGGGCGTTTCTTAAAAACAGGTTTTACTTTCTCACCTGAGCTGACAAAGCTTTGACCGGTTATGATCAAATCAACTGGGTCAGGTAAACCTGAAATCCAAACGCCATCAGATTGAGCAGTGACCAATTCAACAGGGCTAAACTCAACAAGTTGCTGGTCGTTCACATGTTTGGCACCTAAAACCCCTTTATCATTTAGGCTTAAAAGAGCAGGACTGATTAAAATAGCATTGGTTTTTTCTAGTGGAATAAGGATCTGTGCCGATACCCCATTTACTTGTCGCTCAGTGGGGTTATTAATTTCAAGTTCCACTGCAAAAGTACGGGAGGCTTGGTAAGACTGAGAGGATACATAGCGTATTTTGCCAGCAAACGTGCGCCCCTCTAGAGTTTTACCGCTCGCTTCACTGCCAATTTTAATTTTGTGCAGATCTTTTTCTGCAACATAACCTTTGATGATAAACGGATTGAAATCCATAAGTGTAATAACGGCCGACCCCATTCTTAGATACGTCCCGATTTCAGCATTTCTATTTTCGAGAATGCCATCAAAAGGGGCGCGTATTTGAGTGCCTTGGATATCAATCTCAAGTGCTTTGACTTGAGCTTTGGCTGACTCAAGTAGGGATTCGCTTTCAGCGAGTCTTGTTTTGTTTTGTAGCCCTTGGCCCAATAGTTTTTCATTGGCTGAGTATTCAAGTTCACGCTGCTTTACCAGTGCACGGGCTTGTTTTAAGCGTTGAGGTTTGTCTTGAGGGTCAATTTCGATGATCAACTGACCTTTTTTTACAAAGTCTCCTTCACGGGCAAGAATCTTGGTGACTTTGCCTTCAACTTCACTGGTGATATCAACCCGACGATTAGCTTGGGTTTCACCGTGGATCATAAGCTCTGGCGTGATTTGCTCGGCGATGTAACGTTCAACCTGTACGGCAAATAAGTCGTTAGTTTCTTTTGCAACCGGTGCTTCAGGGGAATCGGGGGGCGTGCTGGTCAGCATGCCACTGGCCATCCATATTGCAATAAGGACACTTGCGCCGACAGCTAGGTAGTGACTGCGGTTTAACTCCATGGGTAACATCCATTTTTTATTTTATTTTGCAGGGATTATAAGGGATTCAGCTCTGACCGAAACCCCCAAATGGTCTTATGTTAAAACCTTTATTTACTTAGCCAATTTTCACCATAAATAACGTACAATGCGCGCAATTCTTATTACATGATTTATTAGAGGTTCCATGGCAGTCGTCATATTAGATAACGTAGGTTTGCACTATGGAGAGCAAGTGCTCTTAAATGGCGTTAATCTCACTATCAACGAGCGAGACCGCTTGTGTCTTGTGGGCCGTAATGGCGCAGGTAAATCCTCTTTAATGAAGCTATTGCTGGGTATCAACTTGCCGGATTCCGGCGTGGTGCGTATTGCCGATGGCTGCACGTTAGCTGAGTTACCTCAAAGCTTACCCGCCGCGGATGATCGCAACGTGATGGATGTAGTGTTAAGTGGTAAAGCTGAGCTAGGTAAGGTTTTACATGATTATCATGAATTAAGCATGACAGCGTCCACAGATCAGGACATGAAAAAGCTAGAATTCTTACAAGCTAAAATTGAAGCGGAAGATGGCTGGTTACTGCAAACCAAAGCGGATGCCATTATAGAAAAGCTTAACCTACCAAAAGAAAAAACCATGGCAGAGCTGTCTGGTGGTTGGCGTCGTCGTGTAATGCTTGGGCGTGCGCTTTTAAGCGAACCTGATTTATTGCTGCTTGATGAGCCAACCAACCATTTGGATATCCCTGCGATTGAATGGTTAGAAGAGCAGCTGGCGGATTTCCCCGGAGCGGTTCTGTTTGTGACGCACGATAGGGCGTTCATGGAAAAAGTAGCTAAACAAGTGATCGATTTGGATCGTGGCAATATCTATCGCTACGACGGCAGTGACTACGAAGGTTTGGTTGAGTGGCGTGAGAAGCGTATTGAAGATGAAGAAAAAGAAAACGCACTCTTTGATAAACGTTTAGCTGAAGAAGAAAAGTGGATTCGCCAAGGCATCAAAGCGCGTCGTACTCGTAATGAGGGACGTGTGCGAGCTTTAAAAGCCATGCGTAACGAGCGTAGCGCCCGTGTCGACCGCCAAGGTAAAGCAGACTTTACAATGGATGCCTCTGATAAGTCGGGCAAAATAGTGATTGATGCTCGTAACATTAGTTATGGTTTTGAAAATAAAAACATCATTGATGACTTCACGACCTTGATTCAGCGCGGTGATCGAATTGGGTTACTGGGTGTTAATGGGTGCGGTAAAAGTACGTTGTTGCGTTTGTTACTTGATCAATTACAACCTCAATCCGGTACGATCAAACAAGGCACTAAGCTTGAAGTGGCCTATTTCGATCAGCTGCGTGCAGGCTTGGATCTTGAAAAAAATGTGGTTGATAACTTAGCTGAAGGTCGTGAATTTATTGATACGGCCAATGGCTCTCGCCATATTTTGAGTTACCTAAGTGATTTCTTATTCTCGCCTCAACGTGCCCGTACACCCGTTAAAGCATTGTCAGGTGGCGAGACCAGTCGAGTGATGCTGGCAAAATTATTTAGCAAACCCTCAAATATGCTGGTGCTGGATGAGCCAACCAACGACCTGGATGTTGAAACCCTTGAAATGCTAGAAAACCGCTTAATGGAATACCCAGGCACTCTATTAGTTGTCAGCCACGACCGATCTTTTTTAGATAATGTGGTGACGTCACTTTATGCATTTGATGGTGATGGCCAAATTTCTGAGCATGTAGGTGGATATAGCGAATGGTATGCCCGAGGTAATCGACTTAAAGACGAAGATATCTCCATAAGAGAGTCAGCGAAACAAGCGGCTCAAGCTAAAAAAGAAGTGGTTGAGAAGCCTAAACCAAGCAAAAAATTAAGCTACAAAATTCAATTAGAGTTAGATGGTTTGCCTGCTGAAATTGAAGTTTTAGAGCAAGCGGTAGAAAGCTTAACGGCTGAAACAAGTGACGGTGATTTTTATCTAAAAGATAATGATCATGTAACCAAAACCCTTGCCAAGCTTGAAGAGACTCAATTAAAGCTAGATGAAAAAGTCGAGCGCTGGATGGAGCTAGAAGCCATGAAGGAGGGGGATGCATAATGGGTATTTGGATAGCGATGGCCTTCATTGCGTTGGCGATTGTGGGCAGTGTTATGTGGATTCGCCCCAGTCCCCGTGATCAAAAACTGGCAAAGTGGCGACGCGAAGCGTTAATGGCAGGCATGAAAGTGCGCCTGCAAACTCTAAAAGCAGAGCCAAAAAACAGCGGTATTCGTGATGATGTGCCAGGTGTGACCTATGAGTGGTTTAACCCTGAACCCAATAAAACCGATAAAGTCACTTGGGCAATTGTCAAAACAGACGCTTGGCTGCAAGAGGGGTTGCCCCAAGGCTGGAGCTGGTATGGCAAAGAGATGCCAGTGGATTTAGAGAAGATAAAACAAATAGTTGAGACTTTACCCGTTGAGGTGAACGCGATCGAGCGAACACCTGTATCAAGCCGAGTTATCTGGAATGAAAACGGTAAAGAGTTTGATGCCGTAAAACTCAAAGAATACTTACAAAACTTACAGGCTATTTTTTAGCCTGTAAGTTTTGAGTGTAATATTCGTTAATTGATTCTAAATCACTTGTGATTCGATCGCCGTAACTGCTCACGATAAATGGCACAGCATTTTCGTTGTAGTTGGCAATGGATTTAGCAATGAATTCCCACTTCACCTCTACTTGGTCAACGAGTTTGTAGATGCGTTTTTCGTTCGCGCCTTGCTCTTTAAGTTTATTAAGTAGGGCCGTGAAGTTTTTACCTTGATTCTCCATGCCGCCATCGTTAATGGTGATTACGTTTACTTGCCCAAGGCTTGACGTACTGCGAGCAGCGTATTCGGCAGTCAGCGCTTGAATGATAAGGCCCATTGCACGGGTTTGTTGTGTAAGTTCAGATAGTTTGATGCCACTTTTTTCAATAAGGGCGTCATAAACCTTGCCAAGGCTTTTGTTTAAGGCGATACCTTCATTACTTAACTCGGATACTAATCGAGCATTGGCGTAACCTTGAGTTAAGAAGTCAGCGCGATTGGTTTCAAGTAAACGATTGAAGTTTTGCCATTCACTTAATGCGGCTGCAAGACTGGCCAATTTAGCCGTTGGGGCGGCGCTGTCGGTGATTTTAGATAGGCGGTGCTCAAACTGTTTTACATTGGACTCTATTTCGCGGTTGTAGCGTGAGTCACCTTCAAGACCACTAAACATGTAGTAGTCACTTAAGATGGCAAACGTGAGTGTTCGCATCTCGTAAAGCTGTTTTAGCGTGTCATTTGTATCGGCATCGGCTGTAGCAGGATTAGCGGCAAGCAAAAAGCATATCGCAAAAGCACTGCACACCTTTTTCAGGGCTGTTTTTATCATTTTGAATCCTGAGGGCATCTTTTATTATTTTGTTCACAGTTTGCTTGTTTTTGCCTACAAGTCAAAGGGGAGTTTGGCCTTTATCACATTTACTTATAAAAGCTTCAGTTGAATGTTGGTTTTTCTTGACAAAACGGCAAAAAATTTAGCTCCGTGAGATAGGATATCAACATTTTTTGCTACTTTCGTCTATGGTCATATATGCCATTACATTTGCTTTTTATGAAACGAAGTGGACAAAAAACAACCTGTTTTAGTGGGATTTTAAGTAAATAATGCGGAAATGGTTGACATTTAAGGCCAGATTTACGAAGGTTCTGCTACCAAATTCAAACGGGCGTATGAATTAGGTTAGTTGGGTGTTTTTCAACCAAATGCCCGTAAGTAGCAGTTTTGAAGTTTAAAGCACTTATTAAACCTTGTGTTTGCTAAGTGCTTTTTATTCAAGCTGTGTTCACTCAGCTAAATTTAGCGTGGAGATTTGTTGATGATTTACGAAGGTAAAGCCATCACGGTTAAGCTACTCGAAGACGGCATCGCCGAACTAAACTTCGATTTACAAGGTGAATCTGTAAACAAGTTTGATCGTGTTACTTTGGAAGATTTAAAAGCTTCTGCTGCAGCACTACAAGGTAATAAAGACGTTAAAGGTCTTGTTGTTACTTCTGGTAAAGATTGTTTCATCGTAGGTGCTGATATCACTGAATTCGGTGATAACTTCAAGCAAGAAGACGAAGTTATTATCAAGTGGATTCTTGAAGCGAACCAGATTTTTAATGCAATTGAAGATCTGCCATTCCCAACGGTTACTGCTATTAACGGTATCGCTTTGGGTGGTGGTTTTGAAATGTGTTTAGCGACTGACTTCCGTGTGATGTCAGAGAAAGCGAAAGTAGGTCTACCTGAAGTTAAACTAGGTATCTACCCAGGTTTCGGTGGTACTGTGCGTCTTCCTCGTGTTATCGGTGCCGATAACGCAATCGAGTGGATCTGCATGGGTGCAGAGAACCGTGCTGATAAAGCGCTTAAATTCGGTGCTGTTGATGCCGTAGTTAAAGCTGAAGCTCTAAAAGATACTGCTATTGCAATGGTTAAAGATGCAATCGCTGGTAGCCTTGACTGGAAAGCTAAGCGCGAAGAGAAGCTTGTTAAGCTTAAGCTTGAAGCAATGGAGCAAATGATGGTTTTCGAAACTGCTAAAGGTTTCGTGGCTGGTCAAACTAAGGGTCAATACCCAGCTCCTGTTGAAGCAATTAAAACCATGCAAAAAGCTGCAAACTTCGGTCGCGATAAAGCACTTGAAGTGGAAGCGAAAGGTTTTGCGAAACTTGCTAAAACAACTGAGTCTCAAGCGCTTATTGGTTTGTTCAATAACGATCAGTTGTTGAAGAAAAAAGCCAAAGAATATGACGCCATTGCTACGCCTACTAACAAGGCTGCAGTATTGGGTGCAGGTATCATGGGTGGTGGTATCGCGTTTGTTTCTGCACTTAAAGGCACGCCAATCCTAATGAAAGACATCGCGGAAGCGGGTATTGAATTAGGCCTAAGCGAAGCGAACAAACTTCTTTCTAAGCGTGTAGAGCGTAAGAAAATGAAGCCGCTTGAAATGGGTGAAGCTCTAAACCGCATTCGTCCTACTCTTTCTTATGCTGAATTCGGCGACGTTGATGTTGTTGTTGAAGCAGTAGTAGAGAACCCTAAAGTTAAAGGTATCGTACTAGCTGAAGTTGAGAGCCACGTAAGCGAAAACGCGATCGTTGCTTCTAACACGTCTACTATTTCTATCGATTTCCTAGCTCAGAGCGTTAAGCGTCCTGAAAACTTCCTAGGCATGCACTTCTTCAACCCAGTACACATGATGCCTCTTGTTGAGATTATCCGTGGTGCGAAGACGTCTGAAAAAGCAGTTGCTACAACCGTTGCATACGCTAAGAAAATGGGTAAAACCCCAATCGTTGTTAACGATTGCCCTGGTTTCCTAGTTAACCGTGTTCTTTTCCCTTACTTCGGTGGTTTTGCTGCACTTCTTCGTGACGGTGCTGATTTCCGTCAAGTAGATAAAGTAATGGAGAAATTCGGTTTCCCTATGGGTCCTGCTTACCTAATGGACGTTGTAGGTATCGATACTGGTAAACACGCTAACGATGTTATGGCGGAAGGTTTCCCAGAGCGCATGAAGGCTGACTTTAAGTCTGCTATGGACGTGTTATTCGAAAACGAATACTACGGTCAGAAGAACAAAAAAGGTTTCTACAAGTACGAAGAAGACAAGAAAGGCAAGCCGAAGAAAGTATTCGACGAAGCGATTCTTGAAATGCTTGCACCTGTATTGGGTGAAGCACGTGACTTCGATGCTGACGAAATCATTGCTCGCTGCATGATTCCAATGTGTAACGAAGTAGTTCGTTGTCTTGAAGAAGGCATCGTAGATACAGCTGCTGAAGCGGATATGGCTTTGGTATTTGGTATTGGCTTCCCTCCATTCCGTGGTGGTGCTCTACGTTACATCGATACAGTTGGTCTTGCTAAATTCGTTGAACTTGCTGACAAGTACAAAGACATTAGCCCTCTATACCACGTGACTGACAAGATGCGTGAAATGGCCGCTAATGGCGAAAGCTACTTCGGTTAATTGCGAACGAGACTAGGAGAATACATATGAGCTACGAAGATAACGATGTAGTTGTAATTGACGCAGTACGTTCGCCGATGGGCCGTTCTCGTAACGGTTGTTTCCGCAATGTACGTGCAGAAGACATTTCTGCAAACCTAATTAACGCTCTTTTTGAGCGTAACCCGAACGCTAACCCAAAAGACGTTGAAGATGTAATTTGGGGTTGTGTAAACCAAACTTTGGAACAAGGTTTTAACGTTGCTCGTCAAATTTCTTTGATGACTTCAATTCCAAAAGAAGCGGCTGCACAAACTGTTAACCGTCTATGTGGTTCTGCAATGTCTGCAATCCACACTGCGGCACAAGCGATTCAAACTGGCAACGGTGATGTATTTGTTGTTGGTGGTGTTGAGCACATGGGTCACGTGAACATGCAGCATGGTTTTGACCATAACCCTGCGTCTTCTAAGTACTCTGCTAAAGCATCTAACATGATGGGCTTAACGGCTGAAATGTTAGGTAAAATGCATGGTATTACTCGTGAGCAACAAGACGCATTTGCTGAGCGTTCACACCGTCTAGCGCAAAAAGCGACTGACGAAGGTGATTTCGCTAACGAAATCGTACCTATGTACGGTCACGATGCAGATGGCAAGCAAGTATTGATCACTCAAGAC